>NZ_JAHZBP010000007.1:0-278445 GCF_019423355.1 Butyricimonas sp.
GGCTCGCCACAAGTCCACGCAGCAGTATTATCGGGATATACAGAAACTCTCCGACAATCTGAAAGCGGAGGTGGTGGATTTGCAGCAGCAAAAAGAAACGGCGCAGGAGGAACTCAAACGGGCGAAAAAAGAAATACAGACCGAGAAGCTGAAAGGGGCGGCAACCGCCGCAGCCGCCAACATCGCCGAAAGCGTCGGTTCTCTTTTCGGCAGCAACAAGGTCAAGACATTGGAAAGGGAGAACACCGCCCTGCATAGAGAGATAGCCGACCACGAGGAAACCATCGAAGCCCTGCAAGACAGAATACAAACCATGCAGGCAGACCACAGCCGACAGATGGCAGAAGTAGAATGGAAGCACCGCAGGGAGATAGCGGACAAGGAAACGAAGCACAAGGAGGAAATATCTTTCTTGAAAACGGTAATCGCAAGGGCGGCGGCATGGTTTCCCTATTTCCGTGAAATGCTCCGTATCGAAAACCTCTGCCGCCTTATTGGGTTCGATGAAAGACAGACCGCAACGCTCGTCAAGGGAAAGCCGTTGGAGTATGCGGGGGAACTCTACTCGGAGGAACACGGACGGAAATTCACGACCGAAAAGGCTGGGTTTCAAGTAGTGAAAGACCCCACGGACGGGACGAGATTAGTTCTTGCCATCGACCGAAAGCCCATTGCCGAGTGGTTCAAGGAACAGTTCGAGAAGTTAAAGCAGAACATACGCCGACCTATACAACCGCAAAGGAAAGGCAAGGGAATTTAAGTGGAAATAGATAAATAATTAGCTGTACCACAATCGCTAAATTTAAGTCAACCAAATTATTGGCTTGCAATAGTGCTTAAACAAAATAAAAGTAGTAAATTTGCCAAATAATGTCAAGACAATAAAGAGTAAAACTGATGTTTTCAGAGCGCATAAAAGAACTTCGTATTCAAAACCAAATGCTGCAACGTCAATTGGCTGCGGCACTGGATATTGACACTGCAACATATTGCAAAATAGAGAAAGGTGAGAGGGAAGCAAGACGGGAGCAAGTTGAAGCAATTGCCCAAATATTGCAGATTGATAAAAATGAGCTTGTAACATTATGGCTTGCAGATAAAGTTTGCAGGCTTATTAAAAATGAGAATAATGCTACTCAGATATTGAAAGTGGCACAAAAAACTTTATAAGTATGAATAATATTGAAGTTATAGGGAATACCGAACATAAGATAATTCATTCAGATGCAATAATAGCTTTGAATGAAGAAATTGCGGATGAATCGATTGATTTAATATTCGCAGACCCTCCTTATAACATAGGAAAGGATTTCGCAGGTTGTAAAGATAAGTGGGAAACGGATGAAGCTTATTTAGAATGGTGTTATGAATGGCTGAATTTATGTGTTAAAAAGTTGAAGCCATCAGGGGCTTTTTATGTTATGACATCGACACAATTCATGCCGTATTTTGATATTTTTCTACGTAAGAAACTAACAATTCTATCTCGTCTTGTATGGGCTTATGATAGTTCGGGGGTACAAGCTAAACGCTACTTTGGCTCTATGTATGAACCGATTCTTTTTTGTGTAAAGGATAAAAACAACTATACCTTTAATGCTGAAGATATAAAGGTAGAGGCAAAGACTGGCGCAAAACGCAAATTGATAGACTATAGGAAAAATCCGCCACAGCCTTACAATACAGAAAAAGTTCCGGGCAATGTTTGGGATTTCGCACGAGTTAGGTATAGGATGGATGAATATGAAAATCATCCGACCCAAAAACCTATAGCCTTACTTGAAAGAATAATAAAAGCAAGTTCCAAAGTGGGAGATGTTGTATTAGACCCATTTTCTGGTACATTTACAACTTCTTATGTGGCAAAAACTTTAGGGAGGCAGTCGATTGGGATTGAGTTGCAAGAAGAGTATATTAAAATCGGACTTAGACGATTAGAATTAGCAACAGAATACAAAGGATTACCATTAGAAGCATTACAAAAAGTGTATAAACCAACAATATCTACAGATATTCAGCAACCATCATTGTTTTTTTAAACTTATGGAACACAGCTTTACACCTATCATTAAAGATATTTTATTCCGAATATACGGAGAAAATGGAACGGAGATTTACACAAAAAATCTTTTGATTCAATATATCAATGAAAAAACTAAATCTGCAAGTAAAGGTTCTAAATCCCGTTCCAGTTTTGCCAATCTTTATGCTATATATGTTATAATTGAAGATTATATAGCACATAATTTCGATACAAATTCCATGTATAAAAATTATGAAGGAGCGCAATTTTCTCGTTTATTTCAGAGACAACGAGAACTTCCTTTTGGAAGTAAATTGCAAAATCACGCATTGAATAATCGAATGAATGCGGAATTCCAAAAGTTCTTTCCCACATCAGAAATAACTCCTATTTTGCGAAACTTGGAAACTAACCGTTATTGGATAAATGAAAATTTATTAATAGTTGATGTCAATGGGAACCAATATAATATTGCTAAAGCTATTATCGCAATTATAGATGAATATGTGAAAGTTAAGCAAGATTCGTTTCAACGTTTCATCGCACAATGCGAAGAATTACAGGCTATCGAAGATAGCAATAGTGTAAATGTTCATGAGTTTATAATAGGGTTGCTTGCTCCAAATGTTGATGCAAGATTATTTGAGATAGTTAGTTATGCTATTCTCAAATATTACTATAAAGAGCAAACTATTATATGGGGGTATTCTTGGGAAAATTTGAACGAAGAAGCCTTAAAACTTTATAAGACAGGAAGAACAAATGCCAATGATGGAGGTATTGATTTTGTAATGAAACCTTTGGGGAGATTTTTCCAAGTAACAGAAACGTTGGATTTCAAAAAGTATTTTCTTGACATTGAGAAAATAGAAAAATATCCTATTACATTCGTGGTTAAATCGCTTGATGATGTGGGTATTTTGAAAGATAAATTGTATAAAGATGCTTCCAAAACTTATGTTGTAGAAGATATTGTTTGTAAGTATATGGAATGCATAGAGGAAATTATAAATATCCCAACACTGCTACATCATTTTCAAAGAGTAGAAGATGCAGGGCTGATTTCGAATGTACTCAAAGAGATAATACTTCAAAGTAGAGTTGAGTTTAACTATGAGGATGAATTATAAAAAATAATATGGAAGTTAATATCAAACAAGCATTGAAGATGTTTTTTTCTAAATCGTCATTTGAGATGATTTATTTTGAAGCGTTTGCAAATGCTTTAGATGCAAATGCTACCGAATTCAATATCAATATATCATTGAGTAATTATGGAGAATTGCATAATTTAATAGTTATACTTTCAGATAATGGTGTTGGATTCAATGATGTAAGATTTGGAAAATTTTCCAAATTATTTGATGTTGAAGAACAAAGCCACAAAGGTTTAGGACGCTTGGTCTATTTATGCTATTTTGATAAAGTTGAAGTTAAAAGCGTTTTCGATAATTCAAAACAACGAGTTTTTGAATTTAATGAAGCATTTGATAAAGATTGTACTATAACTGAAATCGAGCCAACACTCAATGGCTCAATTTTTAGAATGAGTGGCTTCACAGGAGAAAGACTTGGCAAAAATGATTATATAAATCCACATTATATAAAGAAAGCTTTATTAGAAAACTTTTATATGAAGTTCTATAAAGCTAAACTTGCTGGCAAACAAATAAGTGTTTATATCAAAACTACCATTGGAGGCTCTTGTGTTGAAGATACAATCAATACAGTTGAATTACCGAATTTTCAAATAAAGCCATTAGGTGCTCAAACAGACCTTTTTAACAAAATTGAATTATATTATAATGTTAGAGAAGTTGCTCCAAAAGATAGTAATGTCATTACTGCATTAGCAATAGACGAACGTAGCCATAAGATAGATATTATTGCAGGAGAAAATTTGCCAACAGGTTATGAAATGATATTTTTGCTTATGTCTGAATCTTTTCAAGGGAGTGTAGATGGAGCTCGTATAAACTTATCTATACCTGATTCAGACTTAAGTATTATTAAATTCATCTTTCGTAATGCTATTGCAGAGGTTGTAAAAGAACAGTTTCCTCAGATTGAAAGAAATAATAAAAGTAAGGAGAAATACCTAAATGATACATATCCTCATTTAAGTGGATATTTTGAAAATAATGACATTGGATATTCTTCGCAGTCTGATGTATTAAAGAAAGCGCAAGATAAATTTTTTAGAGACCAAAAAGAAATCTTGGGTGCAAAAGAGTTAAATGACGAGCAGTTTGAGAAATCACTTGATTTATCTGCACGAGCTTTAGCGGAATATATTCTGTTTAGACAAAATGTCATAAAAAGAATGCAAACATTAAATGCCAAAAATAAAGAAGCGGATATTCATAACCTTATTGCACCAAAATTTTCCGAGTTCAAGGATGAAAATATCATCACTGATTTGTACAACAATAATGTATGGATTTTTGATGATAAGTTTATGAGCTATTATATGGTATTAAGTGAAGCTGAAATGTCCAAAGTAATTAATGTAATTACGCAAGGTGAGGTTAAAGATAATGATGATGACAGACCTGATATAACATTATTTTTCTCGGAAAATCCTAACAATGAAAATGCCAAAGTTGATGTTGTTGTAGTTGAGCTTAAACGATTGGGTATTAGTGCAGAACAAAATTCGATAGTAGAATTTCAGTTAGATACAAGAACTCAACGTTTAGCCGAATATTATGGTAATCGAGTTCAAAGAATGTGGTTCTATGGAATTGTTGATTTTGACGATAGGTATAGGAAACATCTGATAAATAATGGGTTTAAACCACTATTCTCTAATGGTGAAATGTATTTCCGTTCGAAATCTGTATATTTAGATTTGGATATGAAGCAAAGTGTTATACAAAATGCGTATATTCTTGATTATAAAGCAATGGTAGAAGATGCGGATTCAAGAAATTCCACGTTCTTAAAAATCTTACGGGAACGATTTAAAACAAATCATACAAAATAGACTTGAATTCAAGTCTATTTTGTATCTTTGCATTTAGAAAGAGTTATTTGACAGCATAGCAACGCAAAACGCTGAAATTCGCACAGTTGCTAAATCGTTACCTCTATTTCTCAAATAATTCGCTAAAAGTTTATTTCTCAACCGGTTAAGTCAAATCGATAAAAATCTAAAATAAAAATAGCAAACCCGCAAATCGTCATTATAAATTGCAATCAACCTGACCACATTCCCTAAATCGCAGCCAACTAATAACTGACATCCCGTTTCATAACTCGCTTAATCTGCCTCATTCCGGGTAAACGTCCTACCGTGTTCCGGTTCAGATACCTGTAACTCAAAAGCATCAGCAAAAAGAAAATCCCGATAATACACGTCCAGCCATATACTTCCTTCACGCTGACCAGCATCACCTGCCTCATCGTCTCGCCATAGAGCTGTCCCGTCGGGATATGAGCGGCAACAGGATTCACTGCATCCAGATCGGCAGTCAACAACTGATAGTTCCCCGGCAGAACGTGTTGCATCGCCCGCCCATAAATCGCACTTCCTAATGCCGAACCGAACCCCGTCCGCACGAACCCCAGCAAAGACAACACTTGAAAGAAATGCTGGAACGGCACGAAGCCCGAGATGTAAACCGTCAACGATATATAAATCATCACGTACCCCGCCCCTCTTAACAACGTCGGCAAGTAAAGCCATTCAATATTCATCCGAGGATCGATCAGAAAATACATGAAACACTGGTACATCACGATCAGCGCAAACCCGGTAAACACGGCCCTTTTGTAGCCCCCATGCAAGCGGGCGTGCCAGTAATAAACTGCCAAAGCTCCCAAAACGATTCCCAACAAGTTCCACCAGTTCAGAGATACCGAGTTCAACACGTCATATTTCAAAATACTCCCGGTAAATATATTTTGCAGAATCGTCGGCGTCGTCTGCAAACAACACAGCACCAAAAAGGCAAGCAATATCGCCCCCATATTCCGATACCCCAATGCTTCCCGCGTGATATAAGGATGCCGCAACGTGTGCATCCGGTTAATATTCAACAACAACGCCACGACCGCCACCACAATCCCCGAACGGATATAAGGAGAATACAACCAATCATAAAACTTACCGTACTCAAAAACGAAAGCCAACGCCAAAAGAAAGATCGCCCACAAAATACCGCCCAACCAATCTATCCCGTACAACGGCAACGCCTTCATAAACCGGAAATGGCGGGTAAACAGAACCGCGCACAACCAAACGACAAGCAACAACCCGACAATCAACCCATGTATATATCGCCAGTCAGCCCAATAGCCTAAATAAACCGTCGCCAACCCCGACAACTGGATACTTCCCAACACGATAAGATACACGACCGGAAAGAACACCGCGAAATTACGAGTCGGCGTGATACTGAGCTGCACGTTCGACAAACACTCAAACGTCCCCCACATACGCAACATCCCGGCAATAAAGCAAACCCCGACCAGCACCGGGAGACTCCCCGTACTCATCGTGATCAAGTTACAAACAATCAATGCCGGGCAGACCATCAAGAAAATCGACCGGGACGTGAAACGAAACTTCAAGCGAAAAAGAATAGGAAAAACAACCGTTGTCCCCACGAACGAGGCATAACCGGCCATCATAATATCCTCCTGCATCAACGCCAGCGACCCAACCATCTGCGAAACGGATGCCAAATAAATCCCCCCGCAGAATTGAAAGGTCACGGCAAAAAACAAACAAAGAAACACACGCACCCGATCCGGGACAAAATCCCGGAACATCATGATGCGTGTCGGTATATTCGGTGCTGACATCTTCTCTAGTAATTAACCTTACATTCCACGTTCATCCCGGCACGCAAGCGGTTCATATCCTCCGGTCTATTCGTTCCCGTGAATTCAATACGAACCGGGATACGTTGTTCCACCTTCACGAAATTTCCCGCAGAATTATCCTGCGGGATCAGTGCAAAAGAAGCTCCCGTGGCCTCCGAAATGGACGCCACACGTCCCTCAAACCTTACTCCCGGAATAGCATCCACCTCGATCTCCACCATCTGTCCTTCCTCCATGCGAGTCGTCTGCGTCTCCTTGTAATTCGCGATCACCCATTTCTCGGTCACATCCACGAGATTAACCATCGTCTGCCCCGGTTGCACGAGTTCCCCCTCGTGTATATTCTTGCGCCCGGTCACCCCATCGGTCGTGGCCAGAATCACCGTGTACGAAAGATTCAGTCGAGCCAAATTCAATGCAGCCTCGGCAAGCTTGATATTCGCCTCGTTCTGTTCCAAACGCTGCGTTTGTTCCTGTTTCACCAGTGAAACCGCCTGTCTCTGACGAAGGATTTGCTCGTAACGGGCCTTTGTCGCCTCGAACTCCGTCTTCACCTGATCAAACTGTTGCACGGTAACTGCCTCCTGTTTCAACAACTCCTTGTAACGCTCGTAGTCTTTCTCCGCATTCGCCAATCTCACCCGTACTTCCTCGATCCCGGCATCCGTCACCAAAACATTACTCTGCGCCGCGTGAACCGTCGTGTGCATCGCCTCCATCCCGACCAACGCGTTCCGGTAATCCGCCTCCGCCTGTGCCAGCCGCAGGCAATACTCGGCATCCTCAATCACCACCAGCGTATCACCTTTACGCACACGCTCGTACTCTTCGAAATATATCTTCTTGATAAATCCCTGTACACGGGTATTTATCGGGGTAATATGTTGTTTCACCTGAGCATTATTCGTGTATTCCACCCGTCCCAAATGAATAAAACGACTGGCTACCCAACAAATTCCGACAACAATAACAAGGCTTAAAACCACGTTAGGAATCAATTTCTTTCTATTTGTACTCATAACTGAAATATCAATTAAAATAATTATAAACTACCGATTGTTCTCTTCAACAAATAATACTGATACAGAATACCGATCCGGGCATTCGTCAACTCCAACTCGCTACTTAACTGGATATTACTGGCATCCAACATATCCGTCACCAAGGACAACCCGTTCAGGTAACGGTAATGCACCACATCATAATTTTCGTGAGCCAATTGCACGCTCTTCTCCCGTGTACGTAACCGGAAATAAGCCTCGTCCAGTTCAACCCACGCGGCATGAATCCCGTTAGAGACCTGTTCATCCGCCAGTAACCGATCCTCTTCCGCCTTCCGGGTAGCAATCCGGGCTTGTTTCAACTTCTTATTATTCTTAAAAAGAGCATCAAACTTGTACGAGATACCGATCCCGACGTACCAGTAACTAAAATTCTTGTCAATCGGTGGTACCTCAATCAATATCGGTCCGTCAAAATTATTCGCGGCCACGAGCCCGATATTCGGCCTACGTCCGGCACGAACCAAATCCTGTTGTTTCTTACTCATCTCTACCCCCAAATCAGCCAGTTTCAAGCGTGGAGACTCATTTTTCATCCCCTGCCAAGACAACTCATCCCGTCTCTCGATATTCCTTGCCAACACGGTCGTATCGGGCAAAATAACCGTCTCCGGGGCCAAGCCGATCGTCGTGGTCAACTGACGGTTCAAAATCTTAATCCGGTTCCGGGTACTCGTCAATCCCAGCTCCAGATTCTGCAATTGAAGTTCATAACGGGTAATATCACTTTTCAAGGCTGTCCCCTGTTGAAAGGCAGCTTGAATCTCTTTCACCAACAAGCGGGTTTGCTCGATATTTTTCTCATAAACCTCTTGTTGGTTATACAACTGGTAAAGTTCCAAGTAATACCCCACCAACAGAAACCGCACCTCCTGACGGTTATCCTGTAATTCCAGTTCTGCCACCTGTTGTTGCAACTCGCTCAACTGAATACTACGGTTGATAGCTCCCCCGGCATACACCACCTGTGTAGCTTTAATCGCAAAATTATTCCCGTAATGCGGCATTGAGGCCTTCTGCCCGTCAGAAAAATCCCGATCCGTTATCCAGCCGTTCCCGATATAACTGAACGATAAATTTGCCTCGATAGAAGGCAGTTTATCACTTTTAGCCGTTTTCGTCCCCTGTTTTGCTTCATCAACAGCTAAACGATACGAGCGAATACTCCGACTATTCGTGTCGGCCAAACGAAACATTTCATCCACACTCAAAACCCTTTGTTGCGCACAAACCGGTAACAGACCGGCCATACACAATAGTCCTGTCACAATTTTCTTCCTATTCATCTTGCTTTCTCTTTCTTTAAGACGCTGCAAAATTCCTAAAAAAGCCACAACAATCGGATGTTCGAAAACCGAGAGAATTTGTTTTATTTGAAACTACCTACCCGCAATTATTCCTATTTCCATCGAAAAACAGTATCTTCGTGCGTTTTTTACAAAGGGAGAATTAACTATGAAGGAACTTTTAAAAAAGTATTTGATATTCGTTATCGGATTGTATTTTCTAGCCGCGGGAATCGTATTAATCATCCGTTCTGCACTAGGCACCACTCCTATTTCCAGCGTAAACTACGTGTTGAGCCTGAACAGCTCTCTATCCTTGGGTACCTGCACATTCATCATCAATATGCTATTGATCATCGGGCAATTCTGGCTAATCCGGAATAATAAAAGTAAACGGGACATCATCGAGATTCTACTCCAGTTACCTTTTTCTTTCATATTCTCGGCATTTATCGATCTGAATATGCTTTTGACAAGTGGTGTACACCCCTCGAATTACGGGATGTCCATCGCCTTGCTACTCGTTGGCTGCCTCGTGCAATCCATCGGTGTTGTCCTCGAAATAAAACCCCATGTTGCCATGATGAGTGCCGAGGGATTCGTAAAATATGCCTCCCGCAGTTGTAACAAAGAATTCGGAAAATTCAAAGTGTACTTCGACGTTACCCTAGTCACATCTGCCGTAATCCTTTCCCTCATCTTGAGCCAACGTGTAGAAGGTGTGCGGGAAGGTTCCATCATTGCGGCCTGCATAACGGGTTATCTGGTAAGCTTTCTAAACCAAAAAATCATGACACAAAAAACATTACACAAACTTCGCTCCATCATCATAAGATAACCCTTCAGCATGGAGTCTTACAATATTGTCAACATCCAAGAAATCGAGACCTTCAAAAAAGGTGAATCCTACAAGGGGGAGATCACCGTGTTCACCTCTGACATCGGCCCTAAATTTCTCCTGTTCGGAAATAAATCCGTTTACCTGAATGCCTTTTCCTATATGCTGGTGCTATCGGGAAGAGCCACGCTTTTGGTCGATAGCGTGGAATACCCAATTGACGCTCATTCATTGTGCATCCTGTCCCCACTGCACCTCACAAATTTTCGTCAAGTAAGCCGTGATTTTCAATGCCTGTGCCTCTGTTCCCGTAAGAATTTCATCGATCGCCTACCCATTCTCAACATCCAACACCGAATTACCCACGGGATGAACATGTACCACTACCCGATCGTGCAAATTTCCGAGGAAGAGAAACACCTACTAGCTTCCACCATGGAAGACCTCCGGACTCAACTTTTCCGGACGGAACATTCCTATCAGTTGGAAATGATCCAGAACGCCCTAACCCGCTATTATTTGGAAATAGACAATATACTGGATAATAAGAAGGTAAATGAAGCTATCGAAAGTGTTCCGCAAACCCGATACGCCAATATATTACGGAAGTTCATCTCGTTACTCATGCTCCATTACAAAACGGAACATTCCGTTCCTTTTTATGCCCGGCAAATGAGTATCACGCCCCAATACTTGACTTCTATCATCAAAGCACAAACCGGTCGCACCGTGAATAATTTCATTTGCGAAATGTTGTACAGCGAGGCTCGTAACCTTCTCGCCTTATCCGAATTTTCCATCCAACAAATCGCCACCGAGTTACATTTCTCAGATCAAGCCTCTTTCAGTAAGTTTTTCAAAAGATGGGCCGGCATTTCACCCCTAGAATTCAGAAACGTGATGGTGAAATCCAAAAAGTAACCCCTTACAGTATTAAAACGATAAGGGGTTTATTCTTTCTCTCCAAAAGAATCAAATACTACATTCCATTATTTTTTGACTTCATATTTTACTCCTTCAGGCACAGACCAATCACTATAATTCGTAACATCAAATCCTTCCCACACCCCTATTGTAGCCATCGTGTTACAACATCTAAAATCATACAAATTTGTCAATCCGCTAATATCAATAATTGTAAGCATTGTACTCGAAATATCTAAAATTTCCACTTTAGGACAATTCGTGAAATTTACTCCTTTCAATGGAGACTTCTCGGTATAAAAAGAACCTATGCGAACAGCTCGCAGATTGGGAAGATTTTCTAAATTCAATTCTGTTATATCATTATTACTATTACCTTCTATTTCAATAAGATTTTTTAAATTACGAAGTGTAACATTTCCCTCACAATAAGATAAGTCAAGGTATTTTATATTTGAACATTGGGAAATATCGATACTCTTTATTTTTTCTACATATTCCGGCTTTAGACCGTAAATCTGTTTTGCTTTAATTGTTACCGTATAGTTTCCCGCTTTTTTATATTTATGCCTGTAATTTCCTGTCATCCAACCATCACCCCAGTTAATTTCTAAATTTTCAGGAAATGAGAATAATGGACCATAACCAAAGTAATCGCTATCGGATATTGTAAATGAAAATTCAAATTGTCTATTTATTTCTGTAACTTCAATATCTAACGTGATCACATCATATTTCTCATTCTTAGGTAACGTGATTGTATTTCCATTGCTGAATATAAACTCCATAGCATCTTCCGTTTCTTTGATCTCCGTAATAGCCGGGGCATCTGTCCCATCCTCTCCTTTTTTCCCTTGTGTAACAGTAATTTTACTCCCATCGCTCATCTTCAAAGTATAGCCATCATCTGTTTTTTCGTACGAATCGATAAACAATTGATTTTGCAAGGCATTTGTCAAGTCCTGAAGTGTTTTAATAGATGCTTTTGTTTCTTCCAATTCTCTTTTTAAGGCATCGATGTCATCTGAATAGTCCTTATCATCACATCCAACCAAGTTTAGCATTAAAAATGACAATGCTAGAATAACAATTCTAAATCTCATAACAATTTATACAATCCTCCAATCCCCAAAAGGTCATTATACAAAGAAAGCATGGGAATTGAGATTATCCGCTCTAAAAAGTTCTGGTAAATTCAAGGTACATACAAAATATTCATGCTTAACCTAACATCTCATAAAGAATATATAGCAAGTAGAACACCTGTCACACATCCCCACGAAGTTTACAGACTTTCTAAAATCAGTATAAGCCGATGCTTCCTACACACACAAGCTGAAATGATTACTCACTTCAACTATGCAAAGTTAGATATATTCTTCAACAAAAACAATCCAATATTGGTTATTATAAAACAAATATTAATTATACATCCGAAATCTATTATCATCCGCATGAATCGTAACTATATGAAAATTAACAGCTAAATGATAAGGAATTCAGTCCTAATTACATTGTCATCAATTGAAGAATACTTGATTACTACCATCATAAACCTTATAGATACCTTATAGTAACCTTATATGAACCTTATATAAAATAAGGTTCATAAAATATTTATAAAATATAATGAAAATATTATATTCGATAGTAATCCGTTAGTCATTATCTATTAATTATGGATTCAGAATAAACCTTAGCACAAACAAATATAATCCTCACTTATTCCTTCCAAACATACATAAGCAAAATGAGGCACACTCGTTCATAATCATAATATTTACTCGTAAAACACTAACAATAAACACATTAACATGATACCTGAATTTATTGGCAAAACGGGGAAATGATACCTAAAATGATACTAGAACTACATCAAATTATCCCTTAATCCTAATATCACAAATCATTCAGACAAAATAGAAAAGAGATGTAACAGCACTGATAATCAACAATTTTCATTCAAAAAACAAACCCTCACAGTTTTCCAACTATAAGGGTTTTCTTCATGTTGTTGCCCCACTAGGATTCGAACCCAGACAGACAGAACCAGAATCTGTAGTGCTACCATTACACAATAGGGCAATTGTTTTATTGCGGTGCAAAGATAGTAGTTTTTTGGGATTTCAAAAAACTACTATCTATTTTTTCATGCTACTTCAATATTTTTTGATACTCTTCGTTGTTCGACAAAACCTCCAGCGCCTTAGCTATATCCTTGTCATTACGGATATGATACTCTATCACACCCTCTTGCATGTAATAACGTTCCATCAACTGGTCGGACAATATATCGGAAATCTCTTTCTTGAAAACATCCAAATCCCGATCAATAGAGTGTCCGAGACTATTCTTCAATTGCTCTACCTGACTGGACACCTGATCATAGTATTTCTCGTCTTGAGTTGCCTTTACCAATCTTTCCAGAACAAGCTGGGAGGCTGTCTCGTATTCAAATTCACGCTTTTTCAAGTATTCCTTGAACTCGTTGAACAATTCATCCGACAAAACAAATTCAGAAGGAGCTGCAATCGTGGGATGAGTTGCCGCATATTCATTAACAAAATCAAAGATCATATCCTGCAACACCAGTTCTTGGGTTACTTTAGCGTATTTCTCCGGTTCAATCTTCACGTCCGGCGTGATACCACCACCGTCATACACCGTTCTCCCAGCTTTCGTTTTAAAGGGTTTCATTAAAGAATCGGGAATCGTACCCACGCTACCATCCGGATTACGGTGGGAATAATCTACCGCTTGAATACAGCGTCCGCTAGGAATATAATATTTCGCCGTGGTTACCTTTAATTTCGTGTTATAGACCAGATCACGGGTAGTCTGCACCAATCCCTTGCCGAATGAACGTTCACCAATTACAACCGCCCGATCGTAATCCTGCAATGAACCGGAAAGAATCTCCGAGGCTGAGGCAGATGCCCGATCGATCAGCACGGCCAGTTTCATATCCGGCAACAAGGGATTTCTCGTCGTGCGATATTCCTTATCCCATTGTTTCATCTTTCCTTTCGTGCTTACAATCAAGGAACCTTTAGGCAGGAAGAAATTGGCAATCTCCACTGCCTGATCCAGCAATCCACCCCCGTTACCGCGAAGATCGAGAACAAGGGACTGCGCTCCCCGGTTTTTCAAATCCATGATCGCGCTTCTCACGTCGTCGGCAGCCTTATCCGTGAAACCGGTAAAATAGATGTACCCAATCTCGTTATTCAGCATCCCGTAGTAAGGAACACTGGGAACCTGTACGACTTCCCGAAGAACCCGCTTCTCCAAAGGCTTTTCTTCCCCGACACGTTGCAATTTAAGCACCACCTCTTTACCGGGTTGTCCTTTCAGACGGGAACTCACGTACTCGACATTCTTTCCCTTCATATTTTCCCCGTCAACAGCCAGAATCAAATCACCCGGAAGTAACCCGGCCTTGTAAGAAGGAGACCCCTTGTAGGGTTCGCGGATCACCACGTAATCATCCTTCATACCGATCACGGAACCGATCCCGGCGTATTCGCCCGTCGTCATCATCTTGAACTCGTCCAACTTAGTTTCCGGGTAATAAACCGTGTAGGGGTCCAGTTTCTTCAACATGGCGTCAATCCCGTCCTGCACCATTTTCTCCGGCTGCACGTCATCCACGTAAAAAAGATTCACGTCCCGGAAAAGCGTGGCAAAAATATCCAATCCCTTACTAATCTGGAATCTTTTATCGTCTTCCTTCAAGCCAAGCATCCCGAAAGCCAGTAACAAGACTCCCGAAATGAAGATAATTACACGTGTATTTTTTCTCATAATCTTATTTTAATAACAATCTAGCGAAAATAGTATATATCCAACAAAATAACAAATTTCACGGCACCGGATCGTAGCCCGAACCTCCCCATGGATGGCAAGAACATATCCGTTTTATCGCAAGGAATAATCCTTTTACCGGACCGTGTTTCCGTAACGCCTCCACCGCATATTGTGAACAGGTCGGGGTATAGCGGCAACTCGGGGGTGTCCAAGGGGAAATGCATAACTGATAAAATTTAATGGGTATCAGCAATATCCCCACCACTATCTTTTTCAATATAGCTCCTAATTTTTTTAATAGCACCGGTTATCGCTTTTTCGATTTTACCATATTCAAAAATTTCGTCATGCAAATATATGAACAATATATCCATCGTTTTATCCTCCGGGATATAAGAGTACAATATATTTTTATTCAGACGATAGGTCTCCCGAATCAAACGTTTTACCCGGTTACGTTTCACGGCTCGCTTGAAACGCCTTTTAGAAACGCTCACGGCTATCCGAGCCGGAAAATCTTTCTCTTCCCTCGGGTATAACCGGATGACCACTCGTAACGGATAAGACACGAAACTATAGCCCGAGGACAGAAGTTCCTCGAATCCCCCCTTCCGGCATAGCCGTTCTTCCTTGCAAAACGTGTATTTTATCGTTTCATCCATATACGAGTGCAAACATACAAAAAATGGACATCGTTTGATGTCCATTTTCCTATTTTGATTTATTTTCTTTGTTGTAAGCCTTAATGAACTGTTCCAGCGCCATGGTCATCGAAGGGGCTTTTTCCGTGGGAGCTTTTATATCAAGCCTCAACCCGGCCTCCTCAACCGCCTCGGCTGTCGCCTCCCCGAAGGCCGCAATAATTGTCGAACCCTGCTCAAAATTCGGGTAGTTGTGGAACAATGACTTGATACCGGCCGGAGTGTAGAATGCCAATATATCATACTCTTTCAAATCCGGAATCTCAGAGGCTACATCACTGGACACGGTTTTATAGAATACGGATTTCGTGTACTTCAGGTGTAGTTCATCCATCAAAGCGGGGATATTTTCTTTATGCACGTCGGAAACCGGAACTAGGAAGTTTTCGGTCTTGTGCTTTAACAGAATTTTCGTCATATCCTCGACTTTCTTGTCCCCGTAGAAAATTTTTCTCTTACGGTACACGATATATTTCTGAAGATAGAAAGCAATAGCCTCTGATATACAGAAATACTTCATCGTGTCGGGAACGGTTACCCTCATTTCGGTACAGATCCGGAAGAAATGGTCGATAGCCGTACGACTGGTGAAAACGATCCCGGTAAAATCAAGAATATTTATCCTTTCTTGACGAAATTCTTTTGCCGTGACACCTTCTACCTTTATAAATGATTTGAATTCTAATTTCAATCCAAATTCTTCTGCCAAATCAAAATACGGAGATTTCTCGGTTGTCGGCTTTGGCTGCGAAACTAGTATCTTCTTTATTTTCAACTTCTTCTGTTTTAAAATTACACTAACTTCTCTAACTTATTCCAATAGCTTGTACAAGACAAGAATCGGCAATATTTCAAGCCCACAAAGGTACAAAATCATATACAAAATTGAAACTCTATATCCATATAATATTTTAATCAATCTTATAAATCTGAAAACCAGAATAATGATACCAATTCCTGAAATGACATATAATAACATATTTATTGCCGAAGTTTGCACGTAAAACAAGGCCAGCACGAACGGGGATATGGATAATCCCAACACGATTGCGCTTGTGCGCAAATTCAAGATGATTTCCGATGCACAATGCCTTCTATTAAATGCCCACCCGAAAAGCCGCACAAGTCCCAAGACTAAAAAATAGTAACCGAAGATGATCAGAAAATAGATTAAGGCATTAAAGAATACAAAGGGAGGATCGATCAAAAAAGCCATCAACATGGACAAGATCGAGAAGGAAAGGCAAACCGACAAGAAAACGAAGAAATAGTTTGGCATCCCGCCTTCCGATTGCAAGCTAGCTCCTCTTTTCCGGTTGAAAAAATAGGTGTACACCGTTGGGAGAAAACCTCTTCCTCGCAGGCGCAACAAAGCGATAAAAACGAGATACACGACCGTGTAAATCAGAATACTGGAAATAAATTCAATATTCATTTTCTCCCCGCTCAAAGGAATTCCGTCTACTAATTCCACCTGATTCGTCAGCGTGTCAAACGGTAAGAAAGGTTTCCAAGAGACCGTTTCTCTTAACAAAGAGGCCGGAAACACCACAGAATCCGACACCGGCACGATACTATCCGTTATAACTGAATCTATTTGCTTGTCCAACATTCCCAACAACATCTTTATATTCTAACATTAATGTGCCTCGTACCAGCTTTTCCCGTAGCCCGTACCCACGGTTAAAGGCACCGCTAAGCTCACAACGTGTTCCATGCAATCCACCACAAGATTCTTCAATTCCTCGATTTCCTCGTGATGACATTTGAAATTCAACTCGTCATGCACCTGCAAAATCATCTTGGAACGTAATCCCCGTTCTTTTAATTTCTGATGAATACATATCATCGCTTTCTTAATAATATCGGCTGCCGATCCCTGTATAGGAGCGTTCACCGCGTTCCGCTCGGCAACACCCCGTACAACCGCATTCCGGGAATTTATATCTCTCAGATAACGACGGCGGCCCATGATCGTCTCCACGTACCCTTTTTTCCGGGCTTTCTCCACGGATTCTTCCATGTAACGTTTCACTCCGGGATAAAGGGCAAAATAGCCTTCAATCAGTTCCTTACCCTCTTTCCGGGAAATTTTCAGCCGTTCCGCCAATCCCCAAGCCGAAATACCGTAAATAATCCCGAAATTAGCCGTTTTCGCCCGTCGTCTCATCTCCGGGGTCACCTCGTCCAAAGGCACATGATAAATTTTAGATGCCGTTGCAGCATGGACGTCTTCCCCTTTCAGGAAAGCATTGATCAGCTCCGGCGTACCACTTAAATGTGCCATCAATCTTAACTCTACCTGTGAATAGTCGGCCGAGAAGAACCCATAATCCGGATCTCCCGTGATAAAAGCTTTCCGAATGTTCCGACCTTCGGCTGTCCGGATAGGTATATTTTGCAAGTTCGGATTCAAGCTACTCAATCTTCCGGTTGCCGCCTCCGCTTGGTTAAAATGCGTGTGAATCTTTCCGGTTGCCGGATCAATATACGTGGGTAAAGCCTCCGCATACGTGGTCAACAATTTCTTTAATCCTCGGTAATTAAGTATATGTCCTACAATCGGGTGAGCATCTTCTAATTTTGACAACACCTGTTCGGAAGTACTGTATTGGCCTGTTTTGGTTTTCTTGTTGCCGGGATCAATATTCATCTGGTCGAATAATATCTCGCCCAACTGCTTGGGAGAGCTAATATTGAATTCTTTACCGGCCATTTCATATATAATTTTCTCTGTCTCCGCGATTCTTATTTTCAAATTCTCGGATAGCTCATCCAGTGCCACCTTATCAATGGACACACCCTCGTACTCCATATCAGCCAAAACAGATACCAAAGGCATTTCAATTTCTTCGTACAACTTATAAAGTCCGACTTCCTGTAAAGCCTCTTCCAACTTTCCTTTCAAGCGGAATAATATATCCGTACGTTCGGCAAAATCCTTGTCTTTCTTGGCTCCTTCATCGGGAAATAAGGATAATTGAGGATTCTCGGTATTATCTCCTTTTATCAAGCGATAATTCAGCATTTCCAAAGCAACACGTTCCAGTTCGTGGGAACTATCCGGTTGTAGAACGTAATGTGCAATCTTGACATCAAATATTTTATTTAGAATCTCTACCCCGGCTCTTCTTAACCAAATAATATCGTCCTTCACGTCATTCGAGATCAAAACTTTGTTCTGATCTTCAAGAATAGGTTTAAATAAACGAATCACGTCCTCGGCCTTATCCTTTACTGAAGGTAACCGCAGATAACAGGCAGTATTAACGGCTGTTGAAAAACAGAGATAGTCCGGATAAGAGTTGTAAATCGTGCCATCTCCAAAGATCACGTTCAGCACGTATTCCGGGGCCTCCTTCAACTTCTGAAGTAATTCATCCCGTTCCGCCACAGTAGTGATTTTCCGGTAATCAACTTCTTCCGGGTGAATGGTCTCTACCAAATTTTCCTCGTGTTCTATCATGAACACTCGCTTTGCCAGAGAGAAAAGCTCCAATTCATTGAAGATCGGCTTTAACACATCGTCTTGAATCTCACCCAATGCCAAATCTTCAGCATTCACTTCTGTGGGTACTTCCGTGTTGATAGTCACCAGTTCCTTTGATAAAAAGACAGTATCCTGACAACACAACAAGCGCTCTTTTTGTTTGCCTTTCAGCTCATCTATATGTTGATATACCCCTTCTATACTTCCATATTTATAAATCAATGTGGCAGCACTTTTCGGTCCGACACCATCACATCCCGGCACGTTATCCGCCGTGTCACCCATCAAACCAAGAATATCGATCACCTGTTCCACCCGCTCGATCCCGAAATGATCCAATACTTCCGGAATACCCCACACTTCAGACTTATTTCCGGCACGCCCCGGTTTATACATGAACACTCGTTCGCTGACCAACTGGGCGTAATCTTTATCCGGCGTGATCATATATACCTGAAACCCTTCTTTCTCTCCCCGCTTAGCCAGCGTTCCGATCACGTCGTCCGCCTCGAACCCGCTGACAACAATTGATTTAATGCCTAATCCTTCAATAATACTTTTAATATAAGGAACCGACTTTCTCAGGTCCTCCGGCATCGGGGGACGCTGGGCCTTGTAGGGCGGGTACATTTCATGACGGAAAGTAGGACCTTCTGGGTCAAAAACTACTGCCAGATGAGTCGGTTTTTCCAATTCAAGCAATTCCAGTAAAAAATTAAAAAAACCGAAAGTGGCCGATGTATTTATTCCCGTTGTCGTGATCCGGGGATTATTGATAAACGCGTAATATGAACGGTAAATCAACGCGTAAGCATCCAGCAAGTACAATTTTTTCTCCTCGTTAGTCATCATCTTTCCTTTTCAAATTAATCCACACAAAGTTAGACTTTTTCTCCTAACTTTTCCGCTTACTTATTTGTTTTATATTTCAGAATACCTATATTTGTCCCGAACAATGAAAAGAAAATGAACATGATGTACACCTCATATTACTATTTCTATTATTACTTTCCGGAAAAGTAAAGGGGAATATTGTGATCATATAAAATATACAGGCCCCGAATTTCGGGGTCTTTTTTTATTTAAAACCATAGACATGAATACTATTTTTTCACATACAGGTCGTTATTATTACTACTATTATTATTACCTCAACAACAGCTGGGATGACCTTGTATTACCTGTAAAAATGTAAGTAACACGTATTATATTCATTCAACCCGGCTGATCCCAGCCGGGTTTTTTAGTCTTACTTAAAATCTAAAAATCATGAAAACACAGAAATCAAATCTTCAGAAAGGAAACAAGAACACGCAAAGTCATGTATCAGTTTCAAAACAAGCACGTAAAAAGACTTCCACTAAAAAAGTATCCAAATTCAATTTCAAACACGGAACGTTTTGTTGAAATACATCATCCGCCGGGAGCTATCCAAAAAGTAAAGGGATAGCTCCATTTTTAGAAAAGAAAAGAATATCTTTGAATTCTAATTTTGTAGTTAAAATGACCAAGCCATTAGAAATACAATCCTATTCCGAATGGAATCTGTTCACCCGTCAAGAACGTCCGTTAATGATAGCGGGTCCTTGCAGTGCTGAGAGTGAAGAGCAACTTTTTAACACGGCAACTCAACTGAAAAACAATGGAATAGAAGTTTTACGAGCCGGAATATGGAAACCTAGAACCCGTCCGAATTGTTTTGAAGGAGTCGGAGTAAAAGGATTGCCTTGGTTACAAAATATCCAAAAGGAATTGGGAATGAAAATTTCCACGGAAGTCGCCAATGCCCATCACGTGGAGGCTGCACTGAAATACGGGATGGATATGGTATGGATTGGCGCCCGTTCTACGGCAAACCCGTTTGCTGTTCAGGAAATTGCGGAATCTTTAAAAGGAGTTGATATTCCGGTTCTCGTCAAGAATCCGGTAAACCCGGACATAGAACTATGGATCGGTGCTTTTGAACGTCTCTATTTATGCGGTATTACAAAATTAGGAGCTATTCATCGCGGATTCTCGTCCTATAATAGCACTCGCTATCGTAATATGCCTCAATGGCAAATACCGATTGAATTAAAGCGACGCATCAAGAATCTACCGCTTTTCTGTGATCCCAGCCACATCAGTGGTCATAGAGAGTATATCCAAGAAATATCCCAGAAAGCAATGGACCTAGGATTCGACGGGCTAATCATCGAGTCTCACGTGAATCCGGATTGTGCATTAAGTGATGCTTTACAACAAATTACTCCCGATCAATTAAATCAAATTCTCGCCCATCTGATCATCCGGGAAGAACATCCTAACAACTCAAATAATACCTTAATCATCGAAGAACTCCGGGAAAAAATAGATACTCTGGATAACACGATCATGGAAGTCCTTACCAACCGGATGAAAATTATTGAAGAGATCGGAACGTATAAAAAACAAAATAATATTACTATTCTCCAACCGGATCGCTGGGAAAAAATCCTTACCCGTGTCCTTGAAGAGGCCCGCAAGAATAATTTGAGTGAAGAACTCGTGGAACGCGTGTTCAAAGCCATTCACCAAGCCTCTATCGATCGTCAAACGGATATTATGAACGAATAATTATTTATCATCTGCATCATTTAAATGAAAATAATCATACACGACATTTCCTTTAGCCGGGCCTATGGCTTTTGCTAACTCTTCACGAGATGCCTCTTTTATAGCATTTACAGATTTAAAATATTGTAATAAAGATACTTCTGTTTTCTCACCTATACCTTTAATTTCACTTAATACACTAATTGTCTGTTTTTTCTCTCGCAATTTACGATGAAAAGTGATACCAAAACGGTGAGCCTCGTCCCGGATGTGCATTAATGTCTTTAAAGCCACGGAAGTTTTCGCCAACAAATAAGGATCTTTATCTCCGGGATAATATATTTCTTCCATTTGCTTGGCCAAACCGATAATAGGCACTCTTTCCAACAAATCTAATTTACGCAATGTGGCCACGGCTGAACTTAATTGTCCTTTTCCACCATCCACCACAATCAAATCAGGCAACTCCCCACCCTCTTCAAGTACCCGGTGATAGCGACGGTACAATATCTCTTCCATCGAGGCAAAATCATTTGCCCCAATAACAGTTTTCACGTGGAAACGTCTGTATTCTCGCTTTGCCGGTTTACCGTCTATAAAAACAACACAAGAGGCTACAGGATTGGTTCCCTGTATATTAGAGTTATCGAAACATTCCATCCGGTGAGGTAATCGAGGCAATTTCAAATCATTTTTTATCGTATTTAGTAAATCTAATTTACTATCCTGCCGACGTAATCCCCGTTGACGTTCCCGATCCATTTTAAAGAATTTCACGTTCCGTTCGGATAACTCCAATAGCTGTTTTTTCTCCCCTCTTTGCGGGATAGCATAGTTCATTCCTTCCATCAATACATCCGGGTAGAAAGGTACTAGAACCTCCCTAGAGCGACTATTTACCAACTGGCGGATCTCAAAAATGGCAAAAGAAAACAAAGACTCCTTCGATTCATCCAATTTTTTCTCTAATTCAATAGTATGCACTTGATTCACAGCTCCATGAACAATTCTCAAGTAATTCACATAGGCATATTTTTCATCTTCCAAGTAAGAAAATACATCTATATCGTTTATCGAAGTACTTACTATCGTGGATTTTGTTTGATGAGTTTTCAATGCTTCTATGGCCTCCTTCATTTCCTGTGCCTTTTCGAATTGAAGGGAAATAGTATATTCCTTCATTTTTCGAGTCATAAAATCAATCACGGAAGAAATATTTCCTTTCAAAATATTCCGGATCTGTGCAATATATTCCATGTATTCCTCTTCCTGCACGTATCCGACACAAGGCCCCATACAATTTCCGATATGATATTCCAGACATACTTTATACTTTCCACTATAAATAGCTGATTTATTGAGAGATAAATTACAAGTTCTCAATTTATACAGCGATTTTATCAAGGAAATCAAGGTGTTAGCATATTTAGCCGAAGTATAAGGCCCAAAATATTCTGATCCGTTCCGGATAAATTTCCGAGTAGTAAAAACTCGTGGAAAAGCCTCTTTTGTAATACAAATCCAAGGGTACGTTTTATCATCTTTCAACAGAATATTATACCGGGGTTTGTATTTTTTGATCAAATTATTCTCTAGTAATAGCGCATCTTCCTCTGTATTAACTACAATGTACTTCAAATCCCGTATTTTACGGACCAAGACCATTGTTTTAGATGTCTGATTTGTCTTTACAAAATAAGATGAAACTCTGTTTTTCAGATTCTTAGCCTTACCTATATATATAATTACTCCATTTGCATCAAAGAATTGATACACGCCGGGAGTCGTAGGTAATTTACTGACTTTCTCTTTCAATCCAAATTCATCTTCTGTCATATACTATTTCACAAAATCAAACTTCTCAAAATCAAATATACCTTTTTCTCCTATTTTTAAAGTAGGTATAACAATTAATGCCATAAATGAAAGTGTCATAAAAGGAGACTTTAGCGGTGTTCCCATTTTTAAAAGCATTTCATTTAATTTCATGTAGCGATCTGCCACTTCTCTCCCACTTTTATCACTTATAATACCACCGATAGGAAGGGGTAAAGAGTGTAATTTGCCCTCTTCATTCACGGTTAAGCCACCTTTTTCCTTTATCAATTCATTTATAGCAAGCATTAAATCTTGATCGGTACAACCCACCGCAATAATATTATGCGAGTCATGTGATATAGAAGAAGCAAAAGCTCCCCGCTTTAAACCGATACCCGAAATAAAACCGACCTGCGGTTTAGAATTAAAGTAACGATTTAAATAAACTATTTTCAAAACATCTTTATCTAAATCCGATTGAAAATTTTCTATCTTTTCATCGAAATGAAGGGTTTTACGGTCTGTCAAAAGACTATCAGGTTTTACTTGAATACAGGTAACATCTCCAAAAACATTAGTATGGAGATCAGATAAACTTATTTCATCATGATGAAACTTATTTAATAAAGGTACATCACAAACCGGATTATTTTTATAACAGTTTTCACCATAGACTACCTCCCCACGAATATAAGTAGAACGTATATTCAAAGATTCTATATCATCCAGAATAATGAAATCCGCACTATCCCCAACATGCAAAGTTCCTATATTTAGATTATAAAAACGTACCGGATTAAGACATGCAATCTGCAAAATATCAAAAATACCAAAGCCATCAGCCAATGCTTTTTTGACAATTTTATTAATATGACCTTCATTTAATAAGTCGTCAGCATGTGAATCATCCGTGCAAAACATGACGCTATCCGTACGTGTAGCAATCAATGATTTTAACGCATCATAGTTTTTAGCAGCACTTCCCTCCCTGATCATAATGTGCATTCCTTTCGAAATTTTCTCTTCTGCCTCTTCTAGGGTCGAAGATTCATGATCGGTTTCTATACCATGAGCAATATATGAACTCAATAGATCACCCACGAGTTCCGGTGCATGACCATCTATTTTTAATCGGTATTTTTTGGCTATTTCTATTTTTCCAATGACATCCGGGTCATTATTTATAACCCCAAGTACATTCATGACTTCAGAAAGCATCGTAAACTTTCCGGTTTTTGCTAATTTATCCGTATCTTCTATAGATAAAATGGACCCCGGTTTATCGAATGAAGTTGCGGGAACACATGAAGGAATACCCCAAAAGAATTTTAAAGGTGCCTTTTCTCCATTATTCACCATCAATTCGACCCCTTCTACCCCTAAAACATTGGCAATTTCATGCGGATCGGCAACCACTCCCACTGTTCCATTCGGAATTACTAATTTGGAAAACTCGACAGGCATTAACATGGAACTTTCCACATGGACATGCGCATCTATAAATCCCGGCGAAATATATTGATCATACGAATTAGAATTCCTTTCTATATTTATGATCTTTCCTTCAGATATAGATATAGCGCAAGGATAAAATTCCCTGTTTTCTACATCAATTAAATTCCCTTCAATAATTTCCATTTTATACCTCGGTTTTTGTTTGTAATTTTTACCCTACAAATATACCTTTTTACCCGAATTTATTCAATAGTACCCTTCGCACTATTTTCAATGTTCCACGTGAAACATTTCTTTTATCTTCCCAATAAAATCAATAAAACATTGATGTCAGAAGGTGATACTCCTGTAATACGTGATGCCTGTCCAATAGTTTTCGGATTAATCTTTGTCAATTTTTGACGAGCTTCATAAGAGAGAGAAGTTATCTCCATATAATTAAATTTATTCGCAATAACTAAATTTTCTAACCGATTCAACTTATCAGCAATTAATTTTTCTCTCTCGATATATCCCGAATATTTAATTAAAACTTCGGCAGCCTCTATGATTTCTTCCCGCAAATTATTATCAAAAATAAATTCTTTTAAAGAAGGAATTGAATCTACAATTTTAGGAATGGTTACCTGTGGTCTCGAAATAATATCAATCAATTTTATTTTTTGGCGGATAGGCGAAGATTCTAAACTTTCTAAAGTCGGATTAATTTCTTCGGGTGAAATACTAAAATTAGTAACAAAATCCATCAACCGATCACGTTTCAAAATTTTATCTTCAAACACAGCAAAACGATCTTCTTTCACAAGACCTAGAGAATATCCTAAAGGAGTCAACCGGGCATCCGCATCATCCTGCCTCAATAAAATTCTATATTCCGCACGAGAAGTAAACATACGGTAAGGTTCATCTACCCCTTTTGTAACTAAATCATCAATCAGTACCCCAATGTAAGCCTGATCTCGATTCAGTACGAAATCTCTATTTTCATGAAGTGAAAGATGGGCATTTATTCCGGCCATCAATCCTTGAGCCGCTGCCTCCTCATATCCGGTAGTCCCGTTTATTTGTCCGGCAAAATAAAGTCCCTTGATTAATTTTGTTTCTAAAGTCGGATACAATTGAGTAGGTTGGAAAAAATCATACTCAATAGCATAACCCGGTCTGAAAATTTTTACATTCTCAAAACCCTCCACATTTCTCAATGCCCGCAATTGAATATCCCAAGGTAAAGAAGAAGAAAATCCATTCAAATAATATTCGGTTGTCTTCTCCCCTTCCGGCTCCAAAAACAAATGATGACTATCTCGATCTGAAAAAGTATCTAATTTAGTTTCTATACTCGGACAATAACGAGGACCTATACTTTTTATCGTACCATTAAATAAAGGACTATCATCAAATCCTTCCCGTAAAATATCATGTACGACTTTATTCGTATAGGCAATATAGCAAGGTCTCTTCTCAAGTGAATTCGTATACGCGAAACTCAGAAAAGAGAATTTATGGAAATCATTATCTCCATCTTGACGGGTTAATTTAGAAAAATCAATACTTCGACCATCTATACGAACCGGAGTACCCGTTTTCATCCGCCCGACTGCAAAACCATATTCTTTCAACTGATCGGATAAACCATAAGTAGCCGGTTCTGAAATTCGACCACCGGGAAAGCTAACCCGTCCGATATGCATCAGACCGTTTAAAAAGGTACCATTAGTCAAAATCACTCGACGGGAACTAAAAGAAATCCCTAATCTAGTTTTGACCCCGGTAACCTGCCCTTTATCCAAAAGAAGTTCGATCACGTCATCCTGCCACAAATCCAGATTATCAGTATGCTCTACCCTATCTCTCCATTCGGCAGAAAAAATCATTCGATCACACTGAGCCCTTGGACTCCACATAGCAGGTCCCTTAGACAGGTTCAGCATACGAAATTGGATTGTACTTTTATCTGTTACAATGCCAGATCCACCACCTAAAGCGTCTATCTCTCTAACAATCTGACCTTTAGCAATACCACCCATAGCCGGATTACAAGACATTTGCGCTATCTTATTCATATCCAACGTAATAAGTAGTGTCTTTGATCCTAAATTAGCTGCAGCACAAGCTGCCTCACAACCAGCGTGTCCGGCCCCTACTACAATAACATCATATACGGGCAGTAATTGTGACATAATTATATCATTTTAAGCAATTCTAAGCAATGATTTTCATTTTGACGCATCTCTTTCGCGTCAGCATCTGATTTATCTTTAAAACCTATTAAATGAAGTACAGAGTGTACGACAACCCTATGTAATTCATCTTCATAAGTTGTATTGAATTCTAAAGCATTGGATTGAACTGTATCAAGACTGATAAAAACATCACCTGACAATATTTTTCTCTCGGAGTAGTCAAAAGTAATAACGTCGGTGTAATAATCATGATTCAAATATTTCCTGTTTACATCTAGGATATAATCATCATTACAAAAAATAAAAGAGATCGTTCCTAATTGAAACGAATAATCATCAGCAACAGCTTGTAGCCATTGTTTCACTCTCTCTTCATTAAAAAAAGAAGGAATATCACATTCCTCATTAAAAAAAAGAAGTTCACTCATCTATATATTATAAATTGAAAACCATGGTCACCTTTGATCCACCATCTTCAAAAATCAAATCATCAGAAAGCGTTTTCATCAGGTAAAGACCACGTCCTGCATCTTTTTCTATATTATCCGGTAAAGTAGGGTCCGGGATATAAGAATAATCAAAACCTTCTCCCTCGTCTTTCACGGCCACGAATAAACGCTTTTCTTCTTCATAAACCAAAAACTTAACATGCTTTGAAGAATCCAGTTTATTTCCGTAAAGAATTGCATTATTAACAGCTTCAATAACACACAAACTTATCTTGCCGAACACATCCGGTTCGACATTATAAACATCCGAGAAATAATCGATAAAGTTCTCAACTTTAACGATATTACCAATTTCAGAGGCAATCGAAAACTCTAATTTGTCCATCGCAATTTCAAATAATTAATAACGATCATCGCAATCATAACCAAGCCTTTTTTACTCACCATTTTACTCATATTCCGCAGCTATAAAAAGCAGTATTCTCACTATCTACCGTCTAGCGAATGTAAGTAAAATATTTTTAAATACCAACCACCAATAAAGTATATTATTAATCTTTCAAACATACTCCTACTCTACCAAGGCGTTAACCATAATTGTGGATCTAAATTGTCTTTATCTCTCCAAACTTGAAAATTTAACGTACTGTTATTACCACTACTCACAGCCAGCTTGCCAATTTTTTGTTTCACATTGACGGTGTCCCCCTTCTTAATAAATATCTCCACCAAGTTCGAATACACCGTCAGATAATTTCCATGCCGCACAATCACAACGTTATTATCCCCCGGGATAAACATTATTTCCGTCACCACACCCTTAAATACCGCTCTAACATCAGCATTCCGGGATGTCGTAATAGTAATTCCTGCATTATTTAACTTCACCTGTTTAAAAACAGGGTGTACATTCACCCCGAATTTCTCCGACACAAATCCCTGTTCAACAGGCCAAGGTAACTTTCCTCTATTTTTAGCGAAATCGTCGGAAATAAGTTTCTCTTCTGGTGTTAATTTATATGTAGAATTTTTACTCCCCGACTTTTTAGCCTGAGCAGCAATGAGTTTCTCCAATTCTTTTTTAAAACGTTCTCTGTTCTTAATCTCAATATTCAGCTTTCGTAGAAGTTCTTTTTCCTTTTTCTTCAAATCCGCTATATACGTGTTCGCCTCATTTTGTTCCCGGATCAATTGATTATTTTGAGAGGTAATTTTAGACTGTGTTTCACTTTTCAGAGTCATCAATTTACTCAATTCTTTATTAATGGCGGTCAATGAATCGTTTGTCTGTTCAATTAACTGAATCTGCCGCTTGGAATAATCCTGAACCTGTTCAAAATATTTATACCGGGCATAAGCCTGGGCAAAACTCGAAGAAGAAAATATATAAATTAATTTATCCGATTCATTCCTCTTCTTCCAAGTCTCGTACACCATCTTAGAATAGAATTCCAGCATCCGTTGTTTATCGGATTCCAAACCAGATTTAACAGACTCATTCTTTTTAATCTGACCATCAAGGTAATTCACCTCGTTCGTGAGAGATTGAATCATCTCTTTTCCCTTACTGATTTTTTGGTTGATGATCGATACTTTCTGTATAGTGGAAGATTTATCTTTACGGGCATTTTCCAGTAACTTATTCAAATACGCAATTTCCTTCTCCGTCTTTTCATTTTTCTTTTTAATCGCGTCAATCGACTGCGAGTAAGAAAAAGTGAAAGAAAACAAGAAAATCACGATTAATATGTTACGACAAATATCCATGCTAATACATTCTTTTATACTTACTAGGTATTTTAAAATTAGGTGACACTTCCACGTCAAATTCCAACCGGTCAAAATTCAATATAACTTCCCAATTATCATTATCCGAAAATACATTAAAAGTTATTTTTCCGGGAAACAATTTCCCACCAAAATCCTTTATATACTTGTATTTCACGCTCATTCCGACACCCTCTTCCAAATCCTCGATAGAAACAGCATTAGGTCTGAAACAATCCGGATCAATATGTATTTTCTGTAACACTAAAGAAAATTCTTTATTCTTTCTCCTCTTCTTGTATAATTTCTTCAATTTTCTCCCCAATGCTTTCTCTTCCAAACTATACAATACATAATCGTTACCCGACTTATCAAATTTATAACGCTTTCCCCGTACAGCCTCCGTGGTACAAGATTCAAAATCAAAGAATTGATTTGTCAGTATCCGTTGAAAACAATCAAATGTCAAACCCACGTCAAAACGTTCTGCGAAATAACTATAATCAGAAACAAAATATTTTTTCTCTCTAGGGCTGATAAATTTCACGCTGTCCGGGGTTAATAGTAGTCTAGCCACATCAACTCCTAAAGAGGCACTAACTGAAACCCATATAAAACTATCTCTTTGTATTCTTAAAATAGCTTTAAGACTATGGGAATTCTTGTTATCTTTCAAAGATAAATCAACTTTTTTTGCGTATATCGTATTATAATCTAACTCGTTAGAAATAATATTTTTAAACAATTTTCCTTCGGTAATATTCGGTAAATCTCTACGACTTTCCGTAATCTCCTTTACGGATCTACACGACACGAAACATAATAAAATCAATAATAAAACACAACTACTTCTCATGATCTACCGGTAAACCATTCTCTATCTTATATTTTAAATCACCACATTCTTCATCTCTAAATTCCAATGCTTTCTGCCACATTTTCACAGCCTCCTCCTTTTCTCCGTTCATGAATAAAATATCTCCATAGTGTTCGTATAAAACTCCACTTGGGTTCTTCTCGTTCTCAATAGCTGAACGCATATAAAATTTAGCCAAAGAATAATTTTTACTTTTAAACAAAACCCATGCATAAGTATCCAAAAAAGTCGAATTATTCGGATCAGCACTCAATGCCGTTGAAATCATTTTTTCAGCTTTATCCAAATGCTCATTTCGTAATGAAAGATAATAGCTGTAATTATTTAATGTCATTATATCACCCGGATTTATCAACAAAGTACTGTCAAACATGGCAAAAGCCTGTTCAACACGATCCTGTTTATAATATACCTCACCAAGATAGGCAAAAAACTGAGCCTTAATAGGAGAATTATCCGGAGACAAGGCAAGTCCTTGTTCCAAATATCCCTTTGCTCGCTCTAAATCTTTCCGAATCAGTAAAGGCAAACTGACCATCACGTAGGGTAACGGCTCATTCGGGAAATATTTCAAACATTCCAACCCTCCACGATACATGGCAGCCGTGTCTTCCAATTGATTATATAACATCAACAACTCTTCCCAAACCAAATAATTATTCTTTTCCTTAGAAATAAGAAATTCCAGTTCACCCTTACATTCCTCCAGTTTATTATACCGTTTCAGAAAATCAGCATTCAAAGTCCTAACGGCTATATCTTCAGGATATTTCTCTAACAATAATTGCACGTAGGAATAGATATGATCCAAAGAAATATTCGCATCGTTTTGGTTAACTAATAACTTCAGCAAATATTGAACCTTCAATCCATTTTCAACCTTATCATTCAATAAGGCCGAACGAATATATTTTTCCGTGTTTAAAGTATCATTCTTTGTACGATAATAATCAGCTAGATAAAGCCGCACAAAACCATTATCCGGATCATTTTTTACGATTTTATTCAATAACTGAAGACCTTTCTTCTCTTGATCATGTGACAAATACAGTTCGGCTAATAAACCCAAATAATCTGTTTTTTCAGGATATTTTTTCACCAACTTCATGATTTCCGCCGAAGCATTCTTTACATCATCCATCTTGGAATATAATTTAGCCTTTTCAATAATAGCCGGCTCACTTATTCCAAACTGTTTCTCGTAACGGTCCAACACGTTTATAGCCTTATCCCACTTCTCAACAGAAGAATACAAATCAGTCTCCACGATGTAAAAATCCTCTCTCTCGGGATGTAATAATATCAATTTATCATATACCTTACACGCCTCTTCAATCATTGATTTTCTCTGCAAAATATTAGCCAACAACAAATTATACCAAATATTTGTCGGCTCCAATTCCACGGCCTCCCGCATCAGTTGTAAAGGCAACGTATAATCCTCTCCTAATACCAATATACTGGATAATTCATAACGTACCGCAGCACTTTTGTTATAAATTTTCATACACTGATCGAAATAGGCAATAGCAGATTTCAAGTCACCTAAAACCTTACAACGTACCCCTTCCATGAAAGCATAATCGAACTGTACTTTAGCCTCACCTTCTAAAGTAGGTTCTACCACTTTCTTTTTATCAGCAAAAAGCTGAGTAGTACACAAAAGCAATAAAAAAACAAATAATAATCGACCTAGTTTAGTCATTATAAATGATTTATTGTTTACCCGTGTGACCGAAACCTCCTCTCCCTCTCTCCGTCTCGCCCAATTCCTCCACTTCAATTAATTCAGCCTGTTCAACCTTATTAATCACCATCTGGCAAATTCTGTCCCCGTCATTAATCTGTGTTACTTCATGAGACAAATTCACTAAAATAACTCCGATTTCCCCTCTATAATCAGCGTCAATCGTTCCCGGGGTATTCAGTAAAGTAATTCCTTCGTTTAAAGCCAATCCACTCCTTGGTCGCATCTGAGCCTCGTAGCCATCAGGTAATTCGATAAACAAACCCGTCGGAACAAGTTTCCTTTCCAACGATTTCAACATGATAGGTTCATCAATATTAGCCCGTATATCTAAACCGGCAGATGATTTTGTCTTGTATTCCGGAAGCGGATGCTTCGATTTATTCACTATTTTAATCTTCATTCTCTCTGTAACTTTGGATGTTAATCACATTTTTAACTACTCCCATAAATTGCGCTAAGATAGCTATTTTTTATGAATTAACTTGTACATAAAATCTTTTGTCAGCAAAAAACTCATCTCTTTTTTTATAAAAATATATACGAAGAGTACGAATAACGGTAAACGAGCCAAACAAGTTACCAAGTTATTGTCAAATTTTATATATCCACCGACAAAATAGAACAATAAACAAATCGCAAAATAGAAAATAATCTTAGGTATATCATAATTGATCTTGTAAAAATGTCTTCCTAGGATAAAGGATAAAATCGTCATAACCAAAAAACACGTGAAAACGGAATAGGCAGAAGCCATAAAACCTATTTTCGGCAAGAAAATCACGTTTCCTCCTATCGTGATCACGCAACCGATAATCGCCATGTAAGCCCCGTATATCGTTTTATCCGTCAATTTATACCACAATGACAACGAATAGTAAATTCCTTGGAACAAATTAGCCATCAATACCCAAGGTAATATCGTCAACCCGCTGAAATATTCTGATCCCAAGAAATATTTTAATACATCCAAAAAGTACATAACCCCTAAAAAGATCATTAAACCGAATCCGGTAAAATAGAGCAATACATCCTGATATATTTTCTTCGAATCGTTATGCTTGGCGTAATTGAAAAAGAAAGGTTCGAAAGCGAAACGGAAACCTTGCGTGAAAATATACATCACTAAAGCCAATTTATAACTTGCCCCGTATATCCCGGTTATAGCCAAAGCCTCTTCCCCATCTCCTAAAATTTTAGGCATCAAAATCTTATCTCCCTGTAAATTAATCATCCCGGCAACACTCACGATCAAGATCGGGTATGAATATTTCAAAATATCTTTCAGCAAAGAGAACGAGAAAACAAATTTGAACCGGAAAATATAAGGAAACAACATTACCAACGTGCAAACAGAAGAAACCAAATAGGAAATGAAAATATAAACTACCCCACCATCAGCTTGATAGAAAGGAACAGAAATCCCTTTCTTCTCCAAAAACGGACAGAGCAAATAGAAAAACAAGTTCAACCCCACGTTAATGAGTATATTCACGAATTTAATAACCCCGAAACGAAGGGCTTTCCCTTCCATTCTCAATAGAGCGAAAGGCAAAGTACTCACCACATCAATTGCGATCGTTACAATCAATAAAACGAAGTAAATCGGATGATTCCCCACCTCAAGAAAACTAACAATTTGCGGGAGAAACGAAAAACAGAGTAATAAAAACAAAGTCGAAGTAAAGAGTAAAGAGGTCAACAAAGTCGAAAACACCCGGTCTTTATTGTCTTTAGTTGCAAAGCGGAAGAACCCTGTTTCCGTACCATAAGTCAACAACACAACTAACAAAGCAACATACCCCATCAAATTCGTGAATATACCATTATCAACCGGAGAAAGTACCCTAGTATATAGTGGAACCAGCAACCAATTTATAAACCGTCCGAGTATTGTCGAGAAACCATAAATCACAGTTTCCCCCATTAGTTTCTTTAAAGGATTCATAATAACTTTGTCTTTATCAAATATGATTCAACAGACAAAAGTAACAAGTTCCCAACAACAATATCATATATATATTATCTTTTATTTTTTTTAAAAAGAAATATGAGTATTATGATAGGCTGTGAGTTTTTGGTATAAAAAATAAGCGATTCTTTTGTTTTAATCGTTATTATTTATGGAGTGAAGAGTTATTCACAGGTTATAATTTTATTAATCATTGATAATGAGATTTATTTTTGAGTTATCCACAATTGTTAGTAAAACAGGCTTTGGAAAAGTATTCGATGAAATTCCCGTGAATTGATGTTAGTATTTTGTAGAAAGGAATTGGAATAATTTGAATAACTATTCTTGCATTTTTTAATTCTATTATTACTTGAATTCGAAATTGAGAAATCAAAATAAAGTTATTCTTTTTAGTTCTTTTTTATTCCACCATCAATACACGAGATACTAACAGTTACTAACAGGTAGAATATAAAAAAAATTGGAAATAGAAATTCATTATATTCTATTTCCAATTTTTTATGACAGAACGTGTTACTTCCTATAAGAGAAATACACGATTATTTGTTCATCTTTTCGATTGTAGCGGTAGTTGAATATCCTTCGATAAAATCAATAGTAATCACTTCTCCCCCTTTGGCCTTTACTATATCGTAACCTACAATCTCTTCAGGTTTATAGTCTCCTCCTTTTACTAACACGTCCGGTTGAACGAAATCAATCAGATCACGGGGTGTATCTGTATTGAAAAATATCACTTTATCAACGAATGTGAGGGAAGCTAATAATAATGCCCGGGCATTCTCGTCGTTTACGGGTCTGGAATCACCTTTTAACCGTTTTACAGAATCATCCGTGTTCAATCCAATCACTAATTTAGTTCCCAGAGAGGCCGCTTTGGCTAGATATTCTATATGTCCTTTATGGAGAATATCAAAACAACCGTTTGTGAAAACGATCTTGTCATCTTTGAATCTCCACAGACTCAATATATTTTCAGCCTCTTTCGCCGTGTGTGCGATTTTTTTCTCGATAAGTGGTAAATAATCCATGATCATGTCAAATAAGTTTATTTGTTGCGGTGTCCGGGAAAACCAATGTAGGTTTGTGTGATTTAGCCTCTTCAAAATCCATTGAAGCATATGAAATAATAATGATCACGTCACCCACGGCACATTTACGTGCTGCCGGGCCATTTAGGCAAATAATACCCGAATCGCGTTCTCCTTTGATGATATAGGTATCGAATCTTTCACCATTGTTAATATTCACGATCTGAACTTTTTCATTTTCGATCATGTTAGCTGCCTCTAACAGAGCTTCATCAATAGTGATACTGCCCACGTACTGAAGGTTAGCATCAGTAACGGTAACCTTATGAAGTTTAGATTTTACTACTTCTATAAACATCTTCGTGTTAGTTTAAAATACAATATTATCAATTAATCGGATTTTACCGGCATAAACCGCTATACATCCAACTTTTACATTGTTTTCGTTCCAGTCCTGAATAGGTTTTAATTCCGTGTCATCCACGATTTCAAAATATTCAGTTTCCAGATAAGGGTTTTTATTGATTTCATCTACTACCCATTTTTTTAATTCTTCCACGTTCATTTGAGAAGTTAAATGAGTAGCCTCTTCGAGTACTTTGTGAATATGCGGGGCATTTTTCCTGTATTCCGGTTCCAATAAAGTATTTCTAGAACTCATGGCTAGTCCGTCTGTTTCCCGGATGATAGGGCATGGAACAATTTCCAAATCATAATGTAATTGTTTCACCATGTTTTTGATTACCGCAATTTGTTGGAAATCCTTCATCCCGAAATATGCCCGGTGTGGTCGCACGATGTCAAATAACTTGCTTACAATTTGTCCCACGCCGTTAAAATGTCCCGGACGTCTTGCTCCTTCCATGACGCTTTCCACGTATCCGAAGTCAAATACACGGGTATCTTCTTCCGGGTACATCTCTTCCACGCTGGGAGCGAACACGTAATCACATCCGTTCTTTTCCAATAAAGTGACATCTTTGTCCAAAGTACGGGGATAACGTTTCAGATCTTCTTTATCATTAAACTGCGTCGGGTTCACGAACACGCTGACCACGGCAATATCATTTCCTTTTTTACATGCTTTCACGAGGGATATGTGACCTTCATGAAGTGCACCCATCGTTGGTACTAAACCCACCGTTTTCCCTTCACTTTTCAACTTCTCGATAACGGTGCTTAATTCCGTTTTCTTAGTTATAATATTCATGCTTATATTCTTGAAAATACGGGGTGCAAGTTTACAAACTATTTTCGATATAATGCAAAATTGAAAGTTGAAAATTCAAAATGATTATTTAAATAGTGAATGAATATTAGCGTGTATAGACGAGAGAGCATCCAGCAACTCGTTATGGGTAACGCCTTCCCGCATGACAATAAGAACTGTATCGTCACCACCGATAGTTCCCAGTACCTCAAAATAATTTTCATTATCAATCAGAACGGTCACGGCTTTCGCATATCCGGGAAGAGTTTTCATCACGGCAATATTTCCTGAAAAATCAATGCTTGAAATAGAATCCGTCACGATGGCGGAGGCTTTTTCATCGGCTTGTTCATTCTGAATACTGTCCGGGATAATATATATGTAACCTTTATCTTTATGAGGTATTTTAGCTACTCTCATGAATTTAAGATCGCGTGATAATGTACTTTGCGTTGCTTCCACGTTTAGCTCTTTCAGTCTGAACAATAGTTCTTCCTGCGAGCAGATCTGTTCGTTCTCAATAAGCTTTCGAATGGCCAACAGGCGTTTCGTTTTATTTCTCATAGGTGTTTATATTACGCCTCACAAAGTTAGGGAAATTTGTTTTATATTCAATACGAGGATATAAAATAAAGAAAGGGTATTACAACCTTAATAACAGGGTATATTACGCGGATGCGAGGCATTTGGAAGTGGTATGATGGGAATAAAGTCGATGCCTGTCATCTTTGTCTCGGCTTTAAGTCGGCTTTATCTTGTCTTTATGTACTTATCTGGGGAGTATAATGGTTTGATAAGTTTTAGAATACGGTGTGTTGATGTCCTCGTAATCTAAAAAATATTTATTTTCATAAATATGCTTTGTAAATTCATACATTCGCCATATTTTTGCATAAAATTTAATTTATAGTTGATTGATTGAATAAATATGCATGAATTAAAGAAAGCCCGTCTCGTTTTAGAAGACGGGACAGTTTATGAGGGAACTTCCTTTGGTTACGAGAAATCGGTGTCCGGGGAAGTTGTTTTTTATACGGCAATGACCGGGTATCCGGAGAGCTTAACAGACCCTTCTTATAAGGGGCAAATTCTGGTTCCGACTTATCCCATGATCGGAAATTACGGGGTTCCGGTCGATGACGAGCGAGACGGAATATCCAAGTTCTTCGAGTCGGATAAGATTCATTGTAAAGCTTTGGTTATTTCGGATTACTCTTCCCGGTATAGTCATTGGAATTCACAAAAAAGTCTCGGAGATTGGTTAAAAGAACAACAGATTCCGGGGCTTTTTGGTATAGATACCCGGGCATTGACTCAAAAGTTAAGGGATCATGGAGCAATGTTGGGTAAAATACTGTTTGACAATGAAGACATACCCTATTATGATCCGAATAAAGATAACATCGTTGCCGAGGTTTCCACGAAAAAGATCATGGAATACGGAAACGGGAAATATAAAGTGGTTCTGGTGGATTGCGGGGTAAAAAATAATATATTGCGATGCTTGTTAAAACGGGATGTTACGGTGAAACGAGTTCCGTGGAATTATGATTTCACGAGGGAAAAATTCGATGGTATTTTTCTTTCTAACGGGCCGGGAGACCCCTCTCGTTGTGAGGAAACGATAGAGCATATACGGAAAGCATTGAAAGGAAATACTCCTATCATGGGTATTTGTCTGGGAAATCAACTCATGGCAAGGGCTGCCGGGGCCTCTACCTATAAATTAAAATATGGACATAGAAGTCACAATCAACCGGTCATGAACCCCGGTGGAACCCGTTGTTATATTACTTCCCAGAATCATGGGTTTGCGATAGATGAGACAACACTTCCCGCTGACTGGGAACCGTTGTTCGTGAACGTAAATGACGGTACAAACGAGGGAATTCAGCACAAGAAAAAACCTTTTTTCTCGGCTCAATTCCATCCGGAGGCATCAAGTGGCCCCGTGGACACGGAGTTTCTTTTTGACAATTTCATTGCTGCAATGAAAACATTGAAGAAATAATTGAAAGGAATGTTAATGATAACACTAAAATAAGAATGGGTATAGCAAAGGTATTGCTTCTGGGATCGGGAGCGTTGAAAATAGGAGAGGCCGGAGAGTTTGATTATTCCGGATCACAGGCTTTGAAAGCACTTCGGGAAGAAGGTATTTACAGCGTGTTGATAAATCCGAATATAGCCACGGTACAAACATCGGAAGGGGTGGCTGACAAGATATACTATTTACCCGTGACACCGGAATTCGTGGAACAGGTGATCGAGAAGGAACGTCCGGATGGTATTCTTCTCTCTTTCGGGGGACAAACTGCATTGAATTGCGGAGTGGCTCTTTATAAATCGGGTGTTTTAGAAAAGTATAACGTGCAAGTACTCGGAACGCCTGTACAAGCCATCATAGATACCGAAGACCGGGAAATCTTTGCCGGGAAATTGGCAGAAATTAACGTGAAAACACCGAAAAGTATTGCTGCCAGTAACATGGAAGAGGCGTTTGCCGCGGTGGATAAATTAGGTTTTCCGGTGATTATCCGGGCAGCTTACACGCTGGGGGGATTGGGTTCCGGTTTTTGTTCGAATAAAGAAGAGTTGGAACGTTTGGCTGCCAGTGCCTTTTCTTATTCTCCTCAGGTTTTAGTGGAAGAATCTTTGAAGGGATGGAAAGAAGTAGAATACGAAGTGGTACGTGATAAATATGATAATTGTATCACGGTCTGTAACATGGAAAACTTCGATCCGCTGGGAATTCATACCGGAGAGAGTATAGTAGTTGCTCCATCACAGACTTTAAGTAATAGCGAATACCACAAATTGAGATCGATAGCTATAAAAATAATCCGGCATATAGGCATCGTGGGTGAATGTAACGTGCAGTATGCCCTTGATCCGAATTCGGAAGATTATCGGGTAATCGAGGTAAACGCTCGTCTTTCACGCTCCAGTGCATTGGCATCCAAGGCAACCGGGTACCCTTTGGCTTTTGTTGCCGCGAAATTGGGTATGGGATACGGGTTACAAGAGATCAAAAACTCGGTAACCAAAGTCACCACGGCATGTTTCGAGTCGGCATTGGATTACGTGGTTTGTAAAATACCTCGCTGGGATTTGAATAAATTCGAGGGAGTTTCCAAAGTGATCGGTTCTTCCATGAAAAGCGTGGGAGAAATCATGGCTATTGGACGATCTTTCGAAGAGGCAATTCAAAAAGGAATCCGGATGATCGGGCAGGGAATGCATGGTTTTGTCGGTAACGTGTTGAAAGCGAAAGATATTGATGAAGAGTTAGTGAACCCGACAGATTCTCGGATATTTGCCATTGCCGGGGCTTTCGACAAGGGATATAACGTGGAGAAAATTCATGAATTGACGAAAATCGATCATTGGTTTTTACAACGTTTGGAAAACATTCACTTGCTAAAAGAAGAGTTAAGCAAACTTGATAAGGAAACGGATATTCGTGAAGGTCTGTTGCGAAAGGCAAAACAATACGGTTTCTCTGATTTTCAGATCGGGCGATTGACCGTGAAGAATACCTCGTTGTCTCACCACGAGAAAATGTTGAAGGTTCGGGATTACCGGAAGAAATTGGGAGTATTACCCTGTGTGAAACAGATTGACACGCTGGCGGGTGAATATCCGGCAATGACAAATTACTTGTATGTCACCTACAACGGGTCCGAAAATGACGTGAAATACGAGCATGACTGGCGTTCCGTGATCGTGTTGGGGTCGGGAGCTTATCGTATCGGTAGTAGCGTGGAATTTGATTGGTGTGGTGTGAGTGCTTTGAATACAATCCGGAAAGCCGGCTATCGTTCGGTGATGATTAACTATAACCCGGAGACGGTCAGCACGGATTATGACACCTGTGATCGTCTCTATTTCGACGAGTTGTCATTCGAACGGGTGATGGATATTATCGAATTGGAAGAACCGAAAGGCGTGATTGTTTCCACGGGTGGCCAGATTCCGAATAACTTGGCTATGCGATTGCATGGTCAACACGTGAAGATTTTGGGAACTTCTCCCGAATCTATCGACCGGGCAGAAGATCGTCAGAAATTCTCTACCATGTGTGACGAGTTGGGTATTGATCAGCCCCGGTGGAGCGAATTAACGAGTATAGAGGACATTTATCATTTCGTGGATAAAGTGGGTTTCCCCGTGTTGATTCGTCCTTCTTACGTGCTATCCGGGGCCGCTATGAACGTGGTGTCGAATAAGGATGAGTTGTTACATTTCTTGGAGTTAGCAGCAGAGGTATCGAAAGATCATCCTGTCGTGGTATCCGAGTTTATCGAACAGGCGAAAGAGGTCGAGATTGACGCCGTGGCACAGGAAGGAGAGGTAAAGGCTTACGCTATCAGTGAACATGTTGAATTTGCCGGAGTACATTCCGGTGATGCGACTATCGTTTTCCCGGCACAGAAACTTTACGTGGAGACAATCCGTCGAATCAAAAAGATTGCCCGTTCCATTGCTAAAGAACTGAACATATCCGGTCCGTTTAACATGCAGTTTTTGGCGAAGGATAATGATATAAAGGTCATCGAGTGTAATTTGCGGGCATCGAGAAGTTTCCCCTTCGTGTCGAAAGTATTGAAATATAACTTTATCGATATGGCTACCCGGATCATGTTGGGAGAGAAGGTTGAATCCTTGAATAAATCGGTATTCGATCTGGATTACGTGGGAGTGAAAGCCTCACAATTCTCTTTTGCCCGGCTTTTAAAGGCCGATCCCGTGTTGGGAGTGGATATGGCATCCACGGGAGAGGTGGGGTGTATCGGTGAGAATTACTACGAGGCAATATTGAAAAGTATGCTTTCTGTTGGGCATCGTATTCCGAAGAAAAATATACTGATCTCTTCCGGTCCGACTCGTTCCAAGGTGGAGTTACTGAATTCTACCCGGATGTTGATTGAAAAAGGGTATAATATTTACAGTACGGCAGGAACGGCTAAATTCTTTAAGGAGAATGGAATTGATACTCAAATTCTTTATTGGCCGGATGAAGATAAGGAGCCGAATATTATGGAATACTTGCATGATCGAAGGATAGACTTGGTAATCAATATCCCGAAAAATCACACGAAACGAGAGCTGGATAATGGCTATAAAATCCGACGTGCAGCCGTGGATTACAACATTCCGTTGATCACGAATGCCCGTTTGGCGAGTGCCTTCATCTATGCTATTTGTAAGGTAGATCCTTCCGAGATCGCGATTAAGAGTTGGGACGAATACTAGAAAGGTAAAAGATAAAAACTAAAAGATAAAAGTTGAAAGGGGCTGTTCATTTTTTTGGACAGCCCCTTTTTTATATTTTGCAGGATGTAACCAGCAATAATTTAATAAAACTGCAAGATACATCTTGCAGTTTTACGGGATGATAATAATTTTTTGGGTATTTGACCTTAAATTGCTAGCTTTGTAATAATCATTATAACAAAAATAGGTACTTATGACGAGTAAGAAATTGAAAAGAATTCTATATGTTTTTGCGGTTTTAATCATGTTGATACTGGGAATCGTCGTGTGGATGCAATCATCTGGTGGAGTTGTTGAGGAACAGACGTTTACTATTAATAATAAGCAATTGGCCACTTTTGTCTATAACACTGAAACAGAAACTCCCCAAAGGTTACATATCACGGTGAAAGGTACCTTGGATTGTGATGCTATTTTGACCATAAGAGAGGACGGAGAGACTAGTGGAATTCGTTCCCGTCGCTCGTTTCCTTTAAAAGCAGGAGAACTGAAAGATCGGGATTTCCAGACGATGTGGACTCATACCGGGATGATCATAGAATTCAAGACGGATGGATGTACCGTTAATGATGTAAAAGTGAAAATAGAGGTGATAGAATAAGCATGATAGCCTCACTTTTTTCAACATAATGTCTGATCTTATCGTAAGCTTTTTTGATGTTCTTATGGATTTGGGAGTGGGTTACGCCTAGTTCTTCTGACATTTCCGAATAATCTTTCCCGGCTAATTTCATTTGCACGATTTGTTTTTGCAGGTCGGAAAGTTTGTCCATGGCAATATTTAATTTTAAAAACAAATCATCATACGTGGTGTCGTACTCTGAGGTGGCACTGAATAACAAGGTTTCAAAGTATTTGAGGTTATTCCGGTCAATGACATTCTTGTGGCGTAGGAAACTAATACATCGATTTTTGGCGATAGATAAAAGGTATTGTTTCGAATTGATCCCTTCCGGCAGTGATTTATATTTTTCAAAAAAACAAATAAAAACATCCTGTGCTAGATCTTCTGCATCATCTCCATCCATGATATAGTGATAGATAAAATTATATATATCACTATAATAGCATTTGAAAATATGTTCAAATTCTTTCTCTTGCATAGTAAGGATTAAAGATACATCTCACAAATATATAAGATAAAATTTTTATTACAAGTATTAAAACTCGTTTTATTTTTTGATTTGATCCCGCCTTTCCCTATCTTTTCTCTATCCTTTTTCTATGGTTCCTCTACCACATAAAGTCATCTCGAACATACCGCGTACAGAACATGAACACAAATCTATGTTGTTGTTATGTTGTTACTATGTTCATGCTATGTTTATGGTATAGGGAAAGGATAGCCTAACTGCGAGCCAAGTATTGTGTATTGTCCTGAAAAAAGTTTACCGTAAACTTAGTAAACCAATTTTAGGAAACTACAGGTTGGATCAATGAAATTTTTTTCAAAAAAAATATTGGAAATGGGGGTCCCATTTTTTTCATTGTGCGTTTATTGTATAAAAGATTGAAAATTTATGCAGATTGATTGGGGTAAAATATTTTCATATATCAATGGACAGACTGATAAAAAAACGGTCGAAGAGGTAGAATTTTGGCGGAAAGAAGATCCCCGGAATGAAGAATTTTATCAACGGGCATCTGATTACTATGCAAATCAGCCGACTCGTAACGAATCTTTTTCTGAAGAAAAGCTGGATCAGTTCTATTCAAAATTGCAAAAGACGAGAAGACGGAAACATCAACGGGTATTGTGGCAACGAATGACCGTGGCGGCATCTGTTATTTTATTGCTCTCGCTGGGAACTTGGTGGTATTATGACATGAATCCGGATAAGATGGACGGGATGCAGATTGCCATGAAAAGCGAGAATGCGGGAGAATCGGTTTTTATAATCACGGAAACCGGGGATAAACTGACTGCCGAGGAATTAAATTCGAAAATGGATCAGCAAACTAATGATAACCAGTTGAATTACACCAAATCCGATAGTATTTATCGTGTGGATACGGTGCAAGAAAAAGAAATTATCCCGGTGCATACCGTTGTTGTTCCAAGAGGAAAAACCTTTGAACTTGTATTATCGGATGGAACTTTCGTGTTGCTTAACCCGCAGAGTGAATTAACTTACCCGGTGAAATTTGATTCAACTTCTACCCGAGAAGTGACTCTTCGTGGGGAAGGATATTTTGAGGTGACAAAATCTTCGAATCGTTTCGTGGTAAACACGGATAATATGAAATTGCAGGTGTATGGGACAACGTTTAATGTTATTTCACGGGACAATTTGCCGGATGAGGCCGTGTTGGTAGAGGGTGTTGTCAGTATTACCCCGAAAAATTCATCAGATGGAAAGGAAACTGTACTTCATCCCGGTGACAAATCATTCGTGGATAAATTAGGACAGTTGACAGTTACACAAACAAATCTGGCAGAATATGCCGCTAAACGTAACGGTTATATTCTCTTCAACGGGAAAACCATAAAACAAGTAATTTCCAGTCTTGAACTGTACTATGATGTTCAGTTTATAGTCAAAAATGATGCAATTTTGAAGAAAAAAGAATACGTATTTTCCATAAAACAACATGCGTCACTCCGAGAGGCCTTGGATATGATCGAATTTGTTTCGGATGTTAAATTCTTAATCGAAGGGAAGGAGGTGAAGATTGTAGAATAAGATGTCCTGAAAAAATTAACAGGATGCCCTTTTGCCTTGAACATCCTGTGTAATAAATTAATGGTTCCTCGGTGAGAAATTGGAGCCGATTAATTATTGATAAATATTAAAAACAAAGTTATGAAAAAAAGTTTACTATTTCGCAATGGAGATAGCTCTTTTTGCAAAATATACCTTTTGGTATGCTTACTTTTAGTAGGATTTATAAATCTTAATGCGCAAGAGGCCCCAAATAAAAAGGTTTCTCTTGATTTAAAAAATGTTCCTTTAATAGATGTATTGCTAGATATTCAAAAACAAACTGGCGTCAATTTCGCTTATGAAAAAACACAAGTAGAACAATTTAAACCAGTGACGATTAGCATTAAAGGTGCAACGGTAGAGGAGGTATTAAAAATAATACTTAAAGATACGGGGTTCACGTATAAAATTACAGGTAATAATATTGCTATCGTAAAGCAACAAGAAACCTCTACGGTAAAATTGATTCAGGTGAGTGGTAAAGTTACGGATGAGAAAGGAAATTCGATTCCCGGAGCAACTGTAATCATTCATGGAACCACACAAGGAGTTGCTACGGATGTGGATGGTCGTTATACTTTGGCCGTGAAACCGGATGACGTGTTACGGGTATCTTTCGTGGGATACAAACCGGAAGTTGTGCCAATAAAAGGGAAAACAAAAGTAAATGTAGCCCTGAACCCAACAGCTGAAAATATTGAAGAAGTACAGGTTGTGGCTTTCGGCACACAGAAAAAAGAAAGTGTTGTATCTGCCATCACGACAGTACGTCCGATGGATCTGAAATCTTCCAGTTCCGATTTAACTTCTAGTTTAGCCGGTCGTGTTGCCGGTATTATCGGTTGGCAAACGGGGGGTATGCCGGGAGCCTTGACCGAGGAAGAGATGAATACCAAATTTTATGTACGAGGAATTACTTCTTTTAACCAAAATGCGAGTTCTGAACCATTGATTTTGATTGATGGGGTAGAATCTTCCAAATTGGATTTGTCCCGGATGGCTCCGGAAGATATTGAGACTTTCAGTGTTTTGAAAGATGCATCTGCAACAGCAATGTACGGTGCTCGTGGTGCGAACGGTATTATTGTGGTGACAACTAAGAAAGGACAAGAGGGTAGTGTTTATGCAACAGCACGTTATGAAGCTGTATTCTCTATGCCAACGAAAGAAATCGAAGTCGTAGATCCTATTACTTGGATGAAAATGTATAACCAAGCATTATTAACACGTAATCCGAATGCGACACCAAAATATAGCGTGGAGCAAATTAACCGGACAGCTTCAGGCAAATATCCGGATTGGTTGTATCCGGCTAATGATTGGTATGACATGATGATTAAAGACTATACGTTAAATCATCGTTTCGGTTTAAATATCCGGGGTGGTTCAAAAATATTACAATATTACGCTTCTGTGAATTACAATAGAGATTTGGGGCAACAAAAAACGGATAAGTTGAACGATTTCGAGGTAGGAATCAAGAGTAATTCAACGACTTTCCGTGCGAACTTGACGATCAATTTGAAAGCAGGTATCCAATTATTAATTAATAGTGCCACGACCTTCGATAAATATCATGGTCCGATGGTAGGGGCTAGTAGTGTGTACGGTATGGCATTCTCAGCCTCTCCGGTAGACTTTGCAGCTGTTTATCCGGCAGATGAAACTTATAATTGGCCGCATATCCGTTTTGGTACTACTACTGCCAAACAGACGAATCCTTACATGCAGTTGCATCAAGGATATCAAGAACGTTCTCGTTACTCTACTTCAAACCGGTTTGAGTATATCCAGAACTTTTCTTCATTAGTAAAAGGATTAGAGCTTCGTGCCGGTGTTTCTATCAGTTCAGAGGGGTACAATGCAACAATGTTTAAAACAACACCTTTTTTGTATTCATTGGCAGGTTATAGCGAAGAAACAGGAGAGCATACCCTGCAAGCTATTAATCCGACCGAAGCGGTGAGAACCTTGTCTGTAGGGCAAAAGACAAATACGGCTTCTACTCAAGTTGTTTATGATGTTAGTTTGTATCATACGGCAGCTTGGAAAAATCACCAGACTTCTTTAATTGGGGTATTCCAAATGATGGAAAAGAAAAATGATCCGGTACAGAGCGTGTTGAATGGTCAACCTCAGCGTAATATGACGTTCTCTATGCGTGGAACTTACGGATTTAAAGATCGTTATTTTATCGAGGGTAACTTTGGATATAACGGTTCTGAACGTTTCGCTGATGGTGAAAGATGGGGATTTTTCCCTGCAGGGGGTGTATCTTGGATTGTTTCTAACGAACCCTTTATGCAAAAGGCTTCAAATTGGTTATCTTATTTGAAAGTAAGAGCTTCTTATGGACAAGTAGGTAATGACGCTATTGGTAATGAACCGCGTTTCGCTTATTTACCATCACTTGGAAAAAGAGGATCTTACCGTGATCCGGAACCTTACGGGGGAATGCTTGAGCAATATCATGTTTACTATTATGCTAATGATAACATTAAATGGGAGATTGCCGAGACCGTAAACTTCGGTTTGGAAGGTCGTTTGTATAATGGATTGGTAGAATTTAATTTAGATGCTTTCCAAGAAATTCGTCATAATGTACTCGGTTATCGTCAAACCATTCCTTCTGTTGCCGGTGTTGAATATGCACCGTTGGATAATATCGGTAAAGGGCGTACTCGCGGTATTGAATTTTCAGGTAAGGTACAGCATGCCTTTAATAACAATTTTTGGATGATTTTGAACGGAAATATCACATATAGCCGTTCTTCTTATTTGGAAATTGATGAGGCTGTTAATAAGCCGGAATACCAACGTATGAAGGGTCAGGAGTCTTCCCAAGCTATTGGTTACATTGCCGAAGGATTATTTCGTGATCAGGCGGAGATTGATAATTCACCGACACAGGGTGGTAACGTGATGCCGGGTGATATCCGTTATCGTGACTTGAATGGTGATGGAACGATCACGGTGGAGGATGCTACTTACATCGGATTCCCGGAAACTCCGCGTATGATATATGGTTTTATGGGTATGTTTAATTATAAGAACTGGGAATTTAGTTTTGCTTTCCAGGGAAGTGGTCAACGTTCTTTCTTTATGAACCCGCAGAGTATTTCTCCTTTTGTACAGGATAGAGCGATGTTGAAAGCTATTTATGAAGACCACTGGTCGGAAAACAACATGAGTGACCGTCCTTTCTGGCCGCGCTTGTCAACCTTTAATATTACGGAGCATAATCCACAGGAAAATTGGACTAGTGGAACAGAAGTAAGAAAGAGTACTTATTTTATGCGTGAATGTCGTTTCTTGCGTTGTACTTCTTTAGAGTTGGCATACAATCTTCCGAAAGAGTTGATGAATAGATGGAAATTGCAGAATGTGAAGTGTTTCTTCCGTGCGAACAATCCGTTTATGTTCAGTAGTTTCGATGTATGGGATGTAGAGATGGGTTCCAACGGATTTAACTATCCGATCCAGAAAACATTCACAGTTGGCTTGAATTTGAGTTTCTAATTTTAAATATTGATTATGAAATATATAGTTTCTATTTTGATGATATGTTCTCTCTTTTTGACGGGATGTGATTATTTGGATATGGTCCCCGAAAATGATATAGAGACGATTGAAACCATTTTCGAGAAGCGAGAACAAGCAGAGGAGTGGTTTAAAAGTTGTCATTCTTATCTGATAAAAGAGATTGCTTCTGTAGTAATGAATCCTGCCTATGCCGGGACTGATGAGATTGTGACGGGACAATATGTTCGCCAAACTTACCCTTTGAGTAATGTGTATTGTTGGGACGGTTTGTTTATTGGTGATGGTTTACAGATGTCTCAGTCTCCTTATGGGGATATTTGGCAGACTTCCCAATTTTATACGGCTATCCGTTATTGTAATATCTTTTTCGAACAAATCGAAAAAGTGTATAACATGAAACAAGAGGAGAAGGATTTGTGGGTAGCTGAATTAAAAGCTTTGAAAGCACATTATTATTTTGAATTAATGCGTCGTTACGGTCCGATCGTGTTGATTGACAAAAATGTAGATGCGAATGCTGATGTGGAAGAGATGCAATTTGTTCGTCGTCCTATCGAAGAATGCGTGGATACGATTGTTTCTCTTTGTGACCAAGCTATGAAGGTGTTGCCTCATTGGGCAAGTAAAGAGATTTCTCGTCAGGGGTATTATAGTTTGGAGGCCGCTGCCGCTTTAAAAGCAAAAACCTTGTTTTATGCAGCTTCACCGATCTTTAATGGTAACCCCATGTACAATGATTTCAAAAACAGAAAAGGTGAATTATTGTTTCCTGCCGCTGCGGATAAAGAAAAGTGGAGAATTGCAGCAGAAGCTGTTGAGGAAGCTATCAAGATTTGTAAAGATGGTGGGATGGACTTGGTAGAAGGTAATAAGGCCTATGCTTCTAATTTGCGTAATACGATGCTGGATATTGAGTACTCTGTGCTGGGACAAGATTGGAAAAATCAGGAGGCAGTCTTTATGATTCGTCCGGAATATACAAGTATGAATTTCTGGCACAATTGGACATTACCGTATTTTAAAAGTTCTGATTTGGATGATTACAATGCTGATTGTATGGGTTGTGTTTCTCCAAGTATTAAAATGGTGGAAATGTACTATACGGAAAATGGTTTGCCGATAAACGCTGATAAAACTTGGAATTATGACAAGCGCTATCAGTTGAGTCAAGAAACGAATGGAAAGTATAAAGATGTGGTAATGATGGTTGGGGAAGAGTATAATTTTAGAAATCCATACGTTAGCGGTACGAATAACACGAAAGGTATTTTAGCTTTGCATTTGCGTCGTGAGCCTCGTTTCTATGCCCATATTGCAGCGGATCGTTGTTATTGGATGCGTGGTAAAAATATGGCTGTAACAGCTTATCAAGGTGAAAAATTCGGAACACAATCCACGAGTATCACGACTCTTCCCCAGAACTTGACGGGGTATTGGATTAAAAAGGGAAGTTATTCTAATGTTAGTACTAAAGAATACACTACGGTTGATAATCGTGAGGAAGCTTTTATTGAAACTCGTTTGGCTGAACTTTACTTGATGAAAGCGGAAGCATGGAATGAATATTTAACGGCTCCGGACAAAGAACATGTATATAATCCTTTGAATGAGGTACGTCGGCGTGCGGGAATTCCGGATGTAGAGGTTGCATGGGCTGATTTTTCTAACTCACCTGAGAAAGTGACCAATCAAGCCGGTATGAGGGAAATCATCCGTCAAGAATGGAATATTGAATTTGCTTTTGAAGGACGTCGTTTCTGGAATTTGCGTCGTTGGTTAATTGCGGCCGAAGAATTGAATAGTTCTCTCTTGGGATGGAATATTTTAGGAAAAGATGCAGATTCGTTCTATAATAATTATGCAGGACCGGTAGTTGTTTGGTCTCAACGTAAGTTTGTGGCTCCGAGAGATTATTTGTTCCCATTGGAGAGCGAGGAAGTTATGATTTCCGGTTGTGTACAGAATCCAGGTTGGTAATAATAATTAATGATAAAGAATATGGTAAAGAGATTTATATATGTTCTGTTGATGGTTTGTACATTTTGTTGTTGCAAGGATGATGAATCAACAACTTTTAATGTAGAAATTTCAGATTCTTTTTCTTTTACCCCGGTATCAGGTGGTGCTATTATGCACTACCAGTTACCTAAAGACGGGGATGTTATGGGTGTTAAGGTTCGCTATCGGAACGCCCAAGGAGAAGATGTGTTAAGAACGGCTAGTTATGCTTGTGATTCCATAGAATTAATTGGTTTTAACGAGGCTCAACAAAATGTGGAAGCTTTCGTGACGTTGTGTGATCGGAATAATGTGGAATCGGACCCGGTAAAAGTAACTTTTAGTACAAAAGATTCAGGTCCTGTTGCCTTCTTTGATAAATTGCAGATAAAACCCAGTTGGAAAGGGTTTGATATGACATGGGATGTACCGGCCGGAGCAAAAGGATTAGTACACGTATTTTATATGGGAGTAAGTCCTTTTACTTCAGAATTGGATACTTTGCTTGTTGGTACTTACGTGTTTAGTGGTGGCGCAGGACGTATGCAGTTGAGCCCGAAACAAGATATGGAGTCGTATGATGTTATTATTCGGACAGAGGATTTTGCAGGGTATGCCGTGAAGCAAAAAGTGTGGGAAAATGTTGCTGCCTATAAAGTGGAGAAATTGGCTCCGGAGAACTTTACTTTTACATCTACGGCTGAAGTGCAGGTACATACGCAGGCTAAAACAGGCATAGAGTACTTGTTTGATGGTAATGTAAAGGGTGTTTATCCTCCGAAGGAAGGGGTGTATAATACATTTTTGGCAGGCCCTCATGCTTTTGATAAACCTTTTATTGTAGATTTCGGAACACCGAAACAGGTTGCACAGGTGAGGTTATATGCCATGTTGAATGGTTGTGTTATTATGCCGGATGGAACGTCACAGACTTCTACGCTTCCGCAAAAGAAGATTTGGGATAGGGAGTATCAGAATAAATTACCGAGTAGCGTGACGATTTATGGTACGAATAGTGATCCTAATGATCAATCGGCATGGGTGAAATTGGGGAATTATGAGGAAGCTCCCAATGGACCGAATGAAAACCGTTGGTGCCGTTATTGTGCAACTAATGCGGGGAATGAAGCTAGAATACAAAGTCTTGAAGAACTTACTGCGGCAGAACCTGAATTTATGACAGTCAGTGTTCCTGCAGAAGCGGAGACGTATCGGTATTTGATATTAATGGTTCATGATTCTTATGATGTGAAATTTGCTCATCAGGATCAGAATTTGAATGAATATGTAACATTCCATGAATTAGAGATTTATACTAAAGCAGAATGATTATGACAGCAAAAAGATATTTATGGATTTTATTTGTATTTTTTGCCTTGGCAGGGTGTGATGACTTAGAGGATACGTATAGCGATTATGCTGGCGATGGACAGATCCGTTACCTGACAAAGTGCAGTGATGTGAAAATTGTTCCTGGTTGGGAAAAATTGAATATGACATGGAAAAATAGTACTGATCCCGTGGTGGATAGTATTAGAATTACTTGGACATTGGATAAAAATACCAAAAAAGTAATGTTACCTCCGACGTCAACAGCATACACGATTGAAGGGTTGAAAGAAGAAGGTTCTTACGAAGTAACCATTTGTGGAGTTGATAATGCAGGAAATACTTCATTGGTAATCACTAATTATGTCCGTCCTTACACGGCTAATCATGAAACAATATTGAACTTTCCACGTTTGGTGCAGAAACATTTCTTTGTGGAGGATAATTTGATTATCTATTTTTCAACTTGGACTGATATGATCGAGTCCGCATATCTCACCTATACCCGGAAATCTGACAATACGGAACAGAAGCTTCTTTTGAGTTCTGATTTTGTGACAGCGAACAAGTACTATCGTTTGGAAGATGTCAAAGAGGATGGAGTTGTTCTTTTATATAGAAATGGTAATATAGAGGGGGAAGTAGTTCCCTTGGCAGGTATCGAGTTGGATAAGAAACACAGTTTCTCTGTAGATTTTAAGACGTTATTCAGAGAAAAATTTGGAGTGGAGAATCCGACGGTTGAACAGCTGAATTCAATTTCTGAACTTGATATTAATTATTCATTGAATTCGTTGGAAGATATTTTGTATCTCCCGAACTTGAAGCGGTTGAATCTTGCAGGAAATCGCTATCAGTATGAACCGGAATTATCGAATTATTATAATACAACCAGTGTGCTGTATGATGACATAAATCGTAGTATTTTTGCATTGGAAATTGCACACGAGGTGTATGGATTGGAAGTGTACAGGTATAATAAACATTTCTTACCGGATATGGCGGAGAATGCTTATTTCCACCATGCAGGAAATCCTGTAGAGCCGACATTGAACTATTTATCGACAGAAGATTGGAATATTACCGAAGAGCCGGGTGAAGAAGAAGGAATTCCTTCTACGATAAAGAATATGTTTGATATGAATTTTTCGACGAATTGGGCTCCTACTACTCAAGCTGCTTGGCGTGAACATATCATTACATTGAGTCGGTCTGAAAAGAAAACGGTTCATGGAATTCGATTGGTGCAACCGAGTTTTGCCACGAATGGATTTGTAAATAGTAAATTATCTCCAACGGTAGTTAAAATTCAAGTTTCTGAAAATGGATATGATTGGGAAAATGCTACTTATTTAGAAGAAAACACGTTGGGTACTACAAGCCGGGAGGCGACGATTATCCATTTCCCTGAACCTAAGGATATTTTGATGATTAGATTTATCTTTAACGATCAGGCGCAAAGTAGTTCTAATATGGGTGTAGTTGTTTCTGAAATCAGTTTATTTTAATGTATACTGAGGGTATATCAATTTTGATATATCCTCAGCTATAAAACAAACAAAACATGGGAAAAATTATATTGTATTTATTCTTGTTGTTATCAGTGTGTACTGAAGCTTTGTCCCAAACAGGAAGTCAGGATGGCGGGTATAGGATCACGGGTCGGATTGTTGGGTTGCCTGATGGTGATTTATTCTTGGTGACGGACAATGAAGTGAAAATAGATACATTAGCTCGTACTAAATCTGTGAATGGTAATTTTTTCTTTTCCGGGCAAGTAAACGAGGTAATAATAGCACATGTGGTAACGACGAAACAAGAAGTGTTGGCTTCCATGATGTTGGAAAATACGGAATTTACAGTCATGGGACAGAATTCTGTTATAGGCGGAGGGCCTTCACAGGAATTGTTGGCACAATTTAATCGGTTAGATGTTGATATGGTGCAGGAACGGGATCGTCTGCAACAATTTTATGTAGAAGCGGAAAAGAAAAAGGACCGGAAGAAAATGGCGGAAATTGATGCTAAATTTCAAAGTTTTTTGGAAGATGCACAAGCAAAGGAGTTAGATTTATTGAAGCGGAATGCTGATACTTACGTTGCCGCTTATATTGTTTCCTCTACGATGCGTGACATCGGTTTGGAAAAACTGACCATGCGCTATAATATCTTGGGGAAAGTGGCTAAAGAGACTTCTTATGGCAAAGCCATTGCGGCTCAAATAGAACGCTATGAGCAGGTGGAAATCGGTAGAGTTGCTCCGAATTTTAATTTGGAGAATACAACATTACATGAGATAAAAGGGAATTTGAAGATTATTAATTTTTGGGCAGCTTGGAGCGCTCCTTGCCGTGTCGAAAATGTGAATCTACTTCGTATTTACGAACAATATCATTTAAAAGGAGTGGAGATTATCAGTGTGTCTTTGGACGAAAACCAACAGATGTGGAGAAAAGCTATTCTGGAAGATGGTATAACGGAATGGAGGCATATCGCTGATTTTGATGGGAAATATTCTGAAATGATACAATCTTATTGTTTACAAACAGTTCCTTATACTTATATTTTGGATGAGGATAATGTGATTGTAGACAAAGGTTTGAGTGGGGATGCGTTAAGAAAGAAAATAGGAGAATTACTGAAAAAGAAATAAAAAGAATTTAGCGAGATATTCGTTAGATTAGGTGCGTGTTTTAAAAGGGTGTGTCAAATTTGGTTTTGATACACCCTTTACAAGCTTTAATATTTAATAGATATTCTATTTTCCGGAATAATGTAAAGCGTGATTTCCAACGGGGAATAGTTTCCAGTGCAAATGGAAAATAGTTTCCATTTGCACTGGAAGCTATTTTGTTTTACCCACACAAAACTCTATATTTGTGTTATTAAAATACAAAAAATCATAATGCAAAAGGATTTTTTAAGTGAGATTATATGGTAGCAAGGGGAAACGTTACAAGCAAAAGGAGAGGGAATGCTTCGGGATAAATTGGCTTTTTTACCAGATGCAAGTAATCATACTTTAATCGTTTCCGGGGTTCGAAGATGTGGAAAAAGTACACTTTTGCATCAACTATTGAAAAGACAACGTATTGATACTCTTTACGTGAATTTTGATGACCCTCGATTATTTGATTTCGAGATTTCGGATTTTCAAAAATTGGATCAGATTATATCGGATTTTGGGCAAAAGATATTGATGTTCGATGAGATACAGATCGTTCGGGGTTGGGAAAGATACGTGCGTCAAAAATTAGACGAAGGTTTTAGAGTGTTTGTTACCGGTTCTAACGCATCGTTACTAAGTAAAGAGCTTGGAACGAGTCTAACCGGTAGGCATATCACGATGGAGTTGTTCCCTTTTTCTTATAAAGAATTTTGCCGGTTCAAAGGATTGGAACTGAACAGGGAGACCGTACTGGAGTATATGCAGACGGGAGGTTTTCCTGAATATTTAAAAACACCCTTCGAAGAGGTATTGGCTAATTTGCTGGATGATATTTTAATCCGGGATATTGCCGTGCGTTATGGGATAAAAGATACTCGCGGGTTGATGCGTTTGACGAAATATTTGCTTTCTAACGTGGGGAATCTGATTTCTGCGAATCAATTGAAAGAACCTTCCGGAATTGCTTCTGCGACAACAATATTAGAATATCTTTCTCATTTGGAATTGAGCTATCTTGTTAGTCTTGTTCCTTTGTTTGACTATTCTTTAAAAAAGCAAAGTATTAATCCTAAAAAGATTTATGCCATTGATACGGGATTAGTTACAGCTAACGTGAGTAAAGTGAAAGGGGATGAAGGACATAAGTTGGAAAATTTAATATATAATGCTTTACGGTTGAAATATAAAGAAATATACTATCACCGGGGTGGAGGGGAATGTGATTTTGTCGTTGTGGAGAAAGGGACTATAACTCAAGCGATTCAAGTTTGTCTGGATTTGAACGCAGATAATCGGGAACGAGAATTTAATGGATTGGTGGATGCCCTGAAAGCGTATAAATTGCATGAAGGTTATATTGTTACATTGGATCAGGAAGATGTTTTCTACGTGGAGGATTTCGTGATCAAAGTCATACCGAGTTATAAATTTATGAATGAAGTGTAGATTAGTTCGTTATCCGTGTAGAATCCGTACATTACCCGTTGAATACAGGGTGTAGTTAGGGATTAAAGACGTATCACTTTCGAATCAAAGACGTTTCAAAAACGTTCAGCGGGTGTCTTTGATTCGAGGGTGAAGGGAAAATGCACCTTGTGTGATAGTGTATTTCATATGTTTTTTAGGCTTTGTATTTCGTGAAAGATATGTTATCTTTTTCTCGTCAATTGTTCAAGATTGGCATTAACTTCGACAACAAGACACGAAATATTGAGAAGTGGATTGTGGAATAAAATTCTTAAGGTTTCAAGAAGTTTTAATCGTTTTTATGAAAGAGCAGGGAGAGATTCTTCTTGATCGGTAGAGATATAAATTTAATTTTCTAACTTTGTATGCTAAAATAAAAACGAGAAGTGATGTTTAAAAGATATTGGAAAGACTTTGCCATTTTCTGGGGGTTATTTATTGTTTTTGTTGCGGGTGTGTTTTTCTTTTTCTACCTCGTTTCAGCGGGTAAATTAGGTTTTATGCCCACGTTCGAGGAGTTGGAGAACCCCAAGAATAAATTTGCCACGGAGATTTATTCCGAGGACGGGAAGATTTTAGGAAAGTATTTCGAGGGGAGTGAGAACCGTCGGTACATGGATTATAAGGATATTCCTCAGAGTGTTATCGATGCGTTGATTGCCACGGAGGATGTGCGTTTCTATGATCATAGTGGTATTGACGTGCGGGGATTGTTCCGGGTAGCACAGGGTATGTTGACCGGAAATTCTTCTGCTGGAGGTGGTAGTACGATCACGCAACAGTTGGCAAAGATGTTGTTCCCTCGGGAGGCAAATCAGAATTTCATGGAGTTAGCCGTGCGTAAATTCCGGGAGTGGGTGATTGCGGTGAAATTGGAGAAGAGCTATACGAAGGAAGAGATTATCACGATGTATCTCAATAAGTTTGACTTTTTGAACTTGGCTGTTGGTATTAACTCTGCCGCAAACATATATTTTTCGACAACACCCGATTCTTTGAAGGTGGAACAAGCTGCCATGTTGGTGGGAATGGCTAAAAATCCTTCACTTTTTAACCCGGTACGCAGAGAAGAGAAGACGTTGGGACGCCGGAACGTGGTGTTGGGACAGATGTTGAAATATGACAAGATTTCACGGGCTGAATTTGATTCTTTGAAGGTTCTGCCTTTGGGATTGGACTTCCACAAGGAGGATCATAAAGAGGGAATTGCGACTTATTTCCGGGAATATTTACGGTTATACATGACAGCATCCAAACCGGATAAAAAGAATTACAGCAAGTGGAGTAAAGACCAGTATGCGGTAGATTCTTTGGCTTGGGAGACGAATCCGCTTTACGGGTGGTGCAACAAGAATTTGAAATCAGACGGTTCGCATTATAATATCTACACGGATGGGTTAAAGATTTATACAACATTGGATTCCCGGATGCAGAAGTATGCGGAAGAGGCCGTGACGGAACATCTGGGAGGAACGTTGCAGCCGGCATTTATGGCCGAGAGAAGTAGAAAAGCTCATCCGCCTTTTTCGAACGATTTGACGGTTTCCGAGATCAATGATATTTTGAATACTTCTATCCGTCGTACCGAGCGCTATCGGTCAATGAATAAGGCAGGTAAGAGTTTTCAAGAGATAAAGAAATCCTTTGATAAAGCGATTCCGATGTCTGTTTTCACGTGGAAAGGTGTACGGGATACCGTGATGAGTCCGTTGGATTCATTGAAACATTACAAGTCATTCTTCCGGGCCGGATTCATGGCGATGGAACCTTCTTCGGGCCGAATCAAGGCGTACGTGGGAGGACCGGATTATCGTTATTTCCAGTATGATATGGTGAGTACCGGAAAACGGCAGATCGGTTCAACGATCAAGCCGATTCTTTACACGTTGGCGATGCAGGAAGGGTTGGGACCTTGTGATCAGGTACTGAACGTGCAACAGACATTTGTCTTGCCGGACGGGACGACTTGGACGCCTCGTAATTCCACGGATAAGCGGGAAGGTGAGATGGTGACTTTGAAATGGGGATTGGCAAATTCGGTGAATAATATTTCCGGTTGGGTACTAAAACAATTCACCCCGGAGGCTGTCGTGCAGATGGCTCACCGGATGGGAATCACGAGTTTTATAGACCCGGTTCCCGCAATTTTCTTAGGGTCTTCCGAGGTTTCCGTGAAAGAGATGGTCGGGGCATTCTCGATATACGCGAATAAAGGGGTATATAATGCACCGATGATGGTGACGAAAATAGAAGATAAGTATGGTAACGTGCTGGCGAATTTCTACCCGGAATCCAGAGAAGTGATTACTGAAAACACGGCATTCCTGATGGCGAATTTGTTGCAGGGGGTTGTGGATGAAGGAACGGGTCGCCGTTTGCGTTTTCGGTATGGTTTTAAGAACCAGATCGGGGGAAAGACCGGAACGACACAAAATCACTCAGACGGTTGGTTTATCGGAATTACACCTGATCTTGCCGGAGGGGTTTGGGTAGGTGCGGAAGATCGTTCTATCCATTTCCAGAATCTGGCGAATGGACAGGGAGCCAGTATGGCACTTCCGATTTGGGCTTTGTTTATGCAGAAAGTATATGCGGATAAATCTCTTGCCGTGCCGCAAAGTGATTTCCAAAAACCGAATGGGGTGAACCATGTGCTTGATTGTGGGGATGCGGATCGAGAGGGAATGACGGATTACGATTCTTCAGATGAAATCTTTGATTAATTGAAAATTCATTTTGTTGATGATCTGATTTATAGAAAGTATTGTAAGAATAACGAGATTGAAAAAGTTTTATTTGAGAACTACCCCACCGATTCCCCCTTACACAGGGGGAGAGTTGATTACCAAGTGGTTTCCCCTATTGGGAGAGGAGAGGTTATTATTTAGATGGTTTATTTCAATCTTCAATTTTCAATTGTATGGCTAAGTCAAAAACAGTATTTGTTTGTCAGAATTGTGGTGCTAAGGAATCTAAATGGGTTGGGAAATGCTCTACTTGCGGGGAGTGGAATAGTTTTGTGGAAGAGGTGGAAGTTTCTACCAAAGGAAACCGGGTGGCTTCTATCGTGGGGGCGAGTTCTTCACGGCCTTTGAAGTTGTCGGAGGTGAAGGCGAATGCTGATGAGCGTATGGATACCGGAGATGGAGAACTGAACCGGGTGTTGGGAGGTGGAATCGTACCGGGTTCTATGATTCTACTGGGAGGAGAACCGGGTATCGGTAAATCGACGTTGGTACTGCAATTTGCCTTACATAATCGATGTGGGAAAGTTCTGTATGTCTCCGGGGAGGAGAGCGTGTCGCAGATCAAGATGCGGGCGCAACGATTGGGGGCGGAGAATGACGATTGCCTGTTCCTTTCGGGGAACTCGTTGGAAACGGTATTGGAACATTCCCGTGCGCTTGAACCGAAATTATTGATTATTGACTCTATACAAACGCTGGCAACAGAGAGTGTGGATGCCATTCCGGGGAGTTTATCGCAAATCCGGGAATGTACTAACGTGTTGCTGCGTTACTCGAAAGAAAATACGATTACGACTATTTTGATCGGGCATATCACGAAAGACGGTCAGTTGGCCGGTCCGAAGATTCTGGAACATATGGTGGATACTGTCCTGCAATTTGAGGGTGATCAGCAACATATGTACCGTATTTTGCGCTCTATGAAGAACCGTTTTGGTTCGACTTCCGAAATCGGAATCTACGAGATGTTACAATCCGGTTTGCGACAGGTGGCTAATCCTTCCGAGTTGTTACTATCCAATCATGACCAAGATTTGAGTGGAGTCGCTGTTTCTGCCACCATGGAAGGCGTTAGAACGATTTTATTGGAAGTGCAGGCTTTGGTTAGCACGGCAGCTTACGGGACGCCCCAGAGGTCTGCAACGGGCTTTGATACGCGACGATTGAATATGTTGCTTGCCGTGTTGGAAAAACGGGTGGGTTTCCGGTTGGCAGCGAAGGATGTGTTCTTGAATATTGCCGGAGGAATACGGGTGAGTGACCCGGCTTTGGATTTAGGGGTCGTGATGGCGGTTCTTTCTTCAAATATAGATGCTCCGATACCCACGAATACCGTATTTGCCGGAGAAGTTGGCTTGTCGGGAGAGATTCGTGCCGTGAGTCGTATAGAACAACGAATACTGGAGGCTGAAAAACTCGGATTCCAACAAATATTTGTTCCGGCGGGAAATAAGAAAGCGCTGACAAAAGTTCCCGCACATATAAAAGTGAGATTTGTTTCCCGGGTGGGAGATATTTGTCGGGAGTTATTTAGCTAAATCGTTTATCCATATTATATTTTATGAACTGACTATTTTGTAACTTACAAAATAATCAGTTATATTTGTTCTAGAATAAAACGAATAAATATGGAAACGCCTTTTGTTTTTGGGAAAATAGCTACGGATCAGAATTTCACGGATCGGCGAGTGGAAACAGAACGTTTGTTGCAGAATTTCAGAAGTCTGACAAATACGATTATTATTTCTCCTCGTCGTTGGGGAAAATCATCGCTAGTAACGCATGCTGCCAAACAACTCCTAGCGTCTGAAGGAGATGTGAAATTATGCATGATTGACCTTTTTAACGTGAGGGAAGAAGAGGAGTTTTATACGTTATTGGCGAAAAAAGTTTTAACATCTGTATCTTCCAAGTGGGAAGAAATAGCGATGAATGCCAAAAACTTCCTTGCCCGCTTGATCCCCCGGATTTCTTTTACGGCTGATGTGGAAAGTGAGCTGTCTTTTGGAATTGGGTTGGAGGAATTGAAACGTAATCCGGATGATATTCTGGACTTGGCAGAGGTTTTGGCTGTATCTAAAAATATTCGTTTAATTATTTGTATTGATGAATTTCAGAACGTGGCTAATTTCGGGGATTCTTTGGCGTTTCAAAAGAAGTTGAGGGCCCATTGGCAGCGACACACACACGTTGCTTATTGCTTGTTTGGTAGCAAGCGACACATGTTGATGGATGTTTTTGCGAATGTTTCAATGCCTTTTTATAAGTTTGGAGACTTAATGTTTCTTCAAAAAATAGAAACGGAAGAGTGGGTCCCGTTTATCCGACAAAAATTCCAAACGACTAATAAGGTTATCGAACGGGATGAAATTCAGTTATTGGTGGGATTGGTCGATAAGCACCCGTATTATGTGCAGCAATTGGCTCAACAGGTGTGGCTTAGGACAGAGAAGTTAGTCGTGCCATCTGTTGTTAAGGAAGCGTATAATGGGTTGATTGACCAGTTGAGCCTACTTTTTCTGAATAGCATGGAAACGTTTAGTAATGCCCAGCTCGGTTTTTTGAAGGCATTAATAGCGGGAGAAAGGCAATTAAGTTCAAAACAAACATTGCAGGCTTATCGGATCGGTACTTCCGGAAATGTAGTTAGAATAAAGCAAGCTCTTATGGAACGGGAAGTGATTGATGTGAGAGGAAATGAAATCACATTTCAAGATCCCTTGTTCGAGGCGTGGTTGAAACGGGATTGGTTTAAGTGAAAATGATAGAACTGATTATTTTGTAAGTTACAAAATAGTCAGCCGTTAAATATTACTCCGATTATTATTCTTGTTTTCTCTTTGTAGAAGTGATGTAAGAAATCAAAGATTTTGTGTAAGTTTACACGGTAAAACTTGACAAGTGAATTGGAATACCCAAATATTAATTGATTTTCAACAAGGAAAGTTAGATTTGTTATACCGGAATGTTTATCCGGGATTGATCTTGTATGCCATCAAGTATTTGGGGGAGGAAAGCGAATTTCTGGCAGAGGATTGTGTGCAAAATGCCATTTTTAGTGCTTGGGAAAGAAGAAATAAATTCGATTCCGTGTACACGTTCAAGGCTTTTCTTTACATGGCGATCAAAAATGACATCATTAGTATTCACCGGAAAAATTCAGCCCGGGAGCGGTATGTCCGGGAGTTGGAGGATGCATCTTGTTTTGCCAATTCGGTGATTGATCAAGAGGCTCAGACATTGCTGTATAGCGCTATCGAGGAGTTACCGGAGAAGGCGAGGATTGTTTTTGAAATGAGTTTTATAGAAGGGCTAAAGAATGTGGAGATTGCGGAAAAATTAGGTTTATCTGATAGTTCCGTAAAAAAATACAAAGCGACGGCCTTGGATTTCTTGCGTAAAAAACTAGAACCTTCTTTGTTTTTATTTTTATTTTCAGGGTTATAGAAATTATTCTGAAAAAACTTCAATTTTCTATTGCCCCTTTTAAGGGGAGTTGCGTTATAGGGGGGATTTAAAAATGACCGCATGATGACGCATGAGAATGAAAAATGGTTTCGAATAGCCGGATTACTTGTCCGACAGCGAGTAGGACAGCTTTCTGAAGAAGAACTTCGGGAGCTGGAGGGATGGAGAGAAGTTTCTCCGGAAAATAAGCTGTTGTACGATCGCTGGCAAGATGGAGTATTCCTAGAAGTTGGTTTTAAAAACTACCAAAGAATCGGTCATCGGAAGGCATTACTGGATATGGAGAAGCGAGTGCAGCTCCAACGTAAGAAAGAGGTAAGATTACGGGTTTTACGTTGGGGAGCAGTGGCGGCAGTATTTGTAGTGGCCGTGTTCAGTAGCTTATATTTGTTCGAGAGGGAAACAGAAGAACCTGTAAAGGAACAGGTGGCAATCGTTTTGATGAAACCACAACGTCCCGTGTTAAGGTTAGATGATGGGACTACAATGTTGTTGGATAGTTTGAAGGGGGATTTTGAAGAGGCTGGAATTTTAGTAAAGAAGACCGGAGAATCAACATTGTCTTACTCGGCAGAGAATTTGCCACAGCAAGCGCAATTGGCCTATAATACGATTGAAGTTCCCAAGGGGGCCGAGTTTGACTTGATTTTGTCCGATGGAACCCGAGTTTGGCTGAATGCCGATTCTAAATTGAAATATCCGGTTACTTTTGGAAATGATAAACGAGAGGTGGAATTAGAGGGAGAGGGGTATTTTAAAGTGACGAAGGATGAGAGAAAGCCTTTCCGTGTTGTCGTGAAAAAACAGACTGTGGAAGTGTTAGGAACGGAGTTTAACGTGGATGCCTATCCGGGAGAGAAGAACATTTATACCACTTTGGTCAGTGGGAAAGTGAAGGTGGATGCCGACGGTCAGACCGTGATTCTTGATCCGGGAATGCAATCCGTGGTGAATGATGAAAAGATGTACACCCGGAAGGTAAACGTGGCGGAGGTCATAAGCTGGCGAAACGGGATGTTCGTGTTGGAGAATCATACCTTGGAGGAGATTATGTCGAAACTGGCTCGTTGGTACGATTTTACGGTTTTCTATCAGAATGCGTCTTTAAAGGAGGCTACGTTTAAGGGTAAAATTCCTCGTTATGCTTCTTTCGAGTCGGTTTTGGATATATTGGAGAAAACGGGTGAAGTGAAGTTTAACGTGAAAAATCAATCTGTTACTGTTTATCAATAAATAAAAAAGGGGAATTTGGTCGATTCCCCCTTTACCAAACATCTGTTGGTCGCAGATGAATGTTTAATGTAATACTTTACAAATGTATGAAAAAAAAGAGTATGACGTGTAGTCTTCTTGGGAGAAGATTGCGAAAAATTCTGTTAGTTATGACATTGAAAGTTCTTATTTTGCTTGTCACGTTTGGTTCTGTTAGTGCCATGGGTTACTCGCAAGAACAAAAAATGGATGTGGTATTCCATGACGAGATGCTTGAAAACGTGCTGGAATATTTAAAGGCGAACACGGATTACGAGTTCGTGTATCGTAGAGAAAGTTTGGGAAATCTCAAAGTGAAGAGTGTTGAATTGAAAGATGCGACATTGAAACAGGTTTTGGATCAAGTGTTACGTCAGAATGGTTTTGATTACGAGATTGTCGATAAAATCGTGATTGTCCGTAAGCTTGCCTTGAATCAACAAAAAAAGGAAATCAAGATTACCGGTCGGGTGACGGATGAGAAAGGGGAAGCTTTACCGGGGGTAACCGTGATTGTGAAAGGAACTCAACTGGGAACGGCTACCGGCATGGATGGAAAATATTCATTGACATTACCCGAGGGAAAAGAAAATCATATTTTGGTTTTCACCATGGTCGGTATGGAGACGAAAGAGGTGGTGGTGGGCAAACAGACTGGAATTAACGTTGTAATGAAGGATGTCGTGAGTGAGTTGGATGACGTGATTGTAACGGGATATTATACTCAGGCAAAAAATAGTTTTACCGGGGCTGCCCGTACGATCACGGCGGAGGAATTGCAACAGGGTGGAAATCAGAATATCCTGAGTGCTTTGCAAAATATTGATCCATCGTTTGTGAAGTTAGCGAATAACCAGATGGGTTCGAATCCGAATGCCATTCCGGATTTCCAGATCCGGGGAGCCGGGAGTATTAGCGGGGTTCGGGACGAGTATTCCGGGAATCCCAATATGCCGGTATTTATTGTTGACGGGTTTGAAACTACCGCGGAGAAAGTGTTTGATATGGATCCTTATCGGGTGGCCACGATCACGTTATTGAAAGATGCCGCGGCCACGGCTATCTACGGTTCTCGGGCCTCGAACGGGGTGGTGGTTATCACGACGGTGGCTCCTGCCGGTGGGAAGATGTCGGTAAGTTATAATGGGGATATGACTTTTTATGCGGCTGATCTGACGGACTATAATTTGTGTAATGCCGAAGAGAAACTGAACTTGGAAGTATTGTCAGGAATGTATGATATTTCCAAACGACTTCATTATACTCAGGATAAATTCTCCGATAAGGTGTACATGGATGAGGCTTATAATCAGCGTTTAGCTAATGTCCGGGAAGGTGTAAATACCTATTGGTTGGACAAACCGTTGAATAACGTGACGCTTGCTCATAAACACTCTTTGCGATTGGATGGGGGAAACGATTATATCCGTTATGCGATGGAGGTGAATTATAATAATACTCCCGGTGTGATGAAGGAGTCCGGGCGTGAACGTATCGGGTTGGGGATGGAATTACAATATATCTATAAAGGATTGACTTTTAGGAATCAGTTGAATTATTCCCGGGTAAAGGCAAAGAACTCTCCTTATGGAAGTTTCAGTGAATACACGAAAATGAATCCTTACGTGAAATACAAGGATGAAGAGGGTAATTTGATTTACACGGTGGATCAGGATGATCGTTGGCATCCGACAGTTCGAAGTTTGTTTATTTATAACCCTTTGTATAACGCGACTTTAAACGTGACGGACGAGTCCGGGTATAATGATTTGACGAATTTGTTCGGGATCGATTGGTATATTTTGGAAGGATTACGTTTGAAGGGCAGTTTCTCTTTTACGCTTCAAAATACATTCGAGGATGTGTTTAAACCTGCCAAGCATACTGATTTTGCGGAATATACCGGGGATGATTTTGATCGTCGGGGATCCTACACGGCTTCGAGGGGAGATAATTTCAGTTATGATGCCAGTGTCGTTTTGAGCTATTTCTGGCGGCATCAGAAACATGTGATTAATTCAAATCTGGGATGGAATGTGCAGCAAAACCAGACAAAATCATTTACCGTGAGGACGGAAGGTTTTCCGAATGAGAATTTGGACTACATCAGTTTTGCCACTCAATACGAGAAATCGGGTTCTCCGGAGGGGGATGAATATACCTCTCGTTTGGTCGGTTTTCTCGGGAATTTGAATTATAGTTATGACGAGCGTTTCTTGGTGGATCTTTCTTTCCGTGAGGATGCCTCTTCCCAGTTTGGTTCGGATAACCGTTGGGCTCCTTTTTGGTCAGCAGGTTTGGGATGGAATTTGCATCATGAGAAATTTCTGAAGAATGTGAATTGGCTGCAACAATTAAAGATCAGGGGTTCGTACGGGTTGACCGGAAGTCAGAATTATGACCCGTATCAGGCGATAACAACTTACGGGTACCTGACTGGGGAACGTTATCACTACGCCGTGGGGGCGATCGTGATGGCGATGGGAAACCGGGATCTTTCATGGCAACGTACGTTACAACAGAATTATGGTGTGGATTTGACCCTGTGGGGCGATCGGATTGATTTGTCCGCAGATTATTATATCAAGACTTCCAAAGATGTGTTAACGGCCGTAACCTTGCCACCGTCTTTAGGCTTTTCTTCTTACATGGATAATTTGGGAGAAGTGGAAAACCGGGGATGGGAGTTAAACCTGAAGGTGGCTATTTTGAAAAATCAGAAAAACTCTCTTTATTGGAGCGTGAACGGGTCTGCGATTCATAACAAGAATAAATTGTTGAAGATCTCAAATGCCTTGCGGGCTTACAACGAGACACAGGATGAGTTGACAGCAACGGGAGAACAGAAGGATGGCGTGAATCGCCCGAGGGTTCGTTACATGGAAGGAGCTTCCATGAATTCTATCTGGGTGAACCAATCGTTGGGAATCGATCCGGCTACCGGTAATGAAATATTTAAAGCCCGGAATGGCGACATCGTGTCGGAATGGTCAACAGCCAATTATGTCATTGGCGGGTGTACGGATTCGGATGTGGAAGGGACTTTCGGTACAAATTTTACGTGGAAAGGCCTGTCGTTGAACATGACTTTCCGGTATCGAATTGGGGGGCAAATGTATAATCAAACGTTAGTGGATAAGGTGCAGGACGTGGATTTGCGTTATAACGTGGATCGCCGGGCTTTCGAAGAACGTTGGCAAAAACCGGGTGATAAGGTACGTTTCGCGGCATTCTCGGAGACTTATGACGGGATGAATGTCGGCTATGTCACCCGTCCTACATCCCGTTTTGTTGAGGATTATAATTATTTGGAACTGGCGACTTTGAATGTGGCATACGAATTTGGCGTGGCCCGTTTGAAACGATTGGGAATTAAGCGCTTGAAAGCGATGTTTTATATGAATGACGTGTTCCATGCTTCCTCTGTAAAACAGGAAAGGGGAATAGACTATCCTTTTGCCCGTAATTTCAGTATCGGTTTGCAAGTCAGGTTTTAACAAAATGAAAAAATGGATGTTATGAAGAAGATATTTAGATATGCTGCATTACTAGTGTTGTTATTTTGCATGGGATGTAGCGATTGGCTGGATGTACGTCCTAAATCTCAAGTGAAGGAAGATGATCTTTTCACGTCGGAGTCGGGATTCCGGGATGCGTTGATTGGTATATATGCCTTGATGGGACGTACGGATACTTATGGAGGGAACTCCACGATGGGATTCTTGGACATATTGTCACAGACCTATTCATCGGTCGTGTACGATTATAATAAAGCGCTGGTATATGATTATCAAGATGAAACTATAAAAAAAGTGGTGGACACACTTTGGAGTTCTAATTACTACGCGATTGCGAATTGTAATTATCTATTACAAAACATCTCTAAACACGGTGGTGTTTTGAGTGAAAAGGTCCGTCCCTTGGTTGAGGGAGAGGCTTTGGCATTACGGGCTTTCTTGCATTTTGACCTTTTGCGGGGATTCGCACCTTCTTATAAGATGGGAGCGAACGATCCGGGGATTCCTTACGTGAAAGAGGCGACTAATCAGGTCGTGACGCGATCAACCGTTGCTGCGACGTTGGATTTGATTCTAGGAGATTTAAAGAAAGCGCAAGAGTTATTGCGTCCGGTGGATCCGATCGGCCCGTCGTTTGGAGAGTACGAAGAGGAGGACGAGTACTCGGCGGATGATTATGTCACGGATGACGGGTTCTGGTTGTATCGTAAATCCCGTTTCAACTATTATGGGGTGACGGCTTTGATGGCCCGGGTGTACTTGTACAAGGAGGACATGACGAACGCTTTGGCGTGTGCCGAAGAGGTGATCCATTCGGGACGTTTTGCCTGTGTCACGGATAAGATTTTACAGGACGAACCCTCTAAATATACTTTTGTTGAGAGTGTAGGACGGCATGAGTATATCACCTCCCTTTACGTTTACGATTTGAAAAAAGGGCGTTCAGACTTGTATTTTAAAGATTTGGCAACTTATGCCTGTGTTGTCGGGGAAGAACGAAAATTGGGAATCTTTGGAGGAACGGGATTGGATCTTGATGTACGGAGTAAGCGATTGTTCGATATTCCTTCGGGTTCCAAAACAGAGTACGTGATCAAGTATATCACGGGTAACCGGATTCCTTTGTTGAAATTGTCGGAAATGTACTTGATCGCGGCAGAGGCTTCCGGGGATATACGTTTTCTTGAAACATTACGCGGTTTCCGGGGATATGCGGGAAATCCTTTACCGGCTGATGCCAATTTATTGGAAGAACTCCGGAAAGAATACCAGAAAGAATTTATCGCGGAGGGGCAGCTCTTTTATTTCTATAAACGGCAAAACATGACAACAATTCCTTTCACGGCACAAATGATGAACCGGGCAACATATGTATTCCCGATGCCGGATAATGAATTGGAATTTGGTAATATTCAATAAAATGGATACTATGAAAAAGATATATTATATAATTCTAGGATTATTGGTCGGGTTGGTTGCTTGTCAAGAGAATGATAAAACAGATTTCGATAGTAACGGGGCTGTTTATTTTCAGGTAAACCAAGGTTCATGGAGTGACACGAGGGATAGTATTGTGTACTCTTTTGCGGGGAAAGACGGTGATTCGCAGACGTTGAACGTACAGGTCAACCTGATGGGGGGGGCCGTGAATTACGAACGTCATGTTCGGGTGGTTGTTAATTCGGGAAAGACGACGGCTCAAGAAGGGATACATTATGCGGCGTTGGAGGAAGAGTATATTCTTCCGGCGGAGGCTTTTAGTATGAATATACCCGTCGTCTTGTATAATAAAGATCCTCGTTTGGAGGAAGAGGCTTTTCAGTTAGTTCTGGACTTGGAACCTTCGGATGATTTGGAACTGGGGCTTACAGCCCGTACAACGGTACGGGTGATTATTTCCAATATCCTGACACGTCCTTATTACTGGGAAGATATGTATATGGATTACATTTTCGGACCTTATTCTAGGGTAAAACATGAATATTGCATCCGGGAGCTGGGGATGGATTTTCCACAGACTCTTGACGAGTATGGAAATAATTACGAGGCTTGGCAGGCTTACGGAAAATATATGGATAACTTTTTCTATGAAAATTATCCGATTTTAGACGAGAATGGCCTTGCTATCGAACCTTGGTTGTAAAATTAACATGTAAAATGATGAAAAAGATTCAACTGATTATATGGAGTATTCTAGTACTTTGCGTGGGTGCTTGTACGGAAGATAAAGGGGATTATGATTATACCCCGTTGAATGATTTAGTTGTTCAAGGGATAGAGAAAGACTATACCGTGGAACAATTCTCATCCTTGAAAATCCCGGTGACAATAACCGCGAAAGATGGATTTTCGGAGGATCGTTACGAGTATTTGTGGTATATCTGGCGAGTAAATAATGCCGCGGACCCGGATACGCTTTCTTTCAAAAAGGATTTGGATATTGAAGTCGAATCTGTTACTGGGGAGTACTCGATGAGATACATTGTAACAGACAAGGAAACCGGAGTTTTCTATTCCACGCGAACGGATCTGACGATTGTCAATTCCTATTCCAAGGGATTGATGGCATTGAGCGAGGTGGAAGGTAATGCTAACGTGACATTTATCAATGTTGTGAATACGGTCACGGAAGATGCTTACGAGAAAGTGAACGGGGAAATAGCCGGAAGGTCTCCCCGGGGAATTTTTTACACGGGCGAGGGTGAATTTACCAAAGGATTGGTTGTCATATCAACAGGTGATGGATCAAAGGCGATAGAGCCTACGGATTTTTCTTACATGATGGACTTCTCCGAGATGTTTTATTTCGCCCCGGATCCATGCGTGATGGAGTGTCTGTGTAAAAATATGTATGGGTTCGACGAATATGTCATTATAAATGGAAGAGTATATAATCGTTATCTTTCTTTTGTTGAGGATATGTTTGTTAAATATGATCCGCAGGTAAAGGGAGATTATGAGGCGGCACCATTTTCCATCTACGAGTCGAATGATCCTTTTTTCTATGATCAAAAAGGTAAGCGATTTATATACAATAATTACGGGGCAATGATTTCCGTGGAACCGGCGTCAGGTGTTTTCAATCCGGCAGAGATGGAGGCCACGATGGTTTATGGGGCAGCTTTCGAGGATAACGTGCGGGCGGTGATGGAGGATGCTGACGGGCGTCGTTTCGTGATCGCGGCCCAAAAGAGAGTGGAATACGATGATGAGTCTTATGATTCTTATATTCGGGTTATTCCGATTCGGAAGGTCGATTTGAACCAGACCGGTATTGCGGAGGCTACTTGTTTTGCCGTTTCCTCTAAAGATGTTGATTTCCTTTATTATGGTTATCAGGATAAAGTGGTATGCGTGAGTACTGTAACCGGAAACGTGCTGGCTACTTACGACGGGTTTGAGGATGGATGCACGATAGATTATATCGAGTTCGACCGTTCCGAAAACCCGGATCGTTTGTACGTGGGTGTGAGTGACGGTTCCGGGAAAGCGAAATCCGGTTCTATTTATTATTTAAAGATGAATAGTAACGGGAGTTTGGAAGAGGAAAACCACTTTAGTAACGTGTGTGGTAAAGTTGTCGATTTTGAATATAAGAAATAAGATGAATCGTTTGTATATTCTAGTGATATTGATCGTTTGTATGGCTTGTCAATCAAGCTATCAAACGACGTTAAAAGGCGTGATCAAGAATTATGATGGCGCTTTGGTTAGAATCGCTGTTCAGGGAAGCTTGAAACGAGACACGCTGAAAGTGAACGAAAAAGGGGAATTTCAGTATATTCCCGTTGTTCCTCAAAAGGGGGAGGTGTACGAGTTGTTCGTGAAGGGTTATCGTCCGGGAGTTCCGTTATTTTTGTCGGGAGGTGATCAGGTGAATGTTGAGATAACTTTGTTGCCGGAACAAGTGGTGGAGTGCGTTTTTTCCGGTGACAGGGAAAGGGAGAACGAGTATTTGGCCGCTTTGTATGCGATTGAAGATTCACGGGAATGGTATTCTCCGGAGGTAACAACTCTTGCGTTCAAGGATTTCAAATTAAGAACAGACGAAAAAGAAAAGCAATTACAAGCTTTAGGGAGCCGGATTAAAGATCAGGATGTGCGGGAGCGTTTGGTTCGGCAGGCTTATCTCTGTTTTCAGGTCCGTCGGGTTTCATGGTATTGCTCCGGTTCACGGGAGAATGTGGATGATCCGGATTTTCCTACGTTCGTGGCGACAATTAATCTTAACGATTCGTTGACTTGTAGCGAGGAACTTTTAGAGTACGTGATCGGTTGGCATTTAAGTCAGGATACAAGCCGGGACTGGAGCGATTACCCGAGGAAAAGCCTAGAGCTGGTTGGGCGATTGATAACTGACCGGGCGATGAAAAATTACCACCTGACTTCCATGTTCCGAAAATACTTGAATCAATCCGTGGCGTTAAGTTTACAAGAGGCCTATGAGCTATATAATACCTTGTGTACGGACGAAAATTTGAAGAGGGGAGTTGGTGAAGAATATAAAGAATATGTCCGTGTGAATGGAAATTTGATGAAAGGGAGCGTGGCTCCGGATTTTGAAATGACGGGAGTGACCGGGGAAAAGTGCAGGTTATCAGATTTTAAGGGGAAAGTTCTTTTGGTTGACGTCTGGGCCACGTGGTGCGCTCCTTGTCGTGAAGAGTTGCCTTATATGGCGAAATTGAAGGAGTATTTTAAAAAGGACAACCGGATTGAGATTATCAGCGTGGCGGTGGATAATAACACGAATACTTGGAAAAAGTTTTTAGAGAAGGAGAAACCGACTTGGAAACAATACATCGTGGATAAAAAGACCAATGATTTTCTGGAAAAAGAGTATCGGATTGTCGGGATCCCCCATTTTATGCTGTTAGATCAGGAGGGACGTTTTATTGCTTATTCGTTTGTTCGTCCTTCTGAACCGGAGTGTGTTGAATTATTAGAAAAACATTTAAATTGAATATGATGATGAAAAATTTATTTATGATATTATGCTCCTTCTTCCTGTTCGTGGGAGTTAGCGGGGTGGCAAAAGGTATGAACGACGGTCAAATTCGGGGAAAAATCAAGGATTTTACCGGGGGTGACGTGATGGTAATTTATTACGTGGGGCAGGAAATGAAAGTGGACACGCTTCAAGTAAGCGATGCGGGAGTATTTGTCTATGACGTGAAAATTGATGAGCCGTCCCGGGCTTTTCTGGTATTTGAAAATTATGGTTGTTCGGTGGATCTTTTCCTTGAGAGCGGAATGGACGCGGACCTTGACATTTCTTTCCATACCGAAAAATATGAGGAAAGTGATATTTATGTTCCGGATGTTACCTACACGGGAGATAATGCCGATTGCTATCATTTCATGAGAGATAGTGATGGTTGGGAATATGAATCATGGCCTTTTGAACGTTTGGATACCATGAGTTTTGCCGATTATCGAGAAGGTTACCTAGAAAACGTCGATCAAGTTAAGTCCGACTTGATGAAAGTGAAAAGTCCGGCTTTTAAAAGGGTGATGGTGGACATGATTGACCAATCAATACCCGCGAATTTATTCCGTCATGCTTGGTCAAAACCCCGGGAAGACGCTGATTTTGTTCGTTGGGTAGAGGCATTCGACCGGAATGATCCGGATAATATGGAGATGGCCGAGAGATATGTTCGCTGGTATCTTCAACGTCATCCGGCAGGAAAAGAACAAAATAGAGTTGTGTATCATTTGAATGCCTTGACTCAAATATTCACGAATCAGGAAATCATTAATGACATGGCCAATAGTCTTGTTGATTATTATTTAAAACAAGCTCCAAAAGATATGACCGAGGTGTTCGAGGTTTATAAACGGGTTTCCACTGACACGGTAGATCACTCCGAGATGCAGAAAGTGTATGATCACTATATAAACATGATGCCCGGTGCGCCGGCTATTGATTTTGAGATGACAGATGTTAATGGGAAAAAATGTCATTTGTCCGATTTTAAGGGGAAAGCTGTTTATATTGACGTGTGGGCTACTTGGTGCGGACCATGTTGCATGGAAATTCCTTATATGGAGAAATTGGTGAAACATTATGCCAAGAATAAGAAGATTGAATTTCTGAGTATCTCGTTGGACGAGAATCAAAAGAAATGGAAAAAGAAACTGGCAGCAGATAAACCGGAATGGAAACAATTTATTTGCCCGGATAATTTCCAATCGACCCTATGTCAAGAGTATGATATTGATGGAATTCCCCGTTTCTTATTCTTCGATAAGAAAGGAAGAATTATTTCCTTGGAAGCTCCAAGACCCTCTTCTTCCAAGATTATAGAGTATATTAATCAGCATATTAAATAATAGGTGATGTATCCCTTATCCCCGGCAAAAGCCGGGGATATAGTGGCCCGAAATATTATTCTTGAGCATGAATAGGCTCGTTATTGGCCCGGTTGACGGGATATTCGAGTATGTTATTTTTGTTTTCTATCTGTTAAAATGGTGGCGATAATCGGGCGAGCATCTAGGTCCCAGTCGGGATTCGCCTTCGGCGAGTTACAGGTTAGCAAGTGACAGGTTTCATCAACTTTTATCTTTTAGTTTTCCTAAGGATGGAAGAGGGTACTTCCGGGATACTCTTGGATCACTTCCGGTTCATTCTCGGTCTTTGGTTGCTTGTGAGCGAGAGTGTAACGAAGGTGTACCGAGAGTGAACCGAAGGTGATCCCTATCTTCTACGGTTCTTCCCCGGTATTTCCCTAGGAATTGCATTTTGACAGATCTCGTTATTCGTGTCTGAAACATCAAGATTTCCAAGCTAAATGTATGTATTTGGACGGGGGAGGAGGCGCTACATTGAAACATTGGAGCGTGTTCTCACGGCGGTTTTCTCTCTCGTGTAATGCTATACTCGTATTATTCAGGGATATAAATCTGTTCTTATATCGAACTCACGTTAATATAAATTGATATTCAAGTAAAATATTCATACTTTTGCTTGTAGAAGTTTAAACACGAGAATAATCATGAGTACGAGAGCAAGTATTGTATTAAAGTTGAAAGACGAAGATATTGGTAAAAAGATGAAATTTGAACCTTCACGTCTACCACTTGGAATTACTTGTGATATGGCTGGGGTGGATAAAGTAGAGTGGGTTGAATTGTCTAAAAGGTACATTATGATCTATCATAATTACGATAGTTATCCATCGGGAATGGGCGTGTATTTGTATTATATCTATAATGATTACGATAAGATTATAAATCTATTATTAGGTGGTAATGTATCTTCTATTCTTGGAACGATGCTGATGCAATATATTTGTTATCCGGATGGCGTTTGGGCTGATGAAAAACCAATAGTGTATGATGAAATGCCAGAAAAGGAGGAAGATTACATTTACTTGTTTGAAAATGGAATTTGGTATCTTAAAATTAACAGGTACCCAGAATGGGTAGATTTGGAAATGGTTTTGAGAGCGGAAAGAGATAAATTGTTGAACGAGTGATTCTTTTTTCAGACTCATTTGAAAATACTTTTGAGTCAATTGATGCCTTGATTGGTTATGCAGGTCGTGTAGAAAACAAAAGAAATTGTGCTGGAAATATGTGCGGAGGTCTCTTTGTGGGTAGAGAACTTAAGGCCTTGCGCAGGAATAAATCCTGTTTAATTTTTTCAACTTGTTCCTGTTTTAGGGCTAACTTTACATTCTTTATCAGTCTATAAACTTTATCCACTATATAGGGTTTTGTTTGTTGGAAAGAATGTTTTATATTTGTCCGTGATCATTTGGACGAAAGGGTTTTAATTTGGTACGGGAAGATATTTATCAAGAGTTGTATTTAGCTATTACGGAATTACCTGAAGATTGCAGGGAGATATTTTGGTTATACTTTCAAGGTAGGAATAACAAGGAAATTGCAGAAATTCTTTCTCTTCCGGAAAAAGACGTGCGAGCTTGTAAAAGGGAGGCTATTTATAGATTAAAGAGTCGCCTAGGTGGTTTATTTTTCTGGTTGCAGATCATGAGAATCGTGTGAGATGAATGAAGTCGTACCGATGAAAGTACGACTTCATTTATTTTCTAAGGTAAGTACTGATAACTTAGTTTCTCGCTGATTTCCATATTATTTTTGATCGGTAGAATGGTGAAACTCCAGTGGTAATCTTTGTTTGTCGGGAGCTTGTATTTGGGGTAAGGTTGAGAACCCCAGCTATCGTCCCCGGCAACACCCATCATACGGTGATCCAAGCATACTTCCACGAAATTGCGGGGGAAAATGTCATTGACGTGCGTTTGTTTGGGTTTCCGGTTTTTCGCCATGAGCGGGTCATGGGATTCTCCTTGCGTGAAGTTTTGCCATTGGTACGGGCGATTGGATTCTTCCCCGTCGAAATCTTCAATCCGGTTGCGGGAAACGTTAAACTCCATGAAGTTCGAGTCGGCAATAAACAGGAGGCCCTTCCCGGTTTTATCCGTGAGTGCCAGCCAGCGGGTTTCTGTCTTGTGGCCGTTTTCTTGTGGCCGTACGTATGGAACGTATTGTTGCTCGGCCGTACTTTTGTAATGGCCGATAAGCGTTCCGTTATTCCGGTCACAATAGTTTTCCTCGGGACCCCGTCCGAGATATTCCAGTTGATTTATGTCCGTGGGGATTCTGAAACGTACTCCGATTCGGGGAAGTTCGGGGGCATCCGGTTGTGTTTCTAGATGGCAGGCCACGTGGATCATGCCTGACGGGTATAGCGTGTAAGACACGTGGTATTTGCTATTGGTTTCTTGAAGTCTGTACGTGATGGTTAGGTTCGTGTTTGTCGCGGAAGTAGAGGTTCTGATCCCGGCAATCTTAAAATTCTTGCTTGCTTGTTTCCAGCCTTGTTGACGATTCGGCATTCCATTGCCATAATCGTTGTCCGTGGGTCCCCGCCAGAAGTTGGGTTGGAACCCGAAATCTTCGGCAATGTATTGAATGCCATTGGTCCGGTAGGAAGTCACGTATCCTTTCTGTTTGTTAAACACGAAGTCGATATTCGTGCCGGATATATGGATTTCCGGTCCGTTCTCTTCCATGGCTAGTGTTTTTTCAGGGGTAGGGCGGAACACGGGCGCCGGGGTGTAATCCGGTAACCTGAATTGTTCCGAGGCCACGATGTAGCTGGCAGGAATAGAGAGATTCGCTTGTTTGGACTTCACGTAGAGGTTCAGGAAATACTCCGTTCCGGGTTTATTCTTCACGTTCCTGAGTGGAATCGTGAGCTGTTTGTTTGCCCCGGGGGCGAGATGTTGCGTGGGCAGGGTTCCGGACTGTACGGTTTCCGTGTTTGCCTGTATCGTGTACTCGATCGTGTATTGATTCAAGTTCGTGAAATCGTATCGATTTTCTACCCGGATGATTCCTTTTCTCAGATCAACGGGTTGAAACCACACGTACTGGTAGACCTTTTTTACTTCGGTTAAACCGGGGTGCGGTTCTCTATCAGGGCCAACCACTCCGTTACACAAAAAGTTCCCGTCAGACGGGGAGTTTTCTCCGAAATCTCCACCGTATGCCCAGAACGGGGTTCCTTCTTCATCTTTCACGAGGATTCCTTGGTCAATCCAATCCCAGATGAACCCGCCTTGCAAATTGGGGTAACGATAGATCACATTCCAGAGGTCCATGAGGTTCCCGGTACTGTTTCCCATGGCATGGGCATATTCCGACATGATATAAGGGCGATCCGTTTGCGTGTTGCCCCATTTCTCCAGCGTGGTTGCACCCGGGTATTGCGGGCAGTAGATGTCCGTGTTCCATTCGAGAAGGGCTCTCTCGTACTGTACGGGACGTGTCGTGTCCTTGGATTTTAGCCAATTGTAAGTCATGTAGAAGTTATACCCGTTCCCGGCTTCATTCCCCAGAGACCAGAACGTGACGCAGGGATAATTCTTCCCGGTTTCGTACATGTTCATGGTCCGATCTATATGGGCGTTCAGCCAGTTCGGGTTATTTCCTAATGTTCTTCCCTTGCGAAGGTCGTAGCCCATGCCGTGGGATTCTATATTCGCCTCGTTGCAAACGTAGAATCCGTATTCATCACAAAGTTCGTAAAAGCGCCTTTGTTGGGGGTAATGGCAGCATCGTATGGCGTTAATATTATGACGTTTCATGTTCTCGAAATCCTTGCGCATATCCGCCTCGCTGAGAACGTGACCCGTGTGCTCGTTGTGTTCATGATAATTCACGCCTTTAATCAGTACGGCACGACCGTTTACTAGGAATTGGTTCCCCCGGATTTCCAGCTTTCGGAAACCGACCCGGAAAGGAATGATTTCCGGGTTTTTCCCCGGTTGTTCGATCCGGATAAACAGCTGGTGCAGGTTTGGGGTTTCGGCTGTCCACGGGGCGACTTGAGCAATCTTCGCATCGAAATGGACTGTTGCAATGGAATCTATTTTAATGGTTTGTGTCCCTTCTGCCACTCGTGTTCCCGAGGTGCTTTCCAGTTGGTAGGACACTGTGGCTTGAGCCGTTTGCCGGGGATTGGCGTTTACCAAGAATAAATCCAGCCCGAAAAGTCCGTTCTTGTACGTGCTGTCCAGATCCTGACGGATGGAGAAATCCCGAAGATGCACGGGGGATTGTGCGAACAAGTAAACGTCCCGTTCGATCCCACTGATTCTCCAAAAGTCCTGACATTCCAGATAACTTCCCGTTGACCACCTATATACTTCAAGAGCGATAAGGTTACGCCCCGGTTTTAGGTAGCGGGTAATGTTATATTCCACGGCTGTCTTGGAATCCTCACTATACCCGACTTTTGTGCCGTTCACGTACAGGTAGCAACCCGATTTTACTGCACCGATGTGCAAGAATATCTCTTTCCCGTTCCATTGTTCGGGTATCTCGATGTATTTCCGGTAAGATCCCACTGGATTTTCCTCCGGTAGAAGAGGTGGTTGCGGGTTACGGGGACAGAATTCGTAAGGGTGATTCGTGTAAAGTGCGTTTCCGTAACCGTTTACTTCCCAGTTTGCCGGGACGTCAATCTCTCCCCATGCAGAATCGTCGAAATCTGTTTTATAGAAGTTCATTGGGCGTTTTTTGTAGGAAGGAACCCAGTTGAATTTCCATTTCCCGTTGAGCGATTTGTAATCAGGGGATGTGTTGAAATCATTACTCCGAGCTTTATCCACATTACTGTAGGTCATGAATGCCGTCCGGGGATATTCTTTCCCGACAAAGGGTATGGTCTCGTCTTGCCATTCCGGTTTCACTTGCATGAAAGCCGTGGAACAGATTAAACAACAGATAATCGTGGAGAATAGTTTTTTCATCTTGTATGTAGTTTGAGATTTTAGAGTCTAAAGATAGTGTTTTTTTGTTAAAAGTGGTAATCTGTTTCTTCAAACCTTCAATATAGCGTGTGTCAAGAAAATAATTTGAACAGAATGATCATTCATGATGACAAACAAAACTATATCTTTGTTGCCAATTTAATGTAATCATTTACAGTTATGAATGTAAAAGCTAAAGGATACGTGTTAGGGGTCATTGCGGCAGCAACTTACGGGATGAATCCCTTGTTTGCCCTTCCCCTGTACGAGGCGGGGATGAACCCGGATTCAGTTCTTTTTTTCAGGTACTTGTTTGCTATCCCGGTGTTGGGTGCGATGATTAAGTTGCGGGGAAGAGATTTCAAATTGAAGCGAAAAGAAATACTTCCGTTAATTATCATGGGATTGCTGGTGGCACTCTCGTCACTTACCTTGTTTCAGAGTTATAATTACATGGCAGCCGGTATTGCATCGACCTTGTTGTTCGTTTACCCGATCATGGTAGCCTTAATCATGGCCTTTCTCTTTAAAGAGAAACTGACGTTACAAACAATTTTGTGTATCATGCTGGCGTTGGGTGGTATTGCCTTGCTTTACAAGGGGGAGGATGGTTCGGTGTTGAGTCTGACGGGAGTGATTCTCGTTATCGCCTCGGCCTTGTCATATGCCATTTACATTGTCGCTGTGAATAGACCCTTGTTGCGAGAGATTGCGACACTAAAGTTGACATTCTATGTTTTAGTTTTCGGGTTGTCCTTGTTCTTGGTTCGTGTTGATTTCGGGGCCAGTCTGCGTGTGGTAGACACGTGGTATTTGTGGGGTAATCTGGTTGCCTTGGCCGTGTTCCCGACTGCTATATCGTTTCTTTGTACCACTCAGGCCATCCAGTATATCGGTTCGACCCCAACCGCTATCTTAGGGGCTTTGGAGCCTTTGACAGCGGTATTTTTCGGGGTGACGGTTTTCGGGGAACCTTTAACCGTGAGAGTGGGATGTGGTATTATGATGATTGTTTTTGCCGTGACCATTATCGTTGCGGGAAGTAATGTTACGACTTATTTAGTACGTTTTAGGAAACTTTTCCCGAAACTCCCGATAAAGAGAAAGCCGACTTGTTAACTGACAAATAAGAGAGAGGACCGTAATGATATGGTCCTCTCTTTTCATAATTAGTCTTTGTGGGAATTAAGATATTTATTGATTTGATATTCCAAGCTACCTAGTTGATGAAAGCCACTAGCGACGATAATCCCGTGCTGGTCCACCAGTACCTTGTGCGGTATTCCCCGGATTGCATACCAAAGGGCGACAGGATCTTTCCATCCTAACAGGTTGCTCCCGTCTATCCAAGGAATATTTTCTTCTTTATAAGCTTTTTCCCACGCCTCTTTATTGTCATCTAGCGATACGCTGACTACTTCGACGCCTTTTTCATGATAGACTTCATACATCTTTTTAATAGAGGGTATGGTTGCCCGACACGCGCCACACCAAGATGCCCAGAAATCGACAAGAACAAGTTTATGTTTTTTATACACGTCCGAGAATTTTATGGTTTTCCCATCATGCCCTTTCATCTCGAAATCAATACATGGTTTGCCGGGGACATTGATCCTTGAATACTTGATAAACTCGAAGTAACGTTGACAGGTTTCTGTTTTCTGTACCTTGGTTGAAAAACTTTTCAGTTCGGTTTCAAATTCATCTAAGGATAAGAAATTACGTACATAAATATTCAACACTTTCAAGAATCGTTCGTCATCTCTATTCTCTCGAATGGCGTTTTTGGCAAACTCGACCTTTTCTTTTACCAGTACTTGATGTTTTTTATAAATGCTGTCTTTGTAGCCTTGGGAAAAATCGTTTTCACCCCAAATTACTTTTCGATATTCATTCTCTTGTTTCTCGATGAGGGACATCTCCTTTCTGAACACCTCGTACTTGCCCTGTGCGAGTAGATTGGCGAGAGGATAGAACGTTAAAATAATGATTATAAATATGTTATTCATGATGTTTCGGGATTAAATCATTCTTGTTTTTTAGCCACCGCTTGAAATTTACACTGGATCGTCGGGTAGATGGAAGATGATATTTTCACGTTCATAATTCCCCGTCGTCCGTCTTGGTTCTCGAAACCGATGACACTTCCGGTTGTCACTTCGACTTTATCCACGGCTTTCGAGAAGTCCATCCGTTCCAGTTCAGCGTCCCCAGCAAGGTCAAAATTGACAGCATCCAATGGGATGAACTTTGTCGTTCGCATGGTTGATGCATCATAATCCATTCCGTCTGCCACGAACAGGTTTTGCGTTTCCTTGTTGGCCGGGTTCAGGAAATAGTGTTTCCCGTCGCTTGCCGTGTAGGCCGCCACGTCGATCTCGTCCTTGTGTGTCCCGAAACTGCTATTCGAATAGGCCTTGTATTTTGCCGGATTAAAAAACATACTTCCTTGGGTTTTGCCGGCAAGTTTATACAACCATAACCAACTCGTGTTTCGAACATAGTTCACGATCTTGAACGAGGATTTTATACTTCCGGATTTTCCCTTGTCATTATACGCTTTGAAGGTCATGCTAAGCACTTCGCCCACGATGGCTTTGTCATTGGGTACGATAACGGGGTAAATCATCATCACGGTGGAAACGGGACGGGATAAATATCCCTCTTCGTCTACCGTCAGTTCCAGTGTTTCATCCACTAGAGCAAACCGGATAGAATCCTTCAATTCATTGAAATCATGGCTCTTTTCCACGATTTCAATGCGACGTAAAGTAGTCCCGTTGGTCGACGCTATGAACTTGAAACTTATCGTGTCTCCCGGCAGGGCTACCACCGTGTCAACCGTTTCCATTAACGCCATGCTTACTCCATCGGAGGGTTCCAACACGTCACCGAGTGAGCAGGCAACCATCAATGACATAATAATTAATGCTTGGAATCCGTTTTTTAATATATTCATTTTCATCATGTTGTCTGGTATTATAAAGGTTTTTGCTCTACTACGAAATTGTGTTCCAATTCGGCTTTCGGAATAGGGAAACATAATTGATCGTCATGCTCGAAGTTCGGGTTCATGTCTTTCAACTTCCGACGACCGCTTTCGGTATATCTTACGGCGAGATAGAATATAGCCCCGTTTTCCATCCCGATTTCCCGTACATTCTCCCGGAACACCTCTTCCAGCACGTCTGACAGGGAACTGTAATCGGCCGCCTCAAAAGTCGTGTTACCGGAACGAAGACGCAGGACATTCAGCACGTCCAGACAATCCTTTATGGAGGCATTCGTGCGAGCCATGGCCTCGGCCTTGATCAGGTACATCTGGGCTACCCGCATGTAGTACATCGGGCAATCGCCGGACGTGACGTAATGTTTCTTCCACACCTGCGTCTTTCGTGCAGCCGTCCCGTTGCCAAGCATCACGGAGTCGAAAGTCGCCTCATAACGCTTATCGTCTTGGGTCAGAATCTCGAAATACATCTCTGTCGGTTTATAGGTTGCACCACCGAACATTTTGAACAGGCTGCCCACGTTATCATCCATGCTAGGTGGAGTCTTGATATGTCTCGTGAACATCAACTCTTTTGAAGAATACCCGTTGGCAAAAATATCTCCGTATTTGTCTTCCAATCCGAACTCATCACTGGCAATCACTTCATTTGCCAATCGAATCGCTTCCGCATAGTCACCCTCTTCTCCGCGATTCATTAGAATATCCGCTTTAAAAGCTTTGGCCGTTGTCGCGCAGGAGCGGTATTTGGAATAAAACCGGGGACCGTGCAGTATCGCGTAGTCGAGGTCCTCGAATATTTTTTCATAACTCTCTTTCACGGAACTGCGTCCCATGCTATTATTCGAGATGGATGAAGGTTCCAGACGGATGATCGGCCCGAGAGGGCTGTTTATATCCCAGAAATACCCGTATCTTCTTAGCAGGAATGCGTGGCCGAATGCACGGGCAAATTTGGCCTCTGCCAGCATTTCCGTTTTCCGGTTCTCGCCAAATAGGTTCTCGGATAATTTTTCCACGTAATAGATGAAATTATTTGCTGCGTTTACCATCTTGTAAGCTAATTCCCAAGGATCGGCAACGTACGAGTATTCTTCAGTCAATTTGAAACCTAGCAGGCCGTCCGTCTCGAATGTTCCCCGGTAGGTCCCAGTTAATAATCCCGTGCGGTACTCGTTGTCGCAAATGTAATTTGCACTCATCGTCCCGTAACCCTGTAAATTCGAGAAGATGCCGTTTAACGCTGTTTCCGCGGAAGTCTCGTTCGTGATTGCGTTTTCCCCGACTAATTCATGCGGGGGAAGTTCATCATCAAACATACTGTCACATCCCGTTATTGTAAAGAGAAACAATAAACTATATAAAAATATCTTGTTCATAATCAAATCATTTAATGGTTACTTTCACTCCGAAATTGAACGTTCTGGTTTTTGGGTAAGCCTCCGTGTCGACCGAGGCTCCTTGGATTGCATCACTGCTCCACGATTCGGGAGAGGGGCCGGGATAGGACGTGAAGGTATACACGTTATTTGCGGAGGCGAAAACACTGATGTTCCCGAATATCTTTGTCTTGTCCACGATATACTTGGGGAACCTGTATTCCAAGTTGACGTTTTGTATTTTAAGATACGAGGCGTTATAGACGGAGAAGTCTGTAAAATCATTGTTGTAGAAATCCAGCCGCACGCACGGGTAATTGCTATCCGGGTTTTCCGGGGTCCAGCGTTTCAGCGCAACGTCCAGCACGTTCGCTGTCCCCGTGGAGGCAAAACAGAATTGATTGGCCTCTGCCGTCCATGCCTTTTGTGCCCCGTAACTGAATGTTCCCTGCACGCTAAGGGTGAGGCCTTTCCAGCTTAAACGGGTGTTGAACCCTCCTTCGAAATCCGGGCGGGAACATCCTAATACGATTTTGTCCTCGTGGTTCCCGTATACTTTATTTACTCGGCCGTCACCGTCCTGATCGACAAATTTCAAATCTCCGGGAATGGTTTTCCGGTAAGAATATTGCTCTTGGTATTGATAGTCCGGGTTCAGTGATTCGTAGTAGTCAATTTCAGCTTGAGAACGGAATACCCCGTCAGTTTCAAATCCATAGATTAATCCCAGTGATTCTCCTTCCCGGATGACCGTGTTACTTAGGTAGGTCTGCCCGGGGGCAGAGATGTATTCTGCATCAAGTCCGGTAATTTTGTTTTTGTTCTTCCCGATATTGAAACCGAAAGACCAATTCCAATCCTTGTTTTGGATGATCGTGGCCGAGATGTCAAATTCCACTCCCTTGTTCTCGATGTTGGCAAAATTCACGCTGGTTGATTCCATCCCGGTACTCAATGCCATGGTGAAAGGGTATAATAGGCCTTTCGTGGTCTTCTTGTAGAAACCTAAGGAACCTCTTATTCTCTGGTTCTTCAAAAAGCCGAAGTCTAACCCTAAATCATATTGTTTGGTCGACTCCCATTTCAATTCGTTATTCCCGATCTGGCTCGGTATCGTTGCCGGCATATTCTGATAATCGGTAGAGGAATACAAGGTTCTCCATCCGTATTCTCCGACCCAACCATTACCCGTTTTTCCCCATCCGGCACGGATTTTCAAAAAAGATAGTCCTTGGGAATCTTTCAAGAAGTTCTCCTCGGAAACGATCCACGCCGCCGCAAATGACGGGAAGGTTCCCCATCTGTATTTCGGGGAGAACTTGGATGAACCGTCCGAACGTATTGTCCCGGTCACGAGGTAACGATCCATGAATTTATACTCGATTCTTCCCACGAAAGATAATAGCACGGATCCGCTGGCACTACCGTTTACCGCCCCGTATTTATAGGGATTAGCTCCTTGCCATATTGCGTTCTGTACGTAGTCATCCGGGAAATCAGTCATGGATAGCGTGTAATACTCCTGTTCCTCGTCGTTATAATTACTTGCCAGCATGGCGGTTAATTTGTGATTCTCTCCAAAATCCTTCATGTAGGACAAGCGTATTTCGAGTTCTTTACTATCGGTTTTGCTATGTGTTTTTCTTCCGAAACCTTTTTGGTCTCCCCAGTAGCCGCTACCTGCCTGTGTGCGGCTGGACTGGTAAGCGTAACGTTCCCCCTTCCGGGTTTGGTACGTGTATTGGGTGATCAGGTTCAGTTCGGGTAAAATTCGAAATTCCAGATTTCCCGTGAGCCGTACGTTGTGATCTTCGCTCTCCGTGGTGTTTTCTTCCATTTCGATAATCGGGTTCACGACATAATAGGTGCGCCCTGAATAGAGATATGAATGTAAATACAAGGAACCGTCGTCATTGTAAGCCTTTATATCGGGACGGGCTTTCGCCGCGGTGGATAGGCCTGCATTATTGCTTAACCTGTCGGATAGAGTTCCGGAGACTTTCACGGTGGCCCGAATCCATTTATTAATATCGGCGTTGAAACCGATGTCATACGTGTATCTCTCGTAATTCGTTCCTTTCACTTGTCCCAGCTCATCCGTGTAGCCCAAAGAGGCGTTATACCCGAAGGAACTGCCGCCTCCCCGGATGGAAACTTTATGCTGCTGTTTGGAACCGTCCCGCATGATGTATTTCATCCACGGGGTATTGGCTTCCCCGAAGAAATCCGATGCGGCAAACGTTGCGTATTTGGAGTATTTGGTAATATCGTCATATCCTTCCGCTTTTGCTCCATTGCGGACGGCCTCCATGACCAGCATTTTGAACTCGTCCGTGGTCAATGTGTTCACGTCGGAAACGAGGCTCGTTATGCTGTAATCATAGCTGTAATTAATTACCGGTTTTTGGTCTCGTCTACCGCCTTTTGTCATGATCATGATGACTCCGGCCGCAGCTCTTGAACCATAAATGGCGGCAGAAGAGGCTCCTTTCAGTATGTCGATACTCTGAATATCATCCGGGTTCAACTCGTTGATGTCAAAATCACTTGTCATCGGGACGTTATCCACCACGATTAAAGGAGAGGTTGCCCCGCTTAGTGACGGGACGCCCCGGATCTCTAACCGGGCAGGGCTACCGGGCGCCCCGTCTCCTGACAGAATGCTCAGACCGGGAATCTGGCCTTGCATCATGTGGGCCACGCTTGTCGCTGTCGATTCTTCGATAATCCGGGAGTCAAAGCTTGCCACTGATCCGGTCAAATCTTTTTTGGTTGTTGTTCCGTAACCGATAACGACAACCTCTTCTACTTCGCTTACATCTTCTTCTAGCACGACATTCAACGTTTGTTGGCCGGTCCACTTTACCTCTTTCGTCTTCATCCCCACGAACGAGAATGATAGGACTAGAGAATCTCGTTTTTCCACGTTCATCACGTATTCACCTTTCACATCCGTGGACACACCGACGGTTGAACCCTTTATCAAGATCGTCACTCCCGGTAGAGGGGTTCCCTCTTTGTCTTTCACGATTCCCCGGATGACGATGGTCTCTTTTTTCGTGTCATTTGTTGGACTTTCTGACATGGAAAGCTTGTTCATTCCCGGGTGATGCCTTGTGTAATTTGCGTTCGACAATAAGGGTAAACAGCATAAAAATGGTAATACGATAAGTCCCCATCCCTTTCGTCTTCGGGGAAATTTTGTTTTCACGAGTGCGAGTACTCTTTTTTGCCTCGCTTTTGTTTGTGGATTTTTTTTCATAATTTTGATTGTTAATTAATAGAAATGTGAATTAATTGACATCAGGGAGTGTATTCTTAGTGTCTGAAGCCAGAATACACTTCCGCTTTTATTTTTCCTTGTTATTAATAATCAGGAATTTTGAGTTCGATTATATGGGTAGCTTCACATTATAAGGCTATTTAGGTGTTCTATTGGGGTATCAACTATAATCTGATGAGGCCTTATCAAGGGTAATATTTTCTGTTTCATAATTGTTTCGTTAAAATGGTTAAAGAATATATGTTTTATTCCTCTATTATTCACAATATTGACAATACAGATGCCTTTTTAAAAGGCATAACTTCCCTTCTGGCATTTCTGCCTCTCCATGAAATTTTCGTTTGTTTTTACATATGCAAACGTGATTAACCGGACGATTTCTTTACGCAATTCAATAGTACAAATATATTGTATGGATATGTCATTACAAAATAATTCATCGAAAAACTTTCCTTTAACATTAAAATAATTTTGAAATGGTAGCAATACAGGATGTGATAGAGGACGTAAAGAAAACGGAAATTGAACTTTTCGTTATCAATAAGGTCAAGGAATTTAGGAAAGCGGCAAAAATGAGTCAAAGGAAACTCTCGATGGAATTGAGACTAGGTAGTTCGTATGTTAATAGAGCTGAAAATCATAAGCTTAGAGAGAAATATAATTTGAATCATTTGAATGAATTATCGAAAATTTTCAAATGTTCTATTGCGGATTTTCTGCCATCGCCTAATGTGGAAGTTGATACAATTGATCAATATTTGGAATTGCACCCGAAATTAAAAGCTAGAAATGAGAAAATGATTCGGGATGCAGAGGAAAAAGGACGGAAAAAGAGGGAGGAAAAGGAAAAGAAAGGCAAAGCGGGGAGGAAAAAGTAGTAATCTATTGAACTGTTCGTGTTATTACCTAATCCAACCCAAATAAAGTAGTAATTTAACCCAAATAATCTCACTCCCTCAGAGATCATTCGATGCTTATTCAGAACTTAGTCATTCCGTAATGTTTAAGTCACGAGTAAGCATCGAATGAACTTCGAATAAGGGGGATTATTTCCCTAGGTTCTCCGTGGGATTTCCCTTGCTTTTGGTTTGATGGTGATCATGCCGTTTTTGTGATTCGAGATTTAGGATCGTGATTTACTCTCTTGCTGTTACTTTTTTTCGCCCTACCAAAGCTTACATCCTGTTATTATGTCTCCCTTGTCTTTTCGTTATTTCTTCGTTCCTATAGAGCTATGCTTTAACGATAGGATAACGAATAAATAACGGAGATATACAAGAGAAAGTATTGTGTATTAGAGTATTTGTTGAGATACGTCTATTCTTGATCTGTAATTTTGTGATGAGGGGTTGGGGTGACTGAAATAAAGAGATGATTAGGAATAAACTTTTTTAGGATAAGATATTTCTTTCATAGATTAATATTTTATCTTGTTCTGCCGAATCTTTCGCAAAATCTTTTAGTTGTCCCTCTTCCACGAGATCAATTTTCTTGCGGAGAAGGGATTGTAGGGCGTTCACGATGCTAATATATTTGAAAAGAGTAACATTCGCACTCTTGTCAAAACGGACAAGTATATCAATATCACTTTCTTTTGATTCTTCCCCACGAGAGTAAGAGCCAAAAATCCATACCTTTTCCACGGGTTGTAGTGTGAAAAATTCTCTTAGTTTATTGATAATAGTCTGTTTCATACTATTGTTCTCTTTCTGCAAATATAGGCATTGTTGAGGACAAAACAAAAAGAAAACCACCTATGAAAATAGGTGGTTTCTTCGGTGACCTCGGTGGGACTCGAACCCACGGCCCATTGATTAAGAGTCAATTGCTCTACCAGCTGAGCTACGAAGTCTTCCTTGTTGCAAGGGCTTTTAACCGTTTTGCGGGTGCAAATATGCAACAATATTTTTTAATCTGCAAGAAAATTATTCTTTAATGTTGTGATAAACGTTAGTTACGTCATCATCTTCTTCTAATTTTTCCAGCAATTTGTCCACGGTTTCTCTTTATCAGAGCTTTAGATTAGAATTAATTTTTAGTGATTTTTACCCTTAAAATTGGTGGTATTTTATCTCTGGTTTAACTCATGGTTTAACTCAGAGAATGGTTTTAGTTAAACTAGGAATTATCCAAGAATGTGAATAAATTTTTAACTATTTATATATGAATATATTATTGCTGTGGGAGACATTGACTTTTGCCTCTGCTATTTTTGAATCTGTTCGTAATGAATTGGACCGATTCTATTGTATTTATTTAGCTTGTATTCATAAGGATAAGTTTTTATTTGATGAATGTTTTTTACTTAGTTGTAAGGAAAATTTCTAAGTAAATTCATGAGATAATGAGTAAAAATGATGTTCTACTGACTATCCCATCCTCTACACTTCAATGGTATTTATATCTTATATATTACAGATTGAAGTGTTGGTGGTTGGTATTTAACTAGTGTTGCTCATAGATTATTATTTTTAAAGTTATTGATTGGTTTTGATTGTTGTGAAGGGGAATAGGGATTTAAAGGAAAACTCCCAATAGTGTGAGTATTGGGAGTAGGTGTTTTTATTCTTCGGTGATCTTGTCAAAATAACTCCAATCGTAGGAACTTTTGTAAGTATCTAAATAACCAACAGGCACTTTTACGGTGCAATTAGAATATATATTTGAATCAAATGACTTATAAGAACAATCAGGCGGTGTTGTTAATCCTATTTTGAAAATCGTAATTCCACACATATAAAATGCCTCGTTTGCGATCATTGTCAATTTAGAGTCTGATGGGATATTTACTATTTTAAGATTTGTACAACCTTTGAATGTATAAGCTTCTATTTTCTGAACTTTACTAGGAATATCTATGTTTGTGATCGTTTTACATCCATAAAAGGCATATGTCCCAATAGATTCAATGGTGTTGGGGAAAATAATATTTGTCAAGTTTGTACAGTTGTAAAATGCGTATTCTTCTATTGTTGTTGTGTTTTGGGGGATATAAATATTGGTTAATGAGGAACAACCTTGAAATGCTCCTGCATTGGTTAATCCCCCGATGGATTCTAGTTTTGAGTTGGTGGGAATATTTACTGAGGTTAATTTTGAGCAATTTTTGAAAGCTCCTGATTTGATTGTTATAATATTTGCGGGAATATCAATATTAGTAAGTGAGGAACACCTTTCAAAAGCATTTTCTTTTATTGTGGTAACACCCCTAGGTATAATAATGGATTCGAGAGACGTACAATTTTGAAAAACTTGTTCACTAATTTCACTTAAATTGTCTGGAAGGATTATTGATTTTACATTTGTCGCACTCATAAAAGCCATAATAGGTAATTTCGTGAGATTGACTTCTGACAAATCAAGTTTTGTCAACGAGGAAATAGATTTTGTGATTGTTTCAAAATCTGTAGCATTAAGTGTTCCTTTTATTTTTAATTCTCTTACATTTTTCAGATCACCCTCTGTCATTTGTTCTTTTAACGTACCCGCTGTTGTCACATTGATATTTAGAGCGTAAACGGCTTGTTTAAAAACTATCGTTTCGATTGTTTTACCAGAATTGTCTCGTAGTTCAATGGTTGCGCTTCTTTCTCCTCCCGTGTTAGGGGCGATCACGAATGTAAGTGTTTCATTTCTTAGAGTCCTACCAAGACTTTGTTGTTGTGTTATCCATGTCTTTGCCTCCGTAGGAATGTAAACAGAATAGTTAATATTAGTGCTTAATGGAATTTCTTTTGTTTCGCCAGTGGCAGGAATGTCATAATAATTGTTTGTGATGTTAATAACTCCTTGAACACAATATATATAGTTCATTATCGTGGTGTTTTCTCCATCATAGACAAGTACAAGAATTTCATCATCGGTCATCGGATCGGGAGCTGTAATCGTGATAACTCCTGATGTAGTATTTGTTGCTTTAACCTTGGCCGTCCATCCTCCTTGGCCAAGTGCTTTAACAATTGTTTTTGATGTAGCACCTGTGAGCGTGTAATTAATCGTTTGTGAACTGCCGGGCATAACAACGATTTCACCTGTTTTATTGAAACTTATTGCTAGTTCCTTGTACTTAGGGATATAAATAGTAGTGCCATTGGCTAAAATTAAAGTTACTTTTTCATCATCTTGTGTCACGTTTTGAAAGAATGAATCTCCGTCTTTGCCGTCTTCTCCATCATTTCCTGTCGCTTGCCCTATGTCAATCCATGACCTACCTTCATCGGTTGAAAGTAACCAACGTCCATTTTCAATTTTTAGTTTTGGTGCAATTGCGTCTTTCCCATTTTCTCCATCAATTCCATTTGCTTTTATTTTCTTACCCTGTTGATCAGTGAGCCATTGTCCATCTTTAGTCCAATAATATATCCCATCGGAATCTTGTTTTATAGCGATTTCGGGTGTTTGCCCATCTACTCCATCCACTCCATCTTTTCCGTCCTGTCCATTTTCTCCATCTTTTCCTATTGCACTAACAGGAGAATTGTTTGAATCTAAGATGCGATTATAAATTTTTCCATTGTCATAGCTAATAGTCCAATAACCTTCGGTATCAATTTTCAATAATGGTGTTATTCCATCTTTCCCGTTAAGTCCATCTTTCCCGTCTTCCCCGTTTGTGCCATTCTCTCCTTTTGCTTTTATTGATGATTTAATTCCATTAATAACCCAATATCCATCGGGACTAATTGATATGCTTGGGGTTATCCCGTCCATCCCATCTTCGCCAGAGGCTTTTACATTTGTTTTAACCCCATCAATGTACCAGTAATTGTCACTACCAATTTCTATGATTGGAGTGTGTCCGTTCTCCCCATCTTTTCCTGTAACTCGGAGTTTTTTCCCGTTATCTAGTAACCAAGTAGTGTTTCCATTTGTGGTAATAGTCCAGTAATAAATGTTATCCGTGTCTTTGGCTACACCAATTATAGGTGCATTTTGTCCATCAACTCCATCAATTCCATTCTCTCCATTTTTCCCATCTTTTCCGTCATGTATTGTAGCGATAGTATTGTCTGTGAAATAAATTTTGTAACCATTCTCTATTGTTTCAACCTTCGACACGTAAACATTTTTCTCTAAATTGGAAATAATTGTCTGAATTGATGAGATTTCAGAATTCATCTCCTTTACTTGTGTTTCTAATGCTGCAATTCGATTTTCTAAAGACGAGTACTTTGAATTTAGATCGTTAATATCATCTTTTAAATTTCCATCATCGTAACAACTATTCACAAGTGGAATAATTGTTAGCATTACTAGGTAAATGATTGATTTTCTCATAATGTAAATTTTGAATATTATTGTTTCTAGGCGTACTTTTCCTCTGTATTATAATTTTTCCCCTCATTGAATATAGGCACTTAAAAAGAACAATATTTCTTTTGCGTGTCGTATTTCTTTTAATCTAGATGTAGCCACTTCTTTTATCGCATCTTCAGAAGCGTTAAGGCATGAATTGTTTTTTAATTCATTGACTAGTTGTTCTAAGGTAACATCTTCATTAGCTTTATAGGCTTCATACGAGATTTTATAAAGTCTTTTGTAATCCATAGCACTTGTAGCTTTAAGATTAGGAAGCATTGAGCAATAATCTTTAATTGCAGATTCTAGTTTTGTTACGCACATGATGGCAGTTTTTTATTACCCCAATCCCCCAAGAGTAATTAATATAAAAAGAAGCGTGGAGATTGCTAGTTTATTAATCTTGAGGTACGACCAAGCACCCGACTAAAAATAAACAGCCACCCCACGCTAAACCATTATATATTCATGAAATGTATATATGGCAAGCATGAGCGTTTGTACCGTCTATCCCTTTAGTCTTTTAAATTGGTCGTTTTCAAGATTAGGATAAAACTAAACGCTTCTTATTAATATGTCTGCCCCCTAGATCACTCCAAAGGACACCACAAATGTAAATAATAATTAGCATTCTACAAACGCTCAACAGGGGTGGCTGTATGGCAAAAGTATTAAATTTCAGTGTGAATAGCTTGTAATCACTCTTAATATATAACCATTCTACAATTCACCCCTCTGGCTGCCTATTCAATATAAACAACCAAAGAGGTGAAAATCCTTACCCTCTCTTGGATAGTAACAGGATTATAAAAAAGATAAAAACAGCACAAGATTCCACTATTGCTGATCTGGGATAGATGGTGAACAAGGCAATGATGTAACCGATGAAAGTGATCAAAAACATCACCATGTACCATTTTAAATTCCTTTCAAATTTTTTATCTATCTATTTTGACTATAATTATTCCCTCTAGTAACCTTCCTCTGAATAGCTGGAATAACTATCTTCCCCCACGATAATATGATCCAGACAATTCATGTTTAACAGCTTGCAAGCCTCCATCATGTTCTTGGTTATTTTTATATCCTCTGGACTAAAGGTCAAACTCTGGCTTGGGTGATTATGGAATATAATTAGATTGACTGCATTAGTCTTTATCATCAATTGCAAGGTGGTTCTGGGATCTATAATAGTATGCTCTTGATTCCCGACACTCAATCTTGCGACACCTAACACCTTGCAGCTTGTATTTAATAGCATCACCCATGCCTCTTCATGGTGATATAAACAACCCTCAAAAAAGGGTCTGATGAGTTTATATGCCTCCATCGCCATCGTGACCCTTGGTCTATCCTTGGGTTTAACCTCTGGCTTGTATTTAATCTCCACCTCTGATAATAGTGTTAAATCATTACAACCTTCTCCTGTTCTAGTTTCACTGATAATTGGTGATGATAGATTCTTTTCATTCATGATTATAAATTTAATTGATAAGACACTGGTTTTAAATAGAATTGGGTAACATGAATGAAATATCATAACAAGTTACCCTCTTCCATTTTGTTTTTATTCAAGGTCATACTGGGGGATGTGAGGTTGAATAGTCTAATCACTCGCCTAGCTTGATAAATTTTCAACTTGTACCATCTTTATAAAAATAACAAGCTAATCAATCATCCTCTCCCAACACTTCAATGGTATATATTATAGTATATATATCAATCAAAGTGTAGGAGGGGGAATGAATGTTTCCTTTTTAATCTTTATCATCATCATTCTAGAAGGAAAAGGATGGGAGAGATGGATGCCTGAGGGGGAAAAAGGATAAGGCTTATTTATCAAAAGTGTAGTATGGGTATAAAAAAAGCAACCACTTTGCAGTGATTGCTTGATGAATTAAATATCAACTAGAATTGTTTTTAGTTTCCCACTCCTTGCCAATTCTTGTAAATGCTGCCATAACTTCGCAGAACCTTCTCGAAGTAGATCATGATTGAGGTATTCAATATCAGTTGAATAATTGTAATGTTCCGTTATTTTAAATGGAACAAGACTTGGAGATTGCTCCTTCTCTTTTTTTTCTTTTTTCTTCATGTTGTTTTGTTTTAAGTTTGTAGTAAATGATAATTCTCTCCCAACATTTCAAACTGTTATTTTTAAAGTAATAATCATGTAGAAGTGTAGGGAGAGGGAAAGAGTGAAGAGCTACTAGTTATTAAATATAGCTGTAACCTTCACTTCTTTTATATAGTAAATGCTTATCTAGGAGGTCTATTTTATATTGAATAGATTTATCTATTAGAATCTCTATATTATTCCAGAACTGGGGTAAAGAAATTCACCTGTTCCAGTGGCTTTTTCATCTGGATGGTTTACAAGATTTTCATTGATTGGAAGTAGTTAGAAGGTTTCAATAATCTCGTAACTTCTTCCATGATTGTTATACTCTTTAGTGTGAAACAACAATCTAAAATACTGGACAGCATTATTATGTAACATCTTTTCCATCCTGTTTTTAACAAGTAACTTGTTCATCCTTTCAGTGATCTCATCACCGGTTAACCTTTCACCCACTTTAAACTCTGAGAGTAGGAGGGTTCTGAAGGTGATCAAGGTGGGATCAGTGCTATGCCTGATCTTCTTGCAAGCGATCACTTGATTCATCTTTTTAGTGTTGTGCAGGTGTTGTTCCTGCAATTCTCTAATCTCTTCATCCTGCAAACCTAGGGTAAGTAGTTCTTTATAAGTTCTTTCCACGGTATATTGCAGGGAATCCTTGTCGATCTTCACCCCCAAGACTGGATGAGAGTACTCTTTGCCCATGAAGGTAGTTGTCTCGTGTTGTTTTGACTTGTAAAACAAATCAATAGCTTTCAATGTTTCTTGTTTTTTCATGTCATGATCAATTTTGTTATTATCATTATTATTTTCCTTGTTCTCTTCATTACCACAATCTAGTACTAGTTTGGATTCAAGTCCAGAATTGCATAGGGTGATATTGTAATATTGCAGGACTTTATTCATCCTGTGTAATTGTTCATAAATAGTATAGTTAATCTTCTTGAAAGCGCTAAAAGCTATCCCTTGGTGATCAATCTCTCTGGTCACATTTATGTACTGGTCAAATTCATTAGCTTGTAATTTTAGCTGCCTTTTTAATTTCCTAGTGCTTTTAGTTATTTTCACCAGTTCATCCATCCTTTTTTTGGCACCAGTTGTTAGCTGGTCTTTTAGAAAATCAAAAATAGAAGGGAAATTGTATATCCCACTATCCTCTTCTTTTACCCATGTGGCATTGGTGAGGATGAGAGATGTAACACTAGTATCCTCTCTAAACCTGTTCATCATTTGCACAATGTCAACATAGGTATGTCTATTCTTCCCCGGTGCGATAACAAGGAAATAATTCTTTCCCAGTAATGAATATCCTTGAGTGTAAGTGGTGAAGATCACCTCTGCATCAATCCTGCATTCATTAACTAGCTGGGAGAGGTAATCGGTTTTATCCCCTTCACTTTCAGCTCCCATGTCCTTGACAATTAATTTATCCTCTTCCTCTACCTTTTGCCCTTCTTTCTTGATAACCTTTGTTTCTGAATTAATAGCGGCAATTCTTTTAATCCCCCTCTTCTTCAATTCTCCTATAACTTCGGGGAGTAGGGTGGATTTATCAAGTAAAGAAATAACAGGGATCTTGTTGTTCCTCCTTGCAAACAAGCATAATTCAATAATCCCACCTGCTAAATCTTTATAGGGGACAAACCCTAGCTCTCTTTTGTCTGGAATCTCTTTCCTTGCTTTTAGCACCTGCATCCCTTTAAATATATTATCATTACTGGTGACAGGTGTGCCAGAGAGGAATATGATCCTCTTGTAAAATTCTAGAGAAGTCATCACTTCTTCGATAGTACTCCCTTTCCAGCCAATTTGTGTGACTAGAGTGTGAGCCTCATCAATAATCACGGTCTCCCTGCTTTCAAATTTAGGGATATGGTGCTGGATGGTGATGATTAAACTTGAATTGAAATCTTCTCTATGATCTGCTGTGTAATATGGTATCTGGTACTGTGCTGATAGTTGTTTTGCCAAGTTAATGGTATCAACAACAAAAACAGCTTTTATCTCCCTCTCTTTTAGATAATTGAGAATGTAATAGGATTTCCCACCACTTGTTGGGCAATCCACGTAGATTTTAAACTCTTCATTAAAATCCAAGTCATCAAGAAATCTTGTTTCTGATAACTTTTCCTTGAATGTAAACTTTTTACATTCCATAAACTTTTAAGATTTAATTAATTATTAATCCTCCTTCAACACTTCGATTGTTATTTTTACTATATAAAACAGGTTGAAGTGTTGAAGGTAAACATCACTTCTAGTGAGTTATTTTTAACACATTATAAACCTGTATGTAAAGGTTTATCTATTTTGATATAATCTATCTGGATGGTGTTATTTACAGGTAGAAATGGAAATTTGCCCTGTAAAATGGTATCTAGGAAGGATGTAGAATATCCTTTAATTATGTTACAAAGATATATAACCTTCACAACATTTCCAAGTGAAGTGCAGGGAAAATTTTACATTTGTTAAGAAATGGGGAGGGGATAGGTTTTATTGTTTTTTGGATGGTGTGATTATAGAGGTTTGATGATTTAACAGGCTAAAGGATGATTCCCCTTGTTTGCCTTGTTGACAGATAGGGGTTAAGCACAAGATAATGCCTTAAATTGTAGCACTAATCTCCCACCTTGTTTTGGAGTGGCAAAACAAGGGTTCTCATAATGCTTGGAGATAAGAAGACTGGTTTAAATTTCCAGTCCTCTTTCTCCATTTGTCTTGTCACTGTTTAGCAATAGAGCGTTCGAATTTGTTACTTAAAAAAGTGAGAATATCAAAAACTTTATCTCCATCTAAACCTTGAATATATTCAACCTCTTCTTCAGTAAGAGTATCTAGCATTGATAAAGCATTATTAACACCTATACTCTCTTTTGTTGTGGGAGATTTGACCGTGGTAAGTTTTACAAACGCATCAATAAAATAACGTTTACCGATCTCTTTTTCAAGTCCCAATTCTTGGAGTTTAGAGATGATATGCTCTCCAATTTGTAAATTGTACTGAATTGCTTTCGGTAGTATTCCGCTTGTACTTCTACTCCATTGTACAGGAGTAAAAATCTTTCCTAGAGTGTAGTATTTCATTGTAGTACTTACAGGGATCTTCAAATCTATACTAACTTGTTGCACTTTTTGCAACAATTCATGTTGTGTCGCAAAAGAGGCAATAACAGCCTTTTCACAGCCTTTTAGGGTTTTGTCCAAGGCAGTGTTTGTACCCATGTACTGGGCACATTTTTGTATTGTCTCAAATTCTTTTATCTGAATATTAGATATGATTGTTAACGGTTTATCTTCAACTAGAGCTTCTTCATTCTCCCAGTAGATGGCCTGCATCATTCTCTGTTCTTTGTGATTTCCGATCATGATGTACGCATCATTTAATAGTTCCTTCTCAACAGGAACACCATTGAGAGAAGTTAATGTGATATTCTCTTTAGAAAACAGGTCTGCTTTTGTCAAATATTTGGGGAAGTCCCGTTCAAATAATTTGTCATTTATTGTTTCCATCGTGAACTTGTCTTTTGTTGCCAAGTTGATGAATGCAGGAGCTGCGACAATATAAATTGTTTTGAAAAATCTTTTTATGAGGTAATCTCCATCCTCAGTTTCTGCAGGCATCCATTCTTCCACTGGTAAGGGAAGAGGGTGTTTTTTCAATTCTTCTTTTAGAGCCTTTTTGGCTCGCGCAACTTTTCTCAGTGCGCCTTTTTTCCTCTCCTCTTTGGCTTGCTCTAATTTTTCTTTTGCTTTTTTGAGTTCTTCATGTAGACTCTTGATTGTATCTGATAAGTTAAACATATCAATCAATTTTTCCAATGAAATTTTCATGGTGTTACTTTTTAAATTATTTATTTCCATGTTATTACCCTCCAATTCTTTTTTGTGTGTATCCTTGTCTTCCATTTTTTCTGGATTTAAAGTGTTACTTACTAATTTTGCCTCACTCTCTGTTTGTTGGTTATTACCAACGATTTTATTATTATTTTCTAACATAGTATTGAAAATTAATTGTTTAACAATAATCCCCATTCAGAATAACGGATCCTTTTTATCCCGTTTGAGGGCAAGCTGTCATGTCTTTTGTCAGTGATTAGCTTGTTACCCTCCATGCAGCAAATGCCAAACCCTTTTTTTCGAAAAAATAAATTAAACGGTCAGATAAATAGGGGATAATCCCGGTATTTATCTGACTTTTGTAAAAGTGTAGTAAAGTGATTGATTACCAGTATTTTGTTTCTTTGTTAGAGAGATTTGCAAGGATGTTGAAGTTCCAGTCGACGAGACTGTCATCTGTCACTGTCATATTGTCACGAATGCGTTCCCTGACAAGTTTAATCCATTCAGACTGCATTTTTGTCATGTCAAGGTAGTTCGAATAGTATTCTTTCTCTTCTCCCTCACTTTCTCTTTTGAGTTGTCGAAGTTCTTCTATCTCTTTTTCAGTGTGGCAATGTATCTTGTGGATTATGTGAAGGAACATGATAATGAGAAGGCAAACTCCTTTCGATATTTTGTTATCATCTTTTGCAGTGCTACGATCTTTGAAGAACCGGTAAAGTTGAATAATGATGGTGTTCGTAACCTTGTCTTGTGGCGCACCTCTACGTGGAGAATTATCATCCACTAGTTCCGGTTCACAATATTCTTGAATGTACTCTTTTAAATGCTGCCAGAACCAATTATTCTTGTTAGATAGATGTATGTCCCCGTAGGCTGTTTTTATTTGTATCGGTTGGGAATTTTTATTTTTATATGTAAGCCATTGTTGATTCTCTTGGATGAACCGGAGAAGGTTATTCATATCAGGGTTCACGTTTAATAGAAATTCTTCCAACTTCTCATTTTTCATGGAACGTTCAATTGTTTCTTGTGCCGGGTTACGGGTGATGAAATAAGCCAATAGCCAGTATATCCAAAGTAATGTTTGGTTACATTCAAAATATTCATGATTTGCTTGAAGGATAGTGTTATAATTTTCTGGGATCGTGGGATTATGAAACACTAGCGGGAATATGTTATTTTCCTCGATGTAATATTGCCAGTATTCATCAAATGATTTTGCGGTGTAGATAGTTTCATTTGCGGAGGGATTAAGTTTTTGTGTCTCGTAATAAAAGAAGGTGGGAAAGAATATTTCTTTTTCTAGCCTGAAATATTTATTCAAGAGTGGGTACAGGGCCCCTACAATATTCCCGTTTATCCAAACAACATATCCCCAGAAAGGGTCTTTTTCAGCGATTCCTTTTACTTTACACATGGCCTAAGATTTTTCCAAATATAAATTTTTTTGTTGGTAAAAAAAATAACCTCAAATCCGAAGATAAGAGGTTATTTGTGTTCATAATAAATTTTGCATTGCATTGCTCATTTGGGTATTTTCAAAGCTATCCAGATAAATTTGGGTTACCTTTTCAGAGCTATGTCCCAATGCTTCACTGATGATAGATGTGCTTACACCAGCTCTTTTTAATGTGGTTGCATGAGAGTGTCTAGCAACATAGGTTGTCAATTTCTTATCTATCCCAAGTTCTTTACCAATGTTTTTTAATCGCCGATTTACTTTAACAATTGTTTTATGAATTCTATTCCTTTGTTGAATTTCTGTTTGATGGAATGTTGATAAAATGGGGAAGAGAAAAGGACTACCTTCAGTTTTGTATTTGTCGATAATTTCAGAGGCTTTGGGGAGTAAAGGAAGTTTGATGAGTTTCCTTGTTTTCTTTCTTCTGTAAATTAATCGAGAATCTATTATGTTTTCATGGGTAAGGTAAGCCATATCAATGAAATTGATGCCTCCCATGAAATAAGAGAATGAAAATAGATCAATGGCTAAATGAATATATAAGTCTTTGCCGGTATAATTATAGTTGATAATTTGCATCACTTCTTCTTTTACAATTGCTCTTTTAGCTGTAACTTCATGTAGTCTTGAAATTTTGAATTTACGGAATGGGTAGTATTCCTCTTTAACAAGGTTTTCTTCAATTGCATGATTATAGACAACTCTTAATGTTCTGAATCTTATTCCAATAGAGTTCTCTGCATCTCCATTCGCTCTTTGCCATTCCTCATATTTTTTTAGCCAAGGAATATCAATATCAGAGAAATAAATATCAAGATGGCCATTAAATTTCATCAAGGAATTGTAAACATGGTAATGGGATTTTGCATATCCTGTTCTTTTGGCTATTTTGAGTTGTTCTATTTGTTCCAGAAAGAATTCTCCAACAGTCTTTTTCTTTGTTGGTTTGGAAACCTTTTCAATGAGAGTTCTTGCTGTAAATTCTTTGTCCTCAGATTTGAATTCAATAACCTTTTCATTAAATTCTTTGGTTTTATTTGCTATGAGGGTTTCTATGTACTCTTTATTGGGACAATTGAGTTTTGGTTTGTTTTTTGTGAAATCCCAATATTGTTCTGCAATTGATAGACCTAAACTGATGTATTTCTTTTTACCATCTTTACATACTCTAAGCATTAAAGGGTGTTCCCCATTTGCAAGTGTTTTTGATTTGTAACACAAGATGTTAATTCCTGTACTCATGATAGATTTCGGTTTAACTCTTGGTTTAACTCATGGTTTAACTGGGGGGTGAAAATCTGCCTAAAAATGGATAAAAAAAGAAGCACCTACTTTTGTAAGTGCTTGATTTTTAGTGTTTTCTTTATCATAAAAGCTGATTAAGAGTCAATTGCTCTACCAGCTGAGCTACGAAGTCTTCCTTGTTGCAAGGGCTTTTAACCGTTTTGCGGGTGCAAATATGCAACAATATTTTTTAATCTGCAAGAAAATTATTCTTTAATGTTGTGATAAACGTTAGTTACGTCATCATCTTCTTCTAATTTTTCCAGCAATTTGTCCACGGTTTCTCTTTGTTCGTCGGTTAATTCTTTTGTATCAAGAGGGATACGCTCGAATTCTCCGCTGACCATTTCATAGTGGTTATCTTCCAAATATTTTTGAATAGCTCCGAATGCTTCGAAAGAACCGTAGATGATCACGTGATTTTCTTCGTCCTCGAAGATTTCGTCGGCACCGTAGTCAATCATTTCCAATTCGAATTCTTCTAGGTCGAAGTTCTCCGGGCGGGTGATCTTGAACACACATTTCCGGTCGAACAAGAAATCTAGGCTACCGGTTGTTCCTAAAGAACCGCCGTATTTATTGAAGCAATGGCGTACGTTGGCAACAGTACGGGTGTTATTGTCGGTTGCGGTTTCTACCACGATGGCGATACCGAAAGGACCGTATCCCTCGTAAACGATCTCCTTGTAATCAGAAGTATCTTTTGAAACGGCGCGTTTGATAGCTCTTTCGACGTTCTCCTTCGGCATATTTTCAGCCTTGGCATTTTGGATAAGTATACGTAAACGCGTGTTATTCGCTGGGTCCGGACCACCGGCTTTTACGGCAATATCAATCTCTTTTCCTATTCTGGTAAACGTACGGGCCATATTGCCCCATCTCTTTAGCTTCCGTGCTTTACGGTATTCGAACGCTCTTCCCATATGATGTGAATCTTATTTATATTACAATTTGAAACGCGAATTTAGTTTTTCTACTTAAAACAAAAAAGGAATTCAGCGATTTTGTGTTGAGAATGAGTTTCATTCCACGAGTTCTACACTGAAATCATCAATATATATTCCTTCTTCGGGTGTGATCTCTTTGCCATAGGTACGGATTTCTACCCGTAAAAGTTTGGCTCCTTCCGGGGCGGTGAATGATTTGCCGTTGAACACGTTGATCCAGCCGTTCGTTTGTTTCAGGTAACTTTGGGCTTGTATGGGTTTGTTGTGTTCTGCCGGGAGTGCCGTGCTTTTGGTTTTACGCCAGTAACAATAATATTTCCACGGAAAAGAGGGAGAAGGGGCATTCACGTGCATTTTTATCTCGTAGCGTTTGCCGGTTTCAATTTCTACATCTTGGTACAGGTAAGTTTTACCTTGTAGGTATGCAGCTTGTCCTGAACGGGCTTGGGAGCTCGTGATCTTGAGGGCGACACTGTCTTTCCCGTCTTTATAAAAATGCCAATGGTCGGGTTCTTTTTCCGGGTTACTCCATTCCTCGAAATCCCCGTTTCGTAATAAGCTTTCCCCATTCCCCTGTATCCCGCCTTCGGTTAATTCCGGGAAATTACATTCCACGTGAATGGTTTGATTCGTGTCGATAGCTACCGAGAAGGGGATAATTTTTCGCTTTGGCGTGTTGTCTTCATCGTAGGTAACAGAAAGTGTGGTTTCCCCCTTTTTGGCGGGGAAGGTCCGAATCATTACTTTTCCTTGATGATCCACGGGTTTCGTGATCGTGCCGAAGGTGTTCGTGGTTGATCCGGAAAAACTGACCGAGGACGGGATGAAAGACAATTCAAGGTTTAGGTTGGATATTTCCTTTGGAATTGCATGGAGAGAGACCTGTAATGTTCCTGTTCTCCGGAAGAGCCGGATCGGGGGAAGGGCATTTTTATTTTCTGTGATACTGACACTTTGTAGAGCCGTGGAGATGTCACAGGCCTCTTGGTAAGTGTTTTCTTCATGTGGTAGGCAAAGGAACAAGTTTTCAAGTGTTTCTCCGATTTCCGGAATAACCATGTTTCCCTTGGGAGCGTTGGCCACGAGGGCTAATCTGTATCTGCCCAGAGGGAGAGTAGCGTGAAGTGTGTTTTCATGAATGTCCGATGATGTAAACGTTTCATGACGGGCGATACGATTATCTCGGTCAATGGCAAACAGGTGCAAGTGGTGTATGGAAAATTCCATGGAAGTGTTACATTCAAGCGGGATTCGTATCTCCTGCCCTTCCATGACTTTGCTTTTCTGACATGAAAAAAGTACAAACTGCGTTACCAGTAAAAATATTATTTTTCTCATTGTGTTTTTGAATTTGTAACTGGTAAACCTGCAACTTGTAACTTTTAGCAAGGTGAAGTCTTGTTAAAAAATAGAAATCCCGATGTTCGTGGTAAAACGTTCGAGTGTTTCGATTCCCATGTACGAGTTCCCGTGTTCATTCAGTTCGGGACTCCACACGGCGATACTGAGTTTGCCCGGGATGATGGCTACCACGCCTCCTCCGACACCGCTTTTGCCCGGCATTCCTACACGGAAAGCGAACTCCCCGGATTCGTCGTAGAAACCGCAGGTCAGCATGAGTGCGCTAAGGCGTTTCGAGCGGCTCACGGTGAGGATATTCTCGTTGTTGTGCGGGTTGGTCCCGTGGTTGGCTAGGAACAGGAATGATTTTGCAAGATCCTCGCACGTCATGGCAATACTGCATTGATTGCAGTACACGTCGATCAGCGAGTCCACGTCGTTATCGATGTTACCGAAACTTTTCATGAAGTGTCCTAGGGCTTGATTCCGGCTAGCGTGTTCAAATTCGGACTGGGCCACCGTTTTATCATAGTAAATGTCGTCGTTTCCGGCCACGCTTCTCACGAATTGCAGGATGGCTTCTTTCGGTCGGTGGTAAAGATTCATCACTTTATCCGTAACCACGAGAGCCCCGGCGTTGATAAACGGATTACGCGGGATTCCCTGTTCGTGTTCCAACTGAACCAGCGAGTTAAACGGGGTTCCGGAAGGTTCCCGTCCCACGTATTTCCACAGGTCTCCCCCCATGTGGCGAACGACCATGGAGAGAGTAAAGACTTTCGAAATACTTTGGATGGAAAATTTGGTTTGGTAGTCTCCCGTGCCGACGATCTGGCCATCGAGAGTGGCTATGGCAATCCCGTATTGACGCGGGTTGATATTTGCCAAGGCAGGGATGTAATCAGCTACTTTACCTTGTCCGAAGAGGGGTTTTACCTCGTTATATATGTTGTCAATAACTTCCTTGTAATCCATTGCAAACGTTTTAAACGGGGGCAAAGATAAGAAAGTAAATGATTCATCGGTACGTGTTTATTTTATTTTTCGTACAATTTTGCCGGAATAGGTTTCCGTGAGATGTTCTTGAAAATATATGTTTTTGGGGACTTCGTAAGGAGATAAACAGGATTTGAGTCGGGATAGTAATTGCTGACATTCAGCCCCGTCCCAAGGGAGCGATTCTATGACAAGCACGGCTTTTTGTCCTAGCCGACAGTCGTCTTCAGCCGTGATAAAGAAACGTTGGCTTAGAAAAGAGGCGATACGGGCTTCTATGCTTTCCGGAAATAGTTTTACTCCCCCGGAATTGATCACGTTATCATGGCGTCCCAACCATTCGAAATGAGTGGTGTCAACAAGCCGGACAATATCGTTCGTGATGAATCTCTGTTGTTGGAGATGCGGGGTGTTGATGATTAGGCAACCTCTTTCGTCCGTGGAGAAGGACACTTTTCCCAAGGCGAAATAGGCGGAGGATTTTCTTTCGCCATTGATTTCCCGTAGGGCAATATGCGAAACGGTTTCAGTCATGCCGTACGTGCCGTAACACCTTGTTGGTAGCTCTTGAAGGTGTTGTTCTAACGTGGGGGAGACGGCAGCCCCGCCAATGATCACTTGCTTGATGCGAGCGAATCGGGAACGAGTTTCCGGGTTGGCCAAGGTGGTTTCAACCTGCATGGGAACCATGGCGGCGAAGTCAATGTCGTCCTCGAGGTTTTGCAGGGGAGAAGAAGTCGGTTTTATCGTGATCAGGTCGGCTCCCGAGAGGATGGTGCGGACGATCATCATTTTCCCTGCGATATAAGTCGGGGAGAGGCAAAGTAACAAGCGGGATTGAGGACCGATGTGGAAATATTCGTTTGTTAAGCTGGCGGATGCGATCATGTCTTTTTTCAATAACCGAATCTCCTTCGGTTTCCCCGTGGAACCGGAAGTATGCCCGATAACTTCTTCTTTTTCGTTATACCATTCCTGCAAAAAGGCGATGACTTCCGGGTCAATATTGCCCGGAAGCATGTTTAAATCCGTGTACCGTTTACCGTTTAGTCTGATGTTCATGGCCTTTAAAAAGAGAGTGGGGATAAATTCCAGCTTGCCTGTGGGTTGTACCGGATGGTCGAGCCGGTTTGTTCCAAGGATGAAGGGATATTATTCGTGTAGAGTTGCCCCGTTCCCAAGCCTTGAGGCATGCCCGTGGGGTGACACTCCAAAATATAAGCTGTCCATTGTGCGATGGCATTCAACCCGATATTGGATTCCAGTGCGGAAGTAATCCACCAGCCGATGTTACGTTCTCGGGAACGGGCAATCCATTCCCATGAGCCTGAGAAACTGCCTAAAAGAGATGGTTTTATTACGACGTATTGGGGGCGAATAGTATCAAGTAGCTTGTCTTTGTTGAATCCTTCGATTCCGATCAATTCTTCATCTAGGGCAATCGGAATAGGGGTATTTCGGCATAGACGAGACATTTCTTCCCATTGTCCTTGACGGATGGGCTGTTCGATAGAGTGAATATCATATTGAGCCAATTGTTCCAGTTTCCGAGGTGCATCTTCCGGGGAGAAAGCTCCGTTGGCATCAACCCGGAGTTCTATTAGCTCTTTGCTGAATTGTGACCGAATCATGCGTAACAGGTCTAACTCTGCATCGAAATCGATAGCTCCGATCTTCAATTTAATGCAATGGAACCCGGCCTCCAACTTTTTGATAATCTGTTGGCGCATGGAATCTTTGGAACCCATCCAGATTAAACCGTTGATTTCGACATCTGTTTGTCCTTCGGTGAAAGGGGTGGGGTAAATGATGCGTTTACCTCCATTATTTAAATCCGCTATGGCGGTATCCAAGCCGAATTGGATAGAACTCCAATCTCGCAAGTAGCGGATGTCACGTAGGCTGCCGAAACCTTCGCAGGTTTCTTTTAATATTTTCTCGAATTCCGGGCGGTCGTCTGCACTTAATCCCCGAAACAAAGCACACTCTCCCAATCCGTATATTTCGGGTTGTTCTGACTCCCAGACTTTGACAAACCAAGTTTCTTTTTCCGTGAGCACTCCCCGGGAAGTTCCTGCCGGTTGTTTGAAGTGCAGGTTATATTTTGAATAGGTTGCTTGTAACATGATGGATTGTGAAATTTGTAGGTCATGGGAATTTGGGGAATTTCTTGAAGTCCGGGTCTCGTTTCTCCAGAAAGGCGTTTTTACCCTCTTGTGCCTCTTCCATGAGATAGTACATCAGGGTGGCATCCCCGGCAAATTCCATTAATCCGTGTTGGCCGTCCAATTCGGCATTCAATGCCCGTTTGATCATGCGGATGGCCATCGGGCTGCGTTGCATGATGGTCTTGCACCAGTCCACGGTTTCATCTTCCAGTTGATCGAAGGGAACCACCTTGTTCACCATCCCCATCTCTTCGGCTTCTTTGGCGGTGTACTGGCGGCAAAGGAACCAGATTTCACGAGCTTTCTTCTGGCCCACGTGGCGGGCGAGATACGAGGAACCGAATCCCCCGTCGAAACTACCGACTTTAGGTCCTGTTTGTCCGAAACGGGCATTCTCGGAAGCGATCGTGAGGTCACACACGACATGAAGCACGTGGCCTCCACCTATGGCGTATCCGTTTACCATGGCGATGACGGGTTTCGGAAGAGAACGGATGGCTTTGTGCAGGTCGAGTACGTTGAGGCGGGGAACCCCGTTTTCATCAATGTAGCCTCCTATTCCTTTCACTTTCTGGTCTCCTCCGGAACAAAACGCTTTGTCCCCGGCCCCCGTGAGTACAACAACACCAATGTCACTCCGTTCCCGACAGATATTTATGGCATCCAGCATTTCGAAATTGGTTTGCGGGCGGAAAGCGTTATAAACCTCTTGGCGGTCAATGGTTATTTTAGCTATTCCTTCGAAGAATTCAAATCGAATGTCTTCATATTCTTTGATTGTAGTCCATTCTCTTTTTGACATATCCGGTATGTTATTTTTAGTTTTTACAAAGTGTAACGACAAATGTACATGATAATTTTTATTTTAACGTGGTTCGATATAAAGAATTCGCGTGATGGTACAGGGAAGAAAGTCATGGCTTTGTTCGTGGAAGGTCTATGTCTTCTTCGACGTTGGGCGGGATCATGAACATAGCATGAACATAGCATCTTCATAGCACGAACACTCGCCAGTGTTTTTGATGTGAAACTGATGTCAACGTGTTATATGGTTGGTGGTAAGGAACCCCGGAGGAAAGGTAGGATATTCCGGGCAATCCACCATACTATGATTAATATTAAGTACGTGTTGACGGCTATCGGGTGATGGCATATCCTTTTCAGCCGGGCCAATCTATTTCGGGGATCAAACCATTGCGTGATTACGAGAGCCATTAGATAAGGAAGAGAAAGAATAAGGAACGGGTTATACCCGAAAGCTCCTTTGATATTCAGGTGTAATAATTGATGAATTGCCCTTTGGCTACCACATGCCGGACAATCAAGTCCCGTGAACCAACGGAAGGGACATTTGGGTATAAATACCGAATACTCGGGATCAATGAAGAACAGGATGATCCCGAGTAGTATAATTGATATGAGGCCTATTTTCTTAAAATGTCCGAACGAATACATTCATTCGAATATTAATAATAACCTCCTCCCATCAGTACACTTGCTAATCCGCTGATGAACCCGATGATCACGGCGAGTACACCTCCACCTAATGCAAGGAAGAAAAATAATCTTGCCATGTTAGAAGCTTTTATCGCTTCCTCTTGCTGACCGGAATTCCAGAGGTTGTCCACTTTTGTGGCGTAGATGATAGATACAATCCCTAACGGTAAGCAGCATAATACGGTCGATAGGATTGCCCAAATTAGCCAATTGTCCGGTTTGGAATTGTTGTTTACCGATGGTTGGGGCGGTGTGGGAGGAAATGGTGGGGGTGTGGAAGGCGTGGAGGTTGTGTTCGTGAACCATTTCGCGAGTTCGGGTACTTCTCCTGCCGGGAGCCATTGGGCCATACCATTTTTCCACACGAGGGTGTTTCTCGTTACCCCGTTGCTAATTAATTCTTCGGGAGAAACCGGACCTTTTTGTTCATTCTTTTCGTTCAGGTAAAAATAGTTTTCCATAGTTTAATAATTTACCATTTATATTCGCTTCGTAAATAATTTCCGTTAAAGTCGTAAATATCTTTGATATATCCCCCGTCGGCTTCGATGCGTTCAGAACCGGCGTAGGGTATGATGTCATTGTATTTGCAGGGAATAATGATTTTTCCTTTTTTATTGATTGCTCCCCAGACTCCATTTTGGACTTTACCGTCTTTCGAAAATCCGCCGCGGTTGATCAGTGATATACCGTTTAATTCTTTACAGATGATAAATTGACAGGGTAAAATCTCTTCTCCCTCTAGAGTATAGAGGCCTTCTTGGTCATCCATTTTCACGTGGAGGAGCGAGGTTTCCCGCCAGCGGGAAATTTTCGTGTACTCGCAAGGAACGATTACTTTTCCTCTTGGGGTATATAGTCCTTTTAGTTTCCCTGATTTAACCATGAAATTGTCGGTTGTGAGCCAAGTGTCAACATCATCGTATATACATGGGATAATTTCAGTTCCATCGAGGGCGAGTATCCCTTTTTGGTTGTTATACGTGGCCCGGTAGTAAGCGGGTGACCAGTAACTATTGGGTGCGATATTATCGTATATGTAGGGAACGATTTCCAAGCCGAATTTATCCATGACTCCGACTCCGGATCTTTTCTCTATGATGCAGCGATCGTACCGGAAACAATAGGCATGATTTAGTATTCCATAATAGAAAATGGAAAATAAGGAAGATAGTAAGAAGGGTAGAACTATCAGTGTTGTATTCAGTAGGTATTTTCTTTTTTTGTAAAACAGGGAAAAGATGATACCCAGTACCCCGATGATGAGGATGATAATACCCGGAACGTATGGGTAAATGTCAAACCACGAGGCGACAAACGCCGAAACAAATCTGCCAGCGAGTAAGAAGAGAATAGTGCCTAAGGTCGCGTATAAAATCAGGACAATCTGTACCACGCTGATTTGTGGTTTAGGAGGTGTGATACATTCATGTAATTCGGGAATATCTTTTGCCTGTACCCAGTTTGGCATACCTTCATGCCACACGGGTGTTTCTCGCATGATTCCTTGTTGTTTAAGTTCATCTAACGAAAGCGGTCCGACCTGTTTGTGGGTCTTGTCCATGAAATAATAACTTATCCCCATAAATTAAGATAAAAAGAATAAACAAACGCTATCCCAAAAGTAGTAAATAAATGGATAAGTGTGCTGTTGGGGGAAGAAAAAATGAGGTGGGGCTTTGGGCGGAGCTGTCCAAAAAGTTATTTTTCAAATTCCCTCCCCCCTTCGGGGTACTCCCCTTACTAATTTTAGATTTAATGATTTTAGATTTTAGATTTTAGATTTCCGCCACACAAAGCCGACGCTTCTAAATTTTCTACTTTCAACTTTTAGTTTTTATCTTTTAATCTTTATCTTTCTCTTGCAGAGGTAGAGTTGAAATACTCTCTGTCTTCGGAATGAATCACCAACCCCTCTTCTGTTTATAGAGAGAGTTAAAAATAGCTCTTCTGAGAAATTCTAGTTTCCCTTAGTTAATCCCTCAACGCTTGAAAATATCTTTTTAATATTTCTCCGTTTATTTTTCCGGGTGTGTGAACAACGAGAATGGCCGGTTGTTGTCCCGGTTGGTAGAATTCGGATAGTGCTGATTCTAACGAGGGAGCATCTGTTGCTTGGTACACCTTGAAACGATGAACTTCGGCAAGCCGTTCTATATCCACGTCGTGAGGGGTTTCAAAGAATTCTTCAACTTCTTCCAGACCGGAAGGACCTGCCAAAAAGCGGAATATGCCTCCTCCCCCGTTTTGGATAACGATGATTCGTAATGATGGGGGACAGTTTTTGATCCATAAAGCATTGGAGTCGTATAAAAAGCTGTTGTCCCCCACGATCAGCGTGGTGATCCCGTCGAATGTTGAGGCGGCACCCATGGCTGTCGAGGTACAACCATCAATACCACTTGTTCCCCGGTTGGCATCGGTACGGTCCACCTGCGTGTACCGGAAGAGTTGGGCGTAACGTATCGGGGTGCTGTTGCCTAGTTGTAAACGGCTCCCGGCAGGAAGTGCGGGAATGAGCATGGAGAAGGCTTTCAGATCACACCACGGGATACGTTTCAGGTAGTTATCGTGTATTTGTGTTGCTTTTTCTTCCCGTTGATGCCATTGGTGGGCATAACTGGACGGCAAACTGTTGGCTTTTATTTCCGCGGGTTGGAGTTGATCAAAGAATGTTCGGGTGTCCATGGGGACGTGGAGGGTCATGGACTTGTACGTGTCAGGCGGTGTCGACCGTTCATCAATATGCCAATGAGAATGTGGGGTATGTTCTCGGATGAAAGCCTTTATCATGCGGGAAACGATCGCTCCCCCGAACGTGATGAGTAGTTCAGGGGCGTAAGTTTCTGTCTCTTCCGGTTGTATCGTGGAGATTACCCTGTCTATCGTGGAGATCACGAGGGGAATGGATAGATTTGTTACGCTTTCCGTTAAAACCACCACGTTGGGAAGGCTTGCCAGTAACTTGATATGTTGTTGTAAAACCGGGTCGGGTTCATGGAATCCGGCGATGATCATGACCTTGGGACAAAGAAAAAATTCCTCCCGCAGGTTTTGAGAGATTTCTGCGGTTAAGGAAGGGGTTTCTTTCAGCGTCTTGATCACCCGTTCTGAAGTTATGGATTCATGTTGAAAGCCGTACAGGGGTTCTCTCAAGGGAACATTGATATGCACGGGGCCTTTCCGGCCATGTTGGGATAGATTGATAGCCTCGTTTACCAGACGATTGGTATGCCAACGATCCTCGTTGCACGTGATGGCTGTCGGGAGTTGGAAGTTCTTTTTCACAAAGTTACATAATGCCCCTTGTTGTTGTATCGTTTGGCTATCGTCTTGATCTATCCATTCGGAGGGACGGTCTGCCGAGATCACGAGAAGGGGAATTCCTTGGTAATAGGCTTCCGCCACGGCAGGGGAGTAATTCAATAAGGCGGTTCCCGACGTGCAGATAAGGGCAACCGTTTGTCCGGTCTGTTGTGCTATTCCCAGTGCGAAGAAGGCGGCCGAACGTTCATCCACGATGATGTGATGTTTCAATCTTTTTTCCCGGGCAACAGACACGAGTAAAGGTGCATTCCGGGAACCGGGTGACAGAACGACTTCTTTGATCCCTTTTTGGACGAGTAAACTGATAAGAATTCGAACACTTTCAATATCAGAACGTGATTTTTCCATAATTCATTTGACGTATGAGGTTTAGTAAAGTATCGGCTTTCTGGCAAGTTTCCTGCCATTCGGTTTCCGGGTCGGAAAGAGGGGTAATGCCGCCTCCGACATACAACCGCAGGGCGTCATCGAATACTTCCATGGTACGCAGGTTGACAAACAGGTCAAATGCCCCGGAGGCTTGCAATGGTCCTAGGAATCCGGCATAATATCCCCGATCCCGTTTCTCGATCTCCGTGATGATTTGCATGGCTCTTTTTTTGGGTAAGCCGCAGACGGCCGGAGTCGGGTGAAGTTGTCCTACCAGTTCGTCAATCTGGTCGGCAGGGAGTTGTTCGTCACTTCTGAAAAAGGTGCAGAGGTGAAAGACATTCCCGGCTTGTAACGTGATAGGTCCCTCGATTTCGAGATGGCGGGTAAAGAAATGTCTTAGCGTGTCTTGGATGTAGTCGGTCACGATTTGCTGTTCCTCGATGTCCTTGTCTCCCCATTCAGGTGGATTTTTTGCTGTTGCCACGGGTTGAGTTCCTGCCAGTGACATGGTGAAGAATCCGTTTCTGTCGTATTTGAGGAAAGTTTCCGGTGAGGCACCCATCCAAGCGCATTTACCCGGAATGGCGGCAAAGAACAGGAAGGCGTGGTGGTATTGTTTCATTTGCTCGAAGATCGCTGGCGATAGTCGGAGTGAATCGCAGGGTATTGTGATGGTTCTTGATAGAACGGCTTTTTTCATCCCTTCCTGTTTCAACGTGTCGATCATCGTACGCAGTTCATCCAAGTACTCGAAATGCTCGCAGTCCTGCTTGGTGAAAATACGCTCCGGGGTATTGAAAACCGTGTTTTGTAAATTCCGAATCGCTTCGCCGTCAGTCAGGTAGTCCGTGAATGAAAGATCGGCCTTGATGAAGAAGGGGAAACTCCAAGAGGAGTGATTGAAGGGCGTGATAACAAACCCTTTCTCTCCCCGATGTTTTTCGAATCCCTTGAATATTCGGGTATCGTTGGAGAGTTGAGCCCCGAAAATAACTTCACGAGAACCGGGTAAACGGTACGTGTAAAACGGGATGTTATTTCGCAGGCAGATGTTCTGCGCTTCTGCAACCGAGAGTCTGTTTTCTGTTTGTTCTATCATGGCATAACCTATTCTTACCGCAAAAATAGGCAAAATTATTCGCTGGTGATTCAATTGATACAAAATGTAAGTATTTTTGTGGGGGAAGTGGCTGCGCCACGTTGCAGGTTGCAAGTTAATAAAGTTATTTTGTTTGAATGAAATGAATAAAGATAGGAGCGGGTATAAGTTTTTGGGTGGTTGGCGAGGGCTTCGGGAGTTATTGCCGAATAATTTAGGGGCCTTCACGCAGGTATTCGTTTCCTTGAAAAGTTATAATTTCCGTCTTTATTTCGGGGGACAATGTATCTCGTTGATCGGGACGTGGATGCAACAGATTGCCATGAGTTGGCTGGTGTTCCGGTTGACCGGGTCAGTACTTTTACTGGCGACGGTTACTTTTATGGCGCAAATCCCGATTCTCGTGGCAACTCCTTACATGAGCGTTTTTGTTGACTGGTTTGATCGACGTAAGTTACTGGTGCTGACGCAATCGCTGTCTATGGTACAGGCGTTGTTGATGGCCTTGCTCACGTTGACCGGGTTGATACAGGTGTGGCATATCATGATTCTGAGTTTGTTGATCGGTTTGATCAATGCTTTGGATAATCCTACTAGACAATCTTTTTACCCGAGTTTGGTCCCGAAGGATAAGTTGAGTAACGCTATTGCGCTGAATTCTGCCGTGATTAATGGTTCTCGTTTGATCGGGCCTGCGGTGGGTGGAGTGTTGATCGGTTTGTTGGGAGAGGGCATTTGTTTCCTGTTGAATGGTATCAGCTATATTGCCGTGATTATTGCCTTGTTGATGATGCGGGCAGCGCCCAAGCAGGAGAGAACCGTGAAACAAAAGGTGTGGGAAGATATGCGGGATGGTTTCCGGTACGTGGCGGGTAATATACCGATCCGTACGCTATTGCTTTTGATGAGCGCGATCAGTTTCTTCGGGTTACCCTTGATGACGTTTATCCCGGCTTACGTGAAAACGATCCTGCACGGGGAGAGCGAGATGCTGGGGCTACTACTTTCATGTATCGGTGTCGGTTCCTTCATTGCGGCCTTGTATCTGGCAGCCCGGAAGAGTGTGCTGGGACTGGGAAAAGTGGTGATGCTTTCCGGGGCATTGCTGGGGATCGGTTTGTCGGTGATGTCGTTTGTTACGATTCCTTGGGTGGCTGCCGTGTTATGCTTGCCGGTGGGCTTCACGATTATTGCAGCCGTGGCTTCTATCAACACGCTGTTGCAGACCCTTTCCGGCGAGGATAAACGAGGCCGGGTGATGGGATATATGGCAATGTCTTTCACGGGTATGGCTCCCGTGGGCAGTATGGTGCTGGGGGCAATTGAAAAATGGATCGGTTTGCAAATGATTATCCTACTATCCGGGATTTGTTGTTTTGTCGCTGCTTTGGTTTTCGAGTATTATCGCCCCTTGGTGCGTAGATATGCCCGCCCCGTTTATATTGAAAAGGGGATTATCAAGGAGATTGCTATTGGGATAGATTCTACGGAGGAACAACGGTTCTGATTCCTATTCGTCACTTCCTTTCAATACCGGAAGACTGATGTGGTATTTTACGGCAACGACTCGGGCTAAAATGACACTTCCGGCCGTGATGATCTGGGTCGTGATATGTCCCACGGCAAAGAAGTCACTGGCGAAGTAAATTAATCCCCCTAGAATACAGGCGATAGCGTATATGTCCTTACGGAAGATAAGAGGTACTTCGTTGATAAATATATCTCGAATGACTCCCCCGACAGCCCCGGTTGTCATACCCATGATAATGGCAACCCACATTGGGAATCCTGCAACCAAACTCTTCTCGATGCCTACCACGGTAAATAGTCCCAATCCAATGGCATCAAAGATGAAAAACGTGTTATTCAATCGGATGACATATTTCCCGAACATAATCACGAATAATAAGGCCAGCCCTGTAACAATCAGATAGGAAGGTTGGTGCATCCAAAAAGGAGTTAACCCCAGCATCAAATCTCGTGTTGTTCCGCCCCCGATGGCTGTTGCAGCTCCGACCACGTATGCCCCGAACCAGTCGAATCGCTTGGCTGATGCCAAACGTATTCCACTGATAGCGAATGCGAATGTACCGATGTAATCAATGATTGTAGTAAAATCAATATTCATATTCCTGTTATTTTTTGAGCCTGCAAAGCTAATAATAAAGGAATATCATTCGCCACGTATTTTGATGTTTTACAGCATGATAATAGGGTTTATAAACCTATTTTATACCCACTCTTCGCTTTTCACTTCCCCTTCCACGGAAAGTACGATCTTTTTGATCGGGATGTTACGGGAGGCCATTTCTCTCGCTTTTAAAGCCATTTGCAGGAGGCCACCGCAACAAGGAACTTCCATGATGAGAACCGTGAGCGTGTCGATCCGGGCATCGTCAATCATGCTACGAAGTTTGTCCACGTAAGAATCGGTATTATGATCCAGTTTCGGGCAGGCAATTGCCAAAATCTTACCTTTCAGGAAGCGTTCATGAAAATTCCCGGAGGCAAAGGCTGAACAGTCGGAGGCCAGTAGCACGTTTGCCCTTTGGAAATACCCGGCTTGCGGGTTTAATAGGTGTAACTGCACAGGCCATTGTCGGAGTTCGGAGCCACCGGAACATGGGGTTACAGCGAGTTTCATGACAGGTTTTAATTCTCTTGCCATGGAACCGGGACATCCACATCCCAGTTTCGGTGTGGGGTGTAATTCTTGCAGGTTTATGGGGATGTTATGGCGTTTCAGATAGTCCAGTCCCTGTTTTACCAGCTCTTTTTCACCGTGTTCTTTCAGGTGACGTAAATGAGCTAGAATCACGTGTTCTCCTTTGGACACTATACGCTCCATAACAGCTTCTTCACTATATGGTTCCGCTTCCCGCTCTTCTAATTCGATGGCACCGACGGGACATTCTCCGATACAAGCACCCAGTCCGTCGCAGTACAAATCACTTATCATGACGGCTTTCCCGTCGATTAATTGTAAAGCCCCTTCGTGGCAACCTTTCACGCATAGCCCGCAGCCGTTACATTTTTCCTCGTCTATTTTTATAATTGTCCGTTTCATAATCAGTCGTTTTTGGTTCTAGGGCAAAGATACACGTGAAAACAGTGGAGTTTTGTAATGAATATTACAATCGGAACTCAAAAAACAAGAATAATTGTTTATGAATTTTAACTTGGGAATATGGTGTGTAATACTAGGGCAATGTAACTTTTTTTCTAAGGTTAAACTATCTCTCAACCGTTTCAATGGACTTACCGTTCCGTTTCGCCCTCGCCATGTGATAGCGGGATAACGGTTTTGAAAGTGATTTAAAACGCCCGAGAGATAGTTTAATCTTGGTATCAAGGCTATATAACTATTTGAATGCTTTTTTCAAGCGTTCCAGTCCTTCTTTTACCGTTTCGAGCGGGCAACCGATGTTCATGCGGAAAAAGCCTTCTCCCTCGGGTCCGAAATCCGTGCCGCTATTTAAGCCGAGTTTTGCCTCGTGGAGTAGTTTTTCTTGAATTTGCTCGTGGGATAGCCCTGTCGCCCGTAAATCAAGCCAGAGTAAGAAAGAGCCTTCCGGGAGTATCATTTTTACCGAGGGTAACTCTTCCCGGAGAAATTGGTCGGCAAACAGGATGTTCTTTTCGAGGTAACGAACCATTTCGTCCAACCAGGCATCCCCGTGCTTGTAGGCAGCCTCTAGAGTGACGTGTCCGAAGATATTACCCAAATCCAAGTGCAGACATAAAAGTTCTTTCTCGAAGGGGCGACGTAATTCCGGGTCCGAGATCACGACAACGGAATTCATCATCCCGGCGATATTGAATGTTTTACTCGGAGCCATCATGGTCACGGTGATCGCGGCAATCTCCGGTGACAGGGAGGCCATTACCACGTGCTTGTGTCCGAAGAGGGCAAGGTCGGAATGGATTTCGTCAGAGAGGATTGTAACCCCGTATTGCAGGCATAACGCTCCGATTCGAGTAAGTTCTTCCTTGGTCCATACTCTTCCCACTGGGTTGTGAGAATTGCTTATTATCAGTAATTTTACTCCGTTTTTCAGTTTCTTTTCAACATCTTCCCAGTTAATCTGGTAATGTCCGTTTTCTACATTCAAGGTACTGCATACGAGTTCCCGGTTGTTATCTTTCACCACGGCGTAGAATGGAGGATAGACAGGAGTAAAAATCATGACCTTATCATGTTCTTCCGTGTAAACTCGAACCCCTAATGCTAGGGCCGTGACGATACCGGGACTACTTAACAGCCAGCGGGTATCTACTTGCCAACCGTGGCGACGTGCCACCCAGTCAGCGAATGCTTGTTTGGCTTTATCACTTCGGAACGTGTACCCGAAAACTCCTTTTTCACAACATTCACGAGCGGCATCGAGAATTTCGGGGGCAACCTGAAAATCCATATCTGCTACCCACATGGGCAGAATATCCGTGCTACCAAACACATTTACAAGATTGTCGTACTTCACGCAACTGGTGTTCCGACGGTCTATTATCTGATCAAAATTGTACATACTTTTTTTATTTAATCGAGTAGCAAGTTATAAAACTCTTTTAAATATTTATACGGGAAATGTCGAAACATTTATTTCATATTTTGGTAATCGTTTCTTAACAATACAATTCTTCCTTTGTATAAGTAATTTAGGAATGAATATATGCCTAAGAAACAGCAACATTACAAAACAATCGTTCTTTCGGACATTCACCTCGGTTCTAAATGGTCGAAGACGAAAGAGGTTACCCGTTTTTTAAAACAACACTCTTGCGATACCCTTATCTTATGTGGTGATATTATCGACGGGTGGTCGCTTATGCGAGGGAAAAACAGTAAATGGCGGCGGCGCCACACGAATTTTATCAAGGTGTTACTGGACATCTCTCATGACACGAAGATTATTTACGTGCGGGGAAATCATGATGATTTCTTGGATCGAGTGATCCCCTTGACCTTCTCGAATATTTCAGTGGTGAAGGATTACATCTACACGAGTGGGGATAAACGTTATTACGTGCTGCATGGGGACGTGTTTGATAAAGTGACTTCCTCTATGAGTTGGTTGGCGAAAGTCGGGGATGTGGGATATTCTTTTTTGTTGTGGGCGAACAAGATTTACAATCGCCGTCGATTGAAGAAAGGTTTGCCCTATTATTCGATTGCCCGGGAAATCAAGTTGAAAGTGAAAGCTTCGGTTTCATATATCAGTGATTTCGAAAAACACATCGTGGATATTGCCGGGAAGAAAGGTTGTCAAGGGGTGATTTGCGGGCATATCCACTATCCGGAGAAGAAGATGATCGGGAACGTGCTTTACTTGAATTCGGGAGACTGGATGGAATCTCTCTCTGCCTTGACCGAGGATTACGATGGAAACTGGAACGTGTATATCGAAGAAAAGGCTTTGACGGAGGTAAGAGATTCGGAATCTGAAACTGTATTACACACGGGATTAGCGGTATGAAGTATTTATTTATCGTTCAAGGAGAGGGAAGGGGCCATCTGACACAGGCCATTTCGCTCTCACAAATGCTACGTCGTCATGGTCATGAGGTCGTGGAAGTGCTGGTTGGGAAAAGCAGTAACCGGGAGATTCCCGCTTTTTTTTTGGAGAAAATTGGGGCAAAGGTAAAGACTTTTACCAGCCCGAGTTTTTGTTATGGGAAAGATCACAAGAAGGTGAAACTGACAAAAAGTATATTACTTAATATCACGGTGAAGAAATTGCGGGAATATAGGAAAAGCGTGAATCTGATCCATCGTCACATTCAAAAGACGGAGCCGGATGTGGTAATTAACTTTTACGAGATTTTGGCCGGGCTGATGAACCTGCGTTTCCGGGAACATGTTCCTTTTGTCTGTATCGCTCACCAGTTTCTGATGAAACATCCTGACTTCCAATACGGGAACGGGACCGGAAGAGAAGAAATGTTATTGCGTCTGAATAACACGTTGTGTAGTATCGGGGCGACGAAAACATTGGCTCTTTCATTCTATCCCTTAAAGGATTTTTACCGGGAGAGAATGGCCGTCGTACCGCCACTTTTACGGGAAGAGGTGTTACAAGCTGACCCGCGGGATAAGGGATATATTTTAGGGTATATGCTGAATCCCGGGTATGCCGATGAGGTAAAAGAGTGGCATAAATCCCATCCCGATCAGGAGGCTCACTTCTTTTGGGACAAGAAAACTGCTCCTCCGGTTTTTCGGGTAAACGATCGTTTAACTTTCCACCGGATTAATGATGTCAAGTTTCTAGAATACATGCAAGGCTGTTCGGGGTATGTCACGACCGCTGGGTTTGAATCCGTCTGCGAGGCGATGTATCTGGGAAAGCCGGTCATGATGATTCCTACCCACGTGGAACAGGAAATCAATGCTGCCGATGCAGTTGGAGCCGGGGCGGGAATCGAGAGTACGACTTTCGATGTTTCCCGCCTCGTGGAATATATTCCGAGCCATAATGCAGATTCAGGGGCTTTTCGAGCTTGGGTACAATCTGCAGAAGAGTTGTTTATTCGGCATTTGACGACGCTGGTATAGAAAGTTTATCTACCTTACAATCCATCTTTATGCAAAAGACTTTCAGGTTATGCCGGGTACATTGAACAAGCCTTGGAAAAGTAATTAAAAATGTTTACCTTTGAAGTAGGTAATCAAACGATTTAGTGATGGATAAATACATTCGATTTGACTGGGCCGTGAAACGCTTGTTGCGCAACAAGGCTAATTTCGGGGTGCTGGAAGGCTTGCTGACAGTTTTACTGAATCGCCCGATACAGATTCTTGACATATTGGAAAGCGAGAGCAATCAACAGGACGACAATGACAAGTTTAATCGTGTGGACATCAAGGCTCGGGATAGCGAGGACGAGATCATTATCGTGGAAGTTCAGGTGATGCGGGAATTATATTTCTTGGAACGAATTCTTTACGGTGCGGCCAAGGCCATTATCGAGCATATAGAACTGGGAGAACTTTACTCGGAAGTGAAGAAAATTTATTCTATCAGTATCCTCTATTTCGATATCGGTAAAGGTGATGATTACTTGTATCACGGTCAGAACACGTTCACGGGAGTTCACACCGGCGACCACTTACAGGTAACAATGAAAGAACGTGATGCCTTGGTTCGTCGTCTTCCCTCCGAGATATTTCCCGAATATTTTTTAATCCGAGTGAACGAATTTGACAAGGTGGCTGTAACCCCGCTTGAAGAGTGGCTGGATTATTTGAAAAACGATCACATCCGTCCGGACACGACCACACCGGGATTAAAAGAGGCAAGAGAAAAACTGGTTTACTATGATATGGATCCAAGTGAGCGGGCCGCTTATGATCGTCATGTGGATGCGATCATGATCCAGAACGACGTGTTGGGAACGGCTAAATTCGAGGGACTGGTAGAAGGTCGAGCAGAAGGTCGGGCAGAAGGCCGTACAGAAGGTATTCTTGAAGTTGCTCGAAACATGAAAAAGATGGGAATATCCGTGGAAACAATTATTCGAAGTACGGGATTGCGACCCGAGGAGGTCGAACAGTTATAGGTAATATATGAATGTATTTGATTTATTAATCGGAAATACGGGACAGGCTCTTCAACTGGTGTTCCAATTGGGATTTCTTCCGGTTGAAGAGAATTTCCTAGAATTGACAGACGAGCAGTATCGGCAATTTTCGGCAGAAGTGGGAGGCGTTGATGAAAAACTTTATATGATCGTCACTTCTAATGGACAGGATATTCTGGACGATGATTATAATGAAATCTCTGTAGTGACTGAATCAGAAAAGAATGGATTTTTAAATGCGACGGCAATTATAAAAAAATATTGTGCGGACAAAAATTTGGCTTCTGATAAAGAAAAATTGTGTTATGCCGCACATTGTTTACCCGATTGTTTTTCGAAAGGTACGAAATTTGAAAAATATCATAATCTTTCTGTTGATTAGGGGCAATAAAGTCAACTCGTGGGTATAATTTTGCCTTCAAGGATAGCTTGATATAAGGAATAACAAGTAGTCAACGCCTTAATTTTCCAAAATAAACTGGGTGTCTCTATTGATAAGACAGGAGGATTTGAGTGTAGATAGGGGTGAGGTATAGTCAAGAAAGGGAGCCTCATGGACTCCCTTCCCTTGCCTGATAGCATTTCATTATTTCTTAGCCAAGTCAATCAAAATTTCGAGAACTTGGATTGCACTCTTGGATACTTTGGTACCGGGACCGAATACGGCGATAGCACCCGCATCGAACAAGAATTGGTAGTCTTGGTGAGGAATAACACCACCCACGTAAACGAGGATGTCTTCACGTCCCAATTTTTTCAATTCTGCGATAACGGCAGGTACAAGCGTTTTGTGACCGGCTGCCAGAGAAGAAACTCCGACAACATGAACGTCATTTTCAACGGCTTGTTTAGCGGTTTCTTCCGGGGTTTGGAACAACGGTCCCATATCCACGTCGAAACCAAGGTCTGCGTAACCCGTAGCAACAACTTTAGCACCTCGGTCGTGTCCGTCTTGACCCATTTTAGCGATCATGATACGCGGACGACGTCCTGTCATTTCTGCAAACTGGTCTGCCAGTTTTTTGGCTTTCTGGAAGTCTTCGTCTTCCTTGGCAATACTTGAATATACTCCGCTCACGGTTCTGATAACTGCTTTATAACGTCCTGCAACTTTTTCACATGCGTAAGAGATTTCTCCCAAAGAGGCTCTCTTCTTGGCTGCGTCTACGGCCAATTCCAACAGATTGCCCTCGCCGGTTTCAGCACAACGAGTGATCGCATCCAATGCGGCATCCACCTCGGCTTGGTTACGGTTGGCTTTCAATTCGTGCAAACGACGGATCTGGGCTTCACGTACTGCCGTGTTGTCCACTTCAAGAATATCGATCGGATCTTCTTTTTCCAAACGATATTTGTTCGTACCCACGATGGTTTGTTCGCCACTGTCAATACGAGCTTGCGTACGAGCGGCTGCTTCTTCGATACGTAATTTTGGAATACCGGATTCGATAGCTTTTGCCATACCACCCAGTTTTTCAATTTCTTGGATGTGAGCCCAGGCTTTTTCAACCAATTCTTGAGTCAAGCTCTCAACATAGTAAGAACCTCCCCACGGGTCGATTGATTTACATACGGTAGTTTCATCTTGAATATAGATCTGGGTATTACGAGCGATACGGGCAGAGAAGTCAGTCGGAAGAGCGATAGCCTCATCCAATGCGTTGGTGTGCAAAGATTGCGTGTGTCCCAAAGCAGCTCCCATGGCCTCGATACAAGTACGACCCACGTTGTTGAACGGATCTTGCTCGGTCAATGACCAACCTGAAGTCTGGCTGTGTGTACGCAATGCCAAAGATTTCGGGTTCTTCGGGTTAAATTGTTTAACGATCTTAGCCCACAACAAACGTCCGGCTCTCATCTTGGCAATTTCCATGAAGTGGTTCATACCGATAGCCCAGAAGAATGACAAACGAGGTGCGAATGCGTCGATGTCCATTCCGGCGTTAACCCCGGCACGTAAGTATTCCAAACCGTCAGCCAAGGTGTATGCCAACTCGATATCGGCGGTAGCACCTGCTTCTTGCATGTGGTATCCGGAGATAGAGATAGAGTTGAACTTCGGCATATTCTTGGAAGTGTATTCGAAGATGTCAGCGATAATCTTCATAGAGAACTTCGGCGGGTAGATATAAGTGTTACGCACCATGAACTCTTTCAAGATATCATTCTGGATTGTTCCTTGTAATTGGTCAAGAGTAGCACCTTGTTCCAATCCGGCAACGATATAGAATGCCAAGATAGGAAGTACGGCACCGTTCATCGTCATGGATACAGACATCTTGTCCAATGGAATTTGATCGAACAAGATCTTCATGTCCATGATAGAGTCTACGGCAACACCGGCTTTACCCACGTCACCGATTACACGCGGGTGGTCTGAGTCATATCCGCGGTGAGTGGCTAAGTCGAATGCTACAGACAAACCTTTCTGTCCGGCAGCCAAGTTACGACGATAGAATGCATTTGATTCCTCTGCGGTAGAGAATCCGGCATACTGACGGATTGTCCAAGGACGCATCGGGTACATCATGGAGTAGGGACCACGTAAATATGGAGGGATTCCGGCAACATAATCCAAGTGCTCCATCCCTTTTAAATCTTCAGCCGTGTACACGGGTTTTACCGGTATCAGCTCGGGTGTCAACCAGTTTTTCTCAATGTGATTAGCTTTTTCCCATTCTGCAGCAGCAGTGGTAGCTTTCTCTGTTGACTTGATATTTATATCTTTGAAATTTGGTTTCATCTTTCAGTTTTTGATTTATGATAAATCGTCAATTACTTAATTCCCAATTTTTGTTGGTATGCTTTCAAGTCTTCCAGCACGTTACATTTCACGTGAACATAGTTCTTGATGCCAATTTCTTCTAGTTGGGGTCTGCATTCCGGGTTACCGGCAACAACGATGATTGCTTTGTCCTTCATTGCTGCATATACTTCCGGTGCGATAGTAGCGTACTCGTCATCCGAGCTACAGATTACCACGATATCAGCCTTGTTGTCCATGCATGCTTTAGCACCTTCTTCAACAGTCTTGAATCCGTTGTTATCCATTACTTGGAATCCTGCACAAGCGAAGAAGTTACAAGCGAATTGAGCTCTTGCTTTACGCATAGCCAAATTACCCATCGGGAACATGTAAACTACCGGGCGACGACCTTGTTCTTTTGCAAACAAGTCAGTTCTGATACGCATAGCTTCGAAAGCTTGAGTTCCACGGTAAGGTTTCAACGTTTCAACAACAGCGTCGGGAGCGGTTTTGTCTTCCGGCTCTAGGATGCAAGCACAAAGCTCTTTATCCATTTTCTCGTTGAAGTTCGGGAATTGGTTCGTACCCAAGAAGTTTTCTTTCCGGTTAGCGATGTCCTGATCTCTCTTCTGTGCTGTAGCTTTCACGGCAGCCTGTACGAATCCTGATTCAAGAGCTTTCACCATACCGCCTTGTTCTTGTACTTCCAAGAAGAGTTTCCAAGCAGCCTCGGCGATGAATTGGGTTAATTCTTCGATATAATATGAACCTCCGGCAGGGTCAACGATTTTGTCGAAGTGTGATTCTTCTTTCAATAACAATTGTTGGTTACGAGCTACGCGTTCTCCCAGTTCTGAAGGATGGCACTCGTAGATATAGTCGTACGGGTGAACCGTGAACGAGTCAACACCACCGATTGTTGCGGACATGGTTTCCGTTTGAGTACGGAGCATGTTCACGTTCGGATCGTATACCGTCTTGTTCCATTCTGATGTTTCAGCATGGATATTCATCTTGCAAACGCAGTCACAGCAAGGATTGTAAGCTTTCACGATGTGAGCCCACAAATAACGAGCTGCTCTTAATTTAGCAATTTCCATGAAATATTTGGAACCGGTAGCAAAGTGGAAACGCATACGAGGAGCGATGTCCTTCACGTCCATTCCTGCATCGGTTAATTTGTCAAGGTATTCTACTCCGGCAGCCAAGCTGAATCCTAATTCCTGAACGATGGATGCTCCCGAGTTATTAAAGACATATCCACCTACCTCAATGGTTTTGAAGTTTTTCAGTTCGGAAGTGCTTTCCGTGGTAGCCTTTACCACGCTGAACGGGTTCGGGTCACAGAATTTTCCTTCTAAAACGAGTTTGCTGATCGGATCGATATTGATACCTCCCTGTATTTTTTCAGGGTTGAAACCTTTCTCTGCAACGTACTCTTTGAACATATTCAAGATAGCAACTTTGTTGCAGCATACAACGAAGTTAATCTCGATACATTCCAAGCAAATATCTTTCAACAAGGCAGCCATATCGGCTTTCGTGAAGTTCTTGCAATTTGTAAGCACGAATCCGAGTGAGTTAACACCCTTGTTCAGAACATCCAACGCTTTCTTGTTCGCCTCAGCTACATCCTCTACCACGATGTCCTGACGAACGAGCCATTCGTTGTTGTTTTTCTTGTTACCTCTCACGAAAGGATATTCTCCCGGGAAGCATTCTAAGTTCTTGAGGTCTTTCATGTCCTCCAACCGGTACATCGGTTGTACGTTGAAACCCTCGTTTGTTCTCCAAACCAGCTTTTTATCGAAGTCAGCCCCTTTTAGGTCTGCAATGACTTTGTCCTTCCACTCTTGGGTGGTGTTGGGAGCAAATTCACTGAAAAGCTTTTCGTTTACATTCTCTGCCATAATAGATTTTTATGTATTTATTCTGTAACTGTTTGTTATTAAAAACGAAAGGCAAAATTAGCCGTTTTTGACAATAAAAAAAAGAAATTCTTCTTTATTTCGCCTCGTGAATCGGATTATAAGTCTTTTTAAGGATTTTGTGAATAGAATGTTCTATGGGTTATCGGGGGATGATGGAATGACAGGTATTTAAAGAAATATTGCAGGAATGTTGTTTTGCATAGAGAAATGGATAATGCACTGATATTCAATGAATCGTTTTGCATCCGGTCGTTATGGTTTCGATGAGTGTCTGTTCTAGGGAATAAAGGGATAAAACGGGTTTGGCAGGACTGATGTAAGGGAAGGTGAAAAGATGCAGTGGTGTATGTTGTATTTTAATGGCAAGGGAAAAATAGATGTTGAAAGTTTAACAAATGGGTGAAAACGTTACGCTTGCGTTTTGTAGGGGAAAAAAATATTTCGTAATTTGCGGTGTTAATTTAAAAAGCAAAAACAGATGAAGAAAATTAGAGCAGCCATCGTCGGGTATGGAAATATAGGTAGTTACGTGCTTGAGGCACTGCAAGCTGCCCCCGACTTTGAAGTAGCAGGAGTAGTACGCCGGGATGCGACGAACGTGTCGGCCGAATTGAAGGACTATGTTGTCGTGTCGGATATTGCTCAAATCAAGGATGTAGACGTGGCAATTTTGTGTACCCCAACCCGTAGTGTGGAGTCGTATGCCTCGAAAATATTAGCTATGGGGATTAACACGGTGGATAGTTTCGATATTCACACGGAGATTTCCGGTTTGCATAAACGTCTGGGAGAGGTTGCCAAAAAGCATGGGAAAGTATCTGTTATTTCCGCCGGATGGGATCCGGGAAGTGATTCTGTCGTCCGTGCCTTGTTAGAAGCTTGCGCCCCGAAAGGGATTACTTATACGAATTTTGGCCCCGGCATGAGCATGGGACACACGGTTGCCGTGAAAGCCGTGGAAGGCGTGAAAGCTGCGTTATCCATGACGATTCCAGTGGGAACGGGAATCCATCGCCGGATGGTGTACGTGGAGTTGAAAGAGGGGTACGATTTCAAACAAGTGGCCGAGGCGATCAAGACCGATCCTTATTTCGTGCATGACGAGACGCACGTGATGCAGGTGGAGTGTGTCGATAACCTGAAAGATATGGGCCACGGCGTGAATCTTGTCCGCAAGGGTGTTTCCGGCAAAACGCAGAACCAGTTGTTCGAATTTGACATGAAAATCAATAACCCGGCTTTAACCGGACAAATCCTCGTGGCAACAGCTCGTGCATCCATGAAACAACAGCCGGGATGCTACACGTTAATCGAGATTCCGGTGATTGATATGCTGTATGGAGATCGGGAGGAGTTGATTAAGCATCTGGTATAATTCATGTAACGTTCTTGTAGAGCATTTATAATGATTTTAAACTACGACTTTATGCTGTTTTTTCAGATGTAAAGTCGTAGTTTTTTTTGTTCTCTTATTGGGTGGGTTTAGATCGTGGGTGTGAGAATGGGATGTGACTTGTCTATTTTTTTATTTTATTTTTTATATCTTTATCGTGTCGGATTTGGGGGTAACGTGCTTGCTCGGAAATTTGTATTTTCAAGAGAAGCAGGTGAGAGAAACCTATCGGGCCACTTTTGTTCGGAATTGGCGTGTTAAAACGAGTCGAGTAAAGGAGCGTGATTTCCCGAAGGAGAAGGCCACGATTACACTGGATGATCGGAGAGAATCGGACAATACGATTATTGCGGATGCGGTGAAGTGGATGAAGGTGAATAAATGAGAGATAAAAAGCAAAAGGTCATCCGATAAGGTAATTCGTGAATGTTAGAATGATTTTATACCAAAAGGTATTATACCAAAAGGTATAAAATTATTTCCTATAATTTGGTAAATCCTTGAATACTCATTACATTTGTAGAAAACAATTATTATGTTGGAGTCACCTTTTCAATACGGGAAATTAGCCGCTGGTTCGACTTTTGTAAATAGGGTTAGGGAGAAACAAGAACTTAAAAGTAACTTGTATTCGGGCATTAACACGATGCTGATTTCCCCCCGGCGCTGGGGAAAATCATCTTTGGTGAAAGAAGCGATGAAAGAGCTGGTTGAAGAACGTCCTGACGTGCGAGTATGCTTTTTGGATGTCTTTACGGTACGAAGTGAGGAGGAGTTTTATCAACTTTTTGCAAAAGAGGTCATCAAAGCTACTAGTAATAGTTGGGAAACGTGGATTTCAAATGCTACGGAATTCTTAAAAACGCTCTCTCCGAAAATATCTATCGGTGTTGATCCGATGACTGATTTTTCTATCGGGCTAGAATATCACCGGGTGAAAGAAAATGAACGGGAGTTATTAGAACTTCCGGAAAAGATAGCTTGTTCCAAGGGAATTAAAATTATTGTTTGTATTGATGAGTTTCAAAGTTTGGCAGGATTGAAAAATTATGGGCATTTAGAAGGAGAAATGCGTAGCGTGTGGCAACACCATCAAAAGGTTAGTTATTGTTTGTATGGTAGCAAACGGCACATGATGATCGAAATTTTCAATTCGTCTTCCAAGCCTTTTTATCGATTTGGACAATTGATGTTTCTCCAGAAAATTGATGAAACTGAATGGATAAAATTTATCATGAATTCCTTTCGACGGACGGGGAAGGAGATTTCGACAGAGGATGCCGGATTGATTGTTGAGAAGGTGAAATCTCATTCTTGGTACGTGCAGCAGTTATCTCATTTCGTGTGGAGTGCAACTCGGAAGGCTGTGACAGTAGAAATTGTTGACAAGGCGTTTTCGCAAATCGTGAATACAAATTTACCTTTGTATGTTGCCGAATGTGAGGCTTTATCCATTACCCAGCTTAATCTTTTGATTGCTATAGCGAAAGGGGAGTCCGTTCTTACGGGAGCGACAACGATGTCCAAGTATAAATTAGGAACGCCGCAAAACGTGTCGAAAAATAAAATCGTTTTAGAACAAAAAGATATTTTGGATAAAACGGTGGAAGGTTTTTATTTTCTTGATCCTGTATTCGAATTCTGGTTTAAGAGTGAATACGTGGATGGATAACGAATATTTCCCATATAGAAAAACTTTGGCGATTCTATATAGAGGAGAGACAGACAACACGATTATAGTGAATATCGTGAAATAGGAAAAGTGCCTCAATAGGGAATTTAACTTAAATTGTGGCCCAAAAGCAAGAAACCATGATAAATGCTTTTACATTCATCATGGTCTCTTAGTGTAGGAAATGATTAAATACTTTTGATTATTCCTTAATTGCCTCCAACGTTTGTTTTCCCGTCAGTTCCTCCGGTAGTCCATTCTGTAATTGTGGATGAAAAGTTAACTCCAGTGGCGTTTACTGTAATTGTTAAGGTTGTTATTTTTCCGGGTAATAAAGCTAGATCCTTTATATCGTAATCTTTTGCTTCTGTTATATTGGCAAATTTAAGATTGATAGTTGTTGGGGCTACTGGTAAAATAATAAAATTTTTGGATACAGAGGTTTCTGTCGTGCTGTATGTGATAGAGCCAAAATCAAGATCTATATTTGTGGGGGTTGCGTTTGCGGTTAATTCGGTACTTCCGTCTGCTTTAATTGTCATATCTAATTTTGAAGGTACGTTTATTTTGGCACTTTCTAGTACTCCGTAAAAGGAAAAAGCAGATTCGTTTTGAGCTATTACCTTTAATTGAAGTTGGGCTAGTTTATGTGCGAATTGGAAATTTACGGTTGGTGGTGTCGTGGAATAAGTTGTCGCGATAGCGGGAGCGACAATGATGTCTTCTTCTCCGGTTATCGTAAAATTGACTGTTCCGGAGGTGAGAAGGCCTTGTGGCCAATAGGCAATAAAATTTGCTGCATCTGTTGTTGATTTATAATATTGAGGATTTATGATGTTTTCAAATGTCCCATCTGTTTTTAAGTCAGCTGTGGTTGTTACATCTGAAATCGTGTTAAATGCGGGATTCGCTCCGTCTGTACCTCTTAGAATTTGTATGCTTGTTATGTTTGATACAGGATGACCGCTTCCGTCAGTAGTGATGGCAGCCCGGGATAACATATCGATACCAGCTCCGAATTTAATCTCTACTGGAGCATTAGGATCAACGTCATCTTCGGATGTTTTAGTACAACTTGCCATAGCTGCTATGGCAAGAATTGATAGAATAAATTTTTTCATATCGTGAGCATTTAAGTTTTTGCAAATGTGAGGGACTTGTCACGAAAGAGATGAGTAAAAAGTAAAATTCTGTTATAATTTTACCTTTTCGGTCGTGACTTGTACGAATTCCAAAGTTTTTACGTATTCGAAATTGTTAAAGGGGGGCCACGTAACGTTGTTTCCATTGTTTGGGGGTGATGCCCTCGTTGAGCTTGAAGGAGGAGATGAACGAAGAAAGGGAGTTGAAACCGGAAAGGCTGGCAACTTCCTGGATTTGCATATCCGGGTGTTGAATTAATAAAATGGTGGCTTTCTGTATTCGGTATTTGTTGACGAACTGGTAGAAGCTGAAGCCGAACTCGTTGTTGATAACGTTCGAGACGTACGTGCGGTTTGTTCCCAGCAAGGCGGCCACGTCGGCTATGGTCAGGTTCCCGTTGGTGTATATTTCTTTTTCATCGAAAAGACGGATCAGTTCGTCTTTCATCTTTTCTCTTTTGATCCCGAGATTTTTCAAGTATTTTTCGGGTAGAGGGGGGAAAACGGGGGATAATTCTGTTTCACTTGTTGGAGTGGTGACAGGTGTCTCCGGGCAGGAATTAGGGGAAATGATTTCCTCTTCATGAATCTCCGCGTGTTGCTCCGTGTAACAGATATAAGGTTCGTTGAGAGCGTGGATAAACAAGTAAAAAGTGAATAATATGGAACTGATGTGGAATAGATAATCGCTCCAGATGGCTTGAAAACAAGATGCGAAAAGAGCTATAAATGCGAAAAATGCAGCCAGAGGGATGGCTTGGTTTAGCCAGCGTAAATCGATGTTTTCCATGGAAGAATAATTCTCTTCCAGTCGTTGCATATGTTCTCGTTTCAAATGCAGAATGCGAAACGTGTATAGTGTGATCATGATGGCTTGAAGGATCAGGCTGGCGCAACGGAAAATAATTAAAGGTAAGTTGGCATTAAAGAACACGCCGTCCCCCGCAATTTTTTCTTGCAGAGGCGACAAAAAGAAACTGGTAATCAGTACCAAAATTCCCGGCATCAAGTGTGGCCAAATTCTTCGGGATGTCAGTTTTTCCGGTTTCGTGAGCTTGCGGAAATAGAAAAAATACAGGGGAACCAGAAACAAGTTAATGACAATATCAAAGATGGGTAAGCCCAGTTCACCCGTGATATATTTATGAATATCTTGTATCATGTTCGGGATGAAGATCAACCCCGAGAATGTGAAAATAATTCCCAGTAGCCTCCGCGGATGCATTCCGGCTTGTTCGCTGGGGACGGCCCCTTTGACCGTTAACAGTGTGAGGCCGCAAAATAGGGGAATGATAAAAGAAAGGACGTACGAAAAATACATCCAAAATATTGGAGAAGATATACTGTCATTCATCATATTCCTAGAATTTGAAATGCCGTCCTTTTATTTTACGGGACAAATATAGTGAAATTATAACTATATGGATACGATCTTGATATTTTGAATAAAAGTTTGGAAGAATAAAAATAGATACCTTAAAAATTGACATCCTGCCGTAAACTTTGTACTTTCGTCCCCACTATAGATGACTTATAATGAATGATGAAAAGCTAAAGGAAGAAGTTCGCAAGGCTTGCGAAATTCTTAAAAATGGGGGGATAATTCTTTATCCCACGGACACGATATGGGGCATCGGGTGTGATGCCACGAACGAGGCTGCCGTGAAACGGGTGTACGAGCTGAAACACCGGGAGGATAGTAAGGCCATGTTGGTATTACTGGACGATGTGGGTAAGCTTGCATCCTACGTGGAGGTTCCGGACGTGGCTTACGAGTTGCTTGAAGTGAACGATAAACCCATGACAATCATTTACCCGAACGCAAAGAACTTGGCGAAGAATCTGATTGCCCCAGATCGAACCATCGGCATCCGGATCACCTCGGAGGATTTCACGAAATCCTTGCTTTACCGTTTCCGTAAACCCATTGTCTCGACGTCAGCCAACATCAGTGGGGAACCTTCTCCCCGGTGTTTTGCCGAAATCAGTGATGCTGTGAAAACTGCTGTCGATTACGTGGTCGATTTCCGTCAGGAAGAAACAACGAATCCCGCTCCCTCCAGTATCATCAAACTGGGTGTTGGTGGCGAGATTCAAATCATCAGAAAGTAATAACCCGAAGATTGAAATCGAGAGTGTCCCCACATTTTCAATTTTCAATTTTCAATTTTCAATTGTATTATGGCTCTTATTTTAAATATAGATACTTCAACAGATGTATGTTCCGTGGCGATTGCCCGGGATGGAAACGTGATTGCTTTAAAAGAGAATGACGAGGGATTTAATCATTCTACTTTACTGGGTGTGTACGTGGATGATTTATTAAAAGAGAATAACTTGACGGCGAATGATTTGGATGCCGTGGCCGTGAGTATGGGCCCCGGTTCCTACACGGGCTTGCGTATCGGGGTATCTTTAGCCAAGGGGATATGCTTTGGTGCCGGGAAACCTTTGATTGCTGTTAGTACATTGGCAGCATTGGCAAATGCCGTGGCCCAAAGAGAGGACGAAGAGGCTTTTTATTGCCCGATGATTGATGCCCGTCGCATGGAAGTCTATACGGCAATATATGATCGGGAAGGAAATGTCGTGCGAGATATTCACGCTGAAGTGATTGAAGAAAATTCTTTTGCCGATTTATTATCTACCCGGAAAGTTTTGTTCTTTGGAAATGGGAGTGATAAGGTGAAGGAAGTCTTGAAACATCCGAATGCCGTGTTTATTAACGGGGTCTCGACTTCTGCGGCAAACATGATTGGGCTTGCAGAACGATACTTTGAAGCCGGTAAATTTGAAGATGTAGCCTATTTTGAACCGTTTTATCTGAAAGATTTCGTGGCTACCGTACCTAAACGGAAAGTTTTATAAATTAAAAGCTTTATCTTTGCTCTACTAAAAAAGAGAGATGGGCGATCCGCATGTAATAAAAAAAAGAGGTAAGCAAGAAGAAGAGGATTTTAAAATTCTTTTTCGGGGTTATTTTGCCTCCATGTGTGTCTTTGCTAATCGTTACTTGGAGGATGGAGAGATGGCCCGAGACGTGGTTCACGATGTGTTTTGTAGATTATGGGAAAATCCATCGGAACTGGTGGGTGTTGCCAACGTGAAAAACTATCTTTATACTAGCGTGAAGAATCGTTGTCTTGACGTGTTGCGTCGGGAGAATATCCATCATCGTTACGTGGAGTGGGAACAGGAAAATGAAAAAGAACGTGAAGAGTTTTTCGAGATAGAAACTTTGCGTGAAGATGTTTACCGGTTACTGGATCAGGCCATACAATTATTGCCGGAACGTACCCGGGAAATTTTGTTGTTGAAGTTACAAGGTCTAAAGAATCAGGAGATAGCAGATCAATTGCATATTTCCGTGAATTCGGTAAACACGTTAAAGGCAAATGCTTACAAGGTATTAAGAGACCAATTGCATGATCAATATTTCCTTTCATTGTTATTTTTTTTGAAAAAAGTCTGTTTTTGATTCACTAGTTTTTTTCATGAGTTCGTCTATGGGATGTATTAAGGATAATAGACGGATGTATGAATCTGAAATCAAATCATAAGGTATGGCTCGTGTTTGCCCAGTTGCTTGGAATGGAAACCGAGCAGGAACGGCGTCAATTGGACGAGATTGTCGTGCCTGATTCTAAAGAAAAATTATTACTTGACGAAATGTCTTCGGGGGAGGATTATTTGCGGCGGCGGCAAATGATAGAAGATATAGATGTGGATAGAGAGTTGGAACGGGTGATGAGGCCCCGTAGGCGGCGATTATCAGTTCTGTTGGGGAGAGTAGCAGCCGTGTTATTGCCTCTTCTTTTAGGGGGAACGGCCATTTATGTTATGTATTCAAGAAATAATGCATCCTTGAAAAATGTAATTAGTTTGCACGATGTGGAGCCGGGGACCTTGGAGGCTGTGCTTGTCACGAGTGACGGGACATTGCGGGAATTACAGACAGCCGGGAACCATATTAACGAAAAGGATGGAAGTAAGATAATGGTCGATTCGGCTCGCTTGAATTATCAGGACAACAGACCGGAATCCGTGCAGGAATTGATTTATAATAAATTGCTCGTGGGGCGTGGGCATGAATATATGCTGATCTTGAATGACGGGACACGGGTGTGGATGAACTCGAAATCAGAATTAAGTTATCCGGTAGCTTTTGGGGAGAACGTACGTCGGGTACGTTTATCGGGAGAGGCTTATTTTGAGGTAACCAAGGATTCGGTTCGTCCCTTTATCGTGGAAGTTGACCGGGGATTTGAAGTGAAGGTGCTGGGAACGCATTTCAATATAAAGGCATATGACACGGATGATTCCTATGAAACGACTTTGGTTGAGGGGAAAGTGCAGGTTTCTCAAGGGCATAAAACAAAGATCACGCTGGAACCTTCGGAACAGATGGTGATCGGGAAAGACGGGCGTCACGAGGTACGGGTGGTAAACACAAGTTACTACACGGCTTGGCACGAGGGATGGTTTTATTTTAACGACGAGTCCTTGGAACAGGTGTTAATCATGATTGGTCGTTGGTATGATGTCGATTTCGTTTTTGCGAAGGAGAACCTGAAAGAGATCGCCGTGACGGGGAAATTGAAACGTTTCGAGAATCTGAGTGTGATATTGAAGATGTTGGAAAGAACAACCGGAACGGAATTAATACTGGAGAATAGAATAGTAAAGGTGGATAAAAAGAAATAACCGGGGATGATTGGACCCATTCCCGGTTATTATTAATAATCAATAAATAATTATTATTTAGTCAAAAACAAAGTTATGAAAAAAAATGGAGAAACGCGCTATCTTCCGCGGGGAGGATGTGTGGAAAAATGGTTATTGTTTATGCGAAATTTTCTGATTATTTTTTTGATGAGTTCTATGTCTCTGTATGCTAATCAAGTGACTATGGCTCAAAAGATTTCGATTAAGGTGAATAACGTTAATCTGAAAGTGGTAATCGAGGCTATCGAGCAACAGACAAAGTTCGGTTTCCTTTATAATGAGAACGAGGTGAGACAAGTAAAGAACTTGTCTTTGAGCGTGAAGGATATGGATGTGATAAAGGTGTTGGACTTGGTGTTGAAAGGTAGTTCGTTGGTGTATTCCATTGAACAGGAAACAATTCTGATCTCGACGAGGGAACGTGTAGTGGGTGATACGGTAAAACCGATGGAAGAATGGGTAATTCGAGGACGGGTGACAGACAAGAAGAATGGGCCTTTACCCGGTGTATCCGTGTACATAAAAGGAACCACGAAAGGGGTGGCCACTGATTCGAAGGGTGAATATAAATTGGTTTTAGCTCCCCAGAAGAATTTGGTGTTGATGTATTCATTCGTGGGAATGAAAATGAAAGAGGTTCCGGTAAGTAAACCGGGAGTGGTAAATGTCGTTTTGGAAGATGACGTGTCGGATTTGGACGAGGTAAGAGTTATCGCTTACGGGAAGACCACGAAGCGAGAGATGATGGGGGCCGTGACTTCCATCAAGGGAGAGGACATTCTTAGTGTCCCGACAGCTAATCTTTCCAGTTTGTTGCAGGGGCGTGTTGCCGGGTTAGATGTCTCTAACATGAGCGGGGCGCCCGGTAGTGGGGGAACGGCAACTATTCTGCGTGGATATAATACTTTGAGTGCGGAGCAACGTGATTTTAGTTCTCCCCTGTGGGTGATTGATGGTGTGCCCATCACGAATATGACTTCTTCTTTAACGGGGACAAATGCTTTGGCCGAGATTGATCCGGAATCGATTGAATCTATTGAAGTGTTGAAGGATGCGGCGGCTACTTCCATGTACGGATCACGTGCAGCTAATGGAGTCATCTTGGTTACCACGAAACGGGGTAAAAACGGGGAACGTTCCATACGGGCTAACGTGTCTTATTCATGGTCTTATATCCCTGAATACCCGACAGTTTTTGCCGGTAAAGAATCTCGGAGATATAAATTGAAAGCCTTGCAGAATTATCGTCAGGCTTATATGAATGATGATTATGAGGCGGTGTATCCTAAAAGTTATCAGGATGTTTTCGGGAAGTATGGAGGAGCTTATGATTATTTCTGGGGAAATGGTAGTGAATATAATGCAAAATATATAGATCAATTGCAGGATAGTTTGAATTCGTTTTATAATAACTCGACAAATTGGTTCAAGCGTTTCTTCCAAACGGGAAAAGTCATAACGGCCAACGTGCAGTCATTGTATGGAACGGATCGTTTTAATAGTAGCGTGGGAGCTGGTTTTTATGATGAAACGGGAATTTTGAGAAATAGTGGGTTCACCCGGTTTAACTTCATGACGAATTTGGGATTTAAACCCATTGAACGTTTTAATATAGAAGTTCATTTGTCTTTGGCATACGCCCGTCGTAAACGAAATCAAGGAGAGAGTAGTAACTTGATCATGGGAGACGGTCAAAATTTAGTAAATATTCCGAAGGTGCCTTTTGAAACGTCTCCATTTTTGCCCGCAAATTCCGTGGTTGAGGAATACGTGCTGAAAAATCAAAAAGGAGTGAAGGAGAAGAATGAAGATTTATTTGGTCGTTTGAGTGTTGCTTTAACTTATAATATTGCCGATTGGCTTCGAATCTCGTCAACGAATTCTATTGGATATACATTAAGTAAACAGAATACGTTTACTCCTATGGAATTGACCACGGATGGTAAGACGGCCACTCAAGGATCATTTTTGGAAAATCGAACTTTATTAACAGAAAATCTATTGGTATTTAACAAACAATTTAAGGATCATAAGGTAGAAGCTTTGGCAGGTATTTCCACGCAGATGGATGAGGAACATGTCGTTGGAGGAATCGCTAAAGGGGGGCCTAATAATCAGGTACATTATGCTAAAAACAAATGGCCGTCGATTGACAATAGTGGCTCAACGCCTCAAGCTTTGCAAGCATATAGCTCTAATTATGAAAAAGACGTGATGGTGAGCTTTCTGGGAAGATTGACTTATAGTTACAAGCAGAAATATATTTTTGGAGCCTCTGTTCGGCGGGATGGTAGTTCAAAGTTCGGTAAAGGAAAACCTTGGGGGACTTTCCCGGCAGTTAGTGCGGCTTGGGTGTTCTCTGACGAATCATTTATGGATTGGTGTGATTGGCTGGATTTTGGAAAGATTCGTGGTAGCTGGGGAGAGACCGGAACTCAATTTACAACTCGTTATTTAGCTTACGGCTCTTTGACAACAGGTTGGACGTTTATGGGGAGTTCCACGATCGTACCGGAATCGGCCAATGGTTTGTTGAATCCCGACTTGTCTTGGGAAACAACTGGACAGTATAATATTGGAGTGGATCTGGATTTCTTGAATTACCGGCTGAATGTGGTATTCGATTATTACAATCGTTATACCGATGATATGATGTACGCGGTCCCGCTGCCGGGAAACTATTCTCCCATGACAACGCAATACCAGAATGCGGGGGCTATTTCCAATAATGGGGTGGAATTATCGTTGAGATATGACATCTTTAGAAGAGATAATTTCCGTTGGAGGTTGAATTTCAATATTGCCCGGAACTGGAATAAATTCAAAAAAAGCCATAATGGCCGGGATTTAGGGACCTATATCATTGGTGAGCCATTAAATATTATTCGGAGATTGAAGACGCAAGGCGTTATCGAGTCCGAGGATCAGATTCCGTATAAATATAATGCTTACGGTGAAAAACAATATTTACATCCGGATATGTATGAAGGGGAACGCCAGTTCTACACGGTAGGAGATATGTATTATTATGATGCGAATGGAGATGGTTTGATTAATCCCGCTTCTGATGCTATCTATGTGGGGAGTCCTCTCCCGGAGGCCCAAGGGGGTATTATGACAGAATTGCAATGGAAAGGTTTTGATTTATCCATGAATTTTACTTATTCTTTGGGGCGTACGATCATCAATGCCGGGAAGGCAGAAGCTATTGCGGTGAATAGTTCCACGTTAGACGGTCCTATTTTAGAGGATATTCGTAAATATACATTCTGGGAAAAAACCGGGGATAAAGCGGACTTTCCCAGATTATCTTATGATGTTGGAAAAAATAACACGGGAATTTACAGTGATCAGTTCGTGGAGGATGTGAATTATCTTCGGATGAAGAGTTTTGTTCTGGGTTATACTCTACCGAAGAAAGTTACGGATCGTATGCGTTTACAAAAAGTTCGAGCCTATATCAGCGGGGAGAATTTATTTACTTGGACTAATTATTCCGGAATGGACCCCGAGGCCGTTGACTTGATGACTGGATTTGATAATGTTCGAAAATATCCGTTGAATCGGAAGTTTACTTTAGGTTTGTCAATTAACTTTTAATAGAAGCTATGATGAAGAGGTTTACAATTATACTATTTCTGTCGGTGATCATGATGTTACATTCCTCGTGTAACGGGTTAATGGATATAGAGCCGGAGAATTCAATGACTTACTATAATTTTTTCAAGACGGAACAGGATTTTGAGGGGATTATGCGGGGTGCTTATGAAACTTATCGCAGTGCTTACGAGTATTCCACGCCTCGTGCTATTTCCGGGGAAATTATGGACGAGTGTGATCAATATCTGACAAAGGCATTAAGAATACTGGATGCAACAACAATTAATAGTGACGTGACTGCCTGTTCTTGGTATAGTTACTATCAAGCAATTACACAGGCAATGATGGTGATCGAGAACATTGATAAAGCTGATTTACCCAAGGAGAGACATGATTACTGGTTGGGACAAGCGCTATTTTATAAAGCTTTATGCTATTTCGAGATCGTTCGGGATTGGGGAGATTGTCCATACGTTGCGACTTCTTACAAGGTCGAACCTTTAGCTCGTAAGCCGTGGAATGAGATTTTGGATATTGCTATTTCTGATATGAAACAGGCTACTACTTTGCTCGATGTTTGGAATAACTTGACAGATGCCAGCGGGAATAAGGTAACAACGAAACAAATCCCCGGGAAAGAAGCGGCTTACGCCATGTTAGCACACATGTACGCGTGGGAAGGGAGTCTGTTAAATAATAACGACACCTTGCAAAAGGCGATAGATGTGGCAACTTGGGTTATCGAGAAAGGTGGATTCACGTTGGCGGCCGATCCGGAAGAGGTATGCACGAAGTTGCTATTAGGTAAGCATCCCGAATCTATTTTTGAACTGGAAGTGGTGTACACGGACTTGTTGTGGATGGATGTTTACATTGACGAGGAATTGTATTACCAGAGTTACCCGATAGAGCCTAATTCGGAGCCGGGAGATATTGCTTGGAAAGATATGAAAATTAAAGCGGAGAGTGTGTTGAAAATGTACAAAGAGGGAGATAAACGAAGAGATGCTTATTTCTACAAACCGGCTGAAATGATTGATGTTGAAGAAACTGAGGGATGGGCTCTTATGCAGCGTAGAAGGGATATAGTTGAAGATAAAACATGGTCATCTCCTTCCATGTGGTTCCAGAATTTTGCAGGAAACGTTATACGTACCCGTTTGGCCGATATTCTTTTGCTGCGGGCGGAATGTTACGCCAAGTTAGGAAAAGATGATCTGGCAAAATCTGACTTGGATCGGGTAAGAGACCGGGCCGGGGCAGCAAGATATACCGCGGCAGAAGGACCTATTTATAGAGCCGTTTTTGAAGAAAGGGAGAAAGAATTACTTCTTGAGCGTCATCGTTGGTATGATATGGTACGTACGGGATACTGGAAAACGGATATGACCGAGGAATATGCAAAACTAACGGATCAAGATGTTGAGGACGGGGCGTTGTACCTACCTGTTCATTATAGTGCATTCAATTCCAATAAATTAATGCGTCAAACTAGATATTGGTTAAAGAGACAATAAAATGTGAAAGCTATGAATAAGATATTTATAATACTGCTGATGGTTTTTATCGGGTCAGCTTGTACGAAAGAAAATTTTATAGACACGGGAAAGGCTTCCGGAATTTTTGACGGGAATATACTGGAATACATGAAGAATGATCCGTACAACTGGGATTCAACCGTGGTCGTTATTGAATGGGCGGGATTGACTTCCTTGTTTGAAGGGAAAGATGCGCAATATCCTGAAATAACCTTCTTTGGCCCGACCAGACTTTCCATCCTGCGCTATATGTTGAATAATGGAATCGAGCGGATAAAAGATGTTGAGCCGGAAGTGTGGAAAGAGATGATGCTTAGATACGTGATTCCGGGGAAACATATGAAAGATAGTTTTGCTGTTGGCGACATTGATGATGGGGGTGACGAGTTTACAGCAATAGCGGGGAATCGCATCCGGGTTTATCGAAAATTGAACCCTTATAAGGATACTCCGGATGTAGGTGCTGCTACCTTGCATATACAATCCATTGATACGGGGTATTCCATCGTGATGATTGCATCCGCGGACATTGAGCCTGATAACGGGGCCGTGCATTCATTAGTGTATGGCTTTACATTTGGAAAATTTTAAAACAAAAGCATTATGAAACAGATCATATACATTCTATTCATGTTTTTCGCTTTCATAGCCTGTGATGACACAAAAGTCGGTTACCTGGAAGTGGATGAGGTCAGTTATGATCCTAACACGATGATCGTTCAAAAGAACCCGGATGAGGAAGAAGAGGCGGACCGGATTGAACGGAAATACCCTTGGGTGTCTTCGCCAATACAAGGGATATTGGGAACTTACCCGATTCATTATAAAATTGCAGGAGTACATACCAGTGATGGCGATGTTGAGTCTTTTTATAATGAAGTACAACTGAGAGGAGATAGTTGTTTTGAAGTACCTTTTGAGAATTCAATAAAGGAAGGGACTTACTATATTGACGTGAATATTTATAATCAAGGGTATTCCCTCGTGAGGGATTCGCTCTTTATTATCGTGGTGGAATAAGGTAACATGAGGGTGTGTCAAAAGTCATTTTTCAAACTCCCTCCCCCCCTTCGGGGTACTCCCTCTATAAACAGAGGGAGAATTGAAATACTCCCTGTCTTTGGGATGAGTCACCAGTTCCTCCTCTGTTTATAGAGGAGGTGGCACGAAGTGACTGAGGAGTTTTTTTGAGGGTAAAATACCTTTTGACACACCCTCTTATTTCTAAGAGAATATATGAGAAAAATAGTTTTATTATTGTTGTTGGGATTTGTCCAACTTTACTCTAATGCTCAATATAAAATGGACACCTCGGTTCCCTTGAACCCGGACGTGAAACATGGAAAATTGAATAATGGGCTGACCTATTTTATTTGTAAAAATAACGAACCAGTAGGTCAAGCTGACTTTTATATCATCCAGAACGTGGGTGCACTCATGGAAAATGATGCCCAAAATGGGTTGGCTCATTTCTTGGAACACATGGCTTTCAACGGGACGGAGAACTTTCCCGGTAACTCGATTTCTGAAATCCTGAAAAAGTACGGTGTGAGCATGAATACACACGTGAATGCGCAGACCGGACATAACGAAACCGTGTATTACTTGGCAGGAATTCCCACCAAAGAAGAGGGATTAATTGATTCTTGCTTGTTAGTACTTCACGACTGGTCACGTTATATTACTTTTGATGAAAAGACGATCGACAAGGAACGGAAAGTTATTATCGAAGAAGAGAGGACAAGAATGGATGTGGGTGAACGATTAAGAGCCAAGACGATGCCTGTGATGCTGAAGGGGTCAAAATACGTGAAACACAACATCATCGGGAACATGGATGTGATTCGGAATTTTAAACCGCAGACACTAATTGATTATTACAACGAGTGGTATCGTCCGGATTTGCAGGCTGTTGTCGTGGTGGGAGATTTTGACGTGGAAAAGATGGAGAAGAACGTGATTGACTTATTTTCCCGGATCCCTGCCGTGAAGAATCCTACGCCGCGTCCTTTTTATCCTGTACCTTTGAAAGGGGGTGTTTCTTATTCGTTAGTTCTTGATAAAGATGTCCCTTACTCTTTTGTTTCTTTGAATATTCTTTCGGAGACGACAAAACCGGAGTTAAAAAATCACGGGTATATGAAAGAGGCTTTGGTGGAAGCTTTGTATAGTTTGATGTTTCAAAACCGGTTGGCTAAACTGACACAACAGAAGAATACGCCTTGTCTGGCTGCCGATAGCCGGATGAATGCTTTAGTACGGGGCTACCGGGTTTACGCTATCTCCACGACAGCTGCTCTAAACCAAGAAGACAAGGCGTTAGAGTTAGTGTATAAAGAAAATGAACGCTTAAAAAGATTCGGTTTCACGGAAACGGAATTAACGGATGCAAAAAAGTTGTTACTAACCAGTTTTGATAATCTTTACAAAGATAAAGGTAAACTTTCAAACGGGCAGATTGCTGCAGAACTTCAATCTTATTTCTTGGAAAATGAACCGGCCCCGGGCTTGGAGTACTATTATCGTTTTGTCCAAACCATTATTCCCCAGATCACTGTGGAGGAAGTTTCTGCCAAGGCGAAAGAGTGGATCACCCGTGATAACATGGTCATTTCGATTGCTGGGCCTAAAAATGCGATTCATCTTACCAAGGGAGAGGTGCTGAATGTGTTGAAACGAGTCGAAAAAATGGATATAGAACCTTACGAGAAGGAGAAAACAACTGCCAGAAAATTAATGATCGGAAAACTGGCAGGGGGAAAGATCGTGGAAGAGAAAGAATTACTAACATTACATGCAAAGGAGTGGATGTTGGATAATGGAGCCCGTGTCTTGTTCCGGAAAGCAAATTACGAGAAAAATCAAGTGGAGGTAATGGCCTATAGTAAAGGGGGTGCCTCTTTGTATGGTAAAGATATGCTCCCGTCTGCCATGATGTTAGGTTCTTTCATGCCGGCTTATGGAATTGGAAACCTTAGCATGAAAGAGTTGCAACAATATCTTGAAGGTAAAAATGTGAGATTCCGGGTAAGCGTGGACCCTTTGTCGGAGTCTGTTCTGGGATCAGCCACTCCTCAAACCTTGGAGACATTGATGCAATTGATTTATCTCGGTTTTGAAAAGCCACGGTTCGATAAAGTAACACACGAACTGATGATGCAACAAGCGAGAGCCTCGTTTCAAACATCACGGGTGAATGATTCCTTGCAGATGATCATGAATAATTATAATCCGAGAATCGTGTTGTATAATCAGGATTTTCTGGATCAGGTTTCGTTGGAGAAAATAGAACGGATTTACAGGGATCGTATACAAGATGCCAGTGATTTTACTTTTTTCATCGTGGGAGACGTGGAGGCGGAACAAGTTCGACCGTTAGTTGAAAAATATATTGGTTCGATTAAATCGACTTACCGGAAGGAAAATTGGAAGGATAACGGGGTTCGTTGTCCGCAGGGTGTTACCCGGAAAGTAATCGAATTGGATGGGGAGAAAGCAAAAGCGACGGAAATTGCCATTTATTCCAAGGAGATGCCCTATACCGTGAAGGATAATATTTATTTGGGGATTTTGAAATCTATTCTTAATTCCCGTTGCCTGCAAAGAATCCGGGAAGAGGTAGGGGGAACCTATAATATTGATGTGCAAGGCTCGGCGGAGCGGGAACCGTATAACGTGTACGATCTTAGTATTAGTTTTGATTGTGACCCGGCTCGTTTGGATGAATTGAGGTCCATCCTTTTCAACGTGATAGAGAAAATGGTGAAAGAGGGGCCCCGGCAGGATGAACTCGTGCAGCTTGTGATTGCTATCCGGAACGCTTACAACGAGACGATGCAACATAATCCTTTTTGGATGAATGCCCTGATGATGCAAGCGCTCTATGATTTGGATATTACTGATCCTAAGAATCAGAACGATATACTTGATTATGTTACTCCCGGGGATATTCAGGAATTTGCACGACGTTTATTCGAAAATGCCAATTTGATGGATATATCTTTCGTAACGAGAGCGAAGTGAGATCGGCTGTTAGTTGAGTGTGTGTTGGGACGGGACTTTTTAGCCCCGTCCTTTTTGTTTAAAACGGATACTGTGTTACCTTTGTCTTTCTAAAATTAAGCATAAAATGCATCTTATGGATATAAAATTACTAAGCCCTTCATGCTGGTCAGATTACGAGTTAATTGATAGTGGTGCTTTTGAGAAATTGGAACGTTTCGGGCGTTACGTGATTGCCCGGCCGGAGCCGCAGGCGATATGGAATAAATCGCTTCCCAACGTGGAATGGCAGCAACGGGCGGATGCTTATTTCAAGAAGGATAAGAAAAGCGAGGACCGGGGAGAATGGATTTGCAAGCCTAAAATGCCACAGCAATGGTTCGTGAATTACCGTTACGGGGAGATGAATCTCCGGATGCGTTTGGGATTGACTTCTTTCAAGCACGTGGGGATATTCCCGGAACAGGCAGAGAACTGGAATTTTATATTCGATCAGGTGAAACGAATTGGTTCGGAGGCAAAAGTGTTGAACCTGTTTGCTTACACCGGGGGAGCTACTCTTGCGGCGAAGAGTGCCGGGGCGGATGTTACCCATGTGGATTCGGTGAAGCCGGTTGTTTCTTGGGCTAGGGAAAACATGGAAGCTTCGAAATTGGATGGTGTTCGCTGGATCGTGGATGATGCTTTAAAGTTCGTACAGAGGGAAGTACGTCGGGGTAAAAAATATAACGGGATCATTCTGGACCCTCCGGCTTACGGGCGCGGTGCGAATGGCGAGAAATGGGTATTGGAAGAAAATATCAACGAGTTGATCACCTTGTGTGGGCAATTGTTGGAAGGTTCTAATAGTTTCCTTGTGCTTAATTTGTATTCCATGGGGTTATCAGCCTTGTTGGCCCGGAGCATCGTGCGGCAGTTGGTCGGTGATTGTACCGGGGAACAATTCGGAGAGTTGTATTTTACCGATTCATACGGGAAATCGTTACCGTTAGGAGTTTATTATCGGTTGTGGCGTAAGTAGTGTGGTTTTATATTATTACTTTTGTATTTATAAAAGCAATAATATGACACAAAAGGATGCAATAAAGCTATTTGAAGAAAGAAAGATTCGTACAGTTTGGGATGAAGACCAAGAAAAGTGGTATTTTTCAGTTGTAGATATTGTTTCTGTATTGACAGATAGTGCTAATCCGACTGATTACTTGAAAAAAGTAAGAAAACGTGATTCTGAATTGGGATTGTTCATGGGGACAAATTGTCCCCAGGTAATGATGATGACCGAAACGGGTAAGAGGCGTAAAACACTTGCTGCAGATACGGAATCCCTTTTTCGAATTATTCAGTCGATCCCCTCTCCTAAAGCGGAACCTTTTAAATTGTGGATGGCACAAGTAGCTAAAGAACGTCTGGATCAACTGGAGGATCCTGAGTTGTCGATCGAGCAAGCCTTGTTAGACTATAAACGATTGGGTTATTCGGATAATTGGATAAACCAACGTCTAAAAAGTATAGAAGTGCGAAAGGAGCTTACTGATGAATGGAAATGTCGGGGAGTGAAGGAAGGTGTGCAATTTGCTGCATTGACAGATATAATAACGCAAGCTTGGGCTGGACTGACTACTCGAGAATATAAACAATTAAAGGGTTTAAAAAAAGAAAATCTTAGAGATAACATGACCAATATGGAGTTGATTCTAAATATGCTTGCAGAAGCGACGACAACCGAAATATCGAAAGAACGTGAACCGAAAACATTTGAAGAAAATCGACATATTGCGAATCAAGGAGGTCAAATCGCAGGTAATACTCGGAAAGAAATTGAAATTCAGACAGGTAAAAGTATAATTTCTCCATTAAATGCAAAAGATTATTTGCAACTTGGAAATTCGGAGAAGGATGATTAGTTTATTATTTGGACTGGATTAAAAATCGGCTTACTTGTGTGATAATAGACGGATCATATAAGAAAATAAAATCCTCATTTGGTGATTTGTGCTGATTTCCTTATCTTTGCACACTCAATGAAAAATATTAAATCTAAAAAATAAAATAAATGGCAACAACGGCTGATTTTAGAAATGGATTATGTATCGTTTTCAAAGACGATTTATACAGAATTGTACAGTTTCAACACGTGAAACCCGGTAAAGGTCCCGCTTTCGTGAGAACGAAGATGCAGAACATCAAAACCGGTCGTACCTTGGAAAATACCTTTACGTCAGGAGTGAAGATTGATGTAGTACGTATCGAGAGACGTCCCTATCAATTCCTGTATATGGAAGGAGAGGACTATATCATGATGCACACGGAAACTTTCGAGCAAATTCCTATTGCAAAAGATTTAATCAATGCTCCCCAGTTCTTGAAAGAAGGTGATGCTGTTGAAATGGTTGTACATGCCGACACGGAAACCCCGTTATATGTTGAGTTGTTGCCGACCGTTGTTTTGGAAGTAACTTACACGGAGCCGGGATTGAAAGGTGATACCGCTTCTTCCACGGCGTTGAAACCGGCAGAAGTAGAAACCGGTGCAAGAGTGATGGTGCCGCTTTTCATCAATACCGGCGAGAAAATCCGTATCAAAACGGAAGACGGTACTTACGTGGAACGTGTGAAAGAATAAAAAGATTGAGTGATTTATGATTGGCGATTCTGTGATTATATTCACTGAAAGAAATCACGGAATCGGCAATCGTGGAATCATGGAATAATATTAGATTTCAATTTCTCCTTGGGTCTCGACTTGGAGTTTTTGAATAACTTTTTCAGCGGAGTTTTGCTCCGCTTCTTTTTTTGATGCACCTATACCTTGGGCCATAATGTCCTCGCCGATAGAGATGGTGCAGACGAATTTAGAGCGACGGGCATTACTTTCAATCGTTTCGATATTCAGGTCAATCTTTTGTTTTTGGGCCCATTCAATCAGGCGGCTCTTGTAGTTTTTGTCAACGTACACGAGGTCTTCCAAGTTCACGTAGTGAGGGAAGATGTAATTCTCGATAAACGCTTTTGTTTTGTCGTATCCTTGATCTAGGTAGATGGCCCCGGTGAAAGCCTCGAATACATCTCCGTAGATATGTTTGTTTTTGGAAATATCCGATTTGGCAATTACTTCCTCGCTCAACCCCATTTTGATGGCAATGATATTCAATGATTCGCGGCTCACGATCTTGGAGCGTAAGCGGGTCATGAATCCCTCGTCCTTGTTGGGAAAAAATTTGTACAGGATTTCAGCGACAATAGCTCCCAGCACGGCATCGCCCAAGAATTCGAGACGCTCGTAATTCAATACGGTTCCGCTTTTCGTGTATCTGGATGCCGATTTATGTAACAATGCTAGGGTGTATAAACCCTTGTTACCGGGAACGAATCCCCATTCCGAAATAGACAATCCATAAAACTTTTCCTTCCTGTGAAGGTAAAGTTTTATGGATTGAATTATTTTACTAATCACTTCCCCAAAATTTTAGTTAGTGATTACTTTTTGAATACAACGCAAGCATTGTGTCCTCCGAAACCGAAAGTGTTACTGATGGCTACATTGATTTCTTTCTCTTGAGCCTTATTGAACGTGAAATTCAGCTTGGGATCCAGTTCCGGATCAAGGTTGCTGAAATTAATGGTAGGGGGTACAATGTTGTTTTTCACAGCCAGAACACAAGCGATCGCTTCCAAGGCACCGGCGGCACCTAATAAATGTCCTGTCATTGATTTGGTGGAACTGATGTTCAGATCATAAGCGTGTTCACCAAATGCTCTCTGAATGGCCTTAGGTTCTGCCACATCTCCGAGTCCGGTAGACGTTCCGTGAACGTTGATATAATCAACATCTTTCGGGGTTAGTCCGGCGTCTTCCAACGCGAGTAACATAACATCGGCTGCACCTTCTCCTTCCGGGTCCGGGGCTGTCATGTGGTAAGCATCGCAATTGGCTCCGCCTCCCGCAAGTTCCGCGTAGATGTGAGCGCCTCTTTTTACTGCATGTTCGTACTCTTCCACGACTAGGCAAGCACCGCCTTCGCCGATAACGAATCCGTCACGGTCAACGTCGAAAGGACGCGAGGCTGTTTTCGGGTCATCATTACGAGTGGATAAAGCTTTCATGGAATTGAAACCACCTACACCCGGGGGGGTGATGGCTGCTTCGGATCCACCGGCAAGTATCACGTCTGCTTTTCCTAATCGGATCAGATTTAATGCATCTACTAACGAGTGTGCGGATGATGCACAGGCTGAAACCGTCGTGTAGTTCGGACCCTTTAGGCCTTCTTCTATGGCGATCATGGCTCCACCCATGTTGGCAATCATCTTGGGTATAAAGAACGGGTTGAATCTGGGAGTTCCGTCTCCTAATGCAAAAGTTTTGCATTCTTCGTAGAACGTATCCAAACCACCGATACCTGCACCCCAGATTACACCGATTCTCTTTCTGTCCTCTTGCGAGAAATCGAGTCCGGCATCTTTCACGGCCTCCCTAGAACAAATTAGGGCAAACTGGCTGTAAAGATCCATTTTACGGACCTCCTTCTTGTCGAAGTATTCCGTGGGCTCGTAGTTTTTAACTTCGCAAGCGAATTGCGTGCGAAATTTAGATGCATCAAAACGAGTAATAGGACCGGCGCCACTGACGCCACCTTTCAAGTTCTCCCAGAATTCGGCCACGTTATGACCCAAGGGATTAATAGTTCCAAGACCAGTTATTACTACTCGTTTGAAATTCATAGATAAAATATTAAATTATTGAGCGTTAGCTTCAACGTATGCAATAGCATCGCCCACGGTAGCGATTTTCTCTGCTTGATCATCCGGAATAGTGATGTTGAATTCTTTTTCCAATTCCATGATCAACTCTACCGTATCCAAAGAGTCAGCTCCTAAGTCGTTAGTAAACGTTGCTTCAGGTTTAACTTCACTTTCGTCAACTCCTAATTTATCAACAATGATAGCTTTAACTCTGTTTTGAATGTCAGACATAACTTTAAATTTTAATTAGACATTTTTTAAATTCACACTTGCGTCTACAAGAGACGCGCATAACTCTCTAAGTTCGGGGGCAAAGTTAGAGAATTTATTTTTCCTAGAAAATTTTTTGGCATGAATAAAGTTTTCTTATCTTTATGCGTTTGATTTTTAATAGATTACAGGATGAAAAAAATAGCAATATTTGCCTCTGGTTCAGGTTCTAACGCTGAAAATATCATTAATTATTTTAAAAATGACACCGAAAATGTCGTGAAAATCGTGTTTTGTAACAAACCCGATGCCTATGTTTTGGAACGGGCGAAACGTTTAAACGTACCGACATTTGTTTTCGGGCGGGAAGAGTTCTCTCATTCTGACTTGGTTTTGAATGAATTGAAACGATTGGATATTGATCTGATCGTGTTGGCGGGTTTTCTCTGGAAGGTGCCGGATGCCATTATTGAGGCCTATGAAAATCGGGTAATTAACATCCATCCGGCCCTGTTACCCTCTTACGGGGGCAAGGGTATGTACGGCATGAAAGTACACGAGGCGGTGATCGCTGCCGGGGAAAGAGAAAGCGGTATCACGATTCATTACGTGAATAATCATTATGACGAGGGGACAACTATTTTTCAGGCTAAATGTGAAATCGTCCCGGGCGACACACCAGAGATGCTGGCAACGAAAGTCCATGCCTTGGAATACGAGCATTTTCCTCGTGTGATCAAGGAAGTCCTAGAAAAAATCGAGTGATTTTTTCTCAATTTTAGATTTATAGGAAACTTGATGATTCCGGGTGTGTGAGGCCATGTTTTCATTTTCAATTTTCAATTTTTATGAGGAGGTTTATTCTTTTACTAGGCGTGTTGTTAGCCGGTTTGTGGGTGCAGGCCGGGGAGGCAAGGTTATTAAGGTTCCCGCATAGCGTGGGGGACAAGTTGGTATTCTCGTATGCCGGGGATCTTTATTTGGTTTCGGCCGGGGGAGGAACGGCCCGTCGGTTGACCTCGCACGTGGGGTACGAGATGTTTCCTCGTATTTCCCCGGATGGAAAATATATCGCCTTCACCGGGCAATATGATGGTAACACGGAAGTATTTGTCATCCCCGTGGAGGGGGGCGAACCTCGTCGCTTGACTTACACGGCCACGCTGAAACGGGATGATCTAGGGGATCGCATGGGGCCGAACAATGTGGTGATCGGTTGGACCCCGGATAGTAAACGGATTCTTTATCGTTCCCGGAGATATACTTTTAACGATTTTACCGGGCAACTGTTCACGGTCCCGGTGGAGGGAGGGATGTCCGAGGAAGTACCTTTAAAGAATGGCGGCTTTGCCTCTTATTCTCCGGATGGCAAGAAATTAGCTTACAATTATATTTTCCGGGAATTCCGGGCGTGGAAACGTTATCAAGGTGGTATGGCAGATGACATCCGGGTGTTTGATTTCAACACGAAGAAATCCGAGCGGATTACCGACAACGTGCGGCAGGACGTGTTCCCGATGTGGTCACCGGACGGGAATACTATATATTATATATCTGACCGGGGTGACATCATGAATCTTTACGCCTACGACGTGAACACGAAAGAGGATAAACAATTGACTTCTTACAAAGAATACGATATAAAATTTCCCGCGATAGGTGACAAGCTAATCGTGTACGAGCAAGGAGGGTATATTTACGGGTACGATTTGCAGAGTGGTAAGGAATCCAAGATCACGATAAACATTGATAACGATCAGGTTTATTCTCGTCCGACCTTGACTGATGTAAGCGGCCAGATTTCGAGTATCGCGGTTGCTCCCGGTGGGGAGAGGGTGGTTGTGGCTGCCCGTGGGGATATTTTCTCTTTGCCCGTGAAAGAGGGTATTACCTATAATTTAACCAATTCTTCCGATGCTAACGATATGCAGGTGGGGTGGTCACCGGACGGGAAATACATCAGTTACGTTTCCGACAAGGACGGGGAATTCAATATTTATCTCCGGGACGTGGCGACGGGAAAGGAACGGAAACTGATCAAGAATCTGAAAAGTTATATCTTCAATTATAAATGGTCCCCGGATTCCAAGAAAATTCTCTGGAGCGAAAAAGGAAACACGTTGAATATATCTGACGTGGAAAGCGGGAACCGGAAGATCGTGGAAAAATCGGGTATCCGTTCCATGACGTCCTACAACTGGTCTCCCGATAGCAAATATGTCACTTACGTTCGTCCGGAAACGACGATGGATAACATCATCGTGTATCATGTTGAAAGTGGCGAGAAACACCAAGTTACCGACGGGTGGTTCGGTTCCAGTTCACCGAATTTCAGCGAGGACGGGAAATACCTTGTGTTTGTTTCTGCCCGCACATTCTCCCCGACGTATGGACGGACGGAATGGAATCACGTGTATAATGATATGAATAAGGTGTACATACTGCCTTTGGCGAAAGATGCCCCGGTATTGTTCGCCCCTAAAAATGATGTTGTCCGGGTGGAGACAACCGTGAAAGAAAAGGATAAGAAGAAAGAGAGTGAAGACAAAGGTGTCGTGTATGATTTCACGAATTTGGAAAGTCGTCTTGTCGAATTGCCCGTGTTGGCATCGAATTACTATGGTAACGTGCATATGCTGGGGAACCGGGTATATTATAACCGGGGAGGCCGCACGCTGATTTATGATCTGAACGGGAAGAAAGAAACCGACACGGGTGGGGACATAGAGTTTTCTCCCGGTTACAAAAAGGCTATCGTTTCTTCGGGTTCCGCGTTCCAAGTGGAGGACCTTCCGGTGCTTTCCGCTAACGTGACTTCTCCCGTTCCCACGAAAGGGGTGAAACGGGTGATTGACTACCATCAAGAATGGATGCAGATCTATAACGAGAGCTGGCGGCAGATGCGTGATTTCTTCTATGCCAAGAATATGCACGGCGTGGACTGGGATCATGTGTACGAGAAATATAAAGTGCTGGTGCCTTACGTGAATCATCGTACGGACTTGACTTATATTATCGGGGAGATGATCGCGGAATTGAGTGTCGGACATGCTTACTCGATTAACGGGCGGGTTCCGATGCCCGAGAGAATTGATATGGGGTTGCTGGGTGCTAAATTCGTGAAAGATAAATCCGGTTATTTTAAAGTGACCGAGGTGATCGAGGGAGCCAACTGGGATGCCTCCACCCGCTCGCCTTTGACCATGCCGGGCGTGGAGGTGAAAGCGGGTGACTATATTCTGGCCATTAACGGGAAATCGTTGAAAGAGGTAGATAACCTGTTCTCCGAGTTGATCGATATGGCTGGTAAGACGGTTGAATTGACCGTGAACACGACCCCGACCGAGAAGGAGGCCCGTAACGTGTTGGTTGTTCCGTTGGCTGACGAATCGAAATTGTATTATTATAATTGGGTACAGAATAATATCCGTAAGGTAAACGAGGCCACGAACGGAGAGGTCGGGTATATTCATATCCCGGATATGGGGGTTGACGGTTTGAACGAGTTCGTGAAACATTATTACCCGCAGTTGAATAAGAAAGCCTTGATCATTGATGATCGGGGAAATGGTGGGGGAAACGTGTCCCCGATGATTACCGAACGTTTGATGCGTACGCCGACTTTCTACACGATGCACACGAACCAAACTTCCGGGTCGGTAAGCCCGGTTGGTACGTTCTTGGGGCCGAAGGTGTTGCTGGTAAACGAGTATTCCGCCTCTGACGGGGATCTTTTCCCGTATCGATTCAAGTATAATCATTTGGGAACGATTATAGGTCGTCGCACGTGGGGCGGTGTTGTTGGATATAGCGGTTCGATCCGGGTGGTTGATGGCGGTTCCATCGTGACTCCGTCATACGCGCCGTTCGCGGCAGATGGCAGCGAGTTTATTATCGAGGGAACGGGAGTTACTCCTCACGTTGATATTGAAAACGATCCTTATTTAGAGTATAATGGTGAGGATCAACAGTTAAATAGAGCGATTCAAGTGATTCTGGAGAAGTTAAAGACCGAGAAGAAGGAGATTCCATCTATTCCCGCTTTCCCGAATAAAGCGGCAAAGAAGAAATAGTACCGATCATACGTGAGAATATAGAGAGTGTTTGGCTGTGATGCCAGGCACTCTTCTTTTTTTAGTGTGTTTTTGTGATTTAACAAGGGGGATTAACCTTGAATAAATCCTTGTTAATGCCTTGTGTGTGAATATAAAATGAATGTTTCATGATCACTTCTAGATCACTACCAGATAAACTAGTTTGAACATCCTATTAAAATTCTAATAGAACGCTATTATATATAGCGTTTTAATAGGGATTTAATAGCGTTTTAATAGCGCTTTACACGATAGTGATCCGCTAGATTTCAAGATGTGATCATAAAATATGTATGATTATCAGTTTGTTTACCATTACTATACCGACAGACAACCGATAAGGTAGTTTTTAAAATTTTCGTACGCTGGGTGAAATGGGAATTTTATATTTCGTATTTTTGCACGATAAAATTGGACTGGGAAAATGAGAACGAAAGAGGTAGAGTGGGACGGGTTGCCTATCCCGAAACGATACTGGGCGATTCTTGCCATTGCCATGGGAATTACGGTTTCCGTGTTGGACGGCACGATTGCCAACGTGGCGTTACCGTCTATTGCGGAGGATTTGCAGGCGACGCCGTCCATGTCGATCTGGATCGTGAATGCCTACCAGTTGGCGATCGTGGTTTCCTTGCTGTCCTTGTCTTCGTTGGGTGATATTTTGGGCTATCGACGGGTATATATCGGGGGATTGCTCATATTTAGCGTGACTTCATTAGCTTGCGCGCTTTCCAATTCTTTGCTGACGTTGACGATAGCCCGTGTATTTCAAGGTTTTGGTGCGGCTGCTCTGGCAAGCGTGAATACTTCTTTGATCCGGATTATTTATCCCAAACGACATTTGGGGCGGGGAATGGGCATCAATGCGCTAGTGGTTGCCGTGTCGGCGGCAGGGGGGCCGACGATTGCGGCAGGAATTTTGTCTGTCGCCTCTTGGCAGTGGTTGTTCGCGATAAATGTTCCCATTGTTATCGTGGCTTTGATTTTATCTTTCCGTTTTTTGCCCGTGAATCCGGTAAAAAGAAGTGGGCGGAAGTTTGATTGGATAAGCGGGTTGATGAACGCTTTTACATTCGGGTTATTGATTTTCTCGATCGAGGGATTCACTCACGGGGTGAGTTTGTCCGTGCTACTCCCGGGGATTGGGGTGGTTCTGTTGGTTGGTTACTTTTTCGTGCGCCGCCAGTTGTCGCAGGAATATCCCCTGTTGCCTGTCGATTTGTTGAAGATACCGATTTTTTCGTTGTCTGTCGGGACGTCCGTGTGTTCTTTCGTGGCACAGATGCTGGCCATGGTTTCTTTGCCTTTCTTTTTGCAGCACACGTTGGGACTGGATGAGGTGGCGACGGGATTGTTGCTGACCCCTTGGCCGTTGGCGACGATGATCGCGGCTCCTTTGGCCGGGAGGTTGATCGAACGGGTTCATGCCGGGTTGTTGGGTGGTGTGGGATTGTCGATATTTTCCGCGGGATTATTTTTATTAGCTGTCTTCGCGGATCAGGTTTCCAACGCTGGGATTGCTTTGTTTATGGCTATGTGTGGATTCGGGTTCGGGTTATTCCAGACGCCGAATAATAGTATATTAATTTCTTCCGCGCCACAGAACAGGAGTGGCGGGGCTAGCGGTATGCTGGGTATGGCCCGTTTGACCGGACAGACTACGGGCGCTTCGTTGGTGGCATTAATGTTTGTTGTTTTTCCGGTGGACGGGACGTATGCTTCCCTCTATTTTGCTGGAGGGTTTGCCACGCTTGCTGCTATCGTGAGTTTTACCCGGGTTTCCTTGCCGGAACCGGAGATGCTGATGACGACGAAAAAGAAGAAGACAGTATGATTTAAAAAGAGGTTTCTACATAAGATTGTTTATTTAGAAAATACAGTTGTTGATTAATTCCGTAAATTTGTGTAATGGCGTTTTCAGCGTGTAACTAATAACAAATTTATGAAATCGAGAGATATTCTATTTTCGAGTCTATTTGTTGTTTTTTATTTGGTTCTCTTTTTTTCTGTAGAGGCGCAAGTTAAGTCGAGCAGGGGGACGTTGGGTTACACGTTCGAGGAGAAAAAGCGAGATGCACGGACTTCGGGAGATCCGTTTTTACAACGAGGGGACACGTTGTACTTGCTTTATGATTTGACGGATTCTTTGCAAATGAGAACGGGAGAAGGTGTTGAATGGTGGCAACGTTTCTTGACGAAGGAGGAAATTGCGATTGTAGAGGACCCTTCAAATGAAGATATGTTTGATCTTGGCGAACCGGATATGTTTCTTGTGCGGCGTTGGAAATTGAGTCCGAAAAAGGAATTGTCATCCGAGGAAATTAGAGAACTGACCTTGACGACACGTGACGAGGTAATTGCTTTTTATGAACGGGAAGTGAAACGAATGGCGGAGAGGAAAGCCAAGGATAAAGGATTTAAGATATACGTTCGGGTTTGGGGATCTTTTAACTTGGAATGGTATTTTGATAAAATATATATGATTATTCCAAAAACGGATAGTTCGGCTGTCATGTACGATATATATACCTTGTGAATTTATGATTTTTGAAAATGGGAGCAAGGCGAGAGTTTCGTTATAGTTTCTAGGAAATCTATATGAAAGCTAGGATTTTTGTCTAATTTTGCGTGATTGAATAAGAATGCTTAATTAGATCTATGGGTATAGAAAGGACATGGAAAACGATTGTTTTTCTAGGAGTTATATTCGTCGGGAGTGTGTTGCGCGTAGCAGGACAGGGGAACGATAGTCTGGTGAACGTGTCACCACGTAAGTTCGTGCATGGTTTGCGGGTGGAGGGACGTCCGGAGTATATTTTCCCGACAAGTTCTTTTCTGAAGGGGGCGAATGCCGAGGGGAGGATTATCCGGGGAGCTTTTTCCACTCACTTGAAATATTTGTTCCGTTATCGCCCGGGGAGTGTTGACGAGCGTATCTATGGAGATGTTTATCAAGGGATAGGGCTCGGGTTTTATAATTTTGGGGAATCCCGGCAGTTGGGAAATCCGGTTGCGTTTTATTTGTTTCAAGGGGCTCGTATCTCTAGTTTGGCTCCTTGGTTGTCTTTGCATTACGAGTGGAATTTTGGTTTGTCCGCGGGATGGAAACCGTATGACTCGTATTATAATTCGTACAATACGATGATCGGTTCGAAGGTGAACGCTTATATTAATGCTAATTTTTATTTGCGCTGGAGGTTGTCCCCGAGGCTTAGCCTGCTTTCGGGGTTGACGGTATCGCATTTTTCCAACGGGAACACGAAGATTCCTAATGCCGGGTTGAACACGATCGGGGGAAATATCGGGTTAGAGTGTAATTTCTACCGGAAGGATGATTTGAAGTCGTTGGAGAGGAAAGTAGCTTTGATCACACAACCTTTTCGACGGCATTTCACGTACGATTTTGTTTTCTTCGGCTCTTGGCACGATCGGCTGGTGAAGACTTCCGACGGATTTTCCCCTTCCCCGGAGGCTTACCCCGTGTTCGGGTTTAATTTTACCCCGATGTATAATTTGAATTATAAACTCCGGTTAGGCGTGTCTCTGGATGGGACGTTTGACGGGGGAGCTAATTTATACACGGATGGGGATGTGTACGGGAGTGTGGATAAGTCAGACATTGTTCGTCCTCCTCTAGGGGATCAGTTTGCCCTAGGGCTTTCCGGGCGGGCGGAGTACGTGATGCCCTTTTTTGTCGTCGGAGTTGGGATCGGGGCGAACGTGATCGGGAAGAATGATCTGAATATGTTCTACCAACTGTTGACGTTGAAAATAGCCTTGTCCCGTGCCGTGTTTTTGCACGTGGGGTATCGTCTTCAGAATTTTAACGAACCTAACTTCTTGATGCTGGGGATTGGTTTCCGGTTTAACGGGAAATATACTGCTTTTTAGAATTGTTTGTATGATACGGGGTGGTAGTGTCGGGATTTTTGGCTAAATTTGTGATATGCCTTTTAGGGGTGTGTTAATATTTAATTAAGTGTATATATGGCATTTACGCATTTTCATGTACATTCTCAGTATTCTATTCTCGACGGGGCGGCGAGTGTGCCCGGTTTGGTGGAGAAGGCGATTGCCGACGGGATGAAGGCAATCTCGTTGACGGATCACGGGAATATGTTCGGGATAAAATTATTCTACGATACTTGTCGCAAAAAGGGGATAAAACCTATTTTGGGGGTGGAGGCCTACGTGGCCCGGGTGTCTTTGTATAATAAGGAGAAGCCGGTGGACCGTTCGGGAGAACATTTGATTATTCTGGCCAAGAATTTGAAAGGGTATTTGAATTTGATCAAGCTTTGCTCGGCGGCGTTCGTGGATGGGTATTATTATCGTCCGCGTATTGATAAGGCTTTGTTGGAGAAGCATCACGAGGGGTTGATTATTTCGTCGGCTTGTTTGGGAGGTGAGATTTGCCAGAAGATTATGGCCGGGGATATCGAGGGGGCGGAGGCGGCTGCCTTGTGGTACAAGAATCTGGTGGGGGAGGATTATTACTTGGAGGTGATGAGGCATCCGGCAGAATCGGCCAAGGAGAGAGCGGAGGTTTACGATAATCAGGTGAGGTGTAACACGGAGATTCTGCGTATGGGAGAGAAGTTGGGGATCAAGGTGATTGCCACGAACGACGTGCATTTCCTGAACGCGGAAGATGCCGAAGCGCATGACCTGTTGATCTGTCTGAATACTCGTAAGGATTTGGATGATCCTAACCGGATGCGCTACACGCGGCAGGAGTGGTTCAAGACGACGGCGGAGATGGAAGAGTTGTTCAAGGATATTCCACAGGTAATCGAGAATACACAGGAGATTGTTGATAAAGTTGAAGATTATAAACTGGATTCCGACCCGTTGATGCCGGTTTTCCCGATCCCGCCGGAGATCGGTACGGAGGAAGAGTACCGGAAGAAATACACGGAAGAGGATTTGTTCAACGAGTTTACCCGTAATGAGAAAGGTGAGGTCGTTATGAGCGAGGAGGATGCTCAAAAGAAAGTGAAGAAGTTGGGGGGATATGATCGACTTTACCGTATTAAGTTGGAGGCAGATTATTTGAAGGAGTTGGCGATGAAGGGAGCCGTGCGGCGATATGGTGAGAATATTCCACCGGATATTATGGAACGTTTGATTTTCGAGTTGCATATCATGAAGACGATGGGTTTCCCGGGGTACTTCTTGATCGTGCAGGATTTTATTCAGGCGGCTCGTGATATGGGGGTGATCGTGGGACCGGGGCGTGGTTCTGCCGCGGGAAGTGCCGTGGCGTATAGTCTGGGTATCACGAATATTGATCCGGTGAAGTATGATTTGCTGTTCGAGCGTTTTTTGAATCCCGATCGTATCTCGCTACCGGATATTGACGTTGACTTTGATGATGACGGGCGTCAGCGGGTGTTGGAGTGGGTTACACAGAAATACGGGGCGGATAAGGTGTCGCACATCGTGACTTTCGGTAGTATGGCTGCCAAGATGGCGATTAAGGACGTGGCGCGGGTGTTGAAGTTGGATTTGTCGGAGGCAAACCGGTTGGCCAAGATGGTGCCGGAAACCCCGAAAATCACGTTGAAGAAGGCTTACAAGGAGAATCCTGATTTGGAAAAAGAACGGGAGTCCTCGAACCCGCTGGTAGCAAAAACGCTTCATTTGGCGGAAATTTTGGAAGGTTCCGTGCGGCAGACGGGGGTACACGCTTGTGGTATCTTGATCAGTCGTGACCCGTTGACGGAACATATCCCGATTATGCCGACGGAAGGGGAAAGTTTGATGACGACTCAATATGACGGTCACTTCGTGGAGCCGATCGGGTTGATCAAGATGGACTTTCTGGGATTGAGAACGCTTTCGATTATAAAAACCTGTTTGGATAATATAAAGAAATCCCGCCACGAGACACTGGACGTGGATGCGATTTCGTTGGAGGATAAAGAGACATTCGAATTGTTTTCAAGAGGGGAGACTACCGGTCTGTTCCAGTTTGAGTCGCCGGGAATGAAAAAGCATTTGAGGGCGTTGAAGCCGAACCGTTTTGAGGATTTGGTGGCCATGAATGCCTTGTATCGTCCCGGGCCTATGGAGTATATCCCGGATTTTATCAAGCGTAAGCACGGGGAGGCTCCTATCGAGTACGATCACCCGATGATGGAGCCTTACTTGAAGGACACGTATGGTATTACCGTTTACCAAGAGCAGGTGATGTTACAGTCCCGTGCATTGGGTAATTTTACCCGGGGTATGTCGGATACTCTTCGTAAGGCAATGGGTAAGAAACAGATTGACACGATGAACCAGTTGAAGACGCAGTTCATCGAGGGGTGTAATAAAAACGAGGAGTTCGTGAAGGGATGCAAGGAGATGGGGAAGGAGGTCAACCCGTTGGTTGATAAGATTTGGGGAGACTGGGAGGCATTTGCATCGTACGCGTTCAACAAATCGCATTCGGTTTGCTACGCTTATATTGCTTACCAGACGGGATTTTTGAAAGCTCATTATCCTGCCGAGTTTATGGCGGCCAACTTGAGTTGTAACTTGTCACAGATTGAGAAGGTTACGGTTTTCATGGACGAGTGTAAGCGAATGGGGTTGAGCGTGCTGGCTCCGGATGTGAACGAGTCGGATGATGATTTCACGGTGAACCACAAGGGAGATATTCGTTTCGGGATGGCCGGAATCAAGGGGGTTGGCGAGGCTGCCGTACATTCGATTATCCGGGAACGAAATGCTAACGGGGGGTACAAGGATCTTTTCGATTTCTTCGAGCGATTGGATTACAAGACGGTGAACAAGAAGACGTTGGAAAATCTGATTACCGCGGGAGGGTTGGATAGTTTCGGGTTGGATCGGGCGCAGTATTTCTATATGCCTGACGGTCACACGACATTTCTTGAAAATCTGGTGAATTACGGGCAGAAAAAGCAACAGGATAGTTTGATGATGCAGGCGACGCTGTTTGGGGGGATGGATGAATATGACGTGAAAAAGCCTACCATTCCTTTGTGTGAACCTTGGACGGATGTGGAGAAGGCGCGTAAAGAGAAGGAATTGATCGGTATATACCTAACTTCTCACCCGTTGGATTCGTATAAGTTAGAGATCAAGGCGATTTGTACTCCTTTGGAGAGTCTGAGCAGTGATTTGAGTTCTTACAAAGACCGGGACGTGACGATTGCGGGAATTATTGTTGCCATGCGAGAGGGGAAGACGAAGAAAGGGAATGATTTTGGTATTTTGACAATCGAGGATTTCACGGGTTCTTACGAGTTACCTTTCTTCGGGGAGGACTATATCAAGTTCCGGAATTATTTTATTCTGGAGACGTCCATCTACATCAAGGGTAGAGTGCAGGAAAAGAAGTGGGGCGGGGCCGGAGAGCTGACTTTTAACGTGCAGAGCATGGATTTGCTGAGCGTTATCAGCGAGAACCTGATTCGCTCGATCACGTTGCAGGTGGACGTGGAAAAGCTGACACACGAGCTTGTGTTGGAGATACATAACCAGTTCGTGAACGAGAAGGGTGATCTCCCGTTGAATTTTATTTTGTATGACGGGACGGGACACCGGGTAAAGATGTTTTCAAGAACCTGTAAGATAGGGCGTTCGAGAGAATTATATGAATATTTTGAAAATAATGATGCTATTAAAATGAAAATTAATTAATTTCGCCATGTCAAAGCGTTGGATCATGGCGGAACTTAATCCAACGCTTTTAGCATGAATATTATTATAAACTTTAAAGATAGAAGTATGGCTATTGCAGTTAATGATTCAAATTTCGAGGAAGTTGTGCTAAAAGCAGAAGTTCCTGTTCTTGTAGATTTCTGGGCAGAATGGTGTGGACCATGTAAAATGATGTTACCCATCGTGGAAGAGATCTCTAAAGAGTTCGAAGGTAAGTTAGTGGTTGCTAAAGTGAACGTGGATGAAGGTTCTGCTGCTGCTAAGTATGGTATTCGTAACATCCCGACAATTCTTTTCTTTAAGAATGGCGAGGTTGCTGACAAACAAGTAGGTGCAGTACCTAAGACGACTTTGGTTTCTAAAATCAATGCACTGCTTTAAAATATTAAACCGCCGATCGGCGGTTTTTTTGTTTGTATTTCCACTTGTAATTTGCAAAGCCGTAAGCTTAACTTGTAGCTCGTAACGGGAATGTCCAAAAGTCATTTTTCAAACTCCCTCCCCCCTTCGGGGTACTCCCTCTATGAACAGAGGGAGAGCTGAAATACTCCCTATATTCTGGGAGAGACACCAGCTCCTCCTCTGTTTATAGAGGAGGTGGCTGCGAAGCAGACGGAGGAGTTTTTTGAAATAAAATGACTTTTGGGATAGCTTCTAATAAAGAAGATACCCGGCCACTCCTGCCGCTATGATCATGAGTATCGGGTCCATTTTGAATTTGAAGGTGGCGATGAAGGCTATGGCGAAGATTATATAGCTTTTGTAGTCCACGAAGTTTTGTTTGTTCATCAATAACAACGCTGCTGCCCCGATAAGTCCTAAAACAGTGATTTTTAAACCTTGCATGGCCATTTCCACGTATTTGTTGTCCCGGAACATGAAAAAGAACTTGGAGATCGTGATCATGATGATCAGGGAGGGAAGACTGACGGCTATCGTGCAGATGGCTGATCCCCAGATGCTGCCTGTTGCCGTGTAGCCGATGTAGGTGGCGGTGTTGAAGGCGATGGGGCCGGGCGTGCTTTGCGAAATGGCCACGATGTCCGTGAAGTCGGCCACGCTGATCCAGTTGTGGGTTTCCACGACGTCATGTTGTATCAACGAGAGCATGGCGTAACCGCCCCCGAAACCGAATAGACCGATTTTGAAGAAGGTGATGAAGAGGCTGATATAGAGATCAAGTTCTGACATATTAATTGAAAATTGAGAATTGAAAATTGAAAATGGAGAACGGACTTTGTTTCATGACATTTTTAGAGTTTGTGGGTGATCTTGCCGTAGAGCAAGCCACCTAGGATGGCGGCGATGATGATATATATGGGCGAGAGGTTGAGTAACCAGACGAGGAGGGCGGCAACGACCGGGAAAATGATGGTTTTACGGGTAACACCTGCTGATTTACCCATTTTGTATAAAGGAGCGGCGATGAGGGCCACGACTGCCGGGCGGATGCCTTTGAATACTCGTTCTACTCCGGGGTTGTTTTTGAAATCCGTGAAAATGATGGCGATTAACAGGATTACGATGAAAGAGGGGAGGATGGTTCCGAGGCTGGAAAAAATGACCCCTTTAATTCCTCGTGCCTTGTAACCCACGAAAATGGCCGTGTTCAGTGCAATCGGTCCGGGGGCGGATTGGGCTATTGCCATCATCTCCACGAATTCGCTCTCTTTTAGCCAACCTTTTTTATCCACGACTTCTTGTTGGATGAGTGGTATCATCGCGTAACCACCTCCTAGCGTGAAAGAACCGATCTTGAAAAACGAGATAAATATTTGCCAGTATGAAGCCATAATTTTGCGTTATATATCAGTGGCAAAGATACGATTTCCCGATTAAAATTCTTAATATTGTAGTGTTGAAAACAGTGCAGATGCGTTAAAACCTTGTTGATTTTTGGAATGAGAGTTCAAGCCTTTGTACAGACTCTGGTGAAGAATATACGAACTTGATGATTCATGTATGAAAAAAAGTACGAAAAGAAAGATAATTGTTGTTTTGGGCCTGTTTGTGGTAGTCGGCCTGATCGTGTGGTTCGGGATTTTCCGAAAGATGGGGAGGTTTGATACTTTGCAGGCGGTACCCGTGGATGCGGTCTTTAAGGTGAATATTGTGTCTGTAAATAGCGTGCATGAACGGTTGCACCGGAATTTTATCTGGAAATCGTTGAAAAATTATCCCTATTTCGAAGAGTATCATTCGAATTTGCAATACGTGGATTCCTTGGCGAATACCTATCCTAAATTAAAAAGGATATTAACTGATCGTCCGGTAACAATTTCATGTCATCAGGTGGGGTTGAACAAATACGATTTCCTGTACGTTTGTGATTTGGGGAAATTGAATGTGATTCAGGTGTTTGAAACGTTACTGCTGAAATTGGTGCAGGATGACGAGATAAAAATAAAGACGATCAAGGACCCGAACGGGGAGATCCGGGAGATTCGCTGGGCTGACTGGCGATTCTTTTTCACGATTAAGGATAATCTGCTGATCGGTTCATCGTCTCATGCTCTGATGGCTCGTTCTCTGGCTCGGTGTAAGACGAACAAGGAGGTGCAGGAAGTGGTGGTTTCGGGGGATATAATGCTTGATCTTGATCATCGGCAGTTGGGAAAATGGGTTACTTCGGTCATGGAGGCATCGGCGGTGGCAGATGAATTTTCATTGTTGAAAAATACCCGTTTGATGATGCAGTTGAATGATAAATCTCTTCGTTTTGTTGGGGAAACGAGGCCCGATCCTAATAAGTATTCTTTGTTGGATGTAGTTAGTTTCTTGGAAGGAGGTTCTTCTAACCTAGAGACGATCGCAGGTGAAAATACGGCAGCTTATGTTTCTTTTTGTTTTCCTTCTTTCAAGGATGCGGAAAATTTGCTGTTGGAGAATTACAAGGTGAATAGCCTGCAATCTTACACGGAAATGAAGAAATCACTGGATCGGTTGAATAAATTTCTGAATATGGACGTGCTGGAGGTGTTTACATCTTGGATTGGTGGGGAGGTGGCAATTATCAAACCCCGTTTGGAGAACGATCAGAAGGCGGATTATATCGTGCTGGCGATACGGGCAAAAGAGATTCATCTGGCCAAGGATCAAATGGCTTATCTGGCCGAACAGATTCAATGGAGGACTCCTATCCGGGAGAGGGCGATGGAGTTTAACGGGCACACGATTCATTATTTCCGGTTAAAAGGTTTTTTCCAGCTTTTCTTCGGGGGGATGTTCGAACGGTTTGAACGCCCTTATTATACATTTTTGGGTGATTATGTCGTTTTTAGTAATTCTCCTGCCACACTTGCCGAGATGATTAAAGAGTACGTGCTGGGAAACACATTGGAGAATGACGAGAAACATATGCGTTTAAAAGGGCAGTTGGGAAGTCGGAAGAACGTGTTCGGTTACGTGCAGACACCCAATACGTACGAGTATTTATATGATTCTTTCAAGGCGGGCTCCCAAGAAAGTCTGGAGAAGAACAGAGGGGCATTTCTGAGTTTTGAAACGATCGGTTTCTCGTTATCTAAGGAGGGAGGAATTTTTGAGACTCAAATTATAGCAAATTATAATGATAAGGCTCCCGAAGAGTACAAGATGCGAGAGTTGAATCGTCAGTTTGAGAATCAGATAAACAAGATCGAGGCAGGTTTTTATTATCCCGTGATTCCCGATAGTATTGCGGTGAGTAATCAAGAGTATTACGAGTACAAGTCGGAACAGGCCATTTTTAAAGGGGCACTGAAGGATGGAGAGCCGGATGGCGTGTGGTGCGTGTTTAATGTTGCGGGAAAGTTGCTCGGACAATTCCCGTATGGCGACGGAAAGATAGACGGGATTGCTCCGTTTTTTTACGAGAACGGGGATTTGTTGGCTCAAGTGACTTATAAAAACGGGCTGATCGCGGGATATAAGGAGTTTTTCCCGGACGGGACGCTTCGTACGGAGATCGCATATCGGAAAGGATTACGACACGGCACGGCAAAGTTTTATTATAATACCGGGCATTTGTTTTGTGAAGGACGTTACAAGAACGGGCGACAGACCGGAAAATGGCGGTATTATAAAGTAACGGGGGAAAAACTTTATTAATTTTAGATTTTAAATTTTAGATTGAAAAATTTAATGATTTCGTGGTTAAGAAATCGTAGGAGAGGTCACTGAACTATGGAATCATAAATTTAGTGAGTTCCTCAATTTAAAATCTAAAATTTAAAATCTAGAATTATAGGGTTTGTTTTAAGATCTTCACAAGCGAGTCTCTTGTTTGAATGAAACGAGGCATATTTTCCGGTGAGATCGGTTCTTTTGGGGGTGAACTCATTTTTAACGGGTTGATGGGAGTTCCATTTTTATATACCCGGAAATCCAAATGAGGGCCTGTTGCCAGTCCTGTACTACCGACATAGCCGATGACATCACCTTGTTTTACCCGTTTGCCCGGTTGGATCCCTTTAGCAAATTTGGAAAGGTGCATATAGGTTGTGGTGTACACGCTGTTGTGTTTGATGGTTACGTAGTTTCCTCCACCGTTAGCTTGATAGGCTTTTTTCACGACAACGCCGTCCCCGATGGTGTGTACTTCCGTCCCTGTTGGGGCTGCATAGTCCACGCCATGATGCGCCCTGTATCTTTTCAGTACCGGGTGGAAGCGGTTATTGGAGAAACCGGAAGAAATACGGGAATATTTTAAGGGGGCTTTTAAAAAGGTTTTTTGTAAGCTATTTCCTTCTTCATCAAAATAGGCCAGTTTTTCGTTTTGTTCAAAAGGAATGGCATAGAAGTCTTTGCCGGAATTGGTGAAAATGGCGGCTTTCACGTTAAAGTCTTGCAGGGGTTTATCTTCCACGTATGATTGTTCGTAAAGGACACGCACTGAATCACCTTTGGCAATGCCGTAAAAATCGATGCTCCACGCGTAGATATCGGATAGCGTGACAGCGAGCATGGGGTCTGCTTGGGCATCAACCATGGCATTCCATAGATTGGAGTTTATAATTATATTAGCTGTTTTCTCTTTGGTCACGATGTCTTTTTTGCCCACGTAAACATCCGCAGTTTCCTTGAAATCTATGACAACGTATTCTAAGGCATTTTTTTCGTAAATGAAAAATTCCGGGGTGCGAAGGCTGTCTTGTGCCAAGAAAAGAGTGTAGTTTTGACCTCTTCTGATACTTCGTACGTCAAAGACATCCTTGCAGCGTTGGGAGATTTCATGGATTTTGGCTGGTGATACCTTGTATTTGGAAAGGATTAGAGAGAGATTCTCATTTTTTCCCACGGTACCTTCTTCTATAATAAAGTTTTCATCGGGGATACCGTATTTGTAATGAATTTGTTGTTGTTCGGTCGTGTCAACAACTTCCTCTACCGCACTAGCCTCTAATATTGCCTCTTTGTTTCCTCTGTTGCTGGGCCAAAAAATAATAATACCTAACACGAGCCCTATGGCTGCCCAAATCCAAATCCATTTCGTTTTTTTCATCTTTTCCGTTTGATTCCTAATGTTCACTCAAAATCCGGGATGCAAGTTAGGGGATTCCTCTTGAAACTGCAATAAGGAAGGAATGTTTTTTTATCCACATGATTTGCAATGTGTGAAAAGATTCTTAATGTTGTTATTAATAAAAAGTTAAAGTCATTTTTTTAATATTACTCCTATTAGTATTTTACTATTTTTGACAAAACACAATATAAAAAAATGTTCCTGATTTTTTGGTGTGTATTTGTTTTTGAAGTGATGATGTAAAAGTTGAGAATGTTATTTTCTTCTGAAAATGCAAAATGGTGATTAATGTAATTTGATGTAAAACAACTTGTTAATGAATTTGAATATCTTAAAAATTTCATAAAGTTGATTTTTGAATAACACTAAATTGTTTTTGGAACGTCTTTTTATAAAGTTTATACCTGTTGTTGTAGATAATATTAATTTTAATAACAAGTTTATGGAAGAGCCAATTGTAAAAGTCGAACATTTGTCACATCGTTACAGCATCCAGTGGGCGGTAAGAGACATTAGTTTCGAAATCCCCCGGAGGGGGATATACGGGTTGCTAGGGTCTAACGGGGCCGGAAAGTCAACCACGATGAATATTATTAGTGGAGTTATCAAACAAACCGAAGGGCAGGTTTTTATCAAGGGTATCGATGCCCGTAAGAGACCGGTTGATGCGAAACGCCACATCGGTTTTTTACCGCAGAAGCCGCCTTTGTATGGTGATTTGACAGTGGAAGAATATTTGATTCACTGTGCAAGATTACGTTGGGTGGCCGATAAGGATATTATTCCGGCGGTGGATGAGGTGCTGGCAAAGTGTGGTATTACTCATTTCCGTAAACGTTTGATCAAGAATCTATCCGGTGGTTATCAACAGCGGGTTGGTATCGCACAGGCTATCGTTCATAAACCTGATCTGGTTATCTTTGATGAACCGACAAACGGGTTGGACCCGAACCAGATCATGGAGATCCGTCATTTGATCCGGGATATTGCCAAGGATCGTACGGTGATTCTTTCCACCCATATTTTGACTGAGGTTCAGGCCGTTTGTGATCATATCTTGATGATCGAGGAAGGTAAGCTCGTGTTTATGGGAACGGTGGATGAATTTGATAATTATATTATCCCGAATTCTCTCTATGTTTCAATGATAGATCCCCCCGTTGCCGACGAGTTGGCAAAGATCGAGGGAGTTCTTGGTGTGGAAGAGTTAGGAAACCGGAATTTCCGTATTCGTTTCACAGAAGCACAGGAGGTTATTGACCAGATCGTGAAATTAAGCGCTGCTAACGATTGGCGTTTGTCTGAGGTTCGGGTGGAGAAGAGTTCCCTCGATAATATATTCGCAGAATTATCTAAGAAAGCACATTAAAAAAATCGGGTTATGTTTAAAATGATATATAATATAGCGAGGACGGAATTGCAGATGTTGTTCTATTCTCCTGTGGCATGGCTAATTTTAGTCGTATTTGGGGTACAATCGGGAATGCTTTTTGCCGACCAGTTGGCCGGGCTTGTGAGTGCCCAAGAAATGGGATATGATATTCAAGGTTCCACGATCAGTATTTTTGCCAATAGATGGGGAGGTGTTTTCACCACGATGCAGAATTACCTGTATTTTTATATTCCTCTGTTGACCATGAGTTTGGTAAGTAAGGAGTTGAGTAGCGGGTCTATTCGTTTGTTGTATTCTTCTCCGATTACGAATACCCAGATTATCGTGGGAAAATTCTTCTCCATGATGATTTACGGTCTTATCATGATTGGTATTTTATTCTTGATTACCCTTTGTAGCTGGGCTATCGTTAAGGATTTTGAATTATCCATGGTTTTAACCGGGTTGTTGGGATTATACCTGTTGATCTGTGCTTATGCGGCTATCGGTATTTTCATGTCCAGTTTGACTTCTTACCAGATCGTGGCAGCTATCGGTACGTTTGCCGTGTTGATGGTATTGAGCATGATTGGAGGATGGTGGCAGGATTACGATTTTATTCGTGACGTGACTTATTGGTTGTCTATGCCGGGTCGAAGCGGTAAGTTTATAGCCGGTTTGATTTGTAGTGAAGATGTCCTTTATTTTGTTATCGTGGTATGTCTTTTCTTGGCGTTGACAATTATTCGCTTGAACTCGGTTCGTCAGAAAATTCGGTTCGTGATCACTTTGGGAAGAAATATCGGTGTTATTTTCTTGGCTTGTTTCTTGGGATATTTGTCTGCACTTCCGCAGATGAAACTTTACCATGATGCGACATCAACGAAAATGAACACGTTGACCCCGAATAGTCAGGATATCGTGGCGAAGTTGGATGGTGGTATGACAATAACTACTTACATTAATGCTCTTGATCCGGGTGCATCTTGGTATGCTGCTCCTTATTTTCTGAAACCGGATATGGAGCGTTTCGAGCAATATTTACGTTTCAAACCGGACATGAAGTTGAAATACGTGTATTATTATGATACCACGGCGAATCCCATGCTGGACAGAAGATTCCCGAACGCAACACTTCGCGAGAAGATGGTGGAGGTTTGTAAGATCTACGGTTTGGATTCCAACAAGTTTATGGCACCGGAGGAGATTCGAAAAATTATAGATTTGTCGGGAGAAAATAACACGTTCGTGCGTCAGATCGTTCGAGACAATGGTGAAAAAGCATGGTTGAGAATATACAATGATATGCAACGTTTCCCGAGTGAAAAAGAGATTTCAGCCGCTTTCAAACGGATGGTGATGGATCTCCCGAAGGTTGGATTCGTGGAAGGCCATGGAGAACGTAGTTATTCAGGTGGTAAAGACCGTGATTATAGTGCGTTTGCTAATGATAAGGGTTTCCGTTATGCTTTGGAGAATCAAGGGTTTGATGTTGCAAAAGTTACGATGGATCAGCAAGTGCCTGAGGATATTAATATTATCGTGATTTCTGATATGCGCGAGTGGTTTACCCCGGAGCAGGAGGCTAATTTACAACAGTATATTGACCGGGGGGGTAATTTATTCATCTTGGGAGAGCCGAAACGTAGAGACGTGATGAATAATTTGTTTGCCAAGTTCGGTTACGAGATGACAACAGGAGTGCTGGTTAAGAGAGACACGAACCTGCAAGCTGACGTGATTCTTTCCTACCCGACGAAAGAGGCTGATAGTATTGCTTATGATTTTGGGGCAATGCGTAGTCGTCGTATGGTTATCACGACACCTAGTACCGCCGGATTGGAGCAAATTGCCGATAAGGGTTACACGGTGACGAATATGTTCAAAACTGACACGATCGGTGTTTGGAATGAATTGGAAACGACAGATTTTATTGATGATACCGTGCGTCTGAACCCGGCTATCGGGGAGGTTGAGAAGATCTACAATACCGTGGTTGCGTTGTCCAGAAAAGTGGGTAATAAGGAACAGAAAATTATTTTGACCGGTGATGCGGATTGCATTAGTAACGGGGAATTCGGACGAAGAGTTCCGGGCGTTCGGACGGCAAACTTCTCGTTAATTACCGGAAGTTTCTTCTGGATGTCGGATAACGAAGTGCCTATTGACGTAAGACGTCCTGCCCTGCCGGATGATAAAGTGTATGTGGAAAAAACCGGAAGTAAGGTGATTAAATGGTCGTTTATGATCATATTGCCTCTATTGCTAGCGGGAATAGGTATCTTCTTGTGGATTCGTAGAAAAGGAAGATAAAAGATGCTGAGTTTATGATCGGGTAATTAGAAATCACCCGATCATAAATTGTAATGGTATTAAAAAAGATTCTATAATTTAGGGAGTTAAGAGAATTAAAATATGTATATTTGTAAGGATGTACATTTTTAATTTTCAATTTCAATTTTTAATTCATACAGGATGAGCTTTAAAATAGACAAACAGACGTTGGATGATCTGGCTATTTTCGGGAATAACCGAACGAAGTCTGTTTATGATATTTTCAACCGAACCCGTACGCGGGGTGGTGCGAAAATTCTTGAAGAGATGTTTTTATATCCCCTTTCGGATGCAGACCAGATTAACGAGAGGAGTGATGTGATACGTTATTATCGTGATATTGAGGCAGAATTCCCGTTCCGTGGTGAGATTTTTGACACGATGGAATTCTATTTGGGTAACACGGACAGGCGTACACAGCTGATGACGCAGGATAACACGTTAGGACGGAAATTCAAGAATCTCGTTGGGACTGATACAGAGTATACCCAAATCCACAACGGGATTGTTTGTTGTATAGAGTTGTTGAACACGCTGGATGCCTTCTTGAAGAATTCCAAGGCGGATGCTGGTAACAAGACCATAGCGGAGTTGACGGCTAGTTTACGGGGGTTACTGGGTAACGAGAAGTGGTCCTGGTATGTTTCCGAGAAGGGAAAGAAGAAACTGGGTTACGAGCAGGCGGTGGTTTACGACCGGGTGTTGCGTTTCGAGGAACGGGATAAGCTGATGAAGATTTTGTATTACGTTTATTTGCTGGATGTTTACATGGCGGTGGCCAACGTGGCGAAAGAACGTGGTTTTGTTTTCGCGAAAGCTCACCCGAATGACAAGAACACGTTGGTTATGAAAGGTGTATTCCATCCTTTCCTTACGAATCCTGTCGGTAACACGATCACGGTGGACGAGAATAGTAACGTGATTTTCTTGACGGGAGCGAACATGGCCGGGAAATCGACTTTCATGAAGAGTTTTGGTATCACGGTTTTCCTTGCTCACGTGGGATTTCCCGTCCCCGCGAAGGAAATGGAATTTTCCGTTCAAAACGGGATGTTCACGACGATTAACCTGCCGGATAACTTAAGTATGGGATATAGCCATTTTTATGCCGAGGTTTTGCGGGTGAAGAAGGTGGCACAACAGGTTAGACAAACCCAGCATTTGATTGTGGTGTTTGACGAGTTGTTCCGCGGTACGAACGTGAAAGATGCTTACGACGCGACGGTTGCGGTGACGGAGGCTTTTGCCGGAATCCGGAATTGCACGTTTATCATTTCGACTCATATTATAGAGGCGGGAGAGGTACTGAAGGAAAGGTGTGATAATATTAATTTCGTTTATTTGCCGACCAAGATGGAGGGAAGTAAGCCTGTTTATACTTACACGCTGGCTCCCGGTATCACGGATGATCGTCATGGTATGATGATCGTGAATAACGAACATATTATTGAAATCATTAAAAATGGAGAAGCATGAGTTTTGAGACAGATAAACAGACCCTAGATGATCTGAATCTTCTGGGGAAATACAAGAATAATTCCGTTTACAGTTTGTATGTCGGGACGATCACCCGGGGAGGTGAACGAAAGATGGAGGATATGTTCCTGCATCCGTTGACAGATGCGAAGTCAATCAACGAGCGTTCTGCCGTGTTCCGTTATTTTAGAGATCATGATTTTGGTTTTCCTTTCGGGAAGGACGAGTTTGATGTTGTGGAACAATATATTGCCGGGGCTAGTGGAAAGCGTGCTTTTATGAATATGCTGCAAATTATGCGGGCAAAAGCTATGTTTTACATCAGCCATGATCCGGAATTCGGGATTATCCGGGATCGTATTGTGACGTCGATTGAATTTTTCCGAAAGGCTCGGACTTATTTTGACGAGTTGGGACGTGACGTGGCCGGTAATCCTTTCCAAAAGATCGCGGAACGCGGGAAAGCTTTGTTGAGCGATAGCCGGGTGGCGAAGTTATTGGAGAATTCTCGTCGGGAGAATCCCGGTTTGATGGATATGATTTGTTTTGACAGGAATTTGCGGTGTATTTCTCACAAGAACTTCAAGGAGGTAATAGAGTTGTTACAGGAGATTGACGTGAACGTGGTGGTTGGTAGCGTGGCCCGAGAGAAGAAATTCTGCTTCGCGGAGGCGGCTGATGACGGGGAGATCTTGGTTGCGATGAAGGGTTTGCACCATCCTCGTATTGATGGGGCGATCTCGAATGATTTGGAGGTGACTGCCACGAAGAACGTGTTCTTCTTGACAGGAGCTAACATGGCCGGAAAGTCCACGTTGATGAAGTCGTTCGGTATCGCGGTGTACCTAGCTCACATGGGATTCCCCGTGGCGGCAACTTCCATGCAGTTTCGGATTCAGGATGGTATGTACACGTCTATTAACGTGCCGGATAATATTAACTTGGGTTACAGTCACTTCTATGCGGAGGTTCTTCGCGTGAAGAAGGTTGCTATTGAGGTGAGTCGTGACAAACGCTTGATCGTGATTTTCGACGAGTTGTTCAAGGGTACGAACGTGAAAGATGCTTTTGATGCCACTTTAGCTGTTACGGAGGCGATTGCGGAGAGAAAGAACTGTGCGTTCATGGTTTCTACTCATATCATTGAGGTAGGACAGGAACTCGGGAAACGTTGTAATAACGTGACGTTCGAGTATCTTCCGACCGTGATGAAAGGTAAGTTACCAACGTACACGTATAAGCTGGAGCAAGGTATCACGAGTGATAAGCATGGTATGATTATTATTAATAACGAGAAGATTATCGAGATTATTAAAGGAGAGGTTGCCTCTTAGTCTGGTAAAGATTTCAGAATAATATATTGATCCCGGAAATCGTAATGGTTTCCGGGATATTTTTTTGTTCGCAATTATAAATTGATTTCTATTCGCTTTTTTACTTTTAATGTGATTATATTTGTGTTCGTCAAAACGTAATGCAAGATCGATGTTGAATGAAATTGAGGTTGGTTTGATTTGTTTATCAGAGAGAAAGAAGTTTAAAGAGGTGTACGAAGAGTATTTTACCGCTTTGAAGTATTTCGCTATGCGTTACGTGAAGGATGAAGAGGTGGCTTGTGATCTATTGCAGGATATTTTTGTCAAATTGTGGGAGAAGGGAGATCGGTTCGAGAACGAGATGCAATTGAAGACTTATCTGTACCGGGTTGTCCGGAATCATTGCCTGACTTATGTTCGGGATACCCAAAGGAAAGAGAAACGTATGGAGGGTTTCGAGGTGGAAGAGACAGAGGAATCGTTTGTACACCAGATGATTGAGGCCGAGATATACGCTTTGATAAATGATATTTTCGAGGAACTCCCGGATGCTTGTAGGAATGTTTATATGAAGAGTCTGGAAGGCAAGAGTCACAAGGAGATTGCGGAAGAATTGCACATCGCTATCACTACGATTAAAAAACACAAGACGAATGCGAATAACTATCTGCGAGAGCGATTGAAGGGGCTGTTGTGCTTTATGATGTACTTGGGGATTTAATCATCATAAATCTTTTTTGAAAAAAAGTTCTTTTCAGAGTACTACCATTTTTACTTTTTGGAGTTCTTAGTAAAAGTGATAGTAAGAAATGATCATTTATTGATTGTCAAGGAAGAGAGAATGATGATAAACAAGGAGATTGAGAATTTAATAATTAAGGCTCTTTTCAAAGAGATTACGGATGACGAACAGCGACGGTTGGACGAGTGGCTGAATGTATCTGAAGGTAATCGTATTTTCTTTGAACGCTTGCATTCGGAGAGGTATCTGAAAGGTGCGATCAGTGATCGTAACCGGGAATTGAGAGAGGAGAGCTGGAAGAGGTTGGAGGGAAGGACTGTTGGTAAGAGAAGTCGCAAGATCCGTATGTTCGTGCTACGGATTGCCGCTATGTTGGCTTTGCCTTTGTTGGTGGGAGGTATTATGTGGTACATGTCAGAGCGTGGGGGAGCAGATTTGCCTTTGGCTAATCAGGAAATCAAGATAGGAGGTTCGAAGGCGGTGGTAACTCTATCGAGCGGGGAACAGTTGTCTCTTTTCGGGGATACAATCGTATGTGTGAATGATGGGTTGGCGACGTTGGTTAATATGAAGGACACGTTGAATTTTATGAAAAGTAATCATCCAGTCGTTGCTGATAATAGTTATAACGTGATTCAGATACCTCGGGGTGGGGAGTATATTGTGCGTTTGGAGGATGGAACAACTGTTTATTTGAATTCGGAGTCCGAGTTGAGAATTCCGGTACATTTTGGGAAAGGCGAGAGGTTGGTTTGGTTGACGGGGGAGGCGTATTTCAGCGTGAAACACGAGGCGGAGCGGAAGTTTGTTGTAAGAACAAACAAGGCGGATATAGCAGTGTTGGGTACGGAGTTCGGGGTGAGAGTTTATTCGGAGGAAGATGAGTTGCTGACCACGCTGGTGAAAGGTTCCGTCGAGGTAAAGAGTGATCATGATGTACACCGAATTATTCCCGGCGAGCAAGCTACAGTGGATAATACGGGGAAAATTGAGGTTCGGGAGGTGAACGTGGATGAGTTCGTGGCTTGGAAATCGGGACGGGTGGTATTCGTGAATGCTCGCTTAGAGGATATTATGGATGAATTACAGCGTTGGTATGATTTTAATGTTTTCTATTCGTCTCCGGAATTGAAAGAGCTACGTTTCACGATGGATATTATGAAATATAAGGAGGTTTCAGAGATATTCGAGTTGATGGAGAAGATTAAAAAAGTATCATTTAGCGTGAATGGAAATAATGTAATACTAAAATAAAAAGAGAGTGATACCGCAAATATCACCCCCTTGTAAGTCTTTAACAGACTAATGTAAAATCTAAGTACAAAGTTATGGAATTTAATTAAAAGAAAAAAGGAAAAGCTAAGTATTTCTGCCGCAAACAGAAAGACACGAAAAAGAGAAAAACAGACTAATGTAAAATCAAACAAATTACCTTTATGAAAAAAGAACGCAAGTGTTTCCGGGTTATTCCCCGGTGGCTATGCCATTTACTACTATCGGTGAAGATTGTACTGGTTTCAGTATCGTTTTCATTCGCGCAACAGAACACGGATCGGGTGAATCTTGACATGAAGAATGCTTCGTTGTCAGAAGTATTTGACGAGATCAAGCGCCAGACAAAATTGAGTTTCATGTTCAGTAATGATGACGTGAAACACGTGCAACGGAAAGATTACGTGATTAAGAATGCAACGCTTGATGCAGCGTTGAAACAGTGTCTGGAAGGCACCGGGTTAGAATATGAATTAACCAGTAATCAAGTTGTTATTATTCGCAAAGCAGCCGTGAAGGCCGAGAAGATTGAACGGGTGACCTTATCCGGAGTGGTGAAAGATCAGAAGGGCGAGACGTTGCCGGGAGTGACCGTTATGATCAAGGGAACCACGTTGGGAGGAACGACGGATATCGACGGGAAATATGCCTTGACGGTACCCCTTTCGAAAGATATGGTTCTTGTTTTTTCTTTTGTCGGTATGGAGCCTCAAGAAGTTGCTTATAAAGGCCAAAGCAAGATTGACGTGACGTTGGCCCCTTCCGTGACGGAAATGCAGGAGGTTGTGGTTACCGGTATTTTTACTCGGAAGGCTGATAGTTATACGGGTGCTGTAACAACAATTAAAAAAGAGGAATTACAGCGAGTTGGTAATCAGAACATCCTACAGTCACTGAAAAATATAGATCCGGCATTTCAAGTATTAGAAAATAATGATTTCGGTTCTGACCCTAATAGAGCCCCGGAAATTCAAATGCGTGGAGCCTCCAGTTTCACGGATATGAAGGATAAATACCAGACTAATCCGAATCAACCTTTATTTATTGTTGACGGTTTCGAGCAGTCAATAGAGAAGGTGATGGATATGGATATGAACCGGGTAGCTTCTATAACGCTGTTGAAAGATGCAACGGCAAAAGCATTATACGGTTCTAAAGGAGCGAATGGCGTTGTGGTTATAGAGACTGTGGTGCCGGAGAAAGGAAAAATGCGAGTGTCTTATTCTGGGAACTTAAATATTCAAATTCCAGATTTGGGCAGTTATAATTTGGCGAATGCGGCCGAGAAATTAGAAATTGAGAAAAGAGCAGGTGTTTATACGGATAAATACGGGAATCCAATTACTCAGCAAGGATATGATGAGAAATACGAGGCTTATTATAAAGAAGTTCTACGGGGAGTGAACACGTATTGGTTGAATAAACCGTTACGGGTAGGGGTAGGTCACAAGCATACGTTGTTACTTGAAGGTGGGGATGATGCTGTTCGTTACGGGATTGATTTTCAATATAACAATGTTGCCGGAGTAATGAAAGGATCTAGTCGTGAAGTGATTTCTGTTGGTTTTAATATGCAGTATCGTTACAAGAGTTTGATCTTTTCTGAGCAATTATCTGTCACTTTTAACAAAGCGAAAGAATCTCCTTATGGGACGTTTTCCGAGTATGCCAAGTTGAATCCTTATTGGAGAGCTTATAATGATGATGGTTCCGTGAAAGAGATTTTAGGTGATTATGAGAAGGCTAATTTCCAAGGGACAAAACCAATTTACAATCCGTTGACGAATGCGGATATAAATACGAAAAATGAAAGTACGTATACGGATGTAACCAATAATTTTTATATCGAGTGGTTGGCATTTCAAGGTATGAGGCTAAAAGGTCGTTTAGGGATAATCAGTAAAAAGGATGATTCTGAGATTTTTTATCCGCGTGACCACACGATGTTTAAAGATGTGGATCCGGATTCAGAAGAATATTTTGAAAGAGGTTCTTACACGATGGGAAATGGGAAAAATTTCGAGTATAACGCAGACTTGTCGGCAAACTATTCGCGGGATTTCGGTAAGAATGTGATCTTTGCCAACACACAATGGAGTTTTAGCGAGCGAAAATATAATTACGTTGAATTTAAAGCTCGTGGATTTGCTAATGATAAGATGGACTATATTACTCATGCTAAAGAATATGCAGAAGGTGGTCCGACGGGTTCTGAGTCCTTGTCTCGTGAGGCAAGTTTTTTGATCTCCACGAACTACTCCTATGACAATCGTTATTTGTTTGATGCGACTTATCGAGCTAATGCTTCTTCTTTGTTTGGTAATGACAAGAGATGGGGACATTTTTGGTCAGCCGGTATCGGGTGGAATGTGCATAAAGAGCATTTCATGGAAAATGTGAGTGCGCTTAATCAATTGCGTTTCCGGGCTTCAACGGGGTATTCCGGTTCTCAGAATTTTAATTCTTATCAAGCGATAGCAACTTATAAATATTATAACGAGATCTATGATAATATTATCGGTTCTTACTTGATGGGATTAGCTAATCCTGATTTGCAATGGCAAAAGACTCAAGATAATAACATCGGGATGGATTTGACTTTATTTGATGCTTTGGATATCACTTTCGATTACTATGTCAAAAATACGAAGAATTTGTTGACTCCCGTATCTTTACCTCCTTCAGCCGGCTTTACTAGCTACACGGAAAATTTAGGGGAAACAAAAAATAAAGGACTTGAATTTAAGGTAAATTACCGTGTATTAAAAGATACGGATCAGGATATGTATCTGTCAGTTTTCGTCTCTGGAATGCATAATAAAAATAGAATCACGAAAATTTCAGATGCTTTGTCATTGATGAATAAAAGCAGGGATGAGGATAAGGCAAATGGTGGAGGTGGAAATCCGAACTTGGAAGATAATTCGGATATAACGAAACCTTCAGTGCGTTATGAAGAAGGGCAGTCTATGGATGCCATCTGGGCAGTACGTTCATTGGGGATCGATCCGGCTACAGGATATGAGGTCTTCCTTGATCGGGAGGGCAAAATGACGTATGGTTGGAAATCTGATAACCAAGTTGTTGTCGGGGATAAGCAACCGAAATTAAGTGGAACGTTTGGTTTTAATTTTGAATATAAAGGTTTTAGTGTGAACACTTCATTCTATTATAAATTGGGTGGTCAGTATTATAACCAGACATTGGTGGATAAGGTGGAAAACGTGGATATTCAGTATAATGTTGACAAACGTATGCTGACAGATCGTTGGACGACTCCCGGGGTCCCGGCTAAATTTAGGAAATTTGATCCTTATGCAGCTTTGACTCGTCCGACCTCTCGTTTTGTGCAGGATGTGCGTGAATTGCAAATGACCTCTTTGAACGTGGGATATGACTTCCGCTATTGGGGATTCTTGAAAAAGACTGGAATTGAAAGATTGAAATTGCAATTTTATATGAATGATGTTTTCAGGACCTCTACGATAAAGGCTGAAAGAGGTATTGAATATCCGTTTGCACGTTCATGTTCATTCTCTTTGCAAGCAACATTCTAATTTGATAATGGTGATAAAATAAGAAGTTATGATGAAGAAAAATATATATCGTTTACGAGTCGTGTGTGCGGTGATGCTTGCGTTATTTTGCACGACTTCATGTAATGACTGGTTGGAGGTGAAGCCCAAGACGGAAGAGGAGGCTGATAAACTATTCTCAACACTGGATGGTTTTAAATCTGCTTTAGCCGGAGTCTACATTGGTATGTCCCAGACAGAATTGTACGGGCGTGAAATGACATTTGGAATGGTTGGTGTTTTAGGACAAGAATGGGGCAGTGGGTCAGACTTGGGTAACCAATATAGTGCTTATAGTTATTTGTTAAATTATAATTACGAGCAGGTTGTGTCTAAAGCTCTGATTGATGCTGTTTGGAATAAAATGTACGAGGGTATTGCTAATGTTAATACTTTGATTCAATATTCCGATTTGAAACGGGAAGTATTGGGTGATTATTATGGAGTAGTGCGTGGAGAGGCTTTGGCTTTGAGAGCATATATGCATTTTGATTTATTGCGTTTATTTGCTCCGTATGATTTTAGCGCAGAAGCTAAGGTGGCCATCCCTTACGTGTTGGAGGCGAAACCGGCGATCGCACCTCAATTGACTCCAACCAAGTTTGTGGAATATGCCTTGAAAGACGTGGAAGCTGCTTTGGAATTGTTGAAATCGGATCCTATTCTTACCGGAGAGGATGTGTCTGGTGTGGATAATGGGTATTTAGCTAATCGGAATTTCCATTTGAATTATTATGCCGTGTTGGGATTAAAAGCTCGTATTTGTTTGTACGCTAAGGATGTAACGGCGGCTTATGGTGCAGCTAATGAGGTTATTTTAGCCCAACAGCAGAAAGGATTATTTCCTTGGGTAAAAACGGCAGATATTACGACGACAGAAGCAAACTTACGGGATAGAACGTTCTCTTCCGAGCATCTTTTTGCTTTTAATACGACGAAGTTAGAAGAGTATATAAAAGGATATTTTAGGGAAGCATCGCTTCCTCTTATGGAGCGCTTGATGCCGGGAGAACTTTACGAGGCGGATGATTATCGTACGGCTCTTTACGAGACTTATAGCGGGTTCGCTAACGTGTTGACGAAATTCTGGCAAATGGATAAGGCCTACGTTCAAGGACAAGGTTACGTGACCTCGAAACGGAATCGAATGCCAGCTATCCGGATTGCCGAGATGTATTACATTGCCGCAGAGGCATTGAAGGAGTCTAATATCGGAGAGGCATTGGAAATGTTGAATACTCTTCGTGTTCATCGCGGATTGATGAAATTGGAAAATCTGGATAAAGATCAATTACAGGAAGAATTGGGGCGAGAGTATTATCGTGAATTTATAGGTGAAGGTCAAGTATTTTTCTACCATAAGCGTATGAACACAAGTATAATTGCCACCGCAAATGCTGTTTATGTACTTCCGATGCCAGATGATGAGATTGATTTAGGTCAGCGTGAACAATAAAGATCAGAACTATGAAAAGGATATTAATTACGAGTATATTGGGTTTTCTTTTTTCGGGATTATTCATGTCCTGTCAAGAAGATGAAATTAAATTTTACACGGGGCCTGTTGCTATTAATATGACTGTGGATGGGGATGGGACTTTTGTAAGTAACGAGACGAACGAAGAGAAAACATTCAAAATAGAGTTCGCCGTGCAAGGAGAGGTCTCCGATCGGGATCGTGTGTTAAAGCTTGCTTTCGGAAAAGGACATACGGCGGTGGCCGGGACTAATTTCGATATGCCGATGGAGGTGATTATTGAAGCGGGGAGATTGGATACGATCATTGAATGTAAAGCCTATCGTGAGGGGTTGACGATGGAACCGCTGATGTTTGATTTGGTGGTGGATCCGAGTGGGGATTTTGTTGGAGGGGTGAATGATGAGTTGTTGGTAAAGTTAATGCTCGGTTATCCCACGAAATGGATTGATCCTTCCGGTTGGGCCGCTGAATATTGGCTAGGGAAATGTACTCAAGCAAAATATGCATTCGTTTTTGAACAACTGGGTACATTGGATCTAGGGCCTTACCAAGGTAGTTTTGGTTCTGGTTATATGGATTTAATGAATAAGTTTAACAAGATTCTGGAAACAGATCCTCGGCTTGATGATGATGGGAAAGTGATGAAATTTGGTCCGGGTTATTGATTAATCATGAAAAACGAATAGTATGAATACATATAGATACATTTTGTTTTCTTTATTGTTGTCGTTAGGATTGTTTTCATCCTGTTTTGACGATAAGGGAAATTACGATTATAAAGAAATCGGGGAGGCTGTGATTAAGGCTATTCCCGGCGTAACTGATAATGGAGATAAACTGGTTTGTCTAGAGAATGATGTTATTCGCCTAACTCCTGAGGTAGAATTCAAGGCGGGAACTTCGGCTTCTGATTATGAATTTATTTGGTTCCGCTATCCCAAAAATCCTGCCGGACAATCGGGACATTACGAACAGGCCGATACATTGGCAATGACTCAGAATCTGGAATATAAGGTTATAAATACGCCCCGGGAATACTGGTTGGTTTATAAAGTGAGGAACAAAGTAACCGGAGCGTTGACAGAACAAAAGTTCGAGTTTATAATTTCAGCCATTAGTGGTTGGATGGTTCTGGATGAAAATGCTAGTGGAAAGGCCGATATTCAGGTGATTCGGGATAAAGATATTGTTGATGGAGGTGATGGTCGGATCGTAAAAGATTACTTTTCATTTAATAATGAAGGAAAAAAGATGGAGAATGCACGTTTTATGGCAATCTGTCCTTTTAGTTCCCGTGCTAATTTGTATGTTTATTCTGATGCCGGAGCTTATATCTTGGATATGTCGACGTATAAAGAAAAAGCGGATAGTTATACTGATTTGTTTAGCTCTACCGTTACTTTAGACCAGATTAATCCCCAAGCGGAGCATTATGATATATATGGTGGAAATGTTGAGGTCCTTGTGAATAATTATAAGATATATACCGTGGCTTACCGTATGATGGGGCAAACTCAATTCGTGGCAGCTTCCGGTGTGGATGATTATACTGCAGCCCCGGCAATAGCCCCGATACGCATAAATGGAAGTGCAAATAGTGCTGCCTTGTTTGACACGAAAAATAATCGTTTTATCACGGTTGGAACTTGGGGCTCGATAACGGCTCCCGTGTCTACTGGAGGGGCTTTTAATACGGGAGCGATCGACCCGGCATTGAAGTTTGTATGTATGGGAGAAGGGAAAGACGGGGAAACTTGTATGGTAATGAGAAAAGAGGATTCGGGAGAACCTTATTTGTTCCGTGCTAGTTTCGTGGAGACGGATCCTGTGGCTTTGACCAGTGATAATTTGAATGGATTGAAGGATATGGGGGTATCGAAATATTATGCTTTTGGAACACGGGGAAATTTCATGTTCTATGCGACAGATTCAAAAGTGTATGCTTGGCGCTATGGAAGTGAAAGTGCCTCGGAATTTATGACTGTAGGTGAAGGAGAGAAGATTGTTCAGATTAAAATGTATACGAACGTTTCGGATGCGACCTTTAACGGGAAAATTTTATTTGTAGCAACTCAAAAGGGGAATGAAGGTAAGGTTTATAAAGTTGTATTCAATGAAATGTCCGGTGTTGCGGAGAGTTCACCTGTGGAATATACAGGTTTCAATATCATAAAAGATATGTATTATAGATAAAAGGATATGGGGTTATGCGGACTTATCTTCGCATAACCCTTAGATATGAGGGACATGAAAAAATTGAATTTAATAAGTGGTGTTATCGTTTGTCTGTTAATGGGTTTTGTATCGCCTGTAAACGCTCAAAAATATAAGTCTGTTTTTCGGGATCTGACTTGGGAACAAGCTGCTGATTTGGCGCAAAAAGAAGGTAAAATTATTTTGGTTGATGCAATGATGCAGGCTCGTACTCTGGAAGATCAAAAAAGTAGAGAGGCCGCTGAACGTAAATTATTTTCTTCTTCAGGGATTCGGGATTTCTGTGATCAAAATATTATCGCTATTCATATTGATATGGGGTCAGAAGCTGGTAAAGCATTTGCTCCTAAATTAGTGATGAATATGTTCCCGACATATGGTTTTTTTATGCCTAATGGGGATATTCTTGGAGTTATTAGTCCTTTTATTTTGGCTAAGAAGCCGGAAGCTTTCTTGGAAACCGGTCAAAAAGCGGTAAAGGCGGCAGAAGTGAAGAGAAGTAATAAACGTTCTATTATTTTTGAAGAGATTGGGTATAAAGAAGCGTTGGTAAAAGCGAAGAAGGAGAATAAGTTGATTTTTATTGATGCTTATACAGCCTATTGTCAACCATGTGTAATGATGGTGAAAAATGTTTTTTCTTTGGATAAGGTGGCTGATTTTTATAACGAACATTTTATCAATTTGAAATTAGATTTTGGGAAAGAAAAGGAGTTAGCAGAAAAGTATGGGACTAGGGGATATCCTGCTTTTGTTTTCGTGAATGGTGATGGGAAATTGGTACATTTGGCAGGAGGTTATACAGAGGCAGAACCTTTTATTGCTTATGGGCAGGAGGCTTTAAAAAAGGCAAAAGGGATTGAATTTTTCGAGGGAAACTGGAATCAGGCATTGGAAAAAGCCCGTCAGGAAAATAAATTGATTTTCATGGATTGCTATACGTCTTGGTGTGGCCCTTGTAAACAGATGGCTCAGACAACATTTGTCGATCCTGAAGTGGCAGTTTTTTTTAACGAGAAATTTATTAACGTGAAAGTCGACATGGAGAAAGGGGAAGGAAAAGAGCTGAAAGACCGATATCACGTGAAGGCCTACCCGACATTAAATTTTATCAATACGGAAGGAGCAATGGTGCATTGTGTGGTTGGTGGAATGAACGTGAAAGAGTTGTTGGAACAAGGAAATGTTGCTTTGAATGGTAAGGGGTTAGCGTTTATGCAACATGAATATGCATGCGGGAATAGGGAGCCGGAGTTTATTGAAACTTATTTAAATGTGCTTGATATGGCAAATCTGGGCGAGGAAGCTCAACAGGTGAGCCTAAATTATTTTGCCACGTTGGATCGAGGAAAATTGAATGAAGAGGCTTATTGGAATATATTTGTCAAGTTCGTCAATGATGTAAGTAGTGATCTGTTTCAATATGTTTATGCTAATCAGTCAGAGTTTATCTCTCGTTACGGGGAACAACCGGTAAAACGTAAATTATCTGCGGTATGGTCCATCGGTGCCAATAAGTTTGTCCATGAGAAAAACGGAGAAATGGTTCTGGATAAGAAAGGTTTTGATCGTTATGTGAAATGGATGAAAAAATCGAAAGTAGAGGGATGGGAAAGTATTGCTACAAGTGCCCGTATGTTAAATGCAGAAAAATTAAAGGATTGGAAAACATATATTGATTTGGGGGAAGTACAGCTAAAGAAAGGTAAAGTTTCCGATTTGATTTTATATAACTGGGGATTGCGATTGACTCAAAATTGTAAAGATAAAACATTACGGTTACGGGCTGCTCGGTGGTTTGATGAGGCTGCGGCTACATCTGCTAAAAGAGAGACCGAAGGGAAAGGGAATATGATGTCTTTTCGTACCTATTTTGAAAAACTGGCAGAAGAGCTTAAACAATAGGGTATGTTGTTGTTCGAAATTTAATGAATTAATAATGAGATAATATGAGAAAGATTTTAAGATTATTGTTATTCGCTTGTATGATGGTTAGTACAAGTAGTGTTTTCGCTCAAAAGACGATTACGATCAAGGGAAAAGTGAAGTTCCCTTATAATCGGTTCAATATGGAAATTGTTGAACGGCAAGGATTCGACAAGACGATTATCGATTCATGCAAGGTGAAAGATGACGGGACATACGAATTCAAAATGAAGGTGGATAAACCGGGTGTTTACACGTTGGACTGTCAAAAGTGGCAATCTGTACAATTCTGGGCAGAGGACGAGGATTTGGAAATTAATTTCAGGGGAGAGGACACGGCTAAGATAAAAATAAAGAACCCGCCTTACGTGTATATTAAAGGTGGACCGAACAATGAGGTCATGAATTTAATGAACTGGGATGGATACCGAGGATACCAGTTAATGATTGGTATCTCTCAAGGAGTATATCGTATTCCGGGGATTGATGATCAGGCAAAGCAGGAAGTTTCCGGTAAGTTTTACGATATGTTGGGCAATGAATCGAGAGCGAGAATGAGATTTTTGGCAGAGCATTATGCTGACCGGAATAGCGTGTTAGCTGTGTTGCCGTCTTTGAGGGGTGAGGAAAACGAGGAGTTGGTGCAACAAGTATTGTCTCGTTTGGAAAGTAAGAATCCGAATTATGCTCCTCTTTTGAAATATAAGGCAGAAATGGCAGAAGCGAAAGCTCAAAAAGAGCGTTTAGCTGAAGGGAAAGTTGCTCCGGAATTTTCATTCCCTACTCCTGATGGAAAGAAAAAGTTAGGACCTCAGGATTTTAAAGGAAAGATTCTTGTGCTTGATTTCTGGGCTTCTTGGTGTGGACCTTGCCGGGCTGAAATTCCTCACTTGAAAGAGGCTTATAAAGAGTATAGCAACAAGGGTGTGGCATTCTTTAGTGTTTCGATTGATAAAGATGATGCTGCTTGGAGAAAAGCCATGAAGGAAGAGAATATGCCTTGGACTCAAGCGCAGGCTCCGAAGGCTGGAAAAGACGTGATGAAACAATACCAGTTCTCGGGAATCCCTTATATTTTGGTTTTGGACAAGGAGGGGAAAATCGTGGCAAAGAATTTGCGGGGAAAGGCATTGACGGATAAGCTAGAGGAATTACTTAGTGGTAAAAAGAAGAGCGTGGCGATGCCCGCTATGGGAATGTAGTAAAAAAGGGGCAGGGGGATGGCGTGTAAGGTTGGGAGTAAATGCTTCTTCTTATCACACAGTTCTTTGCATGCATCTCCCTACTTCTTTTAGAATATATAATGGTAAAGGAAATGAGAATATTACTTTGTTTTGTATTGATGTGTTGCATGTCCGGATTGGCTTCGGCACAAATGACGGCAGCGAAGAAAATACCGCCTGCTATCGAGAAAAAGATTGTGTTGAAAGCATCTGCTCAAAAAGTGTGGGATTACATCTCGGAGCCGGCAAATTACAAGAAGTTTTCGGGCGTGAAGGAATTTACTTGCGAGGAGAAGGCTTTGAATGCTAAAATTGAGTTGACTGGGAAAGATGGTAAAAAAAGGAGTCAATATATCAGCGTGATTGATTATGATGTCTTCAAGATTTGTTATTTTGTTACCCGATCGGATTACACGGGCGATAAACAGTGGGTTTATGCTTTTGAAGTTCATCCCAAAGGAGACAAAAAATGTGAGGTCGTGTTGTCTGTTTACAATGGGTTTGACGAACTTTCGCCAGAATTCAAGAAAGGAATGACCGAGGAGTTCGACACGATTATTGCCAGCTTGCAGAAGAAATTTAAATAGTGATATTACGAGAGGATGTTCAATTAAAGTTTTATGTAATGAAGAAATTATTTGTATTAATCGTTTTGATGGCCGGGATTGTTTGGGGCGCAGAGGCTCAAAGCAAGGGGATTACTTTCGAACAGACGAAAGAATGGAAGAAAGTTTTGAAAAAGGCTAAGAAAGAGAAAAAGTTGATATTTATCGATTGTTACACTTCTTGGTGCGGGCCTTGTAAGATGTTGTCATCACAGGTATTTACCCGTGAGGACGTGGGGAATCAGTTTAATGCGGATTTCGTGAACGTGAAGTATGATATGGAAAAGGATGCGGATGGTGTGATGTTGAAAGATAAATTTGAAGTGAAGGCCTTCCCAACTTTGGTTTTCGTGGACCCGAACACGCAGCAGGTGGTTCATAAGATGGTTGGGGCCGGTTCCGCCGAATGGTTAATGGAAGGTGGGAAGATTGCGAAAGATCCACAAAATAATTTGAGAGGCTTGACGAAGCGATACGAGGCTGGGGAGCGGAATACGGATTTATTAAGTCGTTATTTGACGGCGTTATCCTCTGCTTACATGCAGGAAAAACAAGGGGCTGTTGCCGCTGAATATTTGAATGCCTTGTCGGATGATGAGATTGTGACCAAGGATAATTGGGAGTTGATCAAAAAGAACGTGAGCGATCCATTATCAAAGCCTATACGTCAAGTGATTGCGAATATTGGACGTTTCTATGAAGTGGCCGGTAAAGAGGTGGTTGACTATAAATTGGAAAATTCGATCAAGGGAGCCGTGGCTGAAATTACGTATTGGCGTCCGGGAAACGGGGAGTTTGACGAGGCTAGAAATGGCGAGTTGATTAAATTACTTCAGTCTTTGGATTATGCTTTTATCCCGGGAGCTTTGGCTAGTTTATACACCGCCGAGTATGTTCGGAAAGGTGATTATAAAGGAATGTTGAATAGTATGCGTGAGGCATTCAAGTACAACGTGTTCAGGAATGGTGAAGAGCAAATGTATTTCCAAAATAATATCGAGGCGTTAGCCGGTTGTGACGACAAGACTCTCGTGCAGGAGGGAATCGATTGGATCGATGCCAGATGTACCCAGACAAAAGATTATTTTGCCAAAGCTAATTTGATGAATTCTAAAGCTCGCTTGTTGACCAAAAATGGGGATACGCTTGGAGCGGATAAGGCGAAAATGGAAGAAGAGAAATATAATGCAGAGGGAGAGAAAAGAAGTGGGGGAAAAGCAGTTAGAGCTATTCGAATGAATTAATAATGTTTTCTTTGTGTGATGAAGGCCGCCCACGCACGGGCGGCCTTGTTTTATTTATTTCTAGTAATTTTCGTGATAAACAGAACGAAAAGAGCGATTCCCACGATTGCTCCTATCGGGTAACTGATAGAAGGGGAAAGATACAAGCCACCCACTTTGTAAGGGGCTATCAAGAAATAGGTCGTACATACGATACTTAAAAACGTGGCGGGGATAGACATCATCCAATGAGCTTTTCCTTTTTTAGCCAAATAGGTGGCTGCGGTCCATAGCGTGATGGTGGCTAACACTTGGTTCCCGATGCCCACGTATTTCCATATCGTGGAGAAATCCACGTTACAAAGTAAATAGGCGATGATGAATATCGGGATAGAAACGATAAGACGATTCTTGATCGGTTTTTGGTTGAATTTTAAAGCGTCAGCAATGATCAATCGCATACTACGGAATGCTGTGTCTCCGGATGTAATCGGGCAAACAACAACCCCGATAATAGCGATAATCGCGCCAAAACGTCCTAACCACGAATTGCAGATTGCATCCACGATAATCGCAGGCGTTTTTCCTGCCGTGGCAGCGGCATTCAGGCCTTCCGCACCTCCAAAGTATGCCATGGCAGCGGTAGCCCAGATCATGGCCACGATTCCTTCTGAAATCATGGCTCCGTAAAAGATGGGGCGCCCATATTTTTCATCTGTCATACAACGTGCCATCATGGGAGATTGCGTGGCATGGAACCCGGAAATGGCCCCACAGGAGATCACGATAAATAGCATCGGGAAAAGAATGTTATTTGCCGGATCTGCGTGCATATTTTTCATCGTGTCGAAGGTTAATTCTTCGAGATAGAGTTTTCCGGAGAATCCCCCGTAAAGTAAATAGCCGCCCACCGCGACAGCCATGAATATTAATGCCAGCCCCATGAAGGGGTATATTTTTCCAATAATTTTATCGATGGGGAGCAACGTGGCAAGAATATAGTAGGCAAAGATAACATATAGCCAAGGTGTCATACTCATGTTTGTCAAGTTGCCGAGTAAATCCGCCGGTCCGTTCACGAAAGAGACCCCCACGGCCAATAACAAGAATCCTGTGAAAAATGTCATGAATTTACGCACGTTATTTCCAAGGTATTTCCCGACAATGTCAGGTAGGCTTGTTCCGTCGTGGCGGATAGAAAGCATACCGGAAAAATAGTCGTGAGTCGCTCCCATGAAAATACAACCGATCACGATCCACACGTAAGCCATCGGACCGTAAGCCGCTCCTAGTATGGCCCCGAAAATAGGTCCTAGGCCTGCGATGTTCAAAAACTGGATAACGAAAATGCGCCAAGGTTTTAGCTCGTGATAATCCACGCCGTCTGCTAGGCGTTTGACCGGAGTCTCTATTGCGGATGAGGCTCCGAAAAATCGTTCAACAAATTTACCGTAGGTAAAATAAGCAACGATTAATAGACCGATAGAGATAATAAATGTTAGCATTTGCTTGGAATTTTTGCATGATCACAAAGTTATAAAAAATGTAGTATATTATAATTCTTGAAAATGAAAAAAGAAATGGCGATCAGTCAGGCTGTGTGTAGGTGTTGAGGTTGCTCTGGAGCTGATCGCCCGGCCAAGGGACACGATATTGGTATAATCCGTTTTACAGGAAAAATAGGAACAGATTCCCTGTCTGACATTCCGGATTATTTCTGGATGTGGAATTGGATGTGGCCGTAGATGATATAACAAATCATTGTTATGTAAATTAATGTGTTTTTCATTAGACGTTTGTTTGTAACAAAATTAGGCAGAGCTTTGTGAATTCGGATAGAAATCCGGGTGGAAATTTATGTAGATCTTTTCTAAATAGATCGGGAAGATGGATTTTTGTATCCATTTTTGAAAATGTTGATTTATATTGACATACATCAGTTCGATTTTTGAAACAAAAAGCGCTGAGAGCTTTGTTAAGTGAAAAATGGTCTTGTTTTTTACAAATTCATCTTGGAAATTTTTCTCCGTAGAATTGAGTTTTTTATCTCAGAAGAGAAGAAGTACATTTGCATTTATTTAGAAAAAAACATATCTTAGTCGGGGGAAATTAAAATATCCCAATATGTTTTCGTCCGAAATGTCTATCCAAAGGCGAAAGTATGCTGATCGGCAAAATCCTGAGGCGTTTTTCGATAATATGGTGGAAGTTTGATAGGTTTATGATTATAGTTGATGATTATAGAACGAGATAAAATGAAACAGGAAGTTTTACATGATAATTTATTGAAAGCCATTCGGGAGAAGATTCCTCATGAAGAGAATTTGGCAAATGTTTTAGGGAATTTGTTGTGTATTGGCAAAGAGGCCATTTATCGGCGCCTACGGGGGGATGTCCCGTTTACCTTGTTGGAAACGGCGCAAATTTCTAAAGAAATGAATATCTCGATTGACGGGATTTTGGAGTCGGTTTCGCCTAAAAGTCGGCCCTTCCAGTTGAAATTGACGGAATTTATCAACCCGTTGGAAATTGATCTTGATATGATGGATAATTTTGTGGATGTTTTCCGTTCGATTGAGCCGAATGCTTATTCCGAGGCGGCTTCGTCTACCAATATCCTTCCACAGGCGCTTTATTTGAAATATAAATTCCTGACTCGTTTTTACCTGTTCAAGTGGAAAGCCCAGCATGACGGTTTGAATGCCGTGCAGCCATTGCACGAGATTATTTTCCCGGAGCGGATGGTACAAATTCAAAAGAATTTTGTTATAGAAACCCAGCGGGTAAAGGATTCTTGCTACATCTTTGATAACATGATCTTCGTGTACCTGATTAACGACATCAAATATTTTTCGAGTGTGAATTTGATTTCTGATGATGATGTACGCGAATTGAAAGAGGAATTATATCAGTTCTTGGATTACACGGAGCGACTAGCCGCCCGGGGAAAATTCGATAACGGGAACAGGATCAGTTTCTACATATCCAATATTAATTTTGACACGACCTACTCGTATGTCCAAACCCGGAAGTGTAAGTTGACATTAATAAAAGCTTTTACCTTGAATTCTGTGGCTTCTCTGGATGACAAAACGTTTGATAGCGTGAAAAACTGGATTTCATCGTTGAAGCGTTTTTCTACCTTGATCTCGGAAAGTGGTGATTTGCAACGTATTCATTTCTTTCGAAAACAACGGGAGTTGGTTTCGACATTATAATTTATTGAGAAATAACTCATAACTTTGGATGTAGGCCGGACGTAAATTTGCGATCTGATGCTTGTTATCATTTAAAGACGTTCGGGGGAACGAGAGTGTATGTGGCTGGGGATACTGAAGATATTCCGGAAATGCAAGACTTGAAGGATATTGATATCGCTTTTCTGCTTGTAAATCAACCTTACACGATGACGGTTCCCCAAGCGGATCGTGCGGCACTGGTGATAAAACCTAATGTCCTTTACCCCTATCATTACGGGGGAGACGAACGTGGAAGAATTGAAATCTTCCTTGAAAGATGTTGCGGGAATTGATGTACGAATCCGGCAGTTGCAATGATAAGGAAATAAGAGGGAGAAGACTTAGAATTCTCCCTCTTGTCAAATCTTTTATATCACTTCAAATAGGAATTTGAACGAGGGACTATTTACCATATCCTTGGCAGCATTTCCAGCGTAGGTTTCTCCGTTTGCGAGGTTTAATTTCTTGACAGGTGCCCCCGCGGAAAAGTCCAGATCTTTCATGTTAATCCAGAATACATTGGGCGTGATCGTGGATTCGAAGAAATATACTTTATTTTTTTGGTCTGCGACCGTTCTCCAGCGGGTGGAAGAGATATTAGGTTGAGCCGGGGTAGAAATCCCAAGCGGAACCGATACGTTTCGTATAACGCTAAAAACTCCGGCTACAGCCTCTCGTTGATTGTCGGTTTGTGGGATGACATTGATGTAAAATGATGCCCTGACAAAACGATCTACTGCCCGGTTGGTCCCCGGTAGCATCACTAGGCCCCCGATTTGTTGCCAGTAATTATTTAGCGTGATTTGTTGTTCGTAAGAGGGAGAGTTTGTCATGACCTGATATTCTTTCCCCTCGTGTATGATGAGTTTTCCCTTGATGTACTCAAATATGGCACTATTCCCCGATGCGTCGGAAATGGCTAGGTGTAAAGTTGATTTCGCCCCGTTCGGCATATCCGGAGCGTCTATCCGGAATGTCTCTTTGCTTAACTCTTTTACGGCCTCATCCACGGTTGCAAAATTGTCAAGCACGTACTGCGTCCAGATGCTGATCCCCATTGCCGGACGGGTGTCGTTTGGACGGTAATAATCGGATTCTGTCAGGTATAGGAGATTGGCGACCAAACCTTTTTCATTCATCCCGTCGGAAGTACCGATGTCGTATCCCGCCGTGATGACACTTCCATATTTTGATTTCCAATGAATCGTGTTCCCCTTGTCCGCCCCCGCTCTTTCAATTCCTCTGGGGAACACGTAAATATTGGATTTTAAATCTTCTTTCCAGTCCATGGTTCGGCCTGTCACGACCATCCCGTTTTTACCTAGGTATACCACACGGGTACAAGCCTGAGTGTATGTTGTCAGCATTCCTGCTATCAATAATGTTACAATAAATAATGTTTTCATTTCTATCCTTTTTGATTTATATATTAAACGGATAGAGCGTGTAATAAGTTCCTCAAAAGTTATACAAGATGATAAAATTCATATATTTGCTATAATTTAAAACCTAAAACCTAGATTATGGAAAACAAATTTTGTCAGAGTTGCGGGATGCCGATGACGGCAGAGGAACAATTTGGTCGTAATGCTGATGGTTCCAAGAATGGAGAATATTGTTCTTATTGCTATCGTGACGGGGCTTTTACTGAAGATTGTGCGATGGACGAGATGATTGACCATTGTCTGCAATTCCTTGATGAATTTAATAAAGATATGGAACATCCTTACACGAGAGAAGAGGCTCGTGCTGAGATGGAAAAATTCTTTCCCATGCTGAAGCGTTGGAAAAATTGATTGTCTTGTGAGCAAAGTTAGATATGTATAATTAGTTATCATTGCTATTCTGGATGGCGTATAATCTTATTATTGTGTGGGCTGAAAATTCTAAGAATAAAGTTTTATATTTGTGTCATTAAATGAACGTTTAATAATATAAAACTTCCGAATAAAATCGCAAAAACGAATATTATTCAAACTTATGGTAATTAATTATTTATAAGTTGCACAAATTCCTACATAAGTGAACGCTGCCGCCAAAATAGGCTATTATTAAACGTTCATTTTATGACATCAAAAGTTCCAATAAATCAAGATCGTTTAATAAATGGGGATGAAAAAGAATTTAAGTCCTTGTTTGATTTGTTGTATGTTGGAATGGTGCAGCAGGCGACGTTCTATACAAATGATTTTGCTGTAGCAGAAGATGTTGTGCAAGAGATTTTTGTTCGTTTGTGGGAAAAACGGGGGGAGTTGAAAAGTGTCCAGAACCTTGAGGGGTATCTGTTGCTATCTGTGAAAAATCGTTGTTTAAATTATTTGGAACATCAGCAAGTGGTGGATAAATATAAACAATATTGTTTGTTGCAGGAAATACAAGATGATGATGATGAAGATCCTGAACAATTCATAGAAGATATAGGAAAATTGTTGGATAAGTTACCGGAGAAGCGTAAAATGGTATTGGAACTATGTGTGATCGAGTCGAAATCCTACGCTGAAATTGCAGATTTATTAGGTATTTCTTTGAACACGGTAAAGGATCATGTGAAGAAAGCCTACGCTTTCTTACGAGAAGAATTGCGTAGAGAAGTTTCTTTTCCGGTATTATTTTTTGCCCTCTATTTCAAGGGGAAAGTGTATTTGAATAAATAATCTTTAATTTTTTTATTTTTTTTGAGCCACTCGTTTTATTTCTTCTCCTGTCTTTAGGGTATAACAGCCAGAAATAAAGAAAATGAATATAGAAGAAATAATAATAAAACGGCTTTCGGAAGAACATTTGTCAGAAGAAGAAAGTGCTTTTTTTGACAAGTGGTATCAAAATTCTTCCAACCGGGAATATTATAATGATTTACTGAAGATTCGTTCGGGCATCATCGCTTCTCAGGTTAAGGAGAGAATTGACAAGAGAAAGGCGTGGAATCAAGTTCGTCCAGCACGTAAAATATCCCTGATACGGACTTTGTTGAAATTCGCAGCTATTATGATATTACCTTTGAGTCTCGGGGTTTTCCTTCTCATCCGTGAAAATAAACAGGAAAAAGTGGTTTATGCTGAAGTGCCCGTGCAACCGGGTAAAAAGCAAGCCGTGTTGACCTTATCTTCTGGTCAGCAAGTAATGCTTGCGGACACGATCGTTCACGTGAACGAGAAAGGAATGGTGATTTCAAATTTTCCGGATAAAGAATTGGTTTATAAAATCATGAATGATACCATGAAGACAGAAACTATTTACAACACGGTCACTGTCCCTCGTGGGGGAGAATATAAGCTGGTGTTGGCTGATGGTACCATTGTTTGGTTAAACTCCGATAGCCACATTCGTTATCCGGTGACATTTTCCGGTAATACACGGCAGGTTGAATTAGAGGGGGAAGCCTATTTTGAGGTGGCTAAAGATGTGGAAAAACCTTTCATCGTGCGTATGAACGAGTATAATGTGAGAGTGACAGGTACTCAATTTAACGTTCGGAATTATTCGAATGAGAGTCTGGCGACAACGCTAGTTGAAGGGGGAGTACAGATCGAGAGAAAGGGAAAGGTAGACAGGTTACGACCGGGACAACAAGCTGTTTTGGAAAATAATGAAATACGGATACGGGTTGTAAATGTTGAAGAGCAAGTGGCTTGGAGACATGGTGCGTTTGGTTTCACGCAATGCCGTTTGGAAAATATCATGGAAGAGCTTGCCCGTTGGTATGATGTTGACGTGTTTTATATGAATCAACAGGTAAAAGATTATCACTTCTCCGCTTGGTTTAAACGAAGTTCTTCGATAAACGAGGTGATTAATATATTAGAAAAAACAAAGAAAATAAGTTTAGATTTAAAGGGACGGATTCTCACGGTAAAAGATATAAGTAGAAATTGAAAATAAAACAGGAAGCTTGCGCCAACATGCTTCCTGGATGAAAACTCCTCGTCAAAGGAATTTTAATGTTAAACTTGAAAAACAAAGTTATGAAATTTTTATGTAGAAACCTAATCTGGATTATGATTAAAATCAAGCTAGTATTCCTGGTATTGATTTTGGGCTTCTCTAGTTTGAATGCGAAAGTGTGGTCGCAACAGGATCGGATTGATCTGGTATTTGAGAACATGAATATGGTTCAGCTTTTTGAACAGATTCAGCAAAAGACCAATCTAAAATTCGTATTTAACCATGAGGATGTTCAAAAATATACCGTTAGTGGAAAAGTACATTACAAGACGGTATCGGAGATTCTTGATCTTGTTTTCGTGGATAAACCTTTACGGTACGAGATTACGAGTGATCATGTTGTGATTTTTTATGCTCAACAACAAGATGATGAGAAGAAAGTTACTGGAGTAAAGGTAAAAGGTACGGTTACAGACGAGGAGGGTATTCCGTTACCGGGTGTTACGGTAATGATAAAATGGACATCAATAGGAACGGCAACGGATATTGATGGAAAGTTTAACTTGGAAGTGCCTCAATCGGATACGACAAAATTGATTTTCTCTTTTGTGGGAATGCAGAATTATGAGTTAAAGATCTCCAAGAAGAAAACAGAGTATAATGTTGTGATGAAGTCTGATACCAAGGCATTAGATGATGTTGTGGTTACCGGATTTTTCACCAAGAAGAAAGAAAGTTTCACGGGGTCTGTCAAGACAATGACCGTTGAGGAAATTAAGGCGGTATCTAATACAAATTTGGTTAGTGCCATTTCGATGTTAACTCCCGGTATGCGAATGGTGGAAAATAACGCTTTCGGGTCGAACCCGAACCGGATGCCTGAAATCGTCATTCGAGGGACTTCATCTCTGTCCACGGAAGCGGACCAAAGTGCGAACCAGCCAGTTATTATGTTGGATGGTGTAGAGATCACGATGCGAGATTTGTATGATATTGATATTAATGATATCGAACGTGTGGATGTTTTAAAAGATGCTTCTGCTACGGCACTTTATGGAGAAAAGGCTGCTAATGGTGTTATTGTTATTGAACGAAAAAGAGTGCTGAATGATAAATTACGATTGTCCTATAATTTGGATGGAGCATTAGAGGTCCCTGATTTGAGATCATACGATTATCTGAATGCAAAAGACAAATTAGAGTTTGAACGTTTGGCGGGGTTATATAATTTTTCTTTGTTGAATGATTTTGAAGAATATAATAGGAAGAAAATATTAATTTCTAAGGGAATGGATACTGACTGGATGTCCAAGCCTCTACGTTCGGGTTACACGATTAATAATTCTATCGGGGCTAGTGGCCGAGGAAACGGGATGACCTATCGGTTGAATGCTAATGTGCGAACGGTGAAAGGAGTTATGCAAAAAGACTATCGTAATACGATAGGTCTGAATATGTTCCTTTCCTATCATGTCGATAATAAATTGACCGTGTCCTTTCAATCCAGTTTTTCTGATTTGAAATGGAAAGAGAGTCCTTATGGAAAGTTCTCGGATTACGTGGTTATGAATCCTTATGATTCTCCTTATGATGAATATGGGCGTTTGAACAAGACTCTTTCATGGGAAATGGCAAATCCTCTGTATGAGGCTGAATGTGGTAATTATGATAAAGGGTCAAGTCGTTCCTTTACGAATTCATTGTCCTTCCGTTGGGATGTGAGACCCGGTCTTTTTGTGAATGGGACGGGGACGATTGTAACTTCTAAAGATAGAACGGAAGTTTTCTATTCTCCTGAATCTAATGTGTTTAAGGATGCAACGAGTCGTTCGGAGCAAGGTTCTTTGCTTATTGAAAATGAGCAGTATCTGAAATATGAGGGACGGGTTGTTGTGAATTATGCTCAAAATTTTGGAGAGGACTTCTTGTTAACCTTGCATGGTGGTGCGGACATAATGAAGGAGACTACTACAACAGATGGATATACGGCTTATGGTTTCTACAAATCTTCCTTACATGCACCAAATTTTGCGGCAGGCTTTGGTGAAGGAAAGCGTCCTACCGGGTCGGAAGAAATAAGTACGAGTATAGGACCTTTTGTAAATGCAAACTTTATCGTGAAAAATCGTTATTTCGTGGACGGGTCTTTCCGTCGTTCCGGTTCTTCTAAATTTGGAGATAAGAATCGTTTTGCTCCTTTCTGGTCTGTAGGTGCCGGATGGAACATTCATAACGAGGAATTCGCAACTCGTTTTGGCTGGTTGAACACGTTCCGTCTTCGCTATTCTTATGGTGTCACTGGTAATGTTAGTTTTGCTCCTTATCAAGCTGTGACAACTTATTTCTATAATGGTGAAAATTTTTATTTGCATGGTATTGGTGCGGTGCCGAAAACAATGGGTAATCGAGATCTGAAATGGGAATTGACGAAAGCTCATAACTTTGGGTTAAATCTTGATCTTTGGGATAATCGTATCAGTGCGACATTTGATTATTACGTGAAGACAACAGATGACGTGTTGATTGATATGTCAGTTCCGCCTTCTGTAGGAGAAGTTACGGTTCGAAATAACTTGGGCCAGATGCGTAACAAAGGATTCGAATTTGAAGTAACGGCTTTGCTGGTAGCCTTGGAAGATTGGCGGTTTAGCTTGAAAGTAAACGGGGACCATAATAAAAATGAAATTTTGGGAATTAGTAATAGCTTGGCAAAATATAACGAGGAGGCTAATGCTGATGGATCCTCGGCTCCAAAAATCTTGTATAAAGAAGGAGAGTCAACTTCTGCCATTTATGCTGTACGTTCTGCAGGAATTAACCCGGCAACGGGAGAAGAGGTATTTATCAAGCGAAATGGAGCTTGGACCTTGGAGTATGATCCTAATGACAAAGTGGTCGTGGGTGATGAGTCTGCTTGGTTAAAAGGTGCGTTTTTCCCGATGTTATCATATAAGGGATGGCAATTGAATATGGCTTTCGAGTATAATTTCGGAGGACAAATATATAATACGACTCGTGCAGATAACGTGGAGAACGTGAATCCGAGAAATAATGTGGATCGGAGAGCTTTTGAAGAACGTTGGAAAAATGTGAATGATGTTCCCGCTTATTTGGATATTGCAAATGCAGATTCCCGCACAAGTTATCATACTAGTCGATTTGTAGAAGATGATAATAACGTGATATGTAGAAGTATAGAGTTAGCTTATGATTTTAATCAAAATCTATTGAAAAAAATTGGTTTCAAGCGTTTAAGACTGAGTGTGGGAATGAAAGACCCATTCCGTATGTCAACCGTGAAATTTGAACGGGGTACGGAATATCCATTTAGCCGGGGATTTACTTTCTCAATTAGTCCGACCTTCTAAAATGATATGATTATGAAAAGATTGATATACACATTATTTATCTTATTGACAATCTGTTATTCTTGTGATAGTTTCTTGGATGTTAGACCGACAGGAGAAATTGTGAATAATGAATTGTTTGAAACTGCCGAAGGATTTGAAGAGGCAATTTATGGCGTCTATTCTTATTTAGCGAGAGAACCTCTGTATGGGAAAAATATGACGTATGGTTTGGTGGATGTTGTCGGACAGTATTTTTCCGGAGGATGGGATCAGCACTGGTCTAATCAGTTGCGGCTTTACAATTACAAACATATGGAAGTGCGCCCGGAAATCGATGCGATATGGGAATCCATGTATAAAGGGATCTCTTACGTGAATAATATGCTGGAGAATCTTGCCAAACATGATTCTACAAAATTTGCCTTGTATAATGTTTATAAAGCTGAGGGATTGGGATTGCGAGCTTTCATGCATTTTGAACTTTTACGTTTGTTTTCAGAGAGTATAATACAGAATCCGAATGCAACGGGAATCCCATATCGTGAGAATTATACTTACCAAGTAACCCCATTCGATCCGATCAATGAGTCTTATAATAAGATCATTCGTGATTTTAAAGAAGCTGAAAGATTATTAGCTGCTCATGGAGAGTATTTTGATCGGGTGGATGAAAATGCTGGGGGATTCGTGAAGGATCGTGTGATTCATATGAATCTTTATGCAGTACAAGCTTTACTTGCTCGTGTTTATTGGGAAAAAGGAGATTTAGAAACAGCGAAGAATTATGCCATGAAAGTGATTGATTGTCCTTTCTTCTCGATGGAGGATAAGACAAATGTGGAGGATATTATGAACGGTATTATTTCTGATAAAGAAACGATTTGGGGGTTATATTCTGAAGAATTTCCTAATTATACGCGGGATGTAATGTATTCTAGTGGTGGAAACAATTACTATGATCCGAAACCGGATTATAGGGAGATTTACGAGGTTGACCAAGACGGGTTTGATTATCGCTTGGATAAGTGGTTCCAGACTTTGTCTGATCATGGAGCGGAAGGTTTGCGGTGTATGAAAGTGGTAGATCGTTTTAAAGTACGATTAAATACTCGTCCCGTGGCTAAATTAAGTGGGATTAACATGATTCGATTACCAGAGTTGTATTATATCGTGTCAGAATATTATCTTGTATCAGATAATATGGAAATGGCAGCGACTTATTTAGATAAAGTTGTGAAGGCTCGCGGTTTAAATGGCTTTAACAAAGGGGATGGCATTGTTGTTGTGTCGCGAATGAATATTAATAATGATCGCCGTAAAGAATTGGTTTGTGAAGGACAATGGTTCCAGATTATGAAACACTATAATATGTCAATTTATGAATCAATAACCGATCAAACATTCCAGGCCTCAAAAGATATTTATGTGTTCCCGGTACCTGATAATGAGTATGAATATAGAAATTAATATGAATGTTGTTATGAGAAAATTATTATACACGAGTATTACTGCGCTATTGTTATTAGGGGCATTGTTTTCATGTACGGATGAAGATTATAAATTGTATAATACCTCTTTAACAAATAAGATTTATTTTGACAAGGACACGTTCTTTTTTGAATATGGTCCCCGTGAAGATAAAGAAGTTGATCTGGAAGTCCCGATTAGTTTGATTGGTTTAGCTAATTTTGATCGAGATGTTGAATTTAAGGTGAGTGCGGATGTGCGTAATTCAACGGCGAAATTAGGAGTTCATTATAACATGGATGAAATTCAAGTGTTTATGAAAGACTCTGTGACAGCAGCTATCAAATTAGATTTTAAACGAGATAACCTAGTAAAAGATATTCAGTATAAATTATACTTGAATTTGGAAGCAAACGATGAATATATACCAACCAATAGGACAAAATGCCTCGTGTTTTTTGGTGATATTAGTATCGAACAACCCGAATGGTGGCGTCCTGATCGATTAGGAACCTATAATCAGGATAAGTTGATATTATTTATCAAGTATTTCCATGAAACTAAAGAAAAATTGCCCGTCTTGTATGACGATATTGAATCCAAATGGGGAGAATATCTGGATAACGAATCACATAGCCGCTATCCGTATTTACTGACGACCTATGTTTATTTAGGTTATTTTAAACAGCATATTTATACTCCGATGTATGAGTATTATCTACAGACAGGAGATGAACATTATAAATTGCCCAATCCGGCGACAACAGAGTATGAATAATTGAAAATTAGGCTTTTATGAATAGAATAAAATATATATGGGGTATATTGATCGTTTTATGTTGTTTGCAAGCATGCTATGATGATAATTCTAGATTGGCAGATCAACCTATTATAGAGGTAAATATTTTACCTACAGCAAAAGATTCGATCAATATTTATTTCAATAACACGCTGGAAATTAAAGCTGATATTGAAAGTGAGACAGACGAGTTAACCTATCAATGGGATATGGGGCTTTATGCTGAAGATCCAAAAACTGGGGAATCTACAACGGTTTTTAAAAACATTTCTCAAGAAAAAGATTTGAGTTACGTCGTTCGAGAGTTGGGGCATTACCACTTACGGCAGATAGTGACAAGTGAGGATGGAAGTACAATTAAATATTATCATGTTTTTGTTAATTCTCAGTTTGAGGAAGGTTTTACAATCCTAGAGCGTCGTCCCGATGGAAAAGGTGGTATTTCTTTCTTGAAAACGTTAACTCCGGAAGAGATAGAAGCAGGAATGGAACCATCGTTCATGCAGAATGCTTTTGCGTATGCGAATGGAGGTAAAGAATTATATCTAGATCCAGTGGATATAGATAAAGTGGGGAATTATTTATACATTCTGCATGGGGAAAGTCAGAAATTAGTGCAGATAGACGCTAAAACTTTTGAAGAAATATATGAATATGATTTCAAATTCTATCAACTGGATTTTGTTCCAACCACGATGATGACCTGTGATTACCGTTATTGTACAGAGTTTACTGTAACTTCTAAAAATGGAGGGGTTGCAATGGTACAAGTGCAACAACAAGCGATTTTCCCATTCCCGGGACTTCCACAAGGTACAGTTTACACGGATGGGTATGATCGTCCTAGTTATTTTAGTAGTTCAACAGAGGTCTTTATTAGTAAAGATCGGGATGCTGTATGTTGGAGTGGTGCTAATGGTTATGATCCATTCTTTTCATTTCAAAATTGTTTCGATTATTTTAAAGGAAAGTATGTATTGAAGATTTTCCAGAATGAGAAAAGTGATGGTAATGATGTTTTTGTTGTGTATCGTGATGGTGGCCAGACTAAAGTTGTTGGTATTCATTCTGCTATGTTAAATTTATCCACGGGAAAAGGATTATGGGTCTTATTTGAACGTCCTGTAAGAGAAGGAATTATTACAGAAGAATCGCAAATTCTACCTAATGATTACTATACTTGTGCATTTGTATCTCATAAAAATGAAGTGTATAAATGGTTCTATACTCAATTAGATTTGGACGCAATGCCATTCATCAAGTTACCTGAAGGAGAGGAAATTCGTTGTTTGAATCATTATCAAAAAAGTCGTAATGATTCAAATTATCAAGATTATTCTGTACAAAAAGAAATTTATATAGCTTCATATAATCCGAATCGAGAAGGGGAATTCAAGGGATCGTTATGGGTTTATAATGCGGATACAGGAGAACTGATAAATAAATATGAAGGGATTTCTTATGAGCCTATTGATATGTTCTACAAGATTAAATAGAAATTAATAATGAAGATTATGAAACGATATATTGTAAATCTAGTGCTTTATAGCATTGTGTCGCTTTGGATATTTTCATCTTGCGAGGATTACGACTTCAAGGATATTCCTGATCCGGTGATTCCGGAAGATATGACCCCGGGTTTGAAATTATCGCGGGATGAGATTATGATCGATGCCATGGGAAATGCCCAGGGATTCGAGTTGCGTTCCATTGGTGGCGGGTGGAGTATTGAGCCGATCGAGGAAACCAATTGGATTTTTGATTATGAACCGAAATCCGGGGACGAGGGTAATGCTGTTGTCGGGATTACTTTGAGGGTAAACGAGGGGATGCAGGAACGCTACACGAGAATGATTGTTCGCCAGGAGAATACCGGCGTGACCGACACCGTGTTCGTTGGTCAGTACACGTATGAATCCAAATATACTCGCAGAAGTGATAGTTTGGCATTACTTGTTCTTCACGAATCACTTAATGGTGAAGGATGGCGTAACCCGTGGAACCCTAGAAAACCGATGACAGAGTGGTCCGGAGTTACCTTAGAAGAGATAAATGGAGAATTGCGAGTGACAGCATTGCTATTGTCTGACTTCAGTTTGTCTGGTAACTTGCCGAATGAAATTGGGAATTTACGGGAATTGACCTCTCTGCGGATTACCGGGAAAGTTTACAAATGTCCGAATAGCTTGATTAACTTGAGAAAGTTGGAATCCTTGAATGTGAACTTCTCGGATGGGACGGAGTGGTTCTTGCCGAATGATATGTCTTCCATGCTTTCATTAAAGGAATTTAAGCCGGGACAATTGAAAATCCCGATGGAATCTTTTGCGGCATTCTATACTTTGCCTGCGCTGGAATCCTTGTCGTTATCAACGATATATCTGATCGGGGACTTGCCGGAAGGAATATCCAAGTTGAAACACTTGAAATCGTTAGATCTTGCAGGAACGAATATTTATAGTTTACCGGATGATATTGGGGAATTGGCGGAGAATTTAACAACATTGAATTTACGTGGATGTCAGGCTTTGGCCTCTTTAGGTGAGAATATCGGGAAATTAGTGAATTTGAAAACTTTGACCTTATCCGGTTGTAAAGTGTTGAAAGAACTTCCCGAAGGTTTTGGAAACTTGATCCAGTTGACGGCATTAGATTTATCTGATTGTGAGAGGTTGGAGCGTTTGTCAAGTGATATAGGAAATTTACAAGTAAGCACCTTGACTTTAAGAGGATGTAAGCTACTGAAAGCCGTCCCGGAAAGTTTTGGTAAACTGGATAAACTGACGAAATTGAATTTTTACGATTGTGCTGCTTTGGAATCATTACCCGAGAGCATTGGTAACCTGACCAAAGTAACGGAAATAGACGTGAGTCAATGTACTGCACTGACTTCTCTTCCGGCTAGCTTGGGACAGTTGACAGGTTTGAAGAAATTGACCATGCCGAGAACTGGTTTAACGACACTACCCGCTGCGATTTCTTCTTTGTCCGCCTTGGAAGAGTTGGATGTTACCGGGAAAGAGGGTACGCCGGGAATCCGTGGAGTTGCTGCCGATGTCTTCTCTGGTTTGACGAAATTGAAAAAATTGAATGCAAGTAACAATTCATTCTCGGGTGATCTTTCTTGGCTGAAAAACCTATCGGCATTGCAGACGTTGAGATTGGATGGTAACCAATTATCCGGGCAACTTGATTTGAGCCAGTTCAGTCCGAATTTGACCGATGTCTATCTTTCAAATAACAAGTTAGAAGGTAACTTGAACGGGATTTCAACTCTGACGAAGGTTCGGAACCTGTACTTGGAACACAACTTGTTATCAGGTGAATTACCTGCCGAATTAGGAAATTGTTCGACCTTGAGTTATTTCTATTTAAGTAATAATAATATTACCGGAACAATTCCTGTAGAGGTGGCAAAAATGAACTTGGGTTACAGTGGATTGAAGCTGAATGGGAACAGAATGTCAGGAGAAATTCCGGCAGAAGTATTATCATCAGCCGTGTGGAAGAAGTTATATCCGGAAACGAATATCTATCCTCAGCAAGAGGGATATGGATTCTCGAATGTAAAATAATACAGTGTGTTGTTTTTATCAAGGGGGCTTTTTTAGCCCTCTTGATTTATAAACTTACTCTTCGGGGGTGGTTTGGGATAATCATATAATGAAAATAGCATGAAGAAAATAATTATTGTCGGGTTATTTTTACTTGTTCTGTTCGGCTGCAAACAAACTACAGTCCAGATTACGGGAGAAGTTGAAAAGCAATGGAAAAGTGATAGCGTGGAAGTCACGCTTCCTGACGCCCGACGAGGAGAACGCTTGATGGTTGCTTCGATTCAGAAAGACGGGACTTTTCATCTTTCGGGTAATATTGCACCGGGTAAGCTTGTGTTTGTTAATTTCCCGAAAGATTATGTTCGGATACCGGTATATATCGAGCAAAAGCATTACATGCTTGTTGAGTCCGGGGATAAGTATTACCTGCTTTCCGAAGAATCGTCATTGCAAAATCGATACGTGGAATTCCTGAAAGAACTCGATAAATTGAATCAGGATTACGAGAAGGCGTGTCAGGGTTACGATACCATCACGGACATTCATCAGAAAGCCGCCCGTTCGGAAATGCTGGATCAAAAGTTCACGAAAAAGAATGAACTTGTGTTAGAAGGTATTCGTGAATTTGCCGGAACGGAAATTGCACAAAACCTGATACACGAAATCCTTTTTTATTGTGAGGTCGATTTTAAATTCTTTACCCAAGCAATCGAAGCATTGGGAGATAGCATTCCGAATAGCGGGATGAAGACGAGGATTTTTGATACTTACAATAAGTTGAAAGTAAAACAATTGACCGGGCAGGCTCCGGATTTTGAACTACCGGACGTGAAAGGGCAGAAAATTCGATTGGCTGATTTCCGGGGGAAACACGTGCTTTTGGATTTTTGGGCATCTTGGTGCGCTCCTTGTCGAAAAAAGAACAAGGAATTGAACCAACAATATCCGGAATTACGGGATGCGGGATTAGAAGTGATTTCTGTTTCTCTAGATAGTAAAAAGGCTCCTTGGTTACAGGCATTGAAGGAAGACCGGGTAGCGTGGGTGCAGTTGATTGACGAGACTGGTTTTGAACAGAGTGAAGTGCGGAAGGCTTACAAGGTGGAACAAGTTCCCACGGTTTATCTGATAGGTCCGGACGGGAATATCTTGTTGAAGAATCCGGAGGTTGAAGAGATACATGAAATCATAAGACAGAAGAGATCATGAGATTAATAGGTTGTGTTATAATATCTCTCCTGTGTTGTTTCCATGGAAATGCGCAGGAGAAGGCGATCATCCTGAAGAATGTGAATGTCGTGGATGTCGTGGAAGGAAGCATCCGTAAGGGTCAGGATGTCGTGATAAAAGAGGGAATAATTCAAGCGGTTGGTAAAGGTGCCGGGACTGGCGTTTCAGGAGAGGTGAAAGATCTGACGGGAATGTACGTGATGCCGGGATTGATCGATGCACACGTGCATATTGCAAATGACCCGAAGGAATCACAGGCGGATCGGGCGAAGCATTTGGAGTATTTCTTACGCCACGGGGTAACCTCTATCCGGGATGCGGCGGGAGATGCCCGTGTGTTGCGGGAATTGAAGGAGGGTGTACAACAGGGGAAATACTTGGGACCGGACATCTATTACGCAGCCTTCATGGCCGGACCGGCTTATTTTGAGGGAAACGACCGGGAGAAAAGTATGGTGGAAGGCTGGCCCGAACCTTACGCTCCTTGGATGCAGTGTATCCGTCCGGATTCCGATTTGGATAAGGCGATGGAGGATGCGAAAGAATGGGGATGCACGGGAGTAAAGATTTATGGCGGGTTTGATAGGGAAACATTGTTACCCGTCATCCGGAAAGCCAAGGAACACGGGTTACAGGTATGGGGACATGCCACGCTTTTCCCCGCTAAACCGTGGGATGTGGCGGATGCCGGGGTACAGGTGATCTCTCATGCTTATATGTTGGAGTGGGAAGGGGTTTCGGAAGAGTTGAGCGGGAATATCTTTGAGAATTACGAGAAATTCTACGACAAGATTGATCATGATAAAATATCGGTAGAACGGTTTCTACAAACCGTAAAATCGAAAGGACTTATTTTTGATCCCACTCTTTTCCTGTGCATAGAGAACAAGATGGATTGGGCTACCCGCTTTGTCAAAAGGGCGAACCAGATCGGTGTGAAAATCTGTGGGGGTACCGATTATATCAATGATTTAAACCGTCCCTTCCCTTTTATTTTCGACGAACTTGACCTGTACGTGGAGAAATGTGGTTTTTACCCCATGGAGGCGATTTTCACGGTGACAAAAGTTGCAGCCGAGGCGTTGGGAGCTGCCGATAAAGTGGGTTCCGTAGAAGTCGGGAAACAAGCTGATTTGTTAGTCCTCCCCGGTAACCCGTATGATGATATTAAGGAGCTGCGGAAAATTCGGATGATAATCAAAACCGGTAACGTAATAGAATAGACGGAATGTTATATTGTCGATGCATAATATTAATAATGATCTTCCCGTTTATAGGTCTAGAGCTTTACGGACAAGTTGCTAAGGAGAATTATCAGGATTCTATCTTTTTGGATTTGAGGGGAGATCTAAGAGATCCAGAGGTATTAGGTCGGGATTGGGAAGTGTATATTCGGGCTTATAGACGGGTGCAACAACACATGAGATTTCAGATAGAGGGACAAGCTATTCGTTTTGTGTGGGATGTGAAAAGTGGATCAGAACTGAAAGTTTCGGAGCAGATATTCAATCATATTGTCCGCTTGTGGGAAAAGTACAATAGAAGGTTGGCTACGGGGAGGTATGATATTCTTTTAGAATTGGGAATATTTATTGTACAGCCTAAAAAGAATCCTCAACTTTATCCCGTGGGAGGGAAATATCAAGATTCGACTTTTTTATTTATAAATGGGGATCTAAATGATCCTATGGTTGCCGCAGCTAATGCTTTCACTTTTGTAAAGGCCCAAGAGCGTGTTGAGAGGTATTTGTACATCCGAAATAATCGGTATGAATGGAAAGATATTAGTGCGCCGGAATTGAGAATTTCCGATAATATTTTTGATTACATCGTGGATATGCGGGAGCGGGAGAATGATCGACTTACCACGGGAAAATATGTAATTCGGCGTTTGCGGCTGAACGGTCGATATTATACATTGAGAAAAGATTATTATTGTAGTAATGAGGAATGGTATCCTTTGGAGGGGGAATGAACCATGAGAAAAGCGATTTTACTTTTTTTATTCTCTGCTTTTTGTTTCCTGTGCTTGTTATTATGAAGATGTACGCCAAGAGGGAGAAATATTAAATCCCACGTCTTACGTTTATGATTTTCCAGAAATGGAAGTACGGAGGGTGTTGGATTCGTGTTTTGCTTTACACGGATTTCAACTTCCGCCGGATGCGCGGAAGAAGTATTGGGAGGGTTTAAAATCTTTAGTGTTATTACCCTGTCGTGACGTTCTGGATTCTCTGGGGGAGAGTAAGTCTTGTCGTTTCTTAAATCATCAAGATACGTTGTACCCCGTGTCATTCCCCCTTCGTTCTTACGTGTTTAAGAATCGGAAAGGAGAATTTCTTTGGGCTTATTCGGAATATATTCTGCGAATTGATTCTATTGCGAGGAATAAGACAAAGATTGCAGTTTTTTCACATAAAGGTAATGTGACTGTGGGGCGTAAGTTAGGTTTTAACCCGGTTTCAAATGGGTTGCTCGTTTCGAGGCTTATGGAGGCAACTTCAACAACAATAGAAGAATACGAGATATTGAAATATATAGGCAATAAATTGGGACAAGAAGGTATGCCGCCGATTCACTATCCTAAAGCGTTGACGAGAGAAGAGATATTGGAACATTTTTACAATGGATTCTCTTTGAGTTTTCCTTTCACTGAGAAGGATATTTACGGGTGGTAACATAAAAAGAAGTTCTCTCGAAATGGTTTTGTAGAGAACTTCTTCTTTCTAAATAAATAATGTCTGTATCTTTTATTTTTTCTTTCTGCCCTTTTGTTCTTTTTTCCGTTTGGTGGGTGCATCCCCCCGTCGTCCTCGTCGGAGTTTACGTTCCGGGCGTTGGCGGCTGCCACTGGCTTTGGGAGGAACCACTTTTGCCGGGGCGGCCGTTGTGGTGCTTTCACTGCCTGCGAGAGCGAAATCCAGTTGGCGGGCAACTAAATTAGCCTTTACCACTTTCACGAGTACTTGATCACCAAGTTGGTACACTTTCCGATGGTGGCGGCCCACGATGCAGTAGTTTTCTTCGTCGAATTCGTAATAGTCTCCTTCCAGTTCGTTGATAGAAACAAGTCCCTCGCATTTGGTGTCATTCAGTTCCACGTAGAACCCCCATTGCGTTACGCCGGAGATCGTTCCCATGAAATTCTCGCCCAGTTTGTCGCTCATGAACTCGACTTGCTTGTACTTGATAGAAGCTCTCTCTGCATTGGCGGCGATCTGTTCCATGTCGGAGCAATGTTTACACATCTCCTCGTACTTCTCGGCATTGGCTGAACGTCCGCCGTCGAGGTAGCGTTGCAGCAAGCGGTGGGTCATCACGTCCGGGTACCGACGGATCGGTGACGTGAAGTGCGAATAGTAGTCGAAAGCCAGTCCGTAGTGTCCCACGTTCACCGTCGAGTAGACGGCTTTTGCCATCGTGCGGATAGCCAGTGTTTCGATCATGTTCTGTTCCGGGCGGTCCTGCACGTCTTCCATCAATTTATTCATGGAAGACGATATTTGTCGGGGTGTACCTGTCCGGATGCGATAGCCGAACTTGGCGATAAAACGGCCGAAATCTTCCAGTTTCTCGGTGTTCGGTTGTTCGTGAATACGATACACGAACGTTTTGGCTTTTTGATTTTCTTTGACTTTTCCGATTCTTTCCGCGACCTTTTTGTTGGCGAGAAGCATAAATTCCTCGATCAGCTTGTTGGCCTCTTTCGAGCGTTTGAAATACACGCCTGTGGGTTTCCCGTTCTCGTCAATATCGAAACGAACCTCGATCCGGTCGAAAGCGATGGCACCGTTCTGGAAACGGGCGGCCCGTAATTTCTGGGCCAGATCGTTAAGGGTTAATATCTCTTCTTTATAGTCACCCTCGCCGCCCTCGATCATGGCTTGTGCTTCCTCGTAAGTGAAACGGCGGTTTGACTTGATGACGGTCCGTCCGAACCATTGTTTCACCACCTCGGCTTTGTCGTTCAACTCGAAAACCGCCGAGAAACAAAGTTTTTCCTCGTCGGGGCGTAGCGAACACAACCCGTTGGACAGGTGTTCCGGCAGCATCGGGATCGTGCGGTCCACGAGATACACGGATGTAGCACGGGAGTAAGCTTCCTTGTCCAGCACCGAATCCGGGGTCACGTAGAAACTGACATCCGCGATATGCACGCCGACCTCGTAATTCCCGTTTTTCAGTTTTTGGAGCGAGAGGGCATCGTCAAAGTCCTTCGCATCTTTCGGGTCGATCGTGAACGTCGTGACTTCCCGGAAGTCTCTCCGGTTCTTGATCTCTTCTGCCGGGATGGCGTCCTTTATTCTCTTCGCGGCTTTCTCCACGTTCGTCGGGAACTGCACGGGCAGTTCGTATTCCGCCATGATGGCGTTCATTTCCGTGTCGTTGTCTCCCGGTGTCCCGAGAACTTCTAGCACTTTACCCACGGGGTTTTTCTGGTTCTCCGGCCATTCGGTGATCTTGACGATGGCTTTCTCCCCGTCCTTGGCCCCGTTCAAATCGCTCAAGGGGATGAATATGTCGTAGGGTAACTGTTTGCCCGTGGGAACGAGAAAGGCGTATTGTTTGGAGCATTGTATGATGCCCACGAAGGTCTCTTTCTTGCGTTCGAGGATTTCCACTACTTCCCCTTCGGGGCGTCTTTTGGAACTCCGGGCGTAGAGCAACACTTTTACCTTGTCACCGTTTAAGGCGTGGTTCAGACCGACTTGGGGGATGAAAACATCTTCCTTGCAATCATCCGAGATCAGGTAGGCGGTGCCTTTGGCCGTCAGGTCAATAATTCCGGTAACGTAAATGGTATTTACCTTGAATTTAAATACCCCGGTCGATTCTTCCGTGAGCATGTTGTCATTTTTCATCTCGTAAAGAACCGTCATGATCAATTGCTTGGCATTCATGTTCTTGATGCCTAGTCTTTGGGCTAGTTGCTTGTAATTGAAGTTTTGATCGGGGTTACCGGAAAATATATCGTATAATAATCGGTGTAATTCTTTTTTACCGATGTCTCTCTTGCTTTTTTTCTCTTTCTTTGGCATAATCTAAATCGTAAAATATCGGGTGTGGGCGCTAAAAGAACGCCTGTCCTTCTTAAATGAAGTTACTAATGTACTGTTTTATTTTCGTATTTTTATATATAAAGTTTCAAAATCTCCATTTTTCTTTCCTGAGAGATATTTAGACAACTTGAATTGCTTGTCGGGGAGAATATTTTAGCTTTCTTCCAAATAATCGTTTTTGATATTGTTAGTTGTATGATTTTTAAGTGGTTATTTATGCCCTTGTTAATAACGATTTGTGGAATTATACATGAGCAATAGCTGATTAATCTCGTGTAAAGCGCTATTAGAACGCTATTAAAACGCTATTAAAGTGCTATACTAGATAGCGTTTTAATAGAATTTTAATAGTGTGATTATAATTTTTTATCCGGAAGTGATCATCAAGTGATCTATTATACTTGATGTAATGATTATTAAATAAGGGACTTAAAAGGTTTGTCGTGGGGAGAACGACCCGATGGGTACCCGTTTTGTATTTACGGGATACCCATTTTTTTGATCAATTTTGGGCTCGGAACTCGTTGGGTGTGCATCCGGCCACCCGTTTGAACATCCGGCTTAAATGCTGGGGATATTGGAATCCCAGATCGTAGGCGATTTCGCTCATCGTTTTGTCCGAGGAGAGTAGGTTTTCCTTGGCGCGTTCGATGACCTTGGTCTGGATGTATTCCGAGGCCGTTTTTCCGGTTTGTTTGCGGATCATGTCACCGAAATAATTCGAGGAAAGAAAGACCTTGTCGGCGAAGTATTTGACTGAAGGTAGGCCTTCTTGTTGTGGCATCGGGCCATCGAAATATTCATCCAGCAAGCGTTCGAACCGGACGATGATGTCGTTGTTTTGCTGGTTACGGGTAACGAATTGTCGGTCATAGAAGCGGAGACAATAATCCAATAGCACGCCAATGTTCGCCGTGATCAGCCGTCGGCTGTGTTTATCGATGGCGTGTTCCAGTTCTGCCTGTATTTTATTCAGGCAATCCATGATGGTCTGGCGTTCCTCCTCCGAGAGATGTAGGGCTTCATTTACTTCGTAGGAGAAAAACGTGTAGTTACGAATTTCTTGTCCGAGTGCCGTACCCCGGATCAGGTCGGGATGAAACAGTAGTCCGTGGGCAATGGGGCGAACCCCGGGTGCCATATCAATCCCGGTGATCTGTCCCGGGCCGAAACTGACGATGGTGCCGTCCTGATAGTCATAGAATTGCCGTCCGTAGCGGATGTCTCCGCATTTGACGTCTTTCAGGAAAAGAGCATAGATGCCGTAATTAAAAACCGCTTGAGTGGGCCATCGAGTGGCTTGTGATAAATCGACGATGCTGACTAACGGGTGGCGGGTTTCCAATCCGTAGAGCTTGTTATAGTCGTCCACGTTGTTTATTTTCAGAATCTCTTCCATGTTGTTCGTTATTAGCTATTCACAAAAATAAGATATTTTGTCGGAAAAATAATCGGTGTACTTTGAAGTTCCGTAATTCGGGTATAAACTTCTGTAAATCGTGTACAGGCGGGCCGCTTGAGGGTGTGTCAAAAGGTATTAAAAAAAGCAGCCCGATAAAGGCTGCTTTTCTTGCTCTGAAGTTGTATCTTTATTTGATCAATCCTTTGTCGAATTTTTCTTTCACCTTGATCAACATATCGTTTGTCATGCTGGTAAGATCGAATTTCGGAGCCCAGCCCCATTCTTCGCGGGCGCAAGTGTCGTCCATGCTGTTTGGCCAGCTGTTGGCGATGGCTTGTTTCACCGGATCAATCTGGTAATCCATCTTGAAGTCGGGGAGGTGCTTGCGGATTTCGGCTGCGATTTGCTCGGGTTCGAAGCTCATGGACGCGATGTTGAAGCTGTTCCGGTGTTTTAATTTGCTGGGATCAGCTTCCATTAATTGTACAACCGCGTTTAAGGCATCCGGCATGTACATCATGTCCATGTAGGTTCCCTCTTTCACGTTACAGGTGAATGAACCTTTGCGGATGGCGTCGTAGTAGATCTCTACGGCATAATCCGTGGTTCCACCACCGGGGAGAGTCACGTATGAAATCAATCCCGGGAAACGCACACTACGGGTGTCAACACCGAAACGGTTGAAGTAGTAGTCGCTTAAAAGCTCGCCTGTTACCTTGCAAACCCCGTAGATCGTGGTGTTGGAACGTTGCAGCGTGTCTTGGGGAGTTTTGTCTTTTGGGGTATCGTTCCCGAAAGCCCCGATAGAACTCGGCGTGAACACGGCACAGTTGTTATCCTTGGCAATGTACAGAGAGTTGGTTAAAGCACCAATATTGATGTCCCAAGCGAGTTTGGGGTTCTTTTCTCCCGTGGCTGACAACAGGGCAACCAAGTTGAAGATGGTGTCAATATTGTATTTTTTCACGATGGCACTGAAACCTTCCCCGTCAAGAGCGTTCAATTCCTCGAATGGACCTGCTTCTGCCAATGCTTTACATTTTTCAGCACTAATATCAGCTGCCACTACATTGTTGTTTCCATAAATGGATCTCAAGTGGGGTACCAGTTCGGAACCGATTTGTCCCCCTGCACCAACGATTAATATTTTTTTCATCTCTATAAGTTTTTGTGATGAATGATGTTACTTTTTCTAGTTTTAGATTGTAGCGCGAAAATAGTTATTTTAGAATCTCCTTGACTAACAATTGACAATTTTTTTTGCCTATTCACTAAAAAGTTGTTCGTCAGAATTCTGTTCTGCTTCATAATATTCATCGATTTGCAGGTTCGGGGCTTTATAGGCGGCCACGGCGAGCTGGTCACAGCGTTCGTTTTCCGGGATATTGGCGTGTCCTTTTACCCAAATGAATTTCACGCGGTGTTTGCGATAAAGGGCGAGGAATTGTCGCCAGAGATCTGGGTTCTTTTTTTTCTTGAATCCGGTCTTTTCCCAACCGAATACCCAACCTTTTTCAACGGCATCGACCACGTATTTCGAGTCGGAGTAGATGGTCACGTTGCTCCCTTCGAAGCGCAGGGCGGCAAGCCCGATGATGACGGCGAGCAATTCCATGCGGTTGTTCGTGGTCCGGCGAAAGCCTTCCGACAGTTCTTTACGATGCGGTCCGGCCATGAGTACGACCCCGTAGCCTCCCGGTCCGGGGTTGCCGCTGGCGGCTCCGTCTGTGTATATCGTGATATTATGTGACATATATTCGTTTTTACGGTGTAAAAGTAAGTATTTTGTTAAAATATTTGTATATTTATATCGAGGAAACAACAGGCCTTTGCGTGGACCTGATAAAATAGCAAATATGATAAAATTAAGTCAAACTGTCTTGATGTTCCTGTTCGTGGGCATTCTCGTCGCTTGCCAACCGAGGGAACGGGTGATTGATTACCCGGCCTTTCAGGCTAAAAATTCTGCATCACTTGAGATTTCCCGTATTGTTTTGAATGACTCGGCTACTATTATTTATGCCGATGTCGAGCAATTTCCCGGTGGCTGGGCCCGGGTGGATTCCGGGATCTATATCTTGGCGAACGGGCAAAAGTATCTTGCCTTGAACTCGGAAGGATTGAAGTTGAGCGAGAAATTCGAGATGCGTGATACCGGGTTGCTCTCGTTCAAGTTGTTTTTCCCGCCTCTCCCGAGAGGGGTGAATTCGATCGATGTGATCGAGAGCCGGATGAATCTGGGGGGCTGGCATGTCTGGGGATTGAATTTGAATCCTGATGTTGAAGTGGCCGCGGTGGCTGTCCCGTCGGACGTGTCTGTCCGGGACTGGAAGGAGGCTACCACGTTGCCACCGGCTGAGTTGAAGACAGGGAAGACGAGGGTGAAGGTGCGTTTATGTGGTTATCGTGATTTGATGGATGGGCGGGATGTCGAGCTTTTCGTGAGCGATATGTTTAGCCCGGGGAAGGAGTTGTCGAAGAGGATAGATCAGGATCACAGTTGTACGTTTGAATTTGATCAGTATTCCACGATGTGTGTTCATTTGAGTAACACGCTTTTCCACACGATGATCGTGCTTGATCCGGGGGATGACGTGGAGGTGTATGTCGATTTGGAAGAGGCAACCCGAAGGGCTTCTCGCTACCAGAAAGACCGGATGAAGGCTCATCGTTTGGCTTACGTGGTCGGGGAAAGTCGATTTATCCCCTTGAATTACGCGTTACAGGATGAGTACGAGGATGGATTTTCTATGTATTCTTTCTATGAGGATATCAACGGGATGAATGCCGACGAGTATATTGCGTACGTGATGAAGCTTTACAGGACCGAGATGGATCGTTTGGCGAATGACAAGGCGCTACCGGATGGGGTACGGAAATACCGGGAGATCGGGGTGAAAGGTTTTGTGATGAGGCTGGTTTGTTCCGGGGAGTCTAATTTGGAAACGGCTTACCGGGAGGCGAATCATATCGGGTGGGATCAACGGGAGATCGATTTCAAGGCCCCGGAGTTCACGGATAAGCATTTCGCGGTGTTGAAGGATTTGGATGTGAATCGGTTGGATATGTTGTACGCTCGTGATTTCCCGTATTGTTTTGATATTGTTGGCTACCGGATTCCGTCGCTGAATCGGTTGGAAAAGATACTGGGGAGTCAAGAAGGATTTTTGATCGATTATTTCAAATTGCAGGGCATTTATGATCAACTGGAGAATATGAAGCCCTTGACAAAAGAGCAACTACGGAATCTAGCTACTATCGATCCTTACTATACGAAGGCTTTTGAACAGGTGAAACGGCAGATCGATGCTAAAGTTGCGGAAAGTAAGGTGAAAGCGGAAAAACGAATCCGGGAGGTGCCGTCGGTGTCTGATAAAAAGCTATTCGACGCGATTATGGCCCGCTATAAGGGGAAAGTGGTGATGGTGGACTTGTGGGCTACGTGGTGCGGACCTTGCCGGGGGGCGATTGCCGCTTTTGAACCCCGGAAGAATAAGTTCAAGGATAAGGATGTCGTTTTCGTGTATATCACGAACGAATCTTCCCCGGAATCCAAATGGTTGGAGATGGTGGCAGGAATCGAGGGGGAGCATTATCGTTTGAATCGTAAACAATGGGATTATATATGTGATTATTTCGGTGTGGACGGGATTCCCTCGTATGTTATTGTTGACCGGGACGGGAATGCCCGGTTGAGAAATGATTTGAGGGGATCGGGGATGTTGGAACAGGAATTGTCGGGGATGCTTTAAGCGCCCCGTTGATATTTCATCGTGAACTCTTGCCGACCGGTTTGTTCGTCGGTTTGTTCACGTGTGACCGTGAAGCCTTGGCGTTTGTAGAATGCCAAGGCTTGCGTGTTTTCCGCGTAAACGTTTAATTCCAGTTCGGGGTGTTGTTGTTTAACATGTGCCATGAGGGTTTGCCCGATTCCTTGTCCTTGCCGGTCGGGAGGGACGAAGAGAGCGGCGATGTAGTTGTTGATCAGTGAGATGAATCCCGTGACCTCGTTCGTGTGTTCGTCTTCGTGGATGAGGGTTTGGCTTTGTGGCAGGTACTTGTTACGCATATCCGGGATCTTGCTTTCCCAGTAGGAACGGGGAATGAAGGAGTGGGCAATGGCGGATGCTTCCAGCCATATCTGGATAACGGCGGCCTCGTCTTGTTGTTGAAAGTGGCGGATCATGGTCTTGTATATTTTTGCGTTTATGTGAGCGAATGTAATAAAAAATAGGCGAGATTGAAAGTGTTTTTTAATGGAGAGGAATAAATGTTGGAAAAGAGGGGGATAAAATTGTAATAGCTTGAAGTGCTGATTTTCAGAAAAAAGTTGTTACTTTTGCATGGTTGCGATTCATTGAGGAGGAGTGGAGACATTGATTTTTTGTCATGAGGTGCGGCGCTTTACAAAAAAGTGTATGTTTGAATATTTTTTGCATTAAATAAAAATAAGAATAATGGATTTTGTATCTCCTGAACATTTGTTCGAGGAACTTCCTCTCACGAAAGAAGAGGCAGGCATTCTTGACGAGTATATTTGCGATTATGATTTCACGGTTGTTGGAAAACAAGGGCCGGAGTGGATATTTTCTTTCTTGGGTGTTGTTCGTGCGGAGTTAGGGGGAGAGGAAATGATCTTGGAGGATTATGATCTTCTGAATGATATTTTTATTCGTATACTGGAATGGATGCTTGAGGGATCCGATTATTTGAAATGTTTTGAGGGGGTCAAGCTGAATGATGCCCGAATGCAGGTGGAACGTTATCTGGATGAGGCTATTGCCAGTAGGGAGGCGGTCCGGCTGATTGATGCTGGGGAAGAAGGGGAGTATATTACTTCGAAGTTGGAGAAATTGATGGTGTCGGGTTACCTGTACAAGAAATCGCTCGTGTGGATAACGCTACTGACGATCGTTCGGTTTAGTCCGAGGTTGCATTTATTGCCGGCACGGGGACTCGTTTTACTGGTGTATAACACGTTGAATAAACCTAATCCAAGGGTGATGGAACGTTTTAACGAACGGATAGCTCTTGTGAGAGAACAGGATGATACGCTGTGTTTTGAGGGATATACCCGGGATCAGATTCAGGAGGCTGTTTGGATTCTGGGGACCCGGATCTTGTTGGGGGATCCCGTGCAGGAAGAGCTGGCAAGCTTGCGTTCCATGTTTTTCAGGTACTTGTATGTGTTACGGGATAAGGAAGATGAGGTGATTCGGAAGAACGCGTTTAATTCTTTGTTATTTAACCAGAAGAATGCCGTGTTCACGTGGGAGGATTTGTTAAAGTTCTCCATTCCTGTCTTGATGGAATCTATTGCAGAAAAGACGGTTGATGCGATTAGAAATTGTCAGGGGCGTCTGTACGAGGGGCACGGGCAGTTATTGGTGGAAACGAAAGCGATCACGCTTGCTGCCCCGGTTTCATTAAAGTTTGACACGCTGATGGAGATTGACGGTGTTGCTCTGAAACTCGGGTACAGTAAGAAAAAGTTGAGTTTCGAGGAAGGGTTGGTGGGAACGACTCAAGCGTGGAGAGGTATCCTCGCTGACTTTTCGGATGAATTGAGAAAGAGCGTGATTCATAAAAAGCGGCCGCCCGTGGGGGCTGTCGTGAATATACGGGTGAAGCTGGTGCATAATTTTAAACCCACGCTGGCTTTCGTCGCGATCGTGGACCCGCAGTACGACGGGCAGGGTATTCTGCATGTCAGTCAAGTGACACGGGCAAGGCTGGATAGTTTGAAAGATATTCTTCATCCCGGGGATATTATGACGGCGACGGTGGTGGAGTCGGAGGATGACCGCTTGCAGTTCTCGATCTGGGAGGAACTGAATCAGGTGGCCGTGGAGCATTTGCGGGTTGGTGATCAGTGTAACGCCTTACTCTTGAGCGAGAAGAATGGTTTCGTGACATGGCTGTCTGAAAGTGGTTTCTTGGTTTCTACTCCTCTGGCAGAGGGGGTAAGCGAGGAAAGGGGTGGTTACTATCTTTTGGAAATCACGGATGTCCCCCCGGTAGGGAGAATCAAGGGAAAGATTTTGGAAGCGACGAAGGAACGGTTTGACCGGCATGAGGCAGTGGCCAATCTGGTTTACAGTTATATAGAAGAGTGCAAGAAATATAAAAACGGGGACGGGCAGGGAAAGTTTAACACGGGCAAGATCGAGCGTTCTATCGGGGTTTCGGGTAAGTACGTGAAGGAGTTGATCCGACTGTTGCAGCTTTACCTGACGCAAGAGGTCTGTTTGGAGAATCTGAATTTACTTTATTTTATTCGCTTGTTGGCTCACGTGTTGGGTGATTATCGTTTGAAAGGGTATTATGATTGCCTGATCAATCATTTGATCGTGAAGTATGAATTTATAGAGGGGCGTTTGGAAACATTGGATCTGGGCGTGTTGGAGAAAGACTTCCGGGCTTACCCGGCATTGGAGCCTTTGTGGGCGGTGATCCGGATGCTGGCGTCCTACGGGGACCGTTCTTTCGCGGGGGATTTGGAACGTCTTTCTCATTCGAAGGATGATTACGTGGCTAAAGTGGCCGAATCTATATTGGCAAAAGAGGGGCAGGGAAATCTTACGGAAGAATCCCGTTGGAGGGAGGATGAGGTATTGGAATTGTTGTCGCTGAAGGGGAAGGAAGATACTATGGTCGGGAACATGAAAGAAAAGCAAACGTTTAAGAACTCACTGGTCTATCCGGTGGGGGCGAAACACGTGGACGTGGAGGCGCAGTTGGATTCGATCATGCAGGATATGTGCAGTTTTTTGAATGGACAGGGGGGAACCGTGTATATCGGGATGAGTGATAAAGGGATACCCGTGGGGATTCAGGCGGATTTGGATTACTTGTGTTGTAATCTGGATAAGTATGAGTTGTTTCTTCATCAAAGGATAAGGGAGGCTTTCGGGGAAGAGGTGGACCGGACAATTCAGATTGAAAGAAAGCAATTCGGAGATAAGGTGGTGGAGGCTCTCGTGGTTCCGCATTTCGACCGGGTGGTGGAGTATCATTCGGAGAATTGAAAGGCCGTCGGGAACGTGTTTCAAGAGTTTTAGGATTGTTATATAAATAATTGGAGTTATGAAATGGGGTTGAATAGTAACAATCGTGAAAAGTTCGAAGAAAAAATTGTAACCAATACTAAATATTTTTCCTATATTTGTTTCTAAGTAGCACATTTATATGGAGCTTGGTGATGGATATACGAAATTAGTTTACGGGGTAAATCGTAAAGACGAGAAAGCGTGGCAAGAGTTGTTCAACTCTTACTATGAAAGTTTATGTCATCATGCGGCTCGGATTTTATTAGATGATCACGTGGCGGAGGATGTCGTGCAGGAGGTGTTCGTGAACCTGTGGAACGGAACAGCCGTTTTCGAGAACGAGAAGGCTTTGACGGTTTATTTATATCGTTCAGTGACGAATAATGCTTTGAAATATTTGCGGGATCGGAACACGGAAGAGGCCCGGTTGAGGTTGTGGAACGAGGTGGAATTGGAGATGTCCGAAGAGGATTTCTCGAGCGTGGTGCGGGAAGAGGTGTTGCGCAAGTTGAGGGAGTTGATCGATTTATTGCCGGGAGAACGTCGGAAAGTGATTTTGATGAGCATGGACGGGATGAGCGGGGAGGAGATTGCGGTGAAGTTGGGCGTGACGATTCATACGGTTAAACAACAAAAATATCTAGCCTATAAATTTATAAAACAGGAACTTGGCAAGTACTGGATCGTGGCCATGTTATTTTTCCTGTAAAAAAATCATTTTTCTTTTTATACTTTTTCGGTTTTTTGGATTTGATAGATGAATCCAATATAAAAAGTGTAATGAAACGTCATGGTCATACTATATTTGAGGTTGTTCAACAAGTGGTTCGAAACTTTTTCAACGAAGAAGATGAAGAGGCGAAAAAGGAGTTTCAGCGATTGATGCGGGAACCGGGTTTGTTGAATAATGCTTCCGGGCTGGAAGACAAGGAACAGCTTGTATCTTGGCTGAAGGAATCCTCTCGTTTTTCTTCGAAGGATGGGTACAAGAAATTTCAGGCATACGTGAAACGGGGACGGAGAGTCCGGGTATTACGGAAGGTGAGGATTGCCGCCTCGTTTTTACTGGCTCTTGTTCTGGGAGGGGCTGCTTACTGGTTGAATGTGCATTGGGAGAAACGGAATCACGTGGAGTTAGCTGAAGAAATACAGCCCATCATGTCAAAGGGATATATCATGCTGGACGACGGGACCCGGATTGATTTGGGAGAGGATAAAGGAGAGGTTCGGGAGGCGGATGGGATAAAGATTACCCGGGATTCCGTGAAGGTGGTGTATGCCTCGGAGGATGTAACGCCAACGGATAGAATTGCTTATAACGAGTTGAATGTCCCGCGGGGAGGGGAGTACATGCTGGTACTGACGGATGGAACGAAAGTGTGGGTGAACGCCGATTCCCGGTTAAAGTTCCCTGTACGTTTTCGAGAGGATCACCGAGAGGTGTATCTGTTATCGGGAGAGGCTTATTTTGAGGTGGAGAGAGACGAATCGAAGCCTTTTTTGGTGCATACTTCCCGGGGATGCGTGAAGGTGTTGGGGACGGAATTTAACGTGCGTGATTACCCGGAAGAGCATCGGGTGGTAACCACGCTGGTCAATGGTTCCGTGCAGTTCACGGGGAAGGATAAGAAAAAGGTTGTGCTGGAGCCGGGGTTTCAGGTTGTCGCTGATTCCTTGACGGGAACGTGGGATGTGCGGGAAGTGAATCTGAAAGAGTACGTGGGATGGCGTAACGGGCTTTACGTGTTTAGTCATTTGACGCTGGAGGAATTGATGAGGGTGATCGAGCGGAATTATGACGTGACGGTCTTTTTCGCGAACGAAGAGTGTAAGCGACTGGTTTTTTCGGGAGATTTACAGAAGTACGAGACGGTCGAGCATTTTTTGAAATTTATAGAGACGGGCGGGGATGTTCGCTTTGTGGTGAAGGAGCGTACGATTACTGTGTATAAAAAATAAGACAGGGTTGCCCTGGTCCGGCACCCCCGTCTAAGTTGTTATAATTATCTATAATTAAACATTCAAATGTATGAAAAAAAATTGGATTAGTAGGCGTGGTGTACCTATCCATGTCTTAAAAAAAGTTTTTTTGATGATGAAACTGACTTTCTTATTAACCGTTGTGTTGCAGGTCAGTACTTGGGCAACGGGGTTCTCTCAGGAGAACAAGGTGTCTTTGCAGATGAAGGATGTTTCCTTGGAAACGATTATTCTGGAGTTACGGGAACAGACGGGGATTCGCTTTTTTTATAGCATCGATAAGATAAAAGCGATCGATCATCTTTCTATTGATGTCAAGAACGAGGTGCTGAAGGACGTGTTGAGTCGCTTGCTGGAGGGGACGGGGCTCACGTACACCTTGCTGGATGATGTGATCGTGATCAAGGATTTGGTGATCAATCAAGATCCCGTGAGGATTTTCGTCCGGTTGAAAGGATGGGTCGTGGACGAGAAAAAGCGGGCGATGCCGGGGGTTACGGTAAAATTATCGGGAACTTCTCTCGGGACGGCCACGGACGCGAAGGGGTGGTTTTCGTTGCAATTACCCGTTCCCGAGGGTAGGTTGGAGTTTTCTTTCGTGGGGTTTGCTACCCAGATCGTTGACTTCTCGGTCCGCACGGCAAGAGACACGATGCGAGTTGTTTTGAAAGAGGATCTGATTAAAATGGATGAAGTGGTTGTCACGGGCTATCAGGCCGTGAAGAAAAAAGCGATGGCCGGCTCATACTCGAAAGTGAATGCTGATGAATTGGTGATGACCGGATCGCAGACGCTCGAACAGATGCTGCAGGGGAAACTGCCGGGAGTGATGGTAATTAACCAGAGCGGTTTGACCGGTACCCGTCAGAAAGTGCGTGTTCGGGGAACTTCCACGCTGGTCGGGAATGCCGATCCGGTGTGGGTGGTTGACGGGATTATCCAACAGGACCCGTTGCCTTTCAGCACCAGTGAATTGACCAATATTGGTGATGATAATATGGATATGATCAAGAACTTTGTCGGAGGGGCTATTGCTTGGTTGAATCCCAATGATATTCAGGATATAACCGTGTTGAAGGATGCTTCGTCCACGGCCATTTATGGGGTAAAGGCTGCTAACGGGGTGATCGTGATCACGACGAAGAAAGGGGAGCGGGGACGTTTGTCATTGAACTATTCCGGTAATTTCTCCGTGGGGGAGAAGTTGAATTATGACAAGCTGGAGATTATGAATTCCAAACAGCGGGTTGATCTTTCCCGGGAGGCTTACCAGAGAGGGGCTCAGGTGCCGAATGATAAAATCGGTTATATTGGGTTGGCGTTGGCTTACCAGCGGGGAGAGATTTCTTACGACGAGTTTGATCGGGGGGCTAAGGCGTTGGAATCCGTGAACACGAACTGGTTTGACGTGCTTTACCAAACCCCGTTTTCTCATTCTCATTCGTTGAGTTTTTCGGGAGGTAATGAAAACTCGACTTATTATGCCTCTCTGGGGTATTCAAATAACCAAAATACGGCAAAGGGAAATTCACAGACTTCTTATACCGGCCGGTTGAATCTGAGTTCGACGTTTTGGAATAAGCTACGGTTGAATGTCTCTTTATCCGGCTCGCACACGGAGACAAAGGCTTTTGCCAATGGGGTGGACCCGTTCAATTATGCTATTAATGCCAACCGGGCTATTGCTTGTTACGAGGAGGACGGGAGCCTGTTTTATTATGCTAGCGGAGACGACGGGTATGATTATAATATTTTGAATGAATTGAAATATTCCGGGAATGAAAATAGGAGTAGAAGTCTGAATTTGAGTGTTGATGCACGCTGGACGATTCTGGAAGGTTTTGTTTTCTCTACCACCTTGGGGGGAGGTTCTATTTCTACGTTCGGGGAGTCGTGGTTTACGGAACGGACTCATTACATTGCCGGAATTCGTGGGTATAATTATGGCGAATACGATGTGTTTGATGCGGACCTCAAGACTTCGCCTTTACCTTACGGGGGTGAGTTGAACGTGAACGAAAATGAAGGATTCAATTATAGCTGGCGAGGACAGTTTGAATATATAAAGAATTTTGGCCGTCACGCTGTGAATGTGATGGTTGGAGGAGAGTTGAGTAGTAATAAGCATAAATCTTACGCGCAAACGAATTATGGTTATATGCCGGAGCGAGGGTTGTCGTTCGTGGATGTGCCTTTGGGTATGAGACCGAGTACGGATGTCAATTACACGTTGAACGGCTATGCGCGCACGTCACCCTCTTTGACGAAATCGTTGAATAACACGTTGTCTTACTATGTTTCGGGTTCTTATATGTATGATAATCGGTATGCCTTGAATTTTTCCGTGAGAGGTGATGGTTCCAACCGTTTCGGGCAGGATGAGAAGGAGAAATATCTGCCGGTGTGGTCTATCGGTGCCCGTTGGAACGTGACGGATGAACATTGGTTGCAGGGGCAGGATTTGTTGAATTATTTGTCTTTGTCGGCAACCTTCGGTTACCAAGGGAACGTGGTGGAGAACGTGAGCGCGAATCTGATTGCTAAGATCCTGCCTTTAGACCCGGAGACGGGAGAGTTCAAGATGACTTACACGAAATTACCGAATCCCGACTTGAAATGGGAAAAGACGAAGTCGATTAATTTAGGAATTAATTTCAGCGTTTTGCATAGTAAGGTAAACGGTTCGTTCGAGTATTATTACAAGAAAACGGAAGATTTGGTTACCCAACGGGAGATTCCTTACGAGAACGGAGAGCATTCCATGTACGTGAATGGTGGTAATATGAAAAATTCTGGTTGGGAGTTGTCATTCAGTCTGGTACCTGTTCGGACACGGGATTTCGTGTGGAGCTTGGGATTCAATACCTCGAAAGTGTATAATGAGGTGAGTTCGGAATTTGAGCCGACAGGGGATTGGAAAGAGGTTACAGGCGGGAAATATAACAAGAAAGGGTATCCTGTTTCCAGTTTCTGGGCATTCCGTTTTGCAGGGTTGAACCCGAGAAATGGCGGGCCTTTATTCGATATGTCCGGGGCGGCCACGAACGCGGGGGAACTGGACGTGACACAGTACATGGTTCATGCCGGGAAGCTGGACCCGGATTTAACGGCGGGGTTGAATATGAACTTCCGCTACAAGAATTGGACGCTGGCGACTTCTTTCTATTTATCGACCGGGAACCAGTGTTTTTTGAGTTCGCCGTATGGAGAGATGAATAACACGTACGGTATGCCGAGTGAGTACAAGAATGCCTCGACCCAGCTGTTGAAACGCTGGCGGGAGTCGGGTGACGAGAAGTACACGAATATTCCTTCTATTCCGGTGGGTGAGAATTGTTTGCCGATGTACCCGTTTAAAGATTCCAGTGTGAGCCTTTATCCTTACGAGGCGTGGGCGAATTCGGATGTCCGGGTCGTGGACGCGTGGTATTTGCGTTGCAACAGTATAAGTCTTTCTTACGTGTTCCCGGAGAGATTGATTCGTCGGTTTGCCCAAAACGTGGGTTTTACCATGACGTTATCCAATCCCTTCCAGATCGTGAGTAGCGATTTTGATAGCCGGGATCCGGAGGTGGCGAAGGGAAGCCAGCCATTGACGAGGAATTTTACCTTTAGTTTGAACGTGAGTTTTTAATTAAAATAGATAAAGAGCATGAAATCGATCGTATTAACACTCGTTGGTTCGTTCATGTTGTGGATGCTTGTCGGTTGTGACGGTTTCCTTGACGAATATAGTATAACTGAAGTTCGGCCGACAGAACTTACCGATATAGAACAGTTGTTGCTGGGAGATGCTTATCTGGATGCCGGACAGAAAGAGGTGCAGTATAATATCATGGATATTTTCACGGATGATATAAAGTGTAACGGGTTGGGGAATGAAGGTTTCCGGACTTATTTCGAGAATATGAGGTGGCGTTTTTTGTGGGATGCGGATATGTTCAACAATGCCGGGGGCGGGTATGATGCGGCCTTCTGGGAGTTGCCTTACAACAAGATCTTGGGATGTAATATCGTGCTGGATTGTCTGGATGACATGACTGGGGAGGCATCTTTGAGAGAGAATCTTCGGGGGGAGGCGTTGACGTTACGTTCCATGTATTACCTGATGTTGGTGAATATGTATGGAATGCCTTACAATGAGGGTGATCCGAGCCTGAATCCGGGAGTACCTTTGAAGTTGACGATGGAGGTGCGGGACGAACGATTTCCTCGTAATTCCGTGGCCGAGGTGTACGGGCAGATCGAACAGGATTTGTTGAGGGGTAATCGGCTGTTGACAGAGTACGATTATAACCGTAACTTTTTGCGGATAGGTCATTTGGCAGCCAAGGCTCTTTTGTCGAGGGTGTATCTGTACATGGAGGACTGGGACCGGGCGATAGCTTACGCGGATAGCGTGTTGCAGGTGAAACCGAATCTATTGGATTTGAACACGGTGAATTGGGGAACGCCTAGATCCCCGGAATCGTTATCCGTGTACGCTACCGGAACACCGGACGAGGTGATTTGGATGCGTGAAGGTTACCGGGAGTTGGGGGATATGCAGGCTTCCGATCCTTGTTATATGGTTTCCGATGAACTGTTGGATTTGTACGGTTCTTGTAACCAGACGATGGTGCAACAAAAGACGATCCGGGATATACGGGGTTGTTTGTATTTCGCATGGAATTTTAAAATGGCTTTCCCGTCTATAACCTACTACCGGAGTTTTTTGTCTATCGGGGGAAGTGATAATGGCGTGTATCAAGGGATTCGCACGGCTGAAATGTATTTGAATCGAGCCGAGGGATATATCCGTAAATATATGGCCGGAGGGGATGCGTCTTATTGCCGGAAGGCTTTAGATGATTTGAATGAATTACGTCGCCACCGTTTTAATAATCAGTACACGTATGAGGAGGTGAATATCACGGATCCGGATGATTTGTTTCAGTTTTACCAAGAGGAACGCCGTCGGGAGTTAGCCGGGGACTGGATGCATCGTTGGTGTGATTTGAGAAGGTACGGTATGCCGGAAATTAGTCATACTCTTTTCGAGACGGCTTCCGGCAACAAGACCGAGGCGACTTTGCAGAAGAACAGGTACGTGTTGCCGATTGCGGAAGAGGTGATCCGTTTGAATCCCAGATTGGAACAGAATAAATAGTCATGGAATTTAAAACTAAGGGTATTATGAGATATTTTTTGATAATAATATTAGGATTGTTTTTGTGGACGGGATGTAATGATGATGATGAGAAGTTAACGCCTTCCACGGAACCGGAGTTTCGTTATGTCCTTCCGCAAGGGAATCACGATTATGACACGAAGATCGTGAACTGGTATGAAGACTGCGGGATTTATTTCCTGTACAAGTTCGAGGATAAGGATGTGTATTATAACGAAAATGACCGGTGGGCGGGATTTGTGGATGATACGATGCGAGTTAATGATGGTGAGCTAGCGTTTTATAATTCCGGTTTGCGTGTGGAATTGCCGGACGAGGAGTATGTCGGTAAGCAATTGGAGTGGATCGAGAAGTTGTTTTTGAATCATTATTCCAAAGAACTTCTGAAAAAGAAGATGGTGAAAAAGGTGATTCTTGCCAAGAATGTGACTTACTGTTATCGTTTGGGAAATAAGGATCTGGCAGAACAGGAACGGGATTATTTCAATAATATTGCCAATACGCTGATATTTAGTCATGGGGATGCGTCTGTGGAGAATATGACGAATGAAGATTTGCTGGAGATGAAGAATGAGCTGCACTTATGGATGCTGACGGAAAAATTGGTGGATGATTACCCGATGGCGGATTTGGAGGATTTCCTTTCCGTGACGGATTATTCTAAAACTTTGTCCGCGGATTATTACGAGGAGTGGATGGCTGAAGGTTGGTTGGGACGGTTGGCAAACTCCGAGGAAGCGGCAAAGAGTGAGGACATTCGGGCTTACGTGGAGATGATTATTACAACCCCGAAGGAGATGCTGGAAATAGATGTAAATTCAATCTCCTATCCTGACCCGTTGTTTTGGGTAATCGGGGATTATAATTATGCCGGTTTTTTACATCCGTCGATGGACGTGGCGGGGAACATTAAGAAGAAATATGATCTTATTGTCGCCGCGTTTAAAGACTGGGGGGTAGATTTACCGGTTATTGGTGAGTTGTATTATGAGTAGTTGAGTGGCAATAGAGCATACATATCTTTGTAATGACTTATTTTATTGTGAGTTATAATATGGGATATTAGAAATAATATCTAAAGACGGTGAGTAATTCAACTCTCCCTCTGTTTATAGAGGGAGTACCCGAAGGGGGAGGGAGTTCTTGTAAATAAGTTGACTACATTGAAATAAACTCCTCCGTCACTTCGTGCCACCTCCTCTATAAACAGAGGAGGAGTTGGGATACAATCTTGCTTTGAAAGATGTGTATAGAGAAATGATGGCAACTTGCTGTCATGGGAGAACTATGTCTAGAATTTTATAATAATAAATCGTTTGTATGGAAAATCCAATTGTAAAAGTTGAACATTTGTATCATCGGTATACCTCCAGTCGCTGGGCGATAGAGGATATTAATTTCCAGATCGATGAGGCCGGGGTGGTTGGTTTGTTAGGATCGAACGGGGCGGGTAAGTCAACCACGATGAACATTATTTGTGGTGTGATGAGACAGACCACGGGCGAGGTGTATATCGACGGGATAAACACGTTGAAAGAGCCCGTGAAGGCTCGTAAGTTAATTGGTTTTTTGCCACAGAAACCGCCTTTGTATCCGGATCTGACGATCGACGAGTATTTGCGTTTTTGTGCTGAAATACAGTGGATGGATAAGAAAAAGATTAAATCGGCGATCGCTGTCGCCGAGGAACGTTGCGGCATTACTCACATGAAAGACCGGTTATTGCGTAATCTTTCGGGTGGATACCAGCAACGCGTCGGGTTGGCTCAAGCCATCCTGCATGACCCGAAGTTCGTGGTGCTTGATGAACCGACGAACGGGTTGGACCCGAACCAGATTCTGGAAGTTCGCCAGTTAATCAAGGATATTGCCGTGGATCGGACCGTGATGCTTTCGACGCATATCTTGTCGGAAGTGCAGGCCACCTGTTCTTCTATCAAGATGATTGAACACGGGAGAGTGGTTTTTTCCGGTAGCACGGAAGATTTTGATAATTATATCGAACCGAACACGCTTTATTTGGAATTTGATCAGCTTCCGGTCGTGGATGAATTGATGAAATTACCCGGTATCAAACGGGCGGAAGTGTTGGACAATCATGGCGTTCGCTTGTGGTATGACGGGGAGCGGGGAACGATCAAGCAAGTGATGCGGGAGGCGGTTTCCCGGGGATGGGATATGACAGAATTGCGAAAGGAGAAGAGTTCCATGGAGGCCGTGTTCGCTAAATTGTCCGGTAAATAATCAATTAATTCTAAGAAGTAAATGTTATGAGAGCAATATACAGAATAGCTCGTTTGGAGTTATCAAATCTTTTTTACTCGCCGATTGCGTGGTTGATCCTGATCCTTTTTGTCTTTATGACAGCGATGAACTTTACGGATGTGCTTTGGGCGTATGCCAGAAGTCAGGAATTCCGGGGTGGGGGCTTGTCTGATTTGTCCCGGGCGTTGTTTTTCGATGTAACGGGACGGGGGTTGTGGCCCAAGATTAGTAATTTGTTGTACATGATCATGCCTTTGTTGACGATGGGATTAATCAGTCAGGAGTTCAGTCGGGGATCGATCAAGTTGTTGTTCGTGGCCCCGATTACCAGTCGTCATATCGTGCTGGGAAAGTTTCTGGGGATGATGATGTACGGGTTGTTAATGTTTAGCGTGTTGCTGGTGTACGTTATCCTTGGCGGATGTTGGATTGAATCCTTTGACTGGGCGGCCGTGTTGACCGGATTGTTGGGGTTGTACCTTCTTTTCGGGACTTACGCGGCAATCGGTCTGTTCATGTCCACGCTGACGACTTACCCGATCGTGGCGGCTATTTATATGCTGGCTTTGTTGACTTTTCTGCGTTTCGTGTCCGGGCTGTGGCAGGAATATACTTTTGTCCGGGACATCACGTATTGGCTGGCCTTGGACCGACGGGCCGGTACGTTTATTAACGGGATGATTTGCAGCGAGGATTTCCTTTATTTCGTTATCATGACGGCCATGTTTCTCGGGTTCGCGATTTTGAAATTGCAGTTTATCCGGGAGCGTCGTTCCATGTTGAGTAAAGTCGGGCGATTCTTGGGTGTGTTTATCGTGGCGATGTTGCTGGGGTACGTGACTTCTCGTCCTACGTTGCGATTTTATCACGATTCAACGCATACCAAGACAAACACGTTGACCGAAGCTAGCCAAGAGATCGTGTCCAAGTTGGACGGGGGATTGAAGATGACGACTTACGTGAATCTGTTTGGTAGTATTTACAATATTACTCCTGCCAAGGTGATGGCCGATATAGCACGCTATAATTCTTATATTCGGTTCAAGCCGGAGACGAAGATGGATTACGTGTTTTATTATTATACGGATACGACGGACGGGTTCTTTGCACATCGTTTTGCCGGAAAAACGTTGAGCGAGGCTGCGAAAGAGATGGCAAAGTTTCAAGGTGTTAATGCTAAAAAATATGTTCCCTTGTCTAAAGTTGACCCGGACGTGGATTTGAGAGATGAGGGGTATCGTTTCGTGGTATTGCTGGAACGTGAAAACGGGGAAAAGACTTTTCTACGAGTGTTCAACGACGCTCAAAGGGTCCCTTTTGAGACGGAGATTTCCGCCGCGTTAAAACGGATTGGCATGAAATTACCAAGTGTGGGTTTCCTCTCGGATCACTATGCCCGCACGATTACCGGAGATCGGAACCGGGATTATTCCTACATGGTGTCGGAAAAGCTCTATCGTTCGGCCTTGATTAATCAAGGTTTTGATGTGGTGGACGTGAAATTGAGCCGTAATCCTCAATTGCTTGATAGTTTGGATGTGCTGGTCGTTTCTGAACCGAGGGAACCCTTCTCGGAAGAGGAATTGGATAAATTATATCGTTACGTGGAGAGCGGGAAGAACTTGATTATTGCGGGGAAACCAAGGACGAACAGTTATCTGGCCCCGTTGATGGAGAAACTGGGATTGCGTTTTGAGCCGGGGATTCTGGTGCAGAAACAGGATCAGATAGCGGATAAAAATGCTGCCAGTATGCCTTCTGCCAGAGGTGCGGGTGGCGGCCCCGGAGCTTTGGGGCAGGCCGAGGAAAGAGAATATCCGGTTAGCCTGTTTCTTTGTAGAGCTACCGATGAAGCCAAGGGATTATCTAAACTTTGGGACGATTTGTACATAAAAACCAATCATCCTGAATGGCCTTACTCGATCGTGATGCCGGAGGCTTCAGCGGTTTTGCAAGTGGAAGATAAAGGTTTTAGGGTGACCCCGTTACTGGTTGGGCGTGATCCTTCGAGTTGGAACGAGTTGGAGACGATTGATTTTGTGAATGAAACACCCCTGTTGAATCTTAATGCCGGGGAGCAAGCCGGGACGAAAACGACGATGATGGCTTTGGAGCGTCAACAGGCAGGAAAGGAACAGCGAATCGTGGTTATCGGGGATGCGGATGCTTTCAGTATGGGAGAGGTGATGGCGAATCGTAGGGGGATACTTTCTATAAACGGGGGGCTGATCATGTCGATGTTTGAATGGTTGTCTTACGGGGAACTCCCGGTGGATACTTCCCGTCCCGAACCGGTTGACAATAACCTGACGATTGGTGCGGAGGCCGCCGGAAACGTGAAGACGATGTTGCAATGGATTCTACCGGTGTTGATTTTGCTGGGTGGTGTGTTATTGCTATTCAGGAGAAAGGGAAAATAGAGAATGTATTTTGGTGCTGTTTTAATACAGTGTTTTGTGCAATAATTTTCGTGTCACAGGGCCGTGGCGGGAGTGTCTCTTTTGACACGGCTCTGTGATTTAACTAATTTGAGAATGATGATGAAGAAATTGATTTACATGGTTGTATTATTGTTTGCAGCTATTTCTGTTAAGGCTCAGGATTACGAGGCTTTTAACAAGTTTATGAGAGATTATTCCAAAGGTTGGATGACAGATTACAGGAAACCGGCAGGCAACACGATGGAGATGATTAAACAAGTGGGTGAGCCTGCCCCGGAATTTTATTTTGATAAAAAGTTAAATAGCAAGGCGTTAAAAGGGAAGTTTATCGTGATAAATTTCTGGTCCACGTGGTGTGGTAGTTGTATCAATCTGGTTCACGATTTGGACACCGTGCTGTTCCGGAATATGCAGCCTTACGAGGGAGTGCAGTTTATCGGGGTGGATTCACACGAGACGGTTCCGGAACGTGAGGCCCGGAAATGGTGGGAAGATCGTGGGCTTCATTATCCTTGCGGTTACGGGAAAGGAGCAGATGCTTGTGCGGAGGCGTTTCATGGCAATCACCCGTCGGCTATAATTATTGATGATCAAGGGATCATTCGAGGACGTTGGGATGGGTGGAGTCCGAGGTTAGCGGAAATCATTCGAATGGCCATCTGGGCGCTTAAAATTGTCCCGGGACAGGGAATTCAGGCCGATCTGGCAACAGTCAAGGGGCTTGTAGAAGAAAAGGAGTATCTTAAAGCGCTCTATTTACTCGAAATTATGCCGGAAAATATAGAGAGCGCTGCTTTGAAATACCAGTGTAAACTGAAGGTTTCCGAAAACAGTGCTATCCGGTATTTTGATGTAATACAGGAAAAATACAGGGGAGACGAGCAATATCCTGCTGTTATGGAGAGTATTATGCATTTGGTGCTGGACTCTGATTTGAGAACAGATGCCGTTATCAAGAATGGTTTAGATGCGGCCGAGAGGTTATTGAGAAGTGGAAGAAACGGGGACTACCGTGTTCATGAAGCGATGGGCATTTTGTGTTACAGGTATGGCGAAAGTTTCAAACGTAAAGGTGTTCAGGCTTTGGAAAATAGTATTCCGGCAGCCAAGATGAATCGTGTGGGGGATGATGTTATCAAGCATCTGGAAGAGCAGGTGAAGATTTATCGGGAGAAATTAGATTGATTGTTGTCGATAGATGTGAGGAAATCACAACGTTCGTCCACGATTGCTCTGGGGTAGAGCTGGGGATGGGCTAGGACAAGTACCCAATAATTACACGGCACAAACATAGCAAGAACACTGGAGATTGTTCTTGCTATGTTTATGCTATGAAGATGCTGTTTTCTTGTCCTAGCCCATCGGCAGACAAAGGGATAATCATGGGCGGACAAATGGCGAATGTTCGGGATTTGTTCACGTATGTAAAGTTCGGCAGTTAGTTGTTGGGGTATTTTATGTATTAGTTTTATGATTGAGTGTCACCGTTTTTCTATCTTTTGCTTTTTCTGCTAAAATACCGGAAATATCCGGGCATTTCTTTTTGAATTTTTCGAACGTGTCACGGGAAAGCTCGTAGTGACGGCATATCGTGATAATTGATTTTCCTTCTTTTAACATTTTGATGATCGTGTGACGATTGTCCATCAATATCTTCAATTTTGTATAACTTCCCTTTTTACGTCCGAGTGTAACTCCTTCTGCTCGCCTTAAAGCTAGGGCTTCTTTGGTCCGCATGGAGATCAGGTTACGTTCTATTTCAGCCACGAGTCCGAAGGCGAAACATAACACTTTACTGTTGATGGAGTCATCGAAAGTATAGCCGTCCTTGACGCTGTGGAGAACAATTCCTTTTTCCAGGCATTTACCCATGATACTCATGATGTCTGTCAGGGTTCGACTTAAACGTGAAATTTCTGTAACGATCAGGGTATCTCCTTTTTTGAGTTTCTTCAGCAGGCTTCCTAGTTGACGCTCTTTACCTGCTTTTTTCCCGCTAGCAATTTCCATGATAAAACGATCAACTGTAATGTTTTTTTGAACTGCAAATCGCTCAATCTCAGATCTTTGATTGAATAAATTCTGTTTTTCTGTACTGACTCTCAAATAGGCAATAATCATAATAATTTGTATTAAATAATGGCAACCAAAAGTACAACTATTTAGATGTCGTTTTATACAAATTATATGAATATTCTATAAGTAAAATTGTTGGTTAAAACGTTGGTTTTCTGATACAAAGATATGGATGTTATGTGAAAAAACAAAATATTATTGTAAAATAATGACACTTAATGGAAAACGTTTGCAATGTAGCTAATAACTGGATAGTCATTTTTTTATCTTTTTAGTAACCGTTTTAAACGAACGATTAAATCGGCCATTTTAGGTGTTAATCGTTTCAATATCAAATGAAATATGATATTGTCAATCTCTCGGCGTGTAAGATTGGGTTTTCGGCGTAGTAGAAGGATAATTATACTATAATTAAAAAGAAGGTGACATGAAGAAATCGTGTGTACTGGCCTTGCTGATACTTTTATTGTTCGGCGGGGGCCGTGTTTTTGCACAGAAAGTCGCGGTTAAGACCAATGTGTTATACTGGGCAACAACAACTCCAAATCTTGGTTTCGAGTTTGGTTTGGGTAAGAAAACCTCGTTAGAACTTTTTGGTGGGTACAATCCTTGGAACTTAAACAAGGGGGAGAACAAAAAGATGAAACATTATTTAATTCAACCGGAATTTCGTTACTGGTTATGCGAACGTTTTCAAGGGCATTTTTTCGGGATCCATGCCGGGTTCTCTGAATACAACGTGAGCGGCGTGCGCTTGCCCCTGCCGCAGTTCCCCAAACGGATGAAGGATCACCGTTACGAGGGCTGGGGGATGCTGTTCGGTGTCTCTTACGGTTACTCTTGGATACTGGGGCGGCGTTGGAACCTGGAGGCCACGATCGGTGGTGGTTACCTCTACGGTAAATACGACGTTTACGATTGCGTGAAGTGCGGTGATTTCCGGGGTTCGAACAAGAAGAGCCGTTTCGGGATCACGAAGGCCGGCTTGACTTTAGTTTACTTGATAAAATAAAGGTTATGAGAGATATAGTGTTGCTTTTAAGCATGTTTTTGCTTCCGGGTCTGGTAGTAGCCCAGATCGATGTGAAGAACAGTTCCTTGAAGAAAACCAAGAGAGAGGTAGAGGTGAGTTTTGACTTGAAAACGACAAAGGCGGACTTGAAAAGTCGTTACCGTATGACGCTTACCCCTTACCTCCTTCATGGAACGGACACGGCATGGTTGTCCCCGGTCACGGTTTATGGCCCGATAAAATACAAGCGTGAGCGTCAGGAACGCCTCTTGGTAGATCGAACTCGTTGGACCCTAGAAGAGGGAGAGATGATGCGGGGAGACTCGATGACTTACCGAGTGGTGATCCCTTACGAGAGATGGATGCGGGTGGCTTCCTTGCAGATGGACCGGAAAGTGGACGGTTGTGGTTGCGATTGTTATGACGGCTCGCAGGAGATCGTGGGAGAAACACCTATTTATATAGCTCCGGTACCCGTGGTGACGGAAACGAAGGATGTCCCCGGTAAATACGAGGTGAAGGAGGTTGCCAAACGCTGGACGTTCAAGGAGAAAGAGATGAAGGTGATTTTCCAAGTGGGCCGGACGGAATTGCAGCCTGATCGTTACGGGAACCAGAAAGTACTGGACGAAATCATGGTAGGAGTGGAGAAGTTGCGTGGTATGGAGAAATACCAGTTCTCGGGGGTCGAGATTAACGGTTTCGCTTCCCCTGAGGGAGGTTTGGAATTGAATACCCGCCTAGGACAGAAACGTGCGGAACGTTTGAAGGAGTATATCCAAAGCCAGATGCCGGATTTGACAAGCGATGATTTCATCCTGATCAACGGGGTGGAGAACTGGGATGGGTTGCGTCGTTTGGTGGAGGCCTCCGACATGGAGTACAAGGCGGAGGTTTTACGGGTACTGGATCTCCCGTTGGAACAGGGTCGTAAACGAGAGTTGCTGAACCTTGAAGGTGGCAAGCCTTACCGTTACATGTTGAAGACGTTTTACCCGGAGTTGCGTAACGCTTGTTACATCTCGTTGATTTACGACGAGCTGGCAGACAAGGGGGCTGACGCGATCAACGCGGCCGTGAAGTTGATCAACGAGCAGAAGTACGATGAGGCCTTGAAGATGTTGGAGGCTTGGGAGAATGATGACCGGGCTTACAACGCTATCGGTGTTTGCCTGATGATGCGGGAACGGGAGGAAGAGGCTATCGTCTGGTTCGAGAAGGCGATCAAGGCGGGTCATGCGGAGGCCGCGAAGAATCTGGAGCAAATTAAATGACATGGAAGGATAATAAATACATACATAGTCTGAATTTTTGAAATTAAATCTGAAATTATGAAGTTAAACAAATTAGTATTGGTTGCATTGTTGGCTCTAGGAGCAACAGCTTGTGACAAAAATGATGAAAACGATGCATTGACGGCCGGAAAGAAAAGCGTGGTTTTGAAAATTGATGGAATTACATCTGGTTCTCGTAGCACTGGAGCTGCTTCAGGAGAAACCGATAAAAAGATCACGTTAAGCAACGTAGCAATCTTCTTTGCAGGGGATGACAATATTTACAAGGTTGAAACTCTTGAAAACACGGAAACTGAGAAATGGGAAAAATTAATTGGGCAAGAGGGGGTGGAGTATCATAATTTACCAAAAGACGTAAATGCGGTGTATATTGTTGGTAATGTAAAAGAAGATTTGACTAAATTGGGTAGTGTTCAAACTTTGAAAAAGCAAATACTGGATATTGAGGGCGAACAAGCTATGGATAACATCACGTTATTTGGAGAAGATAAAGAATTGAAATCTGTAGGTGCATCACATTCGGGAGAAGCACATGAGGAAGAGCTCACAATGTATAATGCGGTGGTGAAATTGACTCCTCGCGTAGCCCGTATCGAGATTGGGAATATCACTTGTACCGATTTAGGATCTGAATTCTCAAAATTAGATTTGAAGGTTATTGGTTTGTTAAACTTTTACGAGAGCGTACAATTGGATGGAACGAATCCTACATTGTTAATTACAGAAGATAACGTACTCGAGCCGACTCCTGATGCTGTGGCAGAAGAAGGTGAATATATTTTTGGTAAAGGTGACAAAACTTGGGGATGGGATGAATTTTCTGCTTCGTTAGACGACACTACACCGTACAACCCGATAATAGACGACGAAAAACAAATAGAAGGTAAATTCGTTTACAATTTTATCCCGAATGATGATCTTAAAGTTAGAATGTATTTTAACGCAACTACAGCAACAGGAGTTCCTCATTCTGATAACACGCTTACTGCTAAATTTGCCCCGCAGAATGGATTCCAAGCCGGATACATATACCAGGTGGATCTTGAATTTACAGAAAAAGATCTGAAACCGTGGGATCCAAATGCACAGATTTGTGTAAACGTGTCAGTAACGGTTAAAGACTGGGAAATCACTTCTTTGGATCCTATCTACGAATAATTTCAATTGAGAACTAATTGAAAAATTCATAATGATAAAGGGGAGTAAAGGGGAGAACTCTCTCCTTTACTCTTGATAAAGTAAAACATACAGATATGAAAGTGATAAAAAATATTTTATTCATGCTACTGGCGGTAGGGATGTTTGGCAGTTGTATCAAGGAGGATATGGATGATTGTCCGAAGTACGGCGTGAACACCTTGTCGTTGAGTTACAAGGGCGACGGTACTACCGAGATTTTTAACGATAAGATCGAGAAAGTGGTCCTGTATGTTTTCGATCATAACGAGCAACTTGTAACAACGAAGGAATTGACCTCAGAGGAGGTAAAACAACGTAACACGACGTTGCCGGAATTAGAACTAGGCTCCTATCGAGTGGTTTGTTTCGGAAACATGGAAAAATGTCAAGTGAATGACTTGACGTGCGGGGATTGCGACAAGATGTATTGTGCGGCCCCGGAATACTTTAAAGGAGAAACAATTTCTGGGAACGATCCTCTTTACTATGCCTCATTGCAGTTGATGGTAACGGAAGAAGATCAACATCAAGTGGCCAACTTTGAAAGTTCCCACTATAACGTGGCGGTAGAGGTTGTTAATTTGCACATGGAAGGAGGCGTTCACCCCACGATCGAGATGTGTGGTGTGTCACCTTACACGACTTTCGAGAATGTGGCGGGGGGAGAGCCTGTTGATTATGTACTTGGATGTGAAAAAAATGGAGGGCAATTTGATGCCCTATGCAATATAATGCGCCACACGAACCACGAGGGAGTGAATTTGTGCGTGAAAGATAATGAAGGCAACGAGCTGGCCAAGGTTAGTCTGGTCGAATTCTTGACAGCCCACCCGGAAATAGATTGCTCGAAAAACGAGGTAACAATCGCTATACGTATCGAGTTCAAGTCCGTGGGTGTAGAGGTGAGTGTGCCGGATTGGGCGATAGAAGATATTAAACCTGAATACTAAAATGAATTTGAGGTATGAATAAGATATTAAGAAGACCAGTTGCAATTGTTTTATTGGCAGGGATACTTGTTACATGTTTTTCTTGTGTCCGGGATAAAATAGATATGGCGCAGCAAGATGGTGATATAGACTTACATATAACCATTAAACAGTCAGAAGAAAGTAGGTTAGGGCGTGCTAAAAGTGACCGTGTGGATCGAAATCGTATCGAGGATATGAATATTGTGATGGCAAAAAGCGGGACGATAATGGATATTCTTTACATACCAGCGAATTCATCTGCTGTTGCTGCGGGAGATGAGGGAACTACAGGACTCGTGTCTGGAAGTTTGCCGGCAGAGGGAGGAGAACTTCGTTACCATATAGCTAAGGATCGTGTTGCCGGAGATGAGATTTATGTTGTGGCCAATTATCGACGGACAACAGACGACGAACAAACCTCTGATGAAGGAGACCTTAGCGTTTATTTTAAAAAAGGAACTGTGACCACGATTGAGCAGTTAAAAGCGATGAGGCAAGGAACGCGTTTTGTCAGTGGAATTCGAACCTCTACTCTGTTTGGAGAAGCGGTAAAAGTTGGAGATGATGCTCACGGTGGAAGTAGTTATTCGGTTAGCTTGGAACGGACGACAGCGATGATTACAGTGGAAATTAGAGAGGAGGAGAATGAGGGGTTGAAGGCTGGTGTCCGCGTGATTCCACGACAGATATGCTTGCATAATGTTCCGCGAGCTTGTCATATAGGAATGAATAATGCAATAAACAGTGCCTATACGGCAGGAAATGTGGGGCCGAATGACATCCCGTTACAAGAAGATGGGCTACTCCAATCTATTTCTTGGGGAGAAATCCGAGGTGGCGATGATGTTATAACCGTTTTGGGAGGGCATGGTAATGAAGAGGAGGTATTACCTCTATTTATGTTTGAAAATCTTCAAGGAAAAACAGAGGGGAATAGTGAGGAAGTAACAAAAGATCCTGAGAAAGGTGAGTTAAATCCTTTATTTTGTACTTATTTAGAAATAGAGGCTGATTATTACTATATACCAAGTGATGGTGGTAATCAATATGCGGGTCCGATAAAATACAGACTTTATCTTGGGGAAGATATCTATAACGATTTCAATATATATCGAAATAAGCATTATCAAGTTACATTAACACTAAAAGGGATGGCGGGACTTGTTGAGGACGGTCAGTTCGATAAAGATGGGAAGCCTATTGCAGGAGCGGAAGGTGGTGCTAGTTGGAGGATTGAGAGCGAGGTATCGACTGCAGGTTTTATCGGTGGAACGACAAATGTTGACGTGAGTGGCTACGAGGTTAAAATTCCGTTTGTGAGAGAAGAGGGGAAAGAATACGTGATTTATTGTACGGAAAATGCTAGTACATCGTGGTTAATGACACAATGTTCTATTGATGGACAACCTCTTGATGGTATGCAATCTCCGACTAAAGATTTTCCTGCGGTACCTAAACAAGATGCTAATGGGCAATGGTATATAGAGATGTTTGCAAAGGCTTATATTCATGATGACTGGAAAAAACTTAGTGACATTGAAAATTGGGACTTGGAAAAATGGATCAACGAAGGGTATCGAGAACAGGATCTTATCTTGGCCGAGAAAGGTGGTAAGGAAGTCAGTAAAATTGCATTGCGCCAATGGTTACCTTTGCCTGTGATGGAACCACAGAAAGATAAAAATGGAAACCTTATTGAAATAACTAAGCCTTGGGATGCGAATCTTTATTTCAGTCGAATTGATGTGTACGAGGGAAAAATGCTTCCGTGGGGACCGAAGGTTTATGACGATTGGAATAATGAAAATTTAATAACAAGTGGGGATAAGTTTGGAACGTTAGCAGCTGGTGGGGATTCTCAAACATATAGTGCTGCTTTTGGTTTCCATAATGTTGTTGCAATGTATGTGACGGATCGTTTTGGAAAGAGGTATTTTGCATATGAAAACCCTCAAAGTGCTATGGAAGTAGCGGCGTTTAGGGGTGGCAATAGTACGGGTAATTCTACGAAAGTAAATGCTCCTTATCCGCAAATGGATTATTACGGTTTACCCTCAAAAGAAGAATGGGATAAAATCAAACAATATGGAGTTGAAGATTGGCGTTTCCCGTTCTCTGCAACAGAGTATTGGACATCAAGTATGGATGGTACTAAAAGTTATACTTACGATTACATTTTTGGCCAAGCAGAATTGCGGAATAGATCCGAAAAACATAGAGTACGTTTGGTATATCATAAGAATGATAGGTGGACTGCTCCTTCCTCTACAGACTATTGGAAAAATTAATTCAGTGGTTTACAGAAGTTTATGCTTGAGTTTATAAAAGGGAAAATAAATATACTACAATAAAGTACTTTGCAAGGAAAATCTGAAGGGTCGTGCTACTACTCAAAATAGAGTTTGGCACGACGCTTTTTTTGAGTAGTAATTCCATTTGACGATACAACCTGTAGGATTTTTACATTTTAGTATGTAAATTGAGAAATATTGGTAATAGTTATTCACAGCTTTATCAAAAAGATGAAGAAGGCTCTCTTGAAAGAAATTGCTAAAGTAGAAATGACGAAAAAAGAAAGTCTTGACATGAAATTATGTGCCTACGTAGAATTATTAGATACGATAAAAGAGATGCATATCAATAATAAAAAGCAATTAGAGAATTTGAAAAGTATTCAAACTTTCAAGTGTTAAAAATGGTAAACTTTGATTTAGGTTTTTAGATAGAATGGCTCTTTGATAATTCATTATTTTTAGTTTGATTATTGAACGTAATTTCGACATAAAGATTATTTTTCTTTATATTAAGTCTAAATAAATATTGGAATATTTGATTAATGTACTATATTTGTTCTTCGGAGATATTATTCTTGATATGGATTATACGAATACGGGAATTTTAGTATCAGCTTTAAACGAGGGAAATGTACTTGCTTTCGAGTATATCTATAAGACTTATTATAAAAATCTACTGAATTATGCTAGCCGTATTTTGAAAGATGTAGAGGCCTCAAAAGATGCTGTTCAGCAGGCGTATTATCGACTTTGGGAAAATCGTTCGATGTTAACGATTACGATTTCCCCGCGAGCATATTTATATCGGGCCGTGTATAATAATTGTATAAATTCTATTACTCGGAAGGATATGATTCGGAAGTACGAGGAGGAACAGTTGAAAGAATTGTATTTTTCGACCATCGTACAAACCCCGGAAGCCGAGTTGCTGTTGGAACGTTCGGAGATTGAAAAGGCTATAATGACTTCTGTCGGGGCGTTACCGAAGAAATGTCAGGAAATATTTATGCTGAGCAAGGTGGAAGGATTGAAAAACAGGGAAATTGCAGAGCGATTAGGTGTTTCCTTGAAAACGGTAGAGGCTCAGATGACCATAGCGATCAAGCGGTTACGTAAAGATTTAGGCTGGTTGCTTCAAATTTTTATTTTTTTTCGATTAGATTTTTAGGGGTAAATCGGGAGTTGTTTGTCTAAGGGGTATGAAGGATAAAATTATGAATCATACTTCGGGAAATATAGATGAATTACTGATCCGGATTTTGGATGATACTGCAATGCGTGCGGATGTGCGAATGTTTGCGGAATGGATTCGTGCGGAAGAGAATCGAAAGTATTTTGAACAATATAAAAAAATATGGCACACGACGACAGGTGTTCAGTGTGATGACCAAGTCGTGGAAGAGGGATGGCAGGACTACAAGCAGTTTATGCTGGCTTTGCCGGAAAGAAAAAAAAGAATGGTTGTTTTGCGAAGAGTGTTGCGATATGCGGCGATCGTGGCGGTGATCCTGTCATGTGTCTATTTCTTTTTGAAACCGACTGGAAACATGGATGATCAAGCAATCGCCTATGTGGACATAACGATTCCGAATGAACGGGGGGTGATGTTGACTTTGGCTGATGGTGAAAAGGTGGTTGTGGGAAATGAGAAACGGGGAGTGATATACGAGAAAACGGGTAATGTAAATATTAAGCAAGAGGGGAGGAATGAATTGGTGTACGAGGATGTGGAAACATCGGAGAACCGAGATGTGAAAGAAGGAGCAATGAATGAGATCACGGTTCCGGCAGGAGAGCGTATTTCGATCATTCTTTCTGATGGAACGAAGGTTTGGTTGAATTCGGAGAGTGCTATTCGTTATCCTGTACGATTTGAAATGGGGAAAAGAGTGGTAACGGTAAAAGGGAACGTGTATTTTGAAGTGACGAAGGATGTGGATAGGCCTTTTTTCGTGGTGATGAAGGATATGGAGACGGAGGTTTTGGGAACTTCTTTCGAGGTGAATACCTATGGTGATCGTGGTGAGATTTATATGGCTTTAGTGGAGGGATCTGTCCGGGTAAGATCGGGTAATCATGTTGTAATAGCGAAACCGAATGAGCAGATTGCATTGGATCTGGGATCACGTGAAATTTCTACCAAAGAAGTGGATGCAGCCCGTTTGGTTGCATGGAAGGATGGCGTGTTGGTGATTAAGAATGAACCCTTTGCGGATGTGATACGCAAATTGGAACGTTGGTTCGGGGTGGAAATTGAAAATCAGTGTTTACATTCAAGTGCGTTGTTATTTAGTGGGGTATTTGAACGAAGTGAGCTTGAGATTGTTTTACAGACAATATGTGCAAATTTAAATATTAATTATATGATTGATGGAAACCGTGTTATATTGAAGAACTAAAAAAGAAAAGAGTACCAGATGCGACCAAACATATAGATACTCTTTACTGAAGTAGTTTAATAATTATTATTATCAACTAGTTTTTACAAATCTATGAAAAAAATCAAGAAGTATTGTAGGAACCGGATAAAAATTTTAGACCCAAGATTTTTGTTGGTATCTACGTTAGTAGGAATTTTATTTTGCGTGTCAACTGCCGGATTCGCTCAACAGACCGGACGTCAGTATGTGACATTGGATTTGAAAGGTGTTACTCTCTCCGTGTTGTTCGAGGAGATGATGAAACAGACGGATTACAGGTTCTTTTTTAATGATGCTCAAGAGAAGAGTGTGAAAGAGGTGAATATTTCCGTGAAGAATGTTCGAGTGGATAGCGTGTTGAACCAGGTGTTTAAGAATAGTCGCTATACCTATCGAATCATTGGAACTCAGGTAGCGATTGTGGATAAACCCGTGCAATTACCCGGGCAGAGCGTGCGGCGTACGAACGTGACGTTACTCGTGAAAGATAGCGTGGCAGGAATCCCACTTGTGGGCGTCGCGTGTATTTTGAAAGAATTGGGTATATACGCTGTAACGGATATAAACGGTGTCGCGGTTCTGAAACAAGTTCCATTAGGAAAAACGGAATTGGAACTTCAGATTTTAGGATATGAAGATTACAGGAAGGGAATAAATGTGGAGGTTGATTTTTCCTTGGAAATTCGTATGGTTGAAACTTCTTTGGCGTTGGATGAGGTGAATGTGGTGGCTACTAAAAATGAGGCGGGGCAGGCTACAAGTTCTAAGATTGGGCGGCAGGCGATTGATCATTTGCAGGCTACGAGCCTGGCGGATTTAATGCAGTTACTACCCGGACAATTGTTGAGACAGAATAGTGATATGACAAGTCCCGAACAGTTTTATTTGCGGACGTTGAATGCGGACAAAAATAATGCTTTCGGGGTATCGATAATGGTGGATGGCATTCCGATGTCGAATGATGTGAATTTGAATTCAAACGAGTTTAATGTTGTAGGAGGTGGTTATGACTTGCGGAAAATCGGGACCGATAATATTGAATCGGTAGAGGTGATTCGAGGTGTTCCTTCCGTGGAGTACGGAGATTTGAGTGCGGGGGCCGTGATCGTGAAAACTAGCGTGGGGAAAAGCCCCTATCAGGCACGGGTGAAAGTGAATCCCTCGATCGTGCAGGCCTCTTTGGGCAAAGGATGGAGATTGGGAAATGACGGTGGCTTTTTGAATGGTAGTTTTGATTATTTGAAATCCTCGGGAGATCCCCGTAAGAAAACAAATTCGTTTGACCGGATCAATGCTTCTGTCGCTTACATGAACACGTTCGGGGTATGGCGTATGACAACCCGTTTCGGGTATTCCGGTATTATTGATAATATTCAGCAAGATCCGGATGAGGTGGAAGATGGAACATATACTGAAAATAAAGATTATACATTGAAATTCAGTCATGAGGGGACTTTTTCTTTTAACAAGGCATTGAGTAGGACATTGAGGTACAATGTGGGGGTTACGACGGGGCATTCTGATTATTTCACGTCTAAAATCGTGTCCAGTTCCACGGGACGGGCTCCGATTTTTACGGCCAAGGAGGAAGGAATTCATGAGGCGATATTGTTGCCGGCTTCGTACGCGACTTCCGGAGGTACGATAGGTAAGCCTTTGAGTGTCTTTGCCAAAGTGAGTAATGATTTCTTCGTGAAGGTTGGGCCGTTGAATCAGCGTTTTAACTTGGGAGTGGAGTATCGTTACAGCAAGAATCGCGGGAAAGGGGATTATAACACGAACGACGCGTTGCCGCTGAGACCAACCAGCGCCCGCCCGAGAGGATTTAACGAGATCCCGGCCTTGAATCAACTGGCAGCTTATTTTGAGGATAATATCATGCTTAATATTAACGAGTGTCCGATTACGATACAAGCAGGACTTCGATACACGGTGTTACAACCGGGGAAGAGTGAGAGCGTGTGGTCGTTATCTCCGCGAGTGAACTTATCTTTCTCTCCACTAAAATGGTTGGATGTGAAAGCCGCTTATGGAAAGAATGCCAAGACTCCGGGATTGACTCATTTGTACCCGGATTTGAAATACGTGGATCGGATGATCGTAAATTACGGAACGGGTAATCCTGACGAGCAATATATGTTGTACGATACGAGAATTATACATGTAAATAATTCCAGTTTGAAAAACTCAACGACGACTCGTTACGAGGTGGGATTTGATGTAAAGTTGCCTAAGGATAGGATGGTATCAATATCTGCATTCCGGGATAAAAATGATTTGGGATTCGGAAGTTTATCCAAGTATGTGACGTATGCTTTTGATTATTATGATACTTCTAACGGTGGAGTTGTCCCGAATCAGGGAGAAGGAAAGCCAACCGTGGATTACACCAAGCCTTATAAACGGGATACGGTGATGACAACCACGGGAGAGACGGGAAACACGAGCGGAAGTGTGAATGAAGGAGTTGAGTTGGAAATCAACTTGGGTAAAATCAATCCCATTCGGACGGATCTCTACTTGAGAGGAGGTTACACCCGTTCGGAACTTTATTCATCGGCTCCTTTGTATTCTCGTCCGGTTGGGTATTCCGGGGATGTGGATGTTTCTCCTTTAAGGATGGTTTATTCGTCTAAGTTACAAAAGGATATTGACAAACAATTCAGTACTCAGTTACAAGCTGTTTGCCATATTCCCAAGTTAAAAATGGTTGGTTCTGCCACGTTACAGGTTATCTGGTACAATTATTCGAGATCTACGAATCCGAAACGGGTACCCATGGGATACTTGACTAATAAGTTGGAATATCATGAAATTACTCAGGATATGTGGAATGACCCGGAGTATCGGGTGGAAGGATATAAGTTGCAGGATCAAATTATAGAGCCGACCGTGAAAGGAGCAACGAAAGAGCCTGTGCTATGGTTGATGAATTTCCGATTGACAAAGAGTATATCTGATTTTGCCGGTTTTTCGTTTTACGTGAATAATTTGCCTTATTATGAGCCTTGGCAACATAATAATCAGTCGAAGACTTTAGGCGAACGAAATAAAAACACGTTTGCTTTTGGCGTGGAACTTTCTATTAAATTGTAATGTTGATTGCTATGAAAATAATAGATATATTTCGATATTTAATCGTTTTTTGTGGGCTTGGCGGAGTGTTTACAGGATGTATGCCGTCGACAGATGATATTGAGTCGGTGCAAAGGGTCGAGATTAAGATTAGTCTGGGACAAGATGATTTTATAGATACTCGTTTTGCTAACAAGGAAGTTGTGATTCGAGGGACAGAAAGTTCCTATAAGGCTGTGACGAACGAGGATGGGGTGGCCGTTTTCCAGAATCTTTTGCCCGGTGTGTATAGTTTAGCCGTTTCTTACGTGTTGCCCCGGGAGGAGTATGATAATATGGTGGAACCTCCTATTGAAGCAAATGATGTGTTGCTCAACGGGACATTACCGGGTTTGAGAATTTACGAGAATTATAGCGGGGAATTGACTTTGCAGGTGGGAATACGTCAAAGTTTGATATTTAGTAAAATTTATTATTCCGGTACGAAGAATGCGAATAATAAGAATTATGACGTGGATCAGTACATCGAGTTGTATAATAATTCAGATCAGACAATCTCAACGGAGAATGTGCATATCGCTATATTGGAGACCGAGAGTACCCCTTGGTTTGCAGATGAAAAAGAACAGTACATTTATGCAAAGGATGTCTTCAGGTTGCCGACTCGTGATTTGGGACCGGGCGAAAGTATATTAATTGCCCGGCAGGCGATAAATCATACAATAGACGCTCCTCTGTCATTGGATTTAACCGTCGCGGATTACGAGGTAAAAGCGATCAATAAACCACAGAACAGTCTGGTTGAACAGTTACCGCATGTTTACAAGGCATACCCGAATATAGATTGGTTGAATATGGTGGTTGGCGGTGGAAATCAGCTGGTGCTATTCCGATATGAAGGGGATGTGAATGATTTAGAGAAAAAACAAAAACCGGATGCCAAGCCTTCTCAACCTTGGTATTTACAGATTGCAACAAGTACCATTTTGGACGGGGTGGAATGTTTGAAGTATAATGCGAAGGAAATTGATCTTTCGAAAAAGAGGATGCCGGCGAGAATTGACGCTTCATACCAGACTTTGTCCACGGCAGCGGGGAGAACCGGTGAAAGTATCGAGAGAAAGGTGGCAAGAGTGGAAGAAGATGGACGTGTCGTTTTGCAGGATACCAATAATTCTCTGGAAGATTTCGTGTGTACATCCGACATTAGGCCTTTGATCTACACGAAACCAGAATTACAACCTCAGGAATAATTAAAATAAGAAAGTGATGTATAAGAAATATATATACTTGTGTTTTGCACTCTTCACGAGTGTGGTTGGAAGAAGTCAGACTTCGACAGACACGATGAGTGTGGTTACTCCGGAGATGCAACAATTGGAGTTGGTGCGACAATTGTGGTTGCCTACTCGCAATGCTTCCGGATTGGGATTTGATCCGGTGGCAAATCACGGGAACGCGTGGTTTGGTGTGTTCCATTCTTCCGGAGATTATCATAAAGCTCAAGAAGGCAGTCGGATGAATGGATTGAATTTTTTTGCGGAACGTTATACTAAAATTGCTCGTAATCTCTATGTTTGGGGAAGTTTCAAGTTCACGATGGATCGGGAGAGCGAGCGGGCATGGTCGGATGTGATCTTGAAAGAATATACAAGTCCTTACCAATATGGAGGGAGTGTAAAGGGAAGTTATGATAGGCAATTGTTCGATTTGAAAGTGAAACTTGCAACGGGGAGCCTCGGACGTTTTACTTTGGGAGTGGGGTTGGATTATTCCGTGGGCGATTTGTCCCGGTTGCGAGATCCGCGTTCCCGGGTTATGTTAGCTGATTATGCTGTTATCCCGTCAATGACTTATCGGCTTTCAGAGAGGCATGCGTTAGGATTGGATTTTTATTATCGTTTCCGGAAACAACGTTTGGATAATATAACGACCGTGCAAAGGGAGAAACAGTTTGAATATTATTTGTTCGAGGGGTTGGAAAATTATTGGATGACAACGGAATTGGGGAAGGTGGCCCGTCGTACCGTGGCAGATGTCGTTGGGGGAGATTTACAATACAAGTTAACGGGGGAACGTGGGTCTTGGCTGGTTTCTTTGGGGTACGAGCGGTTGATGGAAGAGGTCGTGGACAATGAGCGAAAAGAGCCGGGAGATTATAATGCTCGGAAAGTGACTTTTTACTCGGGATATAAAAACGAGCGGGTGAATGTTCTTCATGCTTGGGATCTTCAAGCGAGTTATGTCGGGGGACAAGCAGAAGAGTTTGTACAGGAGCAAGTAAACATTACTCATGACAACGGAATGGTTTCAAGCAAATGGGTGACGTTGTATAATTTCGTGACGTATAAAGATGATGTTTTAAATGTCCGGACTAATTATACTTTTTACAAGGGAGATATTTCGGGTAAAGATTATAACTGGCTTGTGGGAGTAAATGGTGAATATGAATATTTGAAAGATCATTACTTGCTGCCTGAGTCTACGCGTGAGATTTCTTCTTTGCGTGTAGGTCTGAAGGGTGCGGTTCGAGTAGTAAATAAAAATGCACGTAAACTTTGGGTGCATGCAGGTTTGAAGGGTTCGCTACCGTTGGAAACCAAAATGAACTTGTCTAAAGAGAATACTTTTACTGAAAATGTTTTGCATCCGGATTTGAAATATTTCGATGCCAAGACTTTAGACACGAAAATAGATGTTCAATATTCTTTTCCGATGAAATTGAAAAAAACGGCCTTGACCGGATATGTAAAAGCGTATGCTGGGAATATTTTTACCGATAAATTCGGATCTCGTTTTAATGGAGGCATATCTATTGGAATATTAACTCTTTAATGGCGAGGTGATGTCCGAGGTGGATGATGTTTGAAAATATCATTTAGTATTTTGTGTCATGATATGTATTTAAAATGAATAGAATGAAGTTTTTGTGTGAATTCGTGCTTATTTGCGGACAGTTGATTTGTGGTTTGTATGCTTGGGCCGGAGAACCTTTGAGAATTGTAAAGCAGAATAATACTTATTTTTTGGAGGTGGCGGATTCTTTATTAGGGAGGGACTTGCTTTTTGGTTCTCGGGTGGTGAATTTGAGCGTGCAGAAGAATATATCGGCAGGGCAGACCATGAGTGACCCTATCGTGGTGCGATTCGTTCCGAATGGGAAATACCTGAATATGGAAAGAAGAATCTCTAATGCCGTGTGGGATGAGGCGGATGTTGCCGCAGAATTGATTGCACGTAATCATGTGATTCCGGTAATGCAGGTTTTTGATCTTGTCCGTCGGGATGAAAGTCGAGGAGTTTACGTGATAGATGTGACTCGTTATTTTAATGATGAGATTAGCGAGTTGTCGCCATTACCCGGGGGAATGAAACAGGGGAAGTTGGAGTCGAAGGCTTCCGGTATCGTCCGTTTTTCAAACCACGAGAACCGGGTTAATGTAACGACTCGCTATGCTTATGTGGGAGGAAAGACTCCTTTGGTTGTAACAATTAATTACACGTTACTTGTGCTTCCCAAGGAACCTATGAGACCCCGTTACGAGGATGAACGAATGGGATATTTTTCAAGTGTAAAAACGGTCTATAATACGGCAAAACGAGTGTATCGTCCGAAATATGTTTCCCGTTGGAGAATTGAACCTCGTCCGGAGGATGTGGTACGTTATCAGGCGGGAGAGTTGGTGGAACCCGCCCGTCCAATTGTGTTCTATTTTGACCCGGCAACACCGGAGTTGATAAAGAAGTATGCCCGGTTGGGAATATTGGATTGGAATAAGGCGTTCGAGGCCATTGGTTTTAAAAATGCCATACAAGTGCGGGATTTTCCCGGGGAAGATTTTAATAGTGAAGATTTAACGGTAAGTTGTTTTCGCTATATCCCCACGGAAGAGGCAAATGCTGCCGGTCGAATTTGGACTGATCCCCGTTCGGGAGAAATCATTCAAGCAGATATTTTGTGGTACCATAACGTGGTGCGTTTATTACAGGAATGGCGTTTCATACAGACGGCAGCCGCAGATCCTAGAGCGAGAAACAAGGAGTTGAGTGAAGAGATCATGGGAGAATTGATTCGGTATGCGGTGGCTCACGAAACCGGGCATACGTTAGGAATGAAACACAATATGAGAGCCTCGTTTGCTTATCCGGTGGATTCATTACGTTCGCCTTCTTTCACACGAAAATATGGGACGACAGCGTCGATAATGGATTATGCCCGAAATAATTATGTGGCGCAGCCGGGTGATTTTGAACGAGGAGTGAAAATGACTCCCCCGATTTTGGGGCCTTTTGATTATTTTTCCGTGCAATGGGCTTATACTCCAATATTTGGCGTGAAGACCCCGGAAGAAGAGCTCCCCGTGTTGGACCGGATGTTTCGGGAAAAAGGACATGATCCATTGTATTTATATGCCAATATGGCCATGGGACCAGTCGTCCCGGATCCTTCCGGGCAGTCTGATATGCTGGGGGATGATTTATTAAAGTCATCGACTTACGGGATATTGAATTTACGGTATATCATGAGTCACTTGATTGATTGGTGTTCTGACGAAGGAGGTTCTTATGACCGGATGATCGAGATGTATGATGCAGGTGTCAAACAATTTTTCAAGTATATGAATAATTGTGCCTCTTATATTGGAGGGGTCTATTATTTCCCGGGAACCGTGGGACAGTACGAGGCTCGCCACGTGGAAGTGGATAAAGAACAGCAAAAGAAAGCGGTACACTTTATTATAGATGAATTACAGGAGAGCGAGCAGTGGTTATGCGACCGGAGATTATTCGGTTTGATCGGGAATAAAACCGAGACGTTGATGAACCGTCAAGGGGAAATGCTGGCAACGCTGGTATCTCCGAATCTTTTGAGTCGATTGATAGGTTCTGTTTATCCTATCGAGGAGTATTTGCGGGATATATCAACGCATTTATTTCCGGATAAAAAATCATGGAGTGAGTATGAAAAGAATAGGCAAATTGCCTATGTGCTGGCATTGAAGAAAATCAATGACGAAAAGGGAGGACCGGGAAAGGCAAATGATTATTTAAAAAGAACAGCGGTGCATGTCGAGATCGTGCGATTGAGTAAAAAATTAGAACGTCAAGTAAAATATTCCGAACATATCGGATTTATAATGGATTTATTAAAGAGATAAGGTTATGTATAGAACGCTATTGTTAGGATTGATTGTATTAATGGTTGCGGTGGGGCGAGTGAAAGCGGATGAGGGGATGTGGTTACCGATATTATTGAAAGAACAGAAATTCGCGGAGATGCGTAAAAAGGGATTAAAGCTATCTGCCGAGGAGATATATAGTGTGAATCAGGCTTGTTTGAAAGATGCGATTATCGGCCTTGTGTCGGAAGGACCTGATAACTTGAGGAGTTTTTGTTCCGCTAGTTTTGTTTCGGATGAAGGGTTGTTGATTACGAATTTTCATTGCATCATGAGTTATATTGAACGCTTTTCAACACCGGAGAATGATTTTTTGAAATACGGGTATTGGGCGTCTAAGAGAGAAGAGGAAAGTTTGTGTAGAGGTTTGATGGTGAAACAATTAGTACGTATGGAGGATGTGACCGACCGGATTATGGAAGGAACGGAAGGATTGAGTGGAGCGGAATATTCTCGTAAGATTGATGAGAATGGGAAGAAATTGGCGGAAGAGGTCACGAAAGGGAAAAAGTTGGAAATGCGGGTGCAAAGTTTGTTTGCCAATAATCAGTATATCATGTCGGTGTATCGTTTGTTTAAAGATGTGCGTATGGTGGCTGCCCCCCCAATGTCAATCAGTAAATTCGGAGGTTTGAGTGATAACTGGAGTTGGCCTCGGCATACAGGTGATTTTGCATTTTTGCGGGTGTATGTGAATGACCAGAATGAGCCTAGGGCTTATAACCAGAAAAATGTGCCATATAAAACGACGAATTATTTAAAGATCTCATTGAAGGGAGTGAAAGAGAATGATTTTGCCATGGTGCTCGGTTACCCGGCCTCCACGAAACAATATATTCCATCTTTTGGTTTGGAGGCGATCATTGAGAAAGAAAATGCGGCAAAGGTGCAGATTCGTGGGGAGAAGCTAGCTATTTTGAAACAGGAAATGGAAGCTGATCCCGGATTGAGATTGCGTTATTCTACCCGGATTTCGTCGATTTCCAATTCTTATCTGAAGTGGAAAGGTGAGATTCAAGGGGTACGCCATATGAATTTGATCGAGGAAAAGAGGCGGGAAGAGGAAGCGTTTCAACAATGGGTGGAGGCGTCTCCTGAACGTAGGGCGAAGTATGGAACCGTACTGGAGGATATGAGGGAGGTGTACAAGGAGCTTTCCGAGTATAATTTAGCCAACGACTATTTTTCGGAAGCCGGGTTAAATGGTGCGGAAATTGTACCTTTTATTGGAAAATTCGAGAAATTGGTTGCCATGTATAATGGCCGGAAACCAGTGAAAGAAGCAAGTCAAAAAAGTGAATCCAATCGTCTTATTGGGCTGACAAAACAGTTTTTCGGCAATTGGTCATACGAAATTGATCGTAAGACTTTCCGTAATATGTTAGTGCGTTATTATGAAGGGATGCCCATGAAATTTCATACGGAAGTTATGGAGAATGCGATGAAGCGATATGGCGGGGATGTGGAAAAATTGTCTCAAGATTTGTTCGCTAATTCGATTTTCACGAAACAGCAGGATTTATTAAACTTTTTGATGTCAGATAAAGAGAACGGTGTAAAGGTGATCACGGAAGATCCTTTGTATCAGTTATCCATAAATTATTATCGTGTTTTTGTAGAGCGAATTTCACGTCAGCGGGGAGCGTGGCAGATGAAAATGTTACCCTTGTATAAGGTTTTTCAAGAAGGTATGCTGGAGATGAAACAAGACCAAGTACTATATCCGGATGCAAACGGTTCATTACGGGTATCTTTCGGGACGGTAAGAGGATGTGAACCGGAAGATGGATTATCATATCGTTATTATACAACTATGGATGGTATGTATGATAAGTATTTGAATAATCCCAATGATTCGGAATACTATCTTCCAAAGAAAATGCGGGATTTATATCAAAAACAAGATTATGGTCGTTATGGCGATAAAGATGGACGATTGAGAGTTTGTTTCTTGACCGATGCGCATACTACTAGTGGAAATTCCGGTAGCGCTGTCGTGAATGCTAAGGGTGAATTGGTGGGTATTAATTTTGATCGGTTGTGGCAAGGGGTTGCTTCCGATTATCGCTATAATCGGGATATTTGTCGAAATATTGTCGTGGATATTCGCTATATTCTGTTTGTATTGGAGAAATATGCACCTTCATCTTATGTATTTGACGAAATTCATATTGAATGAGTGTATAGTCCTAAGTGTAGGTTAAAATAGAAAATTCAAGGTAACAATACGAATCGTTTTCATAAAAAGTCATATTGTCCCAGTAAAACGTAATTTAACGTGAGTTCGATATAATAAAGCATATTTGCCTTATTCGTTAAGAAAAAGGCCGGGAATATACTGGTGTTCCGCTACCCCGGAAGCGCCGGAATAGGTGATGTATCTCTTATCCCGGCCCTTTACCGGGGATATAGTGGCCCGAAATTTTATTTCTGAGCGTGAATAGGCTTGTTATTGGCCCGCTTGACGGGATATTTGAGTATGTTATTTTTGTTTTCTATCTGTTAAAATGGCGGCGATAATCGGGCGAGCATCGGGCGACAATCGGGCGATGGCGCCTAACAGTCACCCAATAGCCGCCCTGCCGTCATGTAACAGGCAGGGATATCCCCGGGAAAAGGGATGCTAAACCCTGTTAATTTTAGATTTAATGATTTTAGATTCCAATCTAAACTTCTTTCATTTTTAGTTTTAGGGTACAATCCCTCTTGTGGAGTCGTATAGGAACGTGAGAGAAAAAAAATTGGGATTTACACACTTTTTGAAACACTATCAAGAGTAACCTCATTCTAGCAAAAAATGCCGGGGTTACTTTTAAGTTACTTTCTCCACATGCAAATGGGCATTATTCAGTCAAAAATTGGTGGGGATAAAAGAAAAAAGTCTTGTAAACCCGATGATTTACAAGACTTAGGCATTTTTTTGTCGCCTTTTGACGTTTGTTCCGTGGGCGCTGAGGGATTCGAACCCCCGACCCTCTGGGTGTAAACCAGATGCTCTGAACCAGCTGAGCTAAGCGCCCGTGTTGCTTGATTGCGGATGCAAATGTAGTGCAATTTTTGAACTCTGCAAAGGATTGATAGATTTTTTTCGAAAAAAATGAAGTTACTGGTAAACTTGAAGACGAAGAGATATTTTTTTTAATGAAATTGTGGTATTTTGGAATTGTAATATGCTGTAAGTCATTATTTATAAATTTATTAAATCTATTTATAAAAACAATCAATTTGATTTATATTGTTATATGTTCTATATTTGTATCAAAAAAATAAGAGAATAGTAATAAATAAAAATCAAATAATATGAAAACACTAAATTTAATCGGATTAGACAAAGAGAAATCAAAAGAGTTAGTAAACCATTTGAATGATTTGTTGGCAAATTACCAAATATTTTACCAGAATTTGAGAGGATTCCACTGGAACGTGAAAGGAAGTAACTTCTTCGAGTTACATGCTAAGTTTGAAGAGTACTATAATGATGCTATCGAGAAGGTGGACGAGATTGCTGAACGCGTGCTTACGTTGGAGGGTACCCCGTTACATTCGTATTCCGCTTACATGAAACAGGCTGAGATTAAAGAGGTAACGGGGGTTTCCGACGGGAATCGTTGCGTAAAGGAGATTGTGGGGAATTTGGGGATATTGATCCGGAAAGAACGTGAAATATTGGCTTTGGCCGCAGAAATCGGTGATGATGGAACTCAAGATATGATTAATCCTTACATTTCCGAGCAAGAGAAGAATTTATGGATGCTACGTGCATATTTAAGTGAATAAGTTTAAGTTTTAATTTGTACCTAGAAAGCCGTGCTGATGTCAGCACGGCTTTTTAATTCGATCATGGTGCGATAAAGGGATTGTTTGGTAATTTATTATTGTTATATTTGCAATATATTGCGTAAAAATTAAATCTGATTGCCATGTGGGGATATGTTATAGCTGGAGTAGTGATTTTGGGAAATCTCATCTTCTTTTTTTCTCGTAGGAGAAAAATCTTTATTCCGCAAGAGAATATGGAAAATCTTATGGCAGAAAAGGTTATTGCCTCTGTTCCCGATATGATTTTCATGGTAGATAACCAGTTTAATATACAAAAAATTTATAATGCAGATCCTGTGAAACTTTCTTTACCGGTGGAGGCATTGATTGGTAGGAATTTGAAGGATTGTGTTGATCCCCCGTTTGTTGACATCGTGATATCCAATTTGCGGGAAGCGTTGATTTCGGATAAAGTGTACGAGGTGGAGTATACCGTGTCGGTTCATGGTAAGATAACCTATTACGAGGGGCGGTTCAAGCGTGTACAGGAAAATTTGGTGGCTTGTTTTGAACGGGATATTACGGGACGGAAAAAGAACGAAGTTGCGATAAAACAGAATCAGCGATTGTTGAATGCGGTGCTGGACAATATGCCAATGCCTCTGATCATAAAGGATATAGATGATGATTTGAAGTATGTTTTCTGGAATAAGCAGTGTGAGTTACAGGGTGGATATTCCCGGGAAGAAATTATCGGTAAGACTGATATAGAGGTATATGGAAAGGAACGAGGCGAGCATTACCGAGATGTCGATTTTAAAATTATTGAAGAAGGAAGTTCTTATCAAGTGCAAGAAGTATACGAGACTCCTGACGGCGAGAGACACGTTTCTATCGTGAATAAAAATGTGGTGTCCAACGATATACACCATTGGTTACTGGCCACTCGCTGGGATATAACAGATCTTATTCGTATACAAGAACAACTTCAAGAGGTGAATCAGCAATTGCGGATGGCTTTCTCGGTTACGAACACGGTTCCGATGGTTTGGGATTTGGAAGAAGACTTAATCCGGTTTAAATATCCTGAATTTAAGGTTGGAAATAAAGGTTTTTGTAAAGAACGGGATGGTCAGTCCTCGTTAGAGGCTGTCGGTAATATGCATCCGGATGACCGGGAAGTCATGTCTCAGCTTTTTGCTGATATAAAGGCCGGGAAGATAGATAATTTGCATCGGGAGATTCGTTATGATGTTTTGGGGCTATATGAAGATTACTATGATTTGTATTTGACGATTGAGAAAAAGGATATTGCAGGAAAACCTCTGCGGGTTGTCGGGACGTTACGAAATATAACCGAGAGTAAGCTATACGAGAAAACCTTGATGGAAGCGAAACAAAATGTGGAGAAGATTCAGGAGATCAACCAGCTTATTCTTGATCATTCGAATAATGGATTAGTATATCTTCACCCGGATTACATGATCGAGTGGGAGAACTTGGCCCAGTATTCCGAGCATCCGCTAGCCGGTAGGTATAAAGCCGGGTTGTGTTGCTACAAAAGTGTAATGCATCGGGATTCTCCTTGTCCGGGTTGTGTGATGCAGAAGGCGTTGGAGACGGGAAAACGGGAAATGAAGGAAGTCACTTTTGATGACGGGTTTACGGTGGAGATCACGGCCACGCCTGTTTATGATATAAAGAACGAGAGGCAGATTCGGGGAGTTGTGTTGAAATACGAGGATGTTTCCGAACGCACCCGGGTTGCTAATGAATGGAAACGGGCGAAGGAAGCGGCTGAGATGTCCGATCGGTTGAAGTCGATGTTCCTGTCCAATATGAGTCACGAGATTCGTACCCCCCTGAATGCTATCGTGGGGTTCAGTGAATTACTGGTTAACACGGATGATCCGAAGGATAAAGAGGAGTACATGGCTATTATTAATCGAAATAATGAGTTACTGTTGCAGTTGATTAGTGACATTCTGGATTTATCAAAGATCGAGGCGGGAACGTTGGAGTTTATTTATGATATGGTTGATATAAACGAGATGTTGCGGGGATTGGAAATGAGTTATCGCCAGAAGAATATAGAACATCCTAATATTGATATTTCTTTTACTTCCCATATGGATAAATGTGTTATTTACACGGAAAAGAACCGGGTGATGCAGGTGATTTCGAATTTCCTGAATAATGCGCTTAAATTTACCGACGAGGGACATATCCATTTTGGTTACGAGGAGCGGGAGAACGGGTTGCGTTTCTTTGTTTCCGACACGGGGAAAGGAATTCCTGCGGAAAAGCAAGATGAAATCTTCAAACGTTTTGTCAAATTGGATAGTTTTACAAACGGAACTGGGTTGGGATTAGCCATTTGTCAGACGATTGTCCATAAGTTGGGGGGAGAGATCGGGGTGATTTCCGAGGAAAATCAAGGAAGTACTTTTTGGTTTACCTTGCCTGTTAAACCGGGACAATAGTTCATGCTGACATTCCAAGAGTGTCCTACTTGCTTTCTTGCCCGTGGGTAATTTTTCTTTTATCATCCGAGTAAATAAAAATTGTTAGAGACAAAAGTAGCATTAAAAAAAGGTTTTGTTTTAGATTTTATTATTTTTGAGAAATCAATTCAATGGATGCGATAGGTGGTTTTTAGGTGGTGAATATTTTGTATTGTTGGGTTAATACGATGGAAGATAGTCAGAAATATTATGAAATAGAAATATTGACTAGAGAGTTAAAAGAAGGAAAAGAAGCTGCCTTTGATTACCTTTTCAGAACTCGCTACAAAAACCTGTGTCGTTTTGCAGCCACGTTTGTCGTGCAGTTTGACGTGGCGGAAGACATTGTGCAGGAAGTTTTTGAAAAGATCTGGAAAAAAAGTACTCGGATTGACGAGAGGGCGTCTATTGATAGTTATTTGTTTGTTGCCGTGCGTAATGCTTGTTTTACGTTTTTGAAGAATAAACGGGAACGTGTTGATCTGGAGGATGTGAAACAAAATTTAAAGGTTTCGGAAGAAGTCGTAGAATTTGAAACGCCGGAATTGAACCGTTTGTGGGGAGAGATTGAGAATTTGCCTTTACAATGTAAAGTTGTTTTTAAACTGGTGATTCTGGAAGATATGAAATACAAGGACGTGGCTGACTCGTTGGGAATTTCGGTCAACACGGTAAAAACACAAATGAAAATCGCTTACAAGACCTTGCGGGAAAAATTGAAACAGGAACAATTCTCGTTATTACTATTTCTTTTTGGGATAAAAGAAGATTAAAATCTTTTTTTCAAAAAATCTGTTTTTTCTTCACCCTGTTTTTCATTTTTGAAGTACTCTATGTAAAAATATGAAGATGAAAATAGATGATCGAATATATGAGTTGATTTCCGGAAAGTTGGATGATCACCTGTCACCAATGGAGGAAGCCGAGCTTTCAAGTTGGTTGGCAGAAGATGTGGGACATGAGGAAGTGTATGCCGAGATAAAGAAAATACGTGATCAGGTAAAACTTTTACATCGGGATTTTGCTCCTGATACGGAGAATGTATTAAAACGAGTGAAACGGGGAAGAGGAAGGCAAATAGGTTTCCGTTATTGGTGGAAATACGCGGCTCTCTTTATTTTGCCGTTAGGCGTGGCTTTGGTTTTGTGGCAGGGTATGAAGAATGAGTCGGTGGGGGTACATCGTCAATTTAGTGCAGTTTCTCGTCCGGGGGGAGAACGAGCAATATTGAAGTTGTATGATGGAAAAACGGTTATGCTGGATAGTACAATGAAGAGTTCATTGATCGCTCACGAGGCAAATGTCCGGATAGAGATGGATTCTAATCATCTGTTACGTTATTCTTCACACGATTCTATCGGGATGGCTAATGTCAATAAAAATAATGAATTAATTATTCCTAAGGGTGGAGAGTACCAAGTCATGTTAGCCGACGGGACAAAGGTTTGGTTGAATTCGGCATCACGATTAATATATCCTCAATCTTTCATGGGAAAAGAGAGACGGGTCGTGTTATCCGGGGAGGCTTTTTTTGACGTGGCACACGATGCAGAAAGGCCTTTTATCGTGGAAACATCCCGGATGAACGTGAAGGTGTTGGGTACTCGTTTTAACGTGAATGATTACGATGATAATGAGGAGGTTTCGACCACGCTGGTAAATGGTAGCGTGGAAATTGTTTCAGGTGGTCAGCAAGCGTTTCGACTGGTTCCGGGGGAACAGGCTTATGGGAAAGAAAACGAGTTAGAGAAACGGGAAGTCAATGTTCGTCTTTACACGTCTTGGATCGACGGGAAGTTCTTGTTTAATAACACGGAACTGGAAGAGATTGCCAAGCAGATTTCCCGCTGGTATGACGTGGAAATATTTTTTAGTAATGAAAGCGTGAAAAAGGTGCGGTTCACGGGGGCGATCGTGAAGTTTAAGCCTTTGGATGATTTGGTTCGGATGATCGAGAGTACAAGTCAAGTCCGGTTTAGCGTGAAAGGGAAAACAATTGTAATTTCAGAGTAAATTAAAAATACCGGAAAAGTATAGCGACTTCTCCGGCATTTATAAAAGTTAGCAGTCTTGCCCGACATTTGGCGATAGAGGACAAGACTCATTGTAAACCTTTAAAAAACAAATGTATGAAAAAAAATTGTGATTTGGGGCTTTATCCCCCCAGATGGCTAAAAAAAATTCTATTAGTTATGCGAATGACAGGAGTTCTATGTTTGGTGTGCGTGATGCACTTGTCTGCGGCCGTCTATTCTCAAACGGCACGGATTAATTTGAAAATGAAAGATGCGACAATTGAGCAGGTGCTGAATAAGATTTCTGAATCTACACAGTTAGATTTTTTTTACAGTAATTCTAAGATTGACGTGTCGAAACGAGTGAACGTAAACTTTTTGGATGCTACGATTGAACAAGCATTACAAATGATTTTTAAAGGGTATGACGTAAAGTTCGAGATTAATGACAATTTCGTGGTGATACATTACGTGCGGGCCTTAGTTGCTGCTGACACGTTGAAGAAAAAGATCACGGTTACAGGAATCGTGAAGGATGTGGATGGCATGACATTACCGGGAGTGACGATTCAAGTGAAGGGTACAACAATTGGGTTTGTGACAAACGCTGAGGGAAAGTTCGATTTTGATTTACCGAAACAAGAAAATTTGGTGTTAATATTTTCATTTGTAGGTTTCCAAAAGCAAGAAGTTCAAGTAAAGGATAGTAAACCAATGAATATCGTGATGAAAAACGATATGGCAGAGATTGATGAGGTGGTGGTGACGGGAATCTTTAATAAACCGAAAGGAAGTTTTACAGGATCAGTAACGCATATTACGAAGGAAGAGATAATGTCAATGGGTAATCGTAATTTGTTGCAAACATTGAATAATATTGATCCGGCCTTTGTGATACAGGAAAATAATACATATGGTTCTAATCCAAATGTTTTACCGGAGATTCAAATTCGGGGAATTTCTAGTTTGCCAGAGATTACAAATCTTCAAACTCAAGCACGTGCAGAGTTGAATCAACCATTGTTTATCTTGGATGGGTTTGAAGTTTCTTTGGAGAGAGTGATGGACTTGAACCAGTCGGATGTTGAAAGTGTGACAATCTTGAAAGACGCAAGTTCTACTGCTATTTATGGTTCCCGTGGCGCAAATGGTGTAGTGGTGATCACTTCTTCAAAGCCTCGGCAAGGAAAATTACGTGTTACGGCTACAGCCGGAATGAACTTGGAAATACCTGATCTATCCAGTTATAATTTATTGAATGCGAAAGAAAAGTTAGATTTGGAGGTACGTGCAGGACTGTATAATAGTGTGAAACGTAAAGAATTATATCGACAGAATGCGAAATCTATTGCCGAAGGGGTTGATACTTATTGGATTGGGAAACCGGTACGAACGGGTGTCGGTCAAATGTATATGTTGAATTTTGGTGGTGGCGATGAACAATTTCGCTACACGATGAATTTGTCTTATAATTGTGTAGCGGGAGCGATGAAGGGTTCTTTTCGGAATAATTTCAATGGTTCTTTGACGATCAGTTATTTATTAAAAACGATTCGTTTCACAAATACATTTTCTTTAGGATTGAATAATTCTGAAGAAAGTCCGTACGGGGACTTTTATACATATGTTTCCATGAATCCTTATTTTTATCCTTATGATGAGAATGGACAGGTTGTGAAATCATTTATAACATTCGGATCCACGACAGGTACGACTACTCTTGAAAATCCACTATGGGAAGCTTCAATTAATAAGTTTAACAAGGAAAAGTATACGAATATCCGAAATACGTTCCAAATGGAGTGGAATGTGTTGAAAGGTTTGAAATTGGCGACCAGAGTGGGATATTCTAGTCAAACAAATCGATCTGATCAATTTTCTCCGAAATCCAGTAATGATTTTAATAACATACAGGATCCTAATGCCAAGGGAAGTTATACGTGGGGTTATGGAGAGACTCAATCTTGGCAATGGAGTATTACCGGTAATTACGGGAATACCTTTGGATTGCATAGCGTGTTTGTTGGAGTAGACGGTAGTTTGAATGAAACTAGAAGTTTGAATTATATGTTGTGGGTACGTGGATTTGCCAATGATCATTTGACAGATATATCTAATGCGGCAGGATTTGCCACAGAACGTCCGTCTGCAACAGATTCAAAATCTCGCCAAGTCGGACTTACGATAACGGGAAATTACAATTATGATGATCGTTATTTTGCTGATTTCTCCTATCGATTGGATGGGTCATCTTCTTTCGGTTCAAATAATCGTTTCGCTCCATTTTGGTCTGTCGGAGTTGGTTACACGATTAGTAAAGAGAACTTTTTTCAAGAACGATTACCATGGATGAATTTACTTCGTTTGCGTTATTCTTATGGAGTGACGAGTTCTTTACCGGTTAATCCATATCAGGCGTTGACGACGTACGAATACGATCGGGATCAACGTTATAATGGAGATATGGGTGCTTATCTACAAGGGCTTGGTAATGATGATTTACGTTGGCAGGATACTTATCAGCATAATATTGGCTTGGATATATCATTGTTTAACGAGATACTATCTCTGCAAGGGAACTATTATCGCAAGGAAACAAAAAATTATATCTCGTCGTTAGGTTTGACTTATTCTCATGGATTTCCCGAGTATAAGGAGAATGTTGGAACCATTCGGAATGTAGGAGGAGAATTGAATATTTCTGTTAATTTATTACGCACAAATGATATTACATGGTCGGCACGAGGAGGTTTTGCATGGAACAAGAATACAATCGTGAAACTTTCAGATGAGATGAAAAGGCAAAATGAAGAGACCGTGAATAATCAGACCGGGGACTTTATTTATCTGCAATATAAAGAGGGAGAATCGATGAATGCGATTTATACTTTCATCTCCCCGGGGATTGATGTCACGACGGGAGAGGTCCTTTACGTGGATCGCAATGGGAAGGTATCTTCTACGGTGGATATGTTGGCTAAAGTTAAGGTTGGTAATGGAGTTCCGAAGGTAAACGGACGTTTTAGTACTTCGTTTCGTTATAAATCTTTTTCTTTAACAACAGGTTTTGAATTAAGATTGGGAGGACAGAAATTGAATCAGACATTGTTGTCTAAAGTGGAAAATGCTTATGTCGAGAATAACGTTGACAAACGGGTGCTGTCAGAACGCTGGGAAAAGCCCGGAGACATAACCCGTTACAAGGGATTAAATAATAAAGTGAACACGCAAGCAAATAATCGTTTTGTCGCGGATGAATCGACTTTTATTTGGAGAAATATTAATATACAATACGATTTCCCGCGACGGATTTGTAAATATTTAAAAATGGAGCGGTTAAGCTTGTCTGCCAGTATGATGGATTTATTGTATTTGTCCACGATAGAACAAGAACGGGGAACGAATTATCCATATTCTGTAAAACCGTCATTTTCATTATCATGTACATTTTAATTAATACAGGAACATTATGAAGAAAATCAAGAGTTTATTGTTTATGTCCTGCGTGATATTCAGCCTATTCGGTTGCACAGACTGGTTGACAATTCAACCGGAAACTCAAGTGACAAAGGAAGATATGTTTAAAACTCAGGCTGGATTTTATGATGCCCTGACAGGTTCATATATTCTTATGCGGGATAATTATTCCCCGAGCGGACAAATGGTGCTTGGTGGTGTAGAGTATATGGCAAATTTGTGGGAAACAACCGAAGGTTTGGGTGTTGCGTATTATTATGCATCGCATGATTATCGGGTTGAAAGAGTTGAACGAGAGTTAGGAAATATGTTTTTGAAGCAATACGAAATTATTGCGAACTTGAATATTTTAATCAAGTATATTGATAACCAACAGCGAGTGTTGACAGATAAAGAGGAAAAATTGTATAAAGGGGAGGCTTTGGGATTGCGTGCTTTTATCCATTTTGATTTGATTCGTCTGTGGGGACCAATGCCAACTCAAGTAGATGAGAGTTATAAATATTTGCCCTACGAGACTACGGTTCAGTTGGAAAATTATCCGTATTCTAATTATCGGGAGTATATGAATAAACTTTGTGCGGATTTGGATTCGGCAGAACTCTTGTTGAAGCAAGTGGATCCCATTCTGTCTGCCGGTAAGTCTAGCGGGTATCGTCCGAATCGAATGAATTACTATGCCGTGTTAGGTTTACAGGCCCGGGTTCATTTGTGGCTTGGCGAAAAAGATGAAGCATTACGTTATGCGCGAATGGTGAAAGATGCGACTTCTGTGGATGGGAAAAAACTATTTTCTTTGGGGTCGCAAGCTGATCTAAATAGAAATGATAGGGTCTTTTACGCTAGTGAGCAGTTGTTTGGAGTAGCAATTGAAGAATTTGATGACAGTAGGATACCTGATGGTTTTAAACAGTTAACGACCGAGGTGGATGCATTGTATACGATAAAAGATATTCGGCTTTCATTATGGTTTGCTAATAATGGAGGGTATCGTTCTCCTAATAAGTATGATAATATGGCTTCTTCTGATTCACAACAGACGAAAGCTCCGAGTCTTAGTGTCCCGATGATTCGTTTGGCTGAAATGTATTTGATTATAGCGGAATGTGCGGATTTGTCGGAGGCCAATGGGATGTATAAAGAATTTTTAGCATCTCGGGGGTTAGTAACTACGGAATTGACTGAAAGTAACCGAAAAGAAGTGATTCAATTGGAATATCTCAAAGAATTTTATGCTGAAGGGCAAATGTTTTACGTCTACAAGCGTTTGGGAACTGTTACCATGCATTGGGGAACAAAAGAATGTGGAGAGGATGTTTACGTGTTACCATTGCCATTACGAGAGTTGAATACGACTGAAAATTATTAAAAAGAGAAGTTATGATACGTAAATTTATATTCGCTTTATGCATGGGTTTATGTTGTATGGCATGCGAGGAAGCATTACCTGGTTATAATACTTCATGGAAAGGAGTACAATTTGTATTACCTGCCGTTCTTCATCCAGAGGTTTATAGTTATTCTTTTGTGGGAAAAGGGGATATATCGGTGGATACCGTTTGGTTTACGGTACGTCCTCAAGGTATGGTTCCGGAGGAAAATTGTCGTATTAAATTAGAGCAGTATGAGAAACGTGAATGGAAATATATTTATGGGAATGATGGGATAATTGCGGATTCAGTCTTGACGGTTTATCCCCGCCAAGCTGTTCCGGGAGTGCATTATATACCTTTTGATGACGAGCGGATGAAGGAACACTTGATCTTGAAACCGGGGGAACTGAGTACTCAAATTCCCGTGATCATGTTAAGGGATGAATCTTTGCGGGATACCACGTATACACTTTTCTTCCGGATCGTAGATTCGGAGGATCTGATGGCAGGTGATAATGAATATTGTCATATCCAATTGAAAATAGCGGATTGTTTGACGACGCCAGCCGCTTGGGATCGATATTTTTTTGCCGGAGCATGGAGCCGCACGAAGCATGAGTTTATGATAACGATTTCCGGTAAGGAATGGGATGATGAATTTATCTCGACCTTGAGCATTGATGATAAAAATTACTATTTGTTTATTTTCAACCGGGAATTGAAAAAAGAGAATGCCAAACGTGCCGAACAGGGACTACCGCCTCTGAGAGATAATCCTGGTGATCCTGCCACGGAAATCACGTTCCCGACAATAGCACGTTAAATAATAAAGAGAAATGATATGAAACATATATATTATTTGATAATGATTCTTGTGGTAGGGGTTGTGCTTACCGCTTGTTATGATAAAGATAACACGATTCATCGTATTCCGGATTTGGTGATTGAAAATGTTAAGAATGCTTCTGTTCAGACCGGGGAAATTATTGATATCACGCCTGTTTGCACGATGGGAGGGGAAGAGGTTGAGTGTACCTATAATTGGTATCGTTATCATGATACAGTGCCGGAATTAATCTCGCAAGATGCCCGTCTACAATGGCGTGTTGACACGACGGATAACGTGACGTTGGAAGTCGAAGCAACTCATGTTGAGACCGGACTTCAAGCCGTTTTAGCGTTTAGTTATACAATTATTCCTCGAATTAATAATGGTTGGTTAATTCTGAAAGAAACAGCAGATGGGAATACGGATATGGATGTTTCACTGATTCAAAATGGGAAGATCGAGTTTGCTGCAGACCAGTTATCTCTATCTTTGGGCGAGCCAATGGAAGGAAAACCGATTTCTATACTTTATACGGAGAGTTTCAAGTGGTATAATCCGGAAACGGGAAAAACAGAGGCTTCCCAAAAGTGCCTGATTCCTGTGAGTGAGAAAGATATTCTGATGTATCGAGTGAATGATGAAAATATTTTAGTAAAAAAAGAAGATTTATTCTATGAAATGCCGGATTTTGCTTCAGGTTCTATAGAAGCTTTCATGAGCCACTCTTCTTTTTCAGGGTTGATATATAATGGTAAGGCTTATTTGATGAATTCTGGTCTTTCTGCTTTTATGCCGGCTTTAATGGGAGATTATCATCTTGCACCTTATATTGTTTGTTGGGGGTATGGCTATTCCATGTTGGTATATGATGAACAGAGCTGTTCTTTTGCTATTCTTCCGAAATCGAAAAGTTCATCTATTACAATGGAAATCAAATATTTTAAAGATATTTATAGACCTGAGGATGATTTGAAGATTTCTTCGAACCAGCTAGATGCTGATTTAATTTATTTGGGACAAACAGACAAAAAGATTGCAGGAGAGTATAATTGGGGAACAGCGTATGCCTTGATGCGAAAGAAAGGAGATATGGAAAATTTGCGGCTCTATGGATTACACTCCAAAGAGTTTGATGCGGCTGATTATGCTCCTATTCGTTTTGCCCGAACGATTCCGGTATCTCGTTGCAGTGCGTTTGCCAATGCTGATTTTTACACGATGCATCAGACAAGCAATATTATTTATTTTATAAAAGATAACCGACTTTCTTATTACGATATTGACGAGGATAAATTCGTGATGGATATTCATACTTTTGATGGAGAGATTACTTATTGTAAGTATATTGCTAATAATTATGATTATAATAATGCGGAGTGGATGGGAGATTTGTATGATAATCGATTTGATCGGCTTATTGTTGCGACATCCTCGGGCACCGATTATGCAATATATTCTTTTGATTCCTCTGTGGATGGGTTGAAACTTCTTCCGGAGATTATTCGTGGAAAGGGGAAAGTGAGATTTATGTTCTGGTATAGTCCTGCGTGGTCATTATTTAATAGTATTTATAGATATAGTTAATTTGATCGAAATGCCCCTTGTTGGTATATGTGGGGGCATTTTTATTTTTGGCGTAATGAAGGAAATTTTATGGCTATAAACCTCTTATTGATAGACAAGTAAGGTTTTTAGAGTTATAAATATTAATAATTATGAGATTTGGGAAAGAGTTGTTTATTTGGTGCTTCAGTTTCTTATTAGTGTCTTCACTTGCACATGGAAATCCCGTGGACACGGTGGCCTTGAAAATCGGTGATAAATGTCCGAATTTTATTTTTAAAGATTTGGATGGAAAGGAGCGGACATTGCAAGAGCTTGAAGGGAAGTACGTTTTCATTGACGTGTGGGCATCGTGGTGTAATCCCTGTTTACGAGAATATCCACACTTGGAAAAGTTGGAGGAAAAATTTCGGGATAGGAACATCGAGTTTGTCGGAATTTCTTGTGATGGAATGGAATGGAAATGGCGGGGTGCGGCTTTGTCAATGGTTGGTATGCAATGGTGGTTGGCTGGAGACGAATCTTTTATGAAAGTTTTTCGCGTGGGAGGAATTCCTCGTTTTATCCTGTTGGATCGTAAAGGGCGGGTGTTGCGTTTAGAGATGACACGTCCTTCTGATCCTCGAACGGAAACAATGTTACGGCAATTGAAAGGAATAAAAAATGGCCCGTCTGCCCCACGAAAAGCAAAGAAGACGGTTGACTTGCGGGAGACCGCCTTCGAGTTTCAAATGCCGGAGAATGACACCCGGGAAGTCGCGTTGGAAACTTGCGATGGGGGGAGAATGAAATTGGAATTTGATGGTTCAAATAAGGCCGTTTGGAAAATGGCCCTGTCGGAAGGTGAGTACGGACGGCTTTGGGTGGGAGATAAGAAATATACGGTATGGGTGGAACCCGATAAGCCTTGGCAGGCCAAATCCGAATTTAATGAATTGCATTTTGAAGGAGAAGGTGCGGATATTAATAATTATTTGAATAAAAAATTTTATCGAGATATTCAATGGCGGGAATACGAACTGGAGGAAGAATTTTTCCGGATTAGATTGCAAGAGATGGTGGAAGAGCGGGAGAAAGCGTTATCAACAGCTGGTTTAGATGCAAATTTTATAAAGCGGGAGAAAGAGAGTATCGGTTACGAGCGAAATTACCAGTTGGCTTCTTGGATAATTATGGGGCATGGAGGGAAGCAGGTGTCAGAGGAATCTTGGTCAGAATTGAGGCGTGCGTTGACAGAAGAAAAAGAGGCTTGGGGAATTTTTGAATACCCGGAATCCATAAAAAGGACATTATTTGCTTTACATGCTCAAGGAGAGGGGACAGAAGGTGCTTATGCCTTATTGATAAAGGTATTAAAAGAGTCGGAAAAGTATCGGGATAAGCGATTGGTGGAGAATTTGGTGGTGAAAAGTGTTATGGAATACGTGAGAATGTATGGTATGGAAAACACGGAAGAGATGGATCGAATTTTTCGAAAGAGGGTTCATAGGCTGGATTATGTTGCGGAATATCAGCGTGTGTATGATGCAAATAAGGTTTTGTTCAAGGGACAGCCTGCCGTACCGTTTACTTTTAAGGATATAACAGGAAAAGAAGTGAGCTTGTCGGATTTGAAAGGAAAATACGTGTATATTGATGTATGGGCCACGTGGTGCGGGCCGTGTAATGCCGAGATTCCTCATCTGAAAAAGTTGGAAGAGGAATTTGAGGGGCGCAACATCTGTTTTGTCAGTATTTCTTGTGATGATAGTCAGAAAGCGTGGGAAAGATTTGTTCAAGCGAAACAATTGGGAGGAATCCAGTTACACATGGGAGGCGACAAGAGTTTCATGGAGGCTATTCGTTGCAAGGGGATTCCCCGGTTCCTACTGATTGATCAAGATGGTAAATTTTTAAATGCGAATATGCCACGACCTTCTGATGGGAAAACATTGGAAATATTGAATACTTTGCCCGGATTATAGATTAAATGCGTGTGCTTTATGAACCCGGAATTCTTTGCGTGTAGGAATTCCGGGTTTTGTTTGCGCAGGAATTCTTTTTCTTATACTTTTGGATAAAGTCTTATAACACGTTTATGATCACGAAAGAACAGGTTGAAATTTTTGTGGCTCAAGCCCATCGGTACGGGGAGGCTCGGCTGATGCTTTGCAGTAGTGGTAATTTATCTTGGCGAGTGGGAGACAAGATGCTCGTTTCCGGAACAGGTTCGTGGTTACCGGTTTTGACTCCGGAAAAGGTTGCCGTGTGTGATATTATGTCCGGGCAAGTGGAAAACGGGGTACGTCCTTCTATGGAAAGTGTTTTTCATTTAGGTGTATTGCGGGAGCGTCCGGAAGTAAACGTGGTGTTACACTTCCAGTCGGAATATGCTACGGTGGTGGCTTGTATGAAAAATAAGCCGTCAAATTTTAACGTGACGTTGGAAGTTCCTTACCATGTGGGCGAAGTCGCTGTTGTTCCCTATTATCGTCCCGGCTCTCTTGAATTGGCGAATGCCGTGATCGAGGCGATGAAGGATCATGATGCCGTTTTGTTAAGTAATCACGGACAGGTGGTGTGTGGTCGTGATTTTGATGAAGTGCTTGAACGGGCTCTTTTTTTCGAGATGGCTTGTCGGATTATCGTTCAGAGCCGGATGGATTACACGGTACTTTCCCGGAAAGATGTGGAAGATTTATGGGAACATCTTTAGAGAAAGGTCGATGAATTTGTAGTTATAAAGTTTTATTTGCATCTTTGTATTAAGTGATGTTCAAAACGGGAGATGCATAACTTTATGGATACAGGTCGATTCATCGAAAGTGTTAACAAAAAGCGTGAAAGTGCATGGCGGGAAATGTACCGGAAATACTATCCTGCGATGTGTAATTATGCATCGAAAATTGTGAAAGATGATGCTTCTGCCGAAGATATTGTTCAAGATTGTTTTATTAAAATATGGGATTCCGGTACGCAATTTCCTGATGTGCCTTCGCTGGTTGGTTATCTGTACCGGATGGTTTACACGCGGGCGCTTAATTCGGTTCGGAATAAGGGAATTGCACAAGCTTTATATGAAAAATGGGGAGATGCCGTTTTAGACGGGCAAGATGACGAGGTGATTCTGGAACTTGCCGTTGAAGAGGATGTTGTGAATAAATTCTACGAGGCGATAGATAAATTGTCGGAACAGCAACGGCAAGTATTGTTTATGAGCATGGAGGGGGCCAAAGTGAAGGATATTGCGGAGCGACTTGGGATTAGCGAGAATTCCGTGAAAACCCAGAAGAAACGGGCCTATGCGTTTGTTCGCAATGAATTAGGAGAGAGTTTGGCGATGTTGATTTTCATTTTATTCTCGTGAGTGAACGTGATTATTCGATTTTCTTACATAAATTTGTCCATACAATTTGGATGTACTCATGGATGCAGAAGAGGATTTGATTTTAGCTCGTATAAAAAAACGCGACAAAGAGGCGTTTCGATACCTCTATGAGTATTATTTTGCCAAAATGGTTCTGTTTGCCGAGAGTTATTTATATGATGAAGAAGAGGCAAGGGATTTAGTGCAGGATCTATTTTTCCATTTATGGAATCATGCCGGGACATTACAAGTGGCTACTTCCGTGAAAGCTTACTTGTTCACGTCGGTTCGAAATCGTTGTTTGAATGCGATACGGGATCGGAAGATCAGGGATGAGCATAACAATAAATTGATTGAGGCACAGCTTTTCTCCGGAACCGAGGACGTGGTTATTGATGAGGATGTGCATCGACGCCTTCAAGAAGCTTTGGATGCGTTACCCGATAAGTGTCGGGAGATTATTTTATTAAAAGTGGTGGAAGGAAAGAAGAACAAAGAGATTGCCGAACAATTAAATATTGCCGAGACAACAGTGAAAACTCAGGTTCAGCGAGCGTATCGTATGTTGCGTGAGAGGCTGGTTCCCATTTTCCTACTTATTGAATATTTACAACAGGGTTTCTAAAGATTTTTAAAGAAAATCATATTTCTTGTACTCCGTTTTTCAAATGGATGTGTCTTATACGTGAATGATTAATTGAAAGTATCATGACAGATGATAGAAGGCACATAAATTGGGATATGATCGTGAGACATCTCATGGATGTTGCCACGAGTGAGGAGAAGGAAGAGGTCGAGAGATGGCTGGCAGAAGATGAGGGTAACCGGGAATATTACCGTAAGGCAAAACGATATTTTGAAACCTATTACACGGGGGAAGAAACTCGTGTGGTGGATTCCAAGGGAGCGTGGGATGAATTTGTCGTTTATGCGGATAAATCCCGGAAAACACATATCTGGAGAATGATTGTTAAATATGCGGCAATTCTGTTGTTCCCTCTATGTGTGGGACTTGGCTACTGGTTGCTGGGAAATGATACCCCCCAAACGACCTTCGTCTCGGGGGGCATATCCATTGAGCCGGGGACGACAAAGGCCGTGTTGGTCTTTAATTCCGGTCAACAGGTAAAATTAACGGATTCTATTGCCTTTGAACAAGCGATAGAAAAATTTAAACCTAGTGGTCAGGTTGAACAAGCGATAGAATATAACAAAATTATCGTACCTAGAGGTGGTGAGTATAATTTGGTTTTGGCGGATGGTACAAGCGTGATGATAAACTCCGATTCAAAATTAAGTGTTCCGGATCGTTTCGAGGGGAAAGAACGACGTGTTCGTTTGGAGGGAGAGGCATTGTTTCACGTGGCTCAAGATGTGGAACATCCTTTTATTGTTGAAACGGATGGCGGTGATGTCACGGTTTTGGGAACCGTATTTAATGTAAATGCTTATTTGGGTGAAGATTATGTACAAACCACCTTGGTAGAAGGGCGTGTCGCTTTTCAAGGAAAAGGGATGACAGATGCAAGGACAATAGCTCCCGGAGAACAGATTACCTATGATGTCCAGACAAATAGCGTGAACGTGGAAAAAGTGGATACTAGGGTATACACGGCGTGGACCGAAGGAAAGTGGATAATAGAGGGTGAGCGTTTGGATGAGATCATGAAACAATTGGCTCGATGGTATGATGTTACTGTATTTTATCAAAATGCGGAGGCTAAAGACCTTGTGTTCACCGGGGATTTGGAGAAGTATAGTAATTGTAATGTAATCTTGGATATTATATCCATGACTACGAATGTTGAATTTGAACTGAAAGATAGAGTGATTATTGTGAAAATGAAATAAGAAAAACCGGTAGGTGTTGGTACCACCTATCCGGTTGCTGTGTCAATTAAATTTAGTAATCTTTACATTAACAAGACAAATGTATGAAAAAAAAACGAGATGATGGCATCCCTGTTAGGGAGGCGTGTGTAAAAAAATGGTTTCTGGTTATGAGATTAATATGTGTTTTTACGCTGTTTCTATTGCTGAAGGTTTCCGGGAATGGATTCTCCCAAAAGAAGATAAACTTGGATCTGGAGCGAGTGAGTATGTTGGAGATTATTCAGGAATTGAGACAACAAACGGGTTACAAGTTTTTTTTCAATCACAATGAATTGAAGAAAGTGAAAGACGTGTCTGCGAAATTTGTTGATGAAGATTTGGAACGAGTGTTGGATGCGGTTTTGGGCAAGGTGAATTTATCTTATCGGATAGAACAAGGAGTTATTATTATTGTTCCGGGAGAGGTGAAAGAGGGGGAAAAAGAAGTTCGCATTGTGGGGAGCGTGACGGATGAGAAGAAACATCCTCTGCCCGGGGTCACGGTTATCGTGAAAGGTTTAACCTTGGGTACGTCAACAGATGTAAAGGGAAGGTTTTCGTTGACACTGCCTAAGATGCAGAACGTGTCGTTACTTTTCTCATTTATAGGAATGGAAACGCAAGAGGTGCGGTACACCGGGCAGGATTCGATTCACGTGGTTCTGAAAGAGTCTGCGGAACAATTGGAAGAAGTGATCGTGAGAACCGGGTATCAGAATATTGATAAGCGGAAATTGACAAGTGCCGTGCAAACAATTAAAATGGACGATATAAAGGTGTCGGGAGTAAACACGATTGACCAAATGTTGGAAGGACGTATACCCGGTATGATTTTTATGCAGAATTCCGGACAGGTTGGTGCCGCTCCGAAATTAAGAATACGAGGAACTTCGACCGTTTTGGGTAATCGAGAACCGCTATGGGTGTTAGATGGGGTGGTTTTGACCGATCCGGTGAATGTTGACCCTGCCCAGATTAACGATTTAGACTTCGTGAACTTGCTGGGTAATGCGATTTCGGGTTTGAATCCGGATGACATCGAACAGATTGACGTGTTAAAAGATGCTTCTGCAACAGCTCTTTACGGGGCAAAAGCGGGTAATGGCGTTATCGTGATCACGACGAAAAAAGGAAAAGCCGGTCCGCCTAGTGTTACTTATTCTGGAACAGCTTCCTATACGAGAAGACCTCGTTACAGCGACCGGGCTATTTACTTGATGAATTCGAAAGAGCGGGTGGATGTTTCGCGGGAGTTGGTAGAACGGGGAGTTTATTACAATAATGTTGATAGTTGGACCGGATACGAGGCCGCGATACAGGATTATTACAATGGGGCAATCGATTATAAAGAGTTCAATCGTTTGGTTGGATATTACGAAACATTGAACACGGACTGGTTTGATGTTGTTTGTCAGGATGTGTTTTCACATAACCACACGTTGAGCTTGTCGGGAGGTTCGGCCAATATCCGTTATTATGCCTCTCTCGGAATGAGCGATGAGAAAGGTGCGATAAAGGGTGAGAGCAATAGACGGTATTCGACAACATTAAATTTATCAGCGAATTACGAGCGTTTTGCCGCACGGTTCCAACTTCAAGGGAATGTATCGAAGCGTGATTACAATCCCTCGGAATTAGGTGTGTTGGACTACGCCTATAATATGAACCGTGCCATTCCGGCTTTTAATCCCGATGGATCTCGTTACCTCTATCAACGAGCATCAAGTGGTTCGATGCCGATGTATGCTTTCAACGTGTTGAACGAAATGGATAATTCCGGGGATGAAACCAACGGAAGTGCAATTAATATGCAGGCGCATGTTAGTTACAATGTCATAGATGATTTGAAATTGGAAGGAACATTGTCTTACGGTGTAAGTAACACAAATCAAGAGATTTATTTTACGGAAGATACCTATTACGTGCATCAGTTGCGTGCCGAACAGACCGTGCAGAATGATATGTGTCCCATTGGTGGAGAATTACGGAAGAGTGAGGTACGCAATACTAATTGGATGGCACGTGTGCAAGCGAATTACGCCAAGAATGTGGGAGGAGAAGGTAAGCATAATGTGAGTGGTTCTGCCGGATTGGAATTGAATTCTCAAAGATACGATGGTTTTAATATTACACGACGGGGGTATCATCGAGATCGGGGTAAATTGTTTTCTTCTATTCCCACGACTTACACGAAATATCACAGTCAATTTATGATTTCCCCAAATGCTTTAGGTGTTATCACGGAAAATTTAACGAATTCCGTGGCATGGTATGCGATGGCCGGGTACGATTATGACAATCGCTATATGCTGAATTTACATATTAGGGGAGAAGCTTCCAACTTATTCGGATCACGGGCGAATGATCGCATGATGCCGATTTGGGCTTTGTCCGGTCGTTGGAATGTAAAGCGGGATATTTTGGAATCTGTTGATTGGGTGGATGATTTGGCATTAAGGGGATCTTTTGGTTATCAGGGGAATATGCTGAGCAACCAGACTCCTAATATGATTATCACGCAAGGAGTTGATTACACCGGGAAATATGGTGAATTTAATTCGAAAGTTGCTCATTACCCGAATCCGGACTTAAGGTGGGAAAAGACGGCATCCACGAATGTGACTTTGGATTTCTCGTTTTTAAAGAATAAGATTAACGGCTCGTTTTCTTGGTATTATAAAAAGACTCGGGATGCATTTCTGACAAAGACTATTTCTGAAATTAACGGTATCAAACAATATGTGGTGAATAGCGGAACGCTTGTAAACAAAGGTATCGAGGTGAGTTTAAATTTCACCCCGATCAACCGTGTCGGTCTTGATGGAGGAAAGAGAGGATTTGTTTGGCGAATTGATCCCCAGTTGGGACAAGTGTTGAACGAATTGGTGAACAGTGCGATAAATAACCGGAATAATGTCTTGCGGGATGAGATTGAGTATGACGATATGTTGACTGGGGACGTGGAGATTGCTGGGGAACCTTTGAATACGTTCTATTCATACCGTTTTAAAGGATTAAGCTCTGTGGACGGTTCCCCCATTTTTTACGGAGCAGAGGATGAATTGCAAGAGGAGTTGTCTAAAAAATACAACGGAATGGAACGAGAAGATGTCTTTTTAGAAGTGATGGAAAGATCGGGACGGCGTGAACCTTATCTTCAAGGAGGAATCTCGAACTATTTAGGGTATCGTAATTTTAGTTTATCGTTTAATTTGACTTATAGCTTGGGTAATAAAATCCGGTTACTGAAATTGTGTACTGAATACGGAACAACCAATCCTAACCCGCATAGTAACCTAAGACGGGAATTTGTGAATCGTTGGAGAAAACCGGGTGATGAGGAACATACCAATATTCCCGGGTTGAATACCGTTGCAGGAACTCACTCCAACCCGTGGTGGACTAGTGGAACGAATATGACACATCGAATCGCGAATAATATTTACGAGATGTATGACAATTCGGATATTCGGGTGGTGAGTGGAAATTATCTGCGGTTGTCTTCCCTCTCTTTCCGCTACAATGTTGATGAGCGATTCTGTAAGAAGTTAGGTCTCAAGTCGGCTTATATCAACCTGACCGGAACGAACCTGTTTACCATTGCCCATAAAAAGTTACGGGGACAAGATCCTACTCAGTCAGGATCGTCACCGAATGTCAATCTTTCGGTACGTCCTACTTACTCATGTAATCTTAGTATCACTTTCTAAAATTTGAGCGATGAAAAAAAGAGTTTTAATCTATATTTTAAGTGTATTCACCCTTGGTTGTGTTTCTTGCGGTGATTTTTTGGATGAGTATTCGCAGAATCAACGTTACGCCGAGACTGCACAGGATTTGGACGAGTTACTTAGAGGGGAGTGTTTTATGGCATTTCAGAGTAGTTATTATGTAGGTAACCAGGAGACGATGAGTTACAGTAGCGGGCTTTCGATGAATTATCCTTGGTTACACGTGATGGATGATGATGCGGAAGAATTTGTATCCGGGGGATTACCTTACACGGATAGTTACCCGCGTAACGTGCTGGGTTCTTTTTATCATTGGGGAGCCGACCCGTTTTTGACATTAGAGAACACTCAGTACAAGGATAATGATTGGGAAAAATTTTACAAAAATATAGGTGTGTTGAACTCAATCATTTATATGGCAGATGATTTCCGTTCGAAAGAGAAGGATATTGAATTATTAAACAGGGTGGAAGGAGAAGCACGTTTTCTCCGGGCCGGTTACTACTTTTTGTTGGTGAATATTTATGGCATGCCTTATTGCAAGGCTACGGCGTCAAAGGATGCCGGAGTCCCATTGAAAATTGCAGAGCATGTGGAAGATAAATATTTTAGCCGTAGTTCGGTAGAGTCTGTGTATTCGCTGATTATTGCGGATCTTCAACGGGCTGCCGTTTGTTTGAAAGGAATCACACCTTCTTCAACATTGCGAGTAGGAGAAACTGCCGCTAATGCATTACTGTCAAGAGTTTATTTGTACATGGAAAACTACGAGGCTTGTATTGCGGCAGCCAATGAGGCTATGGGCGGAGCTTATTCGGTGATGGATTTGAATAATTGGACAAGCGGGCAAAATGTGGTCTCTTGGACATCGCCCGAAACAATCTTCACTCAAGGAGGAAATTCAATGATCCTGACTTTCTTGAGCTATACATCAGGTTGGAGTGGTTCGACCCCAGTTAATCAAGCATTTTCATTTCAAGCGTCAGAAGATTTGTTGGAATGTTATGCTGCAGGGGATTTGCGTAGAACAGCATTCTTTAAGAGTTCTTTACATGCAGCGATACCCGATAAATATAAGACTTGGGTAGACTACAGTGATACGGATGAGGTCGGTATGGATTTTCTGATTCGTTTGCCTGAGGTGATTTTAAATAAGGCGGAGGCGTTGGCGATGTTAAATCGGGATGGGGAAGCGAAAACCGAGTTGGAAAAACTTCTTTCTAAACGATTTGCTGTTGCACCGTCGGTGACAGAAACGGGGGAGGCATTGATTGATTTTATCCGTGATGAACGCCGCCGGGAACTTTGTTTCGAGGGGCATCGCTGGTTTGACCTGCGCCGTTATGCTGTAAATAGCATTCGTCCTCTTCCGGAGAATTTCCGTATTCGTCATCAGAATAATGATTACGAGGCGAATTCAATGACTTGGTATGAAAACGGTTACTATGAATTAAATGCTTACACTCAGGATCATGCCGCTTGGATAGTGCCAATTCCAAATTATGCAATTGAATTTAACAGGGGAGAACTTCAGAATGAGATTCGTCCGAATAGAGAACTTATAAGAAATTGAGTATGAAAAAGAATAATTTCCTTTATATATTATTTTTGTCCGTCTTGTTCACGGCTTGTGATAAGGAAGATCATTTGACACCGTCGAATGTTGGTCGAGATTGGTTCACGATAGAGGATTCAAATGATCCGGTAGATCATGCGATTTATCAATTTTACACGGAGACAGGTATTCCCGTGTTTTATAATGATACGATTGGAGAAGAAACCCGTGTTGATCATTGGGGAAATTCTTATACACATTATGAAATCTTGCAATTTGGAAGTTCTTCTCTTGGAGGAACAGAAACACCAAATCCTTTCAGCTCTTATGAGTTGTGTCCGAAAGAGGACGTTGTCGACGGATTAGAATTTTTACGTGAGGAGATCGTGCCTGTTTTACCTGAGAGCATCAAGATTACTAGTTTCTTGTTGCTGAAATCTTTGACTCCTTGGAACCCGGCGGTGGTAAGTAATGAGGCTTTTAAAGGATTGAATACGGTGCTTATTTCCCGTGTTTCAGAGTTAAAGGATATGAGCGATGCGGAACGTCTGAATATGAAGGGTGCCATTTTTAATGCCGTTCTTGCCACGCCTGTTTCCGGTTATACGGAAGAGTTGGCTGCATTTTATCAGGCAACCCGCAGTTGTTACACGGAGAATTTATACGGTTGTGCTGGTTGGTATTTTTACAATAGGTATGGATTCTCTGACCCGAGAGCCGTTGGCTTCTTGAAGGATCCGAATCCTAGTGATTATGGTAGTATGCCCACAGAGGTTCAAGATGTAGGTATGTATATCAAGGCGATGTTTATTTACACGCCGGAAGAATTTGAAGCGTTGTATGGGGCGTTTAGTGTCGTGATGACGAAATATGAAATTATGAAAACGGTATTGCGGGATATCGGGGTTTCTATATAGGTTATTAATTTATTTATAGAATATTACTACCCTATGGAAGAGAGTTTTACACTCTCCCATAGAGGGACGTATCGCCTTATTGGTAGGAAATGAATGTTTTGTATTGTATAATTTAGAAAGAACTGAAATGAAAAAATTGTTATTGATTTATGTCGGGATTTTTTGTTCTGTGCTGGCTTTCGGACAGACAAATTTCCAGAAATTGACATTAGATGAGGCTTGTACGAAAGCAAAAGCGGAGAAAAAGCTGGTTTTCGTGGATCTTTATACCTCTTGGTGTGCCCCGTGTAAGATGATGGCGGACAAGGTGTTCCCAGATGTAAAGTTAGGAGCGTTTATGAACGAGCGTTTCGTGTGTGTGAAATATGACACGGGAGCTGATAAGGATGGCTCGGAATTGGCGAAGATGTTTAATGTTCAGGCCTATCCCACGTTTTTGATCTTGAACGTGGATAAGGGATTGGAAAACCAGATTGTTGGGGCAACCCTTGAACCATCGGATTTCATGAACCAAGTCGAGGCGGCGCTGAAAGCTTCGCTTGCCAGTTTGGGACAGCAATACGAGAACGGGAATAGAGACGTTTCGTTCCTTACCGATTATTTAAAAGCGTTGTTAACGGCCTCCATGAACGAGAAAGCTAAGGAAGTGTGTCTCTCTCTTTTCAAAGTATTGCCTGATACAGAAAAATCAAATCGGGAGTATTGGTTTATTTTTAAAGATCAGGCTTTATCTCCGGTGGGTTCTCCTTTCATGGATTTCTTGTTTTCCCATTTTGAACAATTTACCCGGAGCATGGGAGAAGAAAAAGTGTTGAACCGGATCGCTGAAGCCTTCGAGATTAAACTACGTGACATGATCCGTGGACGTGAGCCTATGGATGATTTGGATAAGGTTGCCAAACAGATGGCCCCGCATCATTTTAATTCACGGGAGCGTATGGATACGTATGTCGCTTTGGGGAAAGCTTTGCGTGAGGCCAGAAAGGATAATAGCGAAAAAGGGGTGGAGAAATTACTGGAATTATGCGAGAATGAATTTCCCAAGATTGACGGGGAACATCTGGTGTATTTTTATTTTCCCGTGACAATTTACATTGCCAATGTTGGGACGGAGGCGCAGTACAAACGGGTATGTAAACTTCACGAGTACGTGTATGAACATACCGAGCATAATCCTTTGAAGATAGGCTTGGGAAATATGCTTTCTGGGACGAAGAAAAACAAGTAAGATTAATTTTATAAAAAGAAGGAAATGAAAAAATTATTATCGGTGTTTGTGGGACTATTATGCTCCGTCGCTGTTTTTGCTCAAACAGATTTTCAAGAGTTGTCTTTAGAGGAAGCTTGCAAGAAGGCAAAAACGGAAAATAAACCTATATTCTTGGATTGTTATACCTCTTGGTGTGGCCCGTGTAAAATGATGGCAAATGAGGTCTTCACGCTGAAAGAGGCCGGTGATTATTTTAATAAGAACTTTGTCTGTGTGAAAACGGACATGGAAAAAGGAGGCGGACCGGCTATTGGTAAGCAATACGGTGTTGATGCGTATCCGACCTTTTTGATTATCAATGCGGATGGTAAGTTAATGCATAAAGTGGTTGGAGCGATGCCTCTTGAAAAGTTAATAGAGAGTGTAGAGATCGGCTTAAAAGCCAGTAGTCTTGCTGAATACGAGGCATTATACCAAGCCGGGAAACTGGATTTGACAGAACAAATGGCGTACTGGAAATTACTTTCTGTTTCAGGTGATGTTGTCAAGGCTCAAAGTGTAGGTGATAATCTTTGGGGAAAGCTTACGGAGAAAGATAAATTGAGTGCCGCTTATTGGCCTTTGTTACAATCAAGAGCGACCTCTTTGGAGAGTGAGGAACTGAAATTTGTTTGTGCCAACCGGGGGCATTTTGAAAAGGAGATAGGAAAAGAAGAGGTTGGAGATTTGATTTATAATTCTTTTATGTCGGAATTAAACTTGATGATCGTGTACCAATTGCCCGCAAAGAAATATGATAAGATTCCGGGTATTCGAGATTTACTTGAGAATAACGACGTACCTCGTAAGGATGCACTTTTTAAAATGATAGACTTGGCGGAAGCCCGGGGAAAATATGATGCAACCGGCTTTATGGATGCTCTTGATACAAATTTGGATGTATTGAATGACTCCGAAAAAAGTTGGGTATTTGAAGGTGCAAATCTGTTTATTTCGATGTTCAAAGATAAAGCACAACTGAAGAGACTGGGAGAGATCGCTATTCGTGAAAAAGAATTGATCAGAGACGAGGTCGCTAAAAGCAAGGTTACTAAAATAGCTTTTAACTTTAGACGTGCGGGCAATGATGGGGTATATTGGGAGGATTTGAAGACATTAAGAGAGGTTCTGGCACAAGCTGAAGTGGAAGACAAGTATGTATTTTTGGATTGTCACAACAATGGGCAGACCACAAAGGCGATTGATGATCAACTCTTTACGCAGAAAGAAGTAGAGGATTTACTGAATAAATTTTTTATAAATTACAGGGTGAATCTTGAGGAAGGAGAAGGGGCCAAGGTTATCAGAAGATACGGTATAAATATTCCTAATGTAATGCTTGTGCTTGATAAGGAAGGGAATGTTCGACACATGATATCTAATGTCATGAATGGTAATTTTATCGAACGCGTACAGGAGACTTTCGATGATAATAAAGCTTTTGGTGTTCTTGAGGCTAGGTACGTTAGTGGAGATCGCTCTCCGGAGTTTATGGTCCAATATTTAACGGCATTGAGTAAGGTGGCTAATAGTTCTAAGATGGCCCTTGTTGCCGTAGAGTTATTTGCCTCGTTAAATGACGAACAGAGAACCTCTCCTGAATTTTGGATGTTGTATAATCCTCAATTTTCTGGGATAAGTTCTGAAATGAAGAATTATTTATTTTCTCATCTTCAAGAATTCAGAGAGAAAATAGGTACAGAAAAGGTGGATCAAACTGTTGTCAATCAAATCTATTCTGATCTTTCCTGCGTTCTTTATACTCAGGGATCAAGATATACTGTTGATGATATTAATAATATCATACAATTTATTAAACGTCATGATATACAGGATTCGCAGCAATTACTCTGTATTGCAAATATTACCAAGCTATTTAAGAGTAAGGTTCATAGTGTTAAGGATTATAAGAAAGCATGCAAAGGGTTGAAACCGGAAAATATTCCGTTTGCTGATTTATATGCGAATATTCTTGCCGTGGAGCCGGAAAGAACGGATGAGTGGAACGCATGGGGAAAAGAGATTGTAGAGTCTCTGACAGATCCCGGATATATACAATGGTATAAGCAATTCCTTCAACTCTAAAGAATGTGTGTAGTTGTATGTCAAGTGGATTTTATCGGGAGTTCTATAAATAATTTTGTATTATAACGTGATCACTACCTGATGACAACCGTAAGTAACATTCTCGTTAAACTATTAATATATTTTATGAACCTTATTATATATAAGGTTCATATAAGGTTTCTATAAGGTATCTATAAGGTTCATGACGGTAGTGTTCAGGTAGTGATCATGTTATAATTATCTTTTCGGGATAGAATCGGCAATAACTTATGACTTATTATAGAATCAATTACGATTGATCCGGGTAAAAAATTGAAATTCCCATCCTCGAGAGTCTTTGTAAAGGGCAAACGGGATGGGAATAAATATTTATTTATTTTTTTCAAAAATATTTGTCACCCGTTTTTTGGGGTCATGTGTTCTATTTATGAAAGACACATGAAAAAAATGAAAAGATGGAGTCAAATATATGAATGGTCCAAAAGAGTCAGGACTTATTTGGAGGAAGATTTTTCCTCTTCGTCTCTTGATGAGGAAAATATTATCGTTCGCCGTGTTACGGAACGATTGTCTGATCCGGATTATCTGCGGGGGAAAGGACTGGAACAAGGGCGTTTCGATGCGGAGGCGGCTTTTAGGAAATTACGACGGAGAAATTCACGTCGGGTTATGATTCGAGTGGGAAGCGTTGCCGCTGTTTTGGTATTGATCGTGGGGATCGTTGTTTTATATAAGGGAAATCTTTCTCAGAAGAAGAACGTACCGGACTTGACACTAGGAGTAATTTCGGCTCTTCAACCGGGAACAAACAAGGCGATTTTGCATTTGGCGGATGGTCGGGAGCTTGTTTTGAATGATGCTTTGCGGGCGAAAATCGAGACAAAAGAGGGCGTGGTGGAAGTGGATTCGATGGGGGTAGTTTATGGAATAAAAGTGGATTCCGTGGCAACGGAAAAGGTGCAGGAATATCACGTTATGACGATACCACGCGGGGGTGAATTTCATTTGACTTTGGCCGATGGAACTCAAGTGTGGCTGAATTCAGAGACGGAATTACGTTTCCCGGTTCATTTTGCGGGGGGAGAGCGAAAAGTGTATCTGAAAGGGGAGGCTTATTTTGACGTGACCGAGGATGCCGCTCATCCTTTCGTGGTGGAGACTTCGATGGGTGATATAAAAGTGTTGGGAACAGCGTTTAATGTTTCGGTTTATGATGAGCGAACGATGGCGGCGACGCTGGAAAAGGGGAGTATTTGTTATTTGAAAGATTCTCGAAAGGGGGTGCTGATCAAGCCGGGAGAACAGTTGGTTTGTACGGAAGGTTCCGATTTACCCGTGGTTCGAAAGGTGAATACCCGGTTGTACACGGCTTGGAAAGATAATCTGTTCTGTTTCGAGGAACAGTATTTGGATCAGATCATGTTGACGTTGGCCCGTTGGTACGATTTTCAGGTGAAGTTTGAATCCGAGGAATTGAAAAAACTGGAATTATCGGGAACATTGGATAAATATTCGGATATACAGCCTTTATTGCGGTTGTTTGAATTGGGTACGGATGTAAAATTTGTAATTCAAAATAAAGTTATTTATGTGCGAAAAGTAAAATAAAAGGATTCGATTCGCCAGCGACCAAACTATAGAATCAAATCCTTTGTATTTAGAGTTTATAAACCCTTTAAACTGAAACAAAGTTATGAAAAATCTCTGGAATAACCTCGAAAAACGGGAAAAATGACGCTAAATGACTTAA
>NZ_JAHZBP010000008.1:0-224542 GCF_019423355.1 Butyricimonas sp.
CGTTCGTTTATTGATCTTCAAAAATATAAAATAATTCAAACAGACCAACCACTTATCGCCATTTTTCATATACCTACTTGAAAGCACACTCTTTCGTTTCTTCTTTTGTCTTCCTCTCTACCCAAACTTACATCCTACCATCATCCCTCCCATTTCCCTTCGTTATCTCTTCGTTCCTATAGAAGCCTATTTCAACGATAGAATAACGAACACATAACGACAAGATGCAAGCTATAACATTGATTACAAGAATATTTACGCTAAAACACGTTAACTTTCTAAACATTCGTTTCCACGCTGGATACGGGCATTTCCAACCGATGAACAACCATTATCATACCCGGTAAGTCCCTTAAAGACAAGATAAAGACGAGACACGAACGACTTATCTCGTCTTTATCACCTCCATATACCCAAAAAGTCCCCCCTGTTTTTATCTATACCACCACATAATCAAGACTTAAACGGTTTCTTTCAATATACTATGGCATCACTTGTTATTTCTCAAATGACAAAAGCCTATTCTTTCCTCTCGGACACGAAAAAAGTGATCCGGGGAATCCCGGACCACTCACCCACCACACGGTGCATCCAAAAAGCAACATTCAACCCTACATCTGCTTTGCCAGTTCGTCAAAATAATAGGTCACGTAATCTATATTTTCTCGTGTCTTCAAATTTGGAATAATTCCCCTTCCCACTTGAATAAACTCTTTCAATGCCGCTTTATCCTCTTGAGTTCGGAAATAAACCGATACGGGCATTACCATCATCATCACGTCAGTATCAGAGAAAGCGGGAAATACCTTCTTGCAGAATTTCAACAATTCACCGGTATTCTTTTCCTTGTAAGCATTAGCCAGATCCACGTATGCCTTTAAACGTTTCTTATCATCCGTTTTCAACGTTCGGATCACATTCCCGATCTCCTGAATATCATCAAGAGTCGTTTTCGTATCACGTCCCCAAACAATGGATGACAAAACACCCGCATAGAGCATCCCTAAACGTCGGTCGACTTTTTCCTGTCCCACCTGTTGACTAAATTGTTTTCTATGCTCCAGTAAAAACCGATAATTCTCAGAATTAAACGGGGCCAAATCATTATTATCAAACAAAATCCAACACGTCGAATCAATCTTCTCAACATCCGTCAACTGCTCGGATAAAATTCCGGCAACCTCTCTCAAGCGGTGAACCTCACTCGCACCCGACAAAGCCCGTAAGTATTTCAACAAGAACTCCTTATCTCGCTCTCCTTGTTCATATCGAATGGCCAACGTTCCCACGGTCTCCGTTTGTTTCATGGAATGTTCCACCCGTTGAATAATTCCATCAACATCCGTCCCGCCCACCAGCTTATCATGGACCACGCCATCCGGCCGAATTAACACGAACGTCGGGTAAGCCCCGATACCCAGTTTCTTCGCCAGTTCCGGGCCTTCTCCCTTCTCCATGTTATACTTCACGTTCACGAAACGGGAGTTAAAGAACACTCCCGCTTTCGCTCGCGTAAAAACTTGTTCTGCCATCACCTTACAGGGACCACACCAGGAAGTGTAGGCATCCAAGAAAATCCACCGATTTTCTTCCTTCGCTTTCTGCAAGGCCTCCTTGAAAGTAAGCGATTCGAACCTTACCCCCTCTTGCGCCCGCAGTAAGGTGAGGGACAAACAACACAACAACATTAAAATTACCTTTTTCATTCACTGAAAATTAAAGAATTAATCTTCCACAGGTAATGTAGCTTTATACTTGTCAAATTCCGTCCGGTACTTATTCCCGGAAACCTGAATATCCCAACCGTACTCTTTGAAATATTTAATTATAATCTCATATTTCAACGCTCTCGACTTGCTATTATCCAAGTAATCTTTCTTGATATTCTCGTATGACTCCATCACGAGTAAACGTAACCATTCCGAAAAATCACTCTCAAAAGAACGAGAACTTCCTCCGGTAATATATCCCCCGTTACGGCATAATTCATTCACGGCATTCCGATACTTGATCACGTAAGGACGGCTGTTCACTTCATCTTCGTCTTCATCATCCGCATCCGGATTTTCCTTTTTCCATGCTTCCTCGTCTTTATCGTACTCGTTACCCAATTTTTCGTAAGCCTCTCCATCATCATAAGCCTTACCACCAGCCACGAATTCTTTTAAGGGTTCCTCCATACGAGCCACGATCATCGAACCCAATTTTTTCCACACCTCAGCCGTCAACACGGAATCTTGATAATAATGATTCACCGGATCTGTCACCGGGATGGCTCCATCCGTGGTATTTGGCCACATCAAGATCAACCGACTGCGTCCCAACGCTTTCACGGGATAAATCCAGTAAAGAGAACCATATTGTTTCACGTAGAAAAACTCCAACGGGAAAAACGAATTGGCATACTCTTTAGATACATTACTTAGCAACGCTTCTGAATAATTTAATACTTCCGGAATCTTTTCTTCCTCCAAATTCTCCGCTCCACGCATGGCAACAAGAGCATCTTCAGCCAAAATAGAATTCGTCAGCTCATCAATACTACGAAAATAAGTATGAACCCAAACCCCGTAATCATTATACATCGCTTTTACACGAGGATCTGCATTCTCATCCGGGGAAAACATCTCGACAATCCCCAAATCTTCCGTCGGAGACAATTTACTCTCCTTGTCACAACCACTCAAAAATAACACGAGAGCGATCAACAGTAAATATATATTTCCAGCTTTTATCATGATATTCTATATTTATAAATATTAAACCAACTGTTTATCTAGGATTCAACGGCATATTAGGACTATTCAACTGTTCCGATTCCGGAATTTGCAACACGTAGCGTAAATCCCCCTGTTCCAAGGTATACACCTGTCCGTTCTCGTATGCATGTTGAATTCTCGGTTTCCCTAATCGCCTTAAATCAAGCCAACGCATTCCACAATCAAACGCTAACTCAACCCGACGTTCTTCCAATACTCTTTGCAAGGCAGTCTCATCCGTGAAATCAGCTTTATCCAAAGCGACATAATTATCTTTCTTGATACGGGTCACCAAAAGCCAATTCAGATCAGCAATAGCCAAATCCTTCTCTCCAGTCCGAGCGTATGCCTCCGCACGAGTCACATAAGCCTCACTCAATTTTAACCCGATATAATAGCAATCACTCTGTTGAGTAGCAAACATCCGATACACGGTCGGTCCTAATTCCACGTAATCAGCACTCTCCGGATCAGCATTCGATTCGAAAATATACCGTCTGTAATCAATCACATTCGGATCACGTTTACAAAGATTTAATAATTCTTCCGTTGGCTTAAAGCGAGTTTTACCATAATAGTAGGGATTTTGATTAGCGATGCCCCCCACGAAAAACAATACTTCATTCCGGTAATCGGTATCTATAAACCCGTAAGTATAGCTAAACGCATTCGAGATTTTGTCCAACCCATCTAAATAAGACTGGATCTCGTTCATATCAAACAAAGCCTTGGCATCAATCACGTACGAAGCGGCCTCAATTGCCTCTTCATATTTATTCATGAACAAATAAACACGAGCCTTAAAAGCCTGCAAGGCAATGTAATCAAAACGATACTTACTCTTACTTTCCTTGCCTTGTAAATCTTTGGTGGCCTCATCCAAGTCTTTCTCAATTTGTTCCCATACTTTACCTACCGGAACACGAACGTTATTCTGTGTATTCTGATGCACATCCGTTGCACTCAATGGCATCGGGACACCCGGTTTCTCCAGATTCTCCGTAGCATAATTCTCAGCGTAAAGATTCACCAGATAAAAATAACAATAGGCACGCAAAGCATAAGCCTCTCCCCTCACCGTTTCAAATAAATTCTTTTCTTCGGCAGAGGGTGTTTTCCCGGCAAATTCATCCAACACCGTGTTGGCATAAAATATAGACTGATACAACTGTTTCCAGTAACCATCCTCGGCCCCGTTATATTGGTGCGTTGCCGCCCAGATAAACCACGGTTCATAAGACTTTGTCACGGCTGCCGAAGCGTTCAGGTTTGCATACACGTTATCAGTCGCCAAATCAGTATTAATAAAGAAATTCGACCGCGGGTATCCACCCAATAAAACAGATTCAAAATCTTCCACGCTAACCGGTAACATACTGTTTACCGGTTTTATATCCAGTAAATCACAACTACTAAACAACGTAAGTAGTATCAACACATGAGTATATAATATCTTTTTCATAATTAATAACATTAAAATTGTACAGATAGCGAGAACGAGTATGTACGAGATAATGGCAAATACGTGTTCCCGAAAGAAACATTAGCATTACTCGTTGATCCATATTTCATGACAGCTCCCGTTGCCTCCGGATCTTGGCCTTTTAATCTCGAATTTTTCCACACGTGCAAGTTATTTCCTTGTAACATAAAACGAATATTCTGAATACCTAAATCCCGAAGTTTCTTCAAATTCAAGTCATAACTCAAAGAGAGATTCTGTAACCGCACGAAATCGCCCTTCACGGTTCTCAAATCACTGTTATTGTACATCGTTCCGTTTGATGGGTAGGGATAGAAAACAGCATCATCAAACTCATTAGCTTCTAATCTCGGGACGTCGGTAAACTTCTCGTCACCCGGTTTTCTCCACCTAGAGGCCCACTCCTTAGACATGTTCTGTGTTGCCTCCGGGTAAGCAAAAGCCTGTCCGTCCGTCATGTTCCGTAAACGAATCACGTTTCCAAAGTTTCCTACTAATAACACGGACAACGTTACATTCTTATACATAAACGTGTTGGTGAAACCACCTTGAACCAAAGGCATCGTCGTACCAGAATACTCCAACCCCTCAACATTATTCATCCCCTTCAGAACTTTCTCCCCTTTCTCATTATAGAACTGGGCACGTCCCTCTTCATTCAATCCAGCATATTTATATGACCACAACCCGTTAATCGGCTTACCCACGATAGCGGCAGACGCGTAATCCGTTCTCTGAGCATTAGTCATAGAACTATATGTCGGTGTTGAATACGCATCCAAAATTTCATTATAGTTATAACCGAAATTAAAATTAGAGGTCCAACGGAATCCGCCCGTATCAAGATTTACCGTGTTCAAAGAAAGCTCCCAACCGGTATTCTTCATGGATGCCCAGTTTACAGAAACTGACGGGAATCCGGATACCAACGACACTTGTTTACTTCCAAGTAAATCAACTCCTTTTTTGTAGTAATACTCTAATGTACCGGCTATTCTACGATTAAATAGTCCGAATTCCAAAGCCAAGTTCGTGGAATAGTTCTTTTCCCATTTCAAATTCGGATTCTTCGGGGCAGAAATGACCAAATAATTTTCGTTCTTAATGGCATCGATCGTACCCACTTTCGCCACCAAGTCAGAATAAGCATCTGCCACGTTTCCTTGGCTACCGTAAGATCCTTTCAAAGTCAAATAAGTCAACCATTTCACGTCTCTCAAGAAGTTCTCTTCCTTCACTTGATAATTAAACCCAACTGACCAAAGCGGTTGGAAAAGATCATTTGTTTTCATTCCGAAACGGTTAGAGCCATCCGTACGGGCATTGAAGCTAATCGTGTACCGATTCTTGTACGTGTAACCGGCCACACCGAACCAAGATACAGCCGCTGTTTCATTCATGTTCTCCGTCCAGTAAGGAACGCCTAATTTTGCCATCAAATCCAATTGCAAAATTTGTTGATGTCCCCGATCATGAGCATAACCGTAGATTTGAGTAGTCTCCTCCTCGTATTTAGAAGTCCGTATCTCCTGACCAATCATCACGTCGAAACGGTGGTCTTCATTAATAACCGGCATGTATGAAATCTGGTTACGGAAAGTGAGAGAACTATTATTCGTTCCTTTACTTTGGCGATAGCCACCATCATGCCATACCGGTTCAAAAGTGGTATTATCATACATATCCTTCTGACGAGCACGTACAAAATAGCTATCTTCTGTTGCAACATCCACATCCGTCGTATTCGATTTAGAGAAAGAGAATAAACTGCTGAAAGTTAAATCCGGCAAAATCTTCCATTCGATATCAACCGTTCCCTTCAACCCGAAACTCTTAGATTTTCTCCAAGCTTGCTCCCGATTTTCCAAGAAATTAAACTTCAAATCATTATAATACATGTAATTAAAATCACCATTCTCATCGTAAGCATTATGAGCCCGGGTCGTGTAGATTGCCCACTCATAAGGATTTTCTCGTGAATCGGAAGCGAAGAAACTCTTGTTGTTACGCATATTGACGTCCAACATTCCCCCGATTCTCAAATTATGTCTTAACTTGGTGAATACCTTTACCGCCATCGTGTAAGTATCCATTCCCACGCTTTTAGCCGTTGCCTGTTCATCCATATAACTACCGGAAAGATAAAATGTCGTAGTTTCCGATCCCCCAGAAATACTAATACTGTGACGATGGGTTACCGAGTTCCTGAAAAGATATTTAAACCAATCCGTATTCACGGTTTCCAACTGATTCACTCGATCTTGAAATTGTTCCCAACTCATCTTATGATCATGCACATCTATAAAATAACGTTCGAAATCGGAAACCGTTCCATATTGCCCGGCACTATTGGAAGAGGCCTTTAACAACCCTTTTTCTAACATCTCCATGTTCACATCAATACGATCTTTCGAATTCATCATGTAGGCATCCTTCAATTTCGGACGCATTCCAATCGTGATACTCCCGTTGTAAGTCACACGAGTTTTACCTGCAGTACCTTTTTTAGAGGTAATCACGATAACTCCATTGGCAGCCCGTGTTCCATAAATAGCTGTTGCAGCGGCATCCTTCAACACGTTGATTGACTCAATATCATCCACGTTCACGCCACCGATACCGGATGCGATCAAATTTCTATTGTTCAAAAGATCATCAACATTAGCATCCACCGGATCTTCAAGAATAATTCCATCAACCACCCACAATGGTTGAACATTACCACTAATTGTAGATGTTCCCCGGATTCGTATTTGTGGAACGGCTCCCGGAGCTCCTGAAGTACTCACGATTGTCATACCCGGCACCTGTCCTTGTAATAATTTATCAATACTCGGTTGATTCACCATACGCAGCTGATCCATATCTACCGTGGTGATAGATGACGTCAATTTACGACGTTCAATTTTCTGATAACCGGTCACAACTACCTCTTCCATTTCACTCACATCCTCTTCCAACACCACGTTGATCTCCTTTTGTCCCGTGTATGTCACCGTTTTCGTTTTCATTCCGACAAATGAAAACTCCAACACGACCGATTGTTGATCTGGAATAGACAATTTATATGTTCCGTTTATATCCGTGGCTGTACCTAAACTGGTTCCTTTCACCAGAACGGTCACTCCCGGTAACGGAACATTATCTTTATCCACGACCTTACCCGAAATTTCAACGGATTTCACATTCACCCGTGCTGCTGTTTTCCGGGAAACAACAATCACGTTATCAACTAATTCATATCCGTAATTCTGCCCAAACACTAACCGTACGAAATCTGCCACCGAAGCATTATCCAAATTAACAGATACCTTCTTGTTTACATCAATTTCCTGTTTATTAAAAAAGAAATCCTGTTTTAATTGTTTTTCCGCACTGCGGACGGCTTCTTCCAAGCTAACATCTTTTAATTTCAGATTAATAACCGCATTCTGACTGGAAGCCGTTGCCGATACGTGGGTTAACCCTACCAGCATCAGGAATATCATAACCCTCACACCATGAAATAGGTTAAAAAATCCCCTGTATGTACCGGAATGGCACAAACTAAACTTTTTTTTCATAACTTTGAATTTCAAATTAATAATTGAGGTTCTCTTTTGGAGAATCAGACGAGGGTTGTTAACGGCAATCCTCGTTTTTTCTCCTATTTACTTTTTATTGTCACGTTTATTGTTCGTCCATTTATATCAAAAATAACATTACTTGTCTTTTCCACGATAGCTAACACGTTCTTCAAATCCATATCCCGGTTAATCGCTCCCCGGAATTCATAACCTTTCGCCTCCGGGGCCAGATAGACCACATCAATATCATACCACCGTTTCAACTGACACATCAAGTCACCCAGAGTTGTAGAAGGAAAAACAAAACGTCCCTGCCGCCAAGCCGTGAATTGTTCAACCTCCACTTCCTTCAATTCCGTCTTGCCCGATTTCAAATTCAACACGCTCTGCATACCCGGTCGCAAGGTTACCTCTTCATTTTCTTTCTCCGAGGTAAAGCACACCTTTCCTTCTACCAGCGTGGTATAAATATAATCTTCATCTCCGTACGCCTTGATATTAAACGAAGTTCCCAGCACGGTAACATTCGACTCTTTCAGATGAACAACAAAACGCCGAGAAATATCTTTTTGCACATCAAAATATGCCTCCCCCTTTAAGAACACCTCTCGTTCCCCGGAACCGAATTGTACTGGGAACCGTAGTTCCGATTCGGCATTCAACCAAACCCGAGTTCCGTCACTTAACTCTAATTGATAGAATCCACCAGTCGGTATTTTCAACGTATTGTATAAAACTTCCGTCACATTTTCATCCAACATCTTTGCTTGTACATAAGTCAAACCCTGTAAAGAATCATCCTTAATACCGGATACACCATGATCTTGAATCTGGCGTCCGGAACCATCTAATGAAACACGTTTTCCATCAGCCAAAATCAATTCAACTTTAGACGCTTTACGCTCGCCTATATTAACTTGTTGAGGAACTTTTTGCTCTATTGCTAAATAAGAATCATTCCACAAATACAATGAACTCAACACGATACAAAAAAAGACTGATGCCGCAACAGACCAGCGCATAACTAGTTGACGTTTTTTCCTTCTGTTAATGGCTTGGTGTAAACGTATCCTCTCCTCGGCTTTTCTCTGCTCGAAATTCCAACTCTCGTATTCCTGACGGATAGCAACAAATTCCTTCAACATCTCCACGTGTTCCGGATCACTCATCCAAGTCTCCACTTGCCCGTTATCCAACTCGTTTCGACGTGTAAGGATCTGATTAGCAAACTCTATATCTTTCTCGCTATACTTCATCTCTCTTGATTTTTCATAGCTAATACACGTACCCCCCAAAAATGGGCGACAAGAGAAATAAAGTTTTTTGAAAAAAATTAGAACATCTATTATAGACATCCTATCACGACAAACAATTTACTGAAAACATGAACATTACATTCTTTTCAGACACCAAAGTAGCATGATCAAGTCTTCTTGTAATTCATCCCGTAGGAATTTCAAAGCCCTAGTAATATGTGTCTTTACTGTATTCACGGTAATATCCAATTCTTCTGCCACCTCCTTGTATTTCTTCCCTTCCACCACACATTTTACCAACACTTCCCGCTGTTTTTCCGGTAATTGTGCCAATTTTTCCTCCAAACGAACCAATCGTTTTTCGTAATCATCCAATTCTTCATTCGCGGCCTCCAACAATTCGGTTACAGTCTGTTCATTCCCCGTCACCACACGCAAATGTCTCAAATAATTCAACGCACAATTTTGAGCCAACGTAAACAAATAAGATTTTACAGGATAAACCGGATTTAAACGTTTCCGGTTACTCCACAACGTAAGGAAAGCATCATGAACAATATCCTTCGCTACCTCTTCATCCCGTACATAATTAAACACGAAACCCATCAGTTTCGTGAAATGTAATTCGAACAAATCCTCAAAAGTCTTATTGTCTAAAAGTTCATTCGCCATATAGCAATTGTCATTAATACGCCCGGAACTTCGTTTTGACAAAATTAAATAATTTATTAAACTAAAAAAATAACATACCAAGATAATGATTTACGAAAAAAGAGGAATTGCCGCTCAGATGCCGCAATTCCTCGATAATTTTTTGAAAAAATTATTCTAACCAATTTCAGATATACTCTTTTATCAATATTATTCTTTTCAGAACACAACAAATTGTATTCATTTCTGTAATTCAGATTCAATTATTTTTTTCAAACGAGGATCTGTAGGACGAGGAGCCTCCTCCATAACAACACATCCCTTCTTGTCAAAGACGACAAAACGAGGAACCCCTATGATATGATAGTCTTTCGCAAACTGACTTTGATCACCAGCATGTAATTGGATGCCTTCCAAATTTTTCTCTTTGACGAAGTCTATCCATTTCTGTCTATCTTTTTCCTTATCCAACGACATCCCGATAAACACAACATCCTCCCCTCGCAACCCCTCTTCCAATTTTTTTAAATAGATATGCTGTGCCAGACAAGCCCCACAAGTCATTGTCCATACATCCACTACCACAACCTTACCTTTGAAGTCCGATAAAGAAACCTTTTCTCCATTCACGTCCGTGTAAGTAAAATTTCTCGCCGGTTGTCCGGCTAAAGAAGGATACAATTTAGTAGCAATTTGTTTAGCTCTCTCCTTTTGATCTTCCGTCAAAATCTCCTCGTTTTCCGTCATAAAAACTTCGTATTCAGGATAATATTTTGCACGTATAGAAAACATATACAAAAGAACTTCTCCTCTCAAACGATCGTTACTAAATATTTTTTCGCCTTGCCCATCCGGCGCAATTTTATAGGTAAAATTATAATACATCATCAACATTTCAAAACCTGTCGGGAATAGTAACATATCATCTGAAACAAATTTTTCTTCAGAAAGAATGGAATCGTAATAAGCAGGCCAATCGGAACGTTGAGGATGTACAGCCCGTGGGGTCATCAAAAACATCATGGCATAATAATCCACGTCATAATCTATCTTACTATGAATCAACTTGTCAAATCCTGAATTTCCACTCCTAATTGTTTTTTTCACGGAATCAATTTTTGTAACGAATCTCGTTAACCAAGGGAAAAACTCTTCATAAGTTATCCCTCTTCCTGTCATGGCACGCAAATCATTCACATATTTTTCCCATTGATAAAGAGCCTTATTCTCTCTCGTATTTTTCCCCGTCACCCCCCCCTGTTCCAACAAATCAATCTGAATCTTTTCCCCCCCCTTCACATAAACAGGGAAATTTTTTTGCTTATCACCCAAAGCATAAAAACCCGGCTTTTCCGGTAGAAACGTAAAACGATAAGACCCATCCTGTTCTACCGTAGCTGTTGTACATTCTTTCACTCTTCCGTTCTTCACTGAGAAAAGTGAAATTTTCGGTAGTTTTTTATACTTGACAATGCCTTCCAAAGTTGTTTGCTTTTGTGCAAATACAACCATATTCACACAAAGAAACAACAATGATAATAATACTCTCTCTTTCTTCATAATCTAATCATCTCCTGAACAAAAAAGTTCATTCATTATTTTTTCAATTCTTCTTCAATCATCTTCTTCAGCATCGGATTAGAAGGACGAGGTGCATTTTCAGTAACTACATTCCCTTTTTTATCAAACAACATAAAACGTGGGATTCCTTTAATTTCATAATCTCTAGCTATCTGGCTCCATCCTGAAGCATGTAACTGTACACCTTTCAAATCTTCCTTCTTCACAAAATCAATCCATTTTTGTTTATCTTTTGCCTCATCTAATGATACGCCGATAAATACCACATCCTTTCCGTGCATCTCTTCTTCCAACTTTTTCAAAAAAGGAAGTTCCCCTTTACAAGGTCCGCACCAAGTGGCCCATACATCTACCACCACAACTTTCCCCTTAAAATCAGATAAAGAAACTTCTTTCCCATTTATATCCGGATAAGTAAAATTTTTTGCAGGTTTACCTGCCTCAGAAGGACGCAATTTTATTGCAATAGCTTTGGCTCTTTCTTTTTGATCCGGTGTTAAGATTGCGTCATTTTGTTCTATGAAAATTTCATATTCAGGATAAAACTTCGCGGACGCAGCAAATGTCCACAAAAGGGTCTCTCCTTTCAACTGATTATTATTCAATGCATCAGCACCTTTTCTATCCGAACCACTCATGGTTGCAAAATTAGTATAAGCTAACACCATATTAATCCCCCGCGGGAACTGCAATACGTCGGTAGAAGTAAATTTTTTGTCTGATACGATTGTGCTATAAAAGGCAGGCCAATCAGAACGTTGAGGATGTACAGTACGCGGCGTCATCAAAAACATCATGGCATAATAATCCACGTCGTAATCTATTTTCTTTCGAATCAATTCGTCAAATTTCGGATCTCCACTTTTGATCGCTCCTTTTATTGAATCTAGCTTAGTCACGAACTGAGTAAACTCCGGAAAAAACTCTTTATAAGTTGTCTGCATCACCATTGGCACAATAGATTGATAACGAATACTATTAGCAAAATCTTCCCACTGATAAAGAGCCTGATTTTCCTTAGTATTCTTTCCCGTCAACATAGCTTTTTTCTCCAATAAATCAATATTGATCTCTTCTCCCCCCTTCACGTAAATCGGGAAACTCATTCGGCGATCTCCCACCGCATAGAAACCTGTCTTTTTCGGAATAAATGTAAAACGATAGGAGCTATCACGTCCCATCGTTGCCGTGGCATATACTTTCATGTCCCCATTCTCTATCTCAAAAAGCGTTATTTCCGGTGTCCGTTTGTGCTTCACAAACCCCTTTACCGTTGTACTTTTTTGAGCAAATAAAGTAACACTTGTACAAAGTACCCATAATAATAAACTAATCTTTTTCATACATACATTTTTAAATACAATACCCAATATTCTGTCTTATCATTATTTTACAAGAACAGAGAGGTAGCAAGGGAAGGGGATTCCCCTTCCTTAAACAAATATCTCAACTCTAAATTCTTGAATTACTTATTTACATATACCCGAAATCCGTCATTAATGTCTTTATGATTTCATATTTTTCCAATACTAATGGATAATCGGCATATAATTCTTTAAACTCCTTCTCGCTATATTGAAAATAGGCCAAAACAAAATCTTCTAAATCATTGGCCCTTGTCAACGTGTAATATATCCATTGTGATGGATCTTTTCCTTCATTCATAGCATAGTATCGACTATCATAGTCTAAGAAACCATACACTTCACATTTTGCAGACGACATGGCAGCACTAGGAGATGGAGTAACCATTTGCTGATAGTAACTAAATTTTTTGACGGGATCATAACTAACCATATAAAAATCTGACAATTGTTCTTCATCCAATTGCTTCAATGCCAATGTCGCTAAAATAAGCCCTTTGTGTTTATTTTGTTCCTCTGGCGTCATTTTAGCAATTGATTTCACTTGTCCTATTGCTAATGTCAATGCCCCCTGATACACGTTTATATCTTTCCTCTCCACTGCCCATCCGGTCATACGCATCTCGTATAGAGAATCCAGTAAAAGAATGGAATTAAAATACATATTTTCGGGCAATGCCGGTATAAGATAATTATCTAGAAAAAAAATTCCTGCCAATTGATCTTCCGAGCTTTCTAATAAAGAATACTTTCTAGATTGTAGTCCATTATCTGTGACAGGAGCCCCAACCGTGTAATTTATATCTAAAGTACAATAATACATAACGGGATTCCCATAATAATCCACACCGCGTTCTTCCACCCCGATTGTATCATTCACAAAAACAGGAATTCCATATTTTTCATACAACAAAAATCTTTCATGTCCAATAGGATCTTCCGAATCCTCGATCACGAACCAATCCCGATCTGCAAGGGACGGTTTTAATTCGTTTTCATCACTACATCCTACAGCTAGAAAACAAGCCAATATAAACCATATATATCTTTCCATATCTTTCATCATTAAAAACGTATAAATGCCTCTCGATCCGGTCTTGTTTCGTTATCAACCATATTTCCTTTATTAAACTCAATCACATGTTGGGGAATCGGAATCACATATGCCGGTTCAGACTCGTACATATTCAGTCTATAACTACCAACATAGGTTACCTGTCGGATTGAATTATCATAGAAATAATGATCATGTACAATCTCTTTTGTTGACGGGTATTTCGGGTGTACAGCATAACGACGTAGATCAAACCACCGATGCCCTTCTCCACATAATTCCCTACGACGTTCATCCCGAATCAATTCAATCAGTTTTTTTCCACTCCTCGCATCCAATTCTTTATATTCTGCCGCTACAATCCGTTTCACTCGTAACTCCTCCAATACAGCCATTGCCTCCACATCTCTCCCTAACATCGCTAAAGCCTCCGCCTTATTTAATAACACTTCAGGTAAACGCAGTAAAAATTCAGAAGATGCAGTTGTCAAAGAAGATGTTGTCTGTTTCTGAATATATCGTTTACTAGTCGGATCTGTCTGGTTCACATACATAAAAAATGTCGAACGTAAATCTGTCCCCCGATCTTGCTCCTTACTGTACATTTGAACAAGATCTTCAGAAGCTTTATATCTGTTGACACGAGCAAGTTCACTCCCGGATGCAATGCCAAAAGCACTTATATTTCCTGCAAAAGTACCCGCTCCTTGAGTAAAAATTGTTTCCACAGAAGCTTGATTTATCACATCAACCGGAACAATATCATGTATTCCATACATATCTGCAGGAGAGGCTACCGTTTGTGCAAATTCGTTATAATCCAGTAACACATAATCCCCTTGTAGAACAGAATCTGCAGCTTGTAGAGCAGCTTCATATTCACCTAAATACAAGTAGACACGACTCAAAAAAGCCTGAACAGCATGATAATTTGCTTGAAAAACACTTTGATGCGCTTTCCCTTTTAACAAGCGAGCTGAAGCCTCCAAATCACTCGTAATTAATGAATAAGTTTCTTCCACGGTATTTCTCTTAAAATAAATATCTTCAATATACTCCGTGGTCTTCAAAGGTACGCCCAAATCCGTTGAAGCCGACTCTTTCACGTAAGGCTTAGCATAAGTATTCACCAAAAAATAATAATAAAAACCTCGTAAAAAATGACATTCTCCACGCAAACGCTCCACTTCTTCCGGGAAATCGGAAATATCTTTAAGTTTGGATAACACGACATTAATAGCACTGATATTTTTATACAGGGTTACCCAAGTTTCATCCTTATATACCGTATTATTTCTTGTACAAGGGTAACTTGCCCAAATAAAGAAATTCTCATAATCCGTATAATTGGAATTCACTACCGATTCTTCCAAATCGTCATCCATCGTATGTAACCACTTAAAACTTGTACCTCGATCAAGATATCCGTTACCGATCAGCACCTCTTCCAAATCTGTTATCGTCTCAGCATACGCCAGATCCTGAGAATACTCCTTTAAAAAGCTATCACAACTTCCAAACAAGAATACCAGTACACCTAAAATAATATATTGTTTCATCATCCTTCAATTAAAATGTTATACTTAGATTCATTGAATATGTCGGACGAATCGAAAGATTCAATTGATCGGCAGTTCCTGATTGTGAAGGATCCTGACCTTTCAATTTTGAACTGCAAATTGTGAATAAATTCGTTCCAGAAATACCGATATTAGCTGATTTTAGATGCAATTTCTTACAAAACTCTTCCGGCAGCATATAGCGAAATGAAATAGATTGTAATTTCAAATAATCCCCACTTGCTGTCCGAATATCTGAATTATCATACATCTGCCAGATATTTTCTGCAAATTTGATTGAGCTGTAATTTCCGGACTTCCACCAAGGCATTAAAGTCTGTGTATATTCACTATTCTGAAGCAATCCCGGAATATTAGTTCTTTTTTCATCTCCGGGTCTTTGCCAACGATGAACAAACTCTCTACGCATATTTCGTTCCGGTAGGAAAGCCACGCTAGAGCCTCCCGAATTCTCCCCATATAACTTCAACAATCGAATTTTTGAACCTAGCGAATAAGAAAAATGAATCCCCAAAGTCATTCTTTTGTAAGAAAAAGTATTAGTAACCCCACCTTGTATCACCGGCACTTTCGTTCCCGACACCTTCATTACCCGACGGAACACTTCTTCTTTGTCCATCTTCACATACTCATCTTTCATTTCCTCGTCAATATCATAAAACATCGGACGTCCATCTACCGCAGACAATCCTGCAAACTTGTAAGAATAAAACGAATTTAAAGGTTCTCCCTCGATTAGCACATCACCATTCAAATAGTCCTCAAATCGAATTTCATCCTGCACTTTATCAAAACTATTATTATTCACGGCCTTTGACAATAATGTATTCACAATTTGTCCGATCTGAGGATCGAAATCCCAACGAAATCCTCCCACCTCTGCACCTGCCTTAATCGGAGTAAAATTGAATCCCAACTCAAAACCTTTATTCTCCAAGGTACCTGAATTAACCACGTAACTATCCATACCGTTGATATCCGAGATCGTTTTGGTCAGGAAAGCATCTTTCGTTTTCTTGTAAAAGTAGGATACGGTACCACGCACCCGATTGTCAAATAAAGCAAAATCCACAGAGGCATTGATCGTTCCCGTTTTCTCCCAGCGCAGATTCGGATTCGGGTAATGCTTTATTTCCGATTCATATTTCCCGAAATCGTCATTATAATCTCCTCGTTCAATGATTAACTCCGGACTTTGATCGCTCAAAATATTGCCCTGGTAACCATAGGATGCTCGCAGACTTAACAAATTAACCCAACTCACTCCCGCAAAAACATTAGATTTCATATCCCAACTACCAGAAACAGACCACACGGGTAAAATACGTTCATTACTCCGATCCCCGAATTTATTGGAAGCGTCAGCCCTAGTATTAAAATTCAAAGAATAAGCATTATTATACGTATATGTCAAAGTTAAATAACCGGACAATTCATTCTGAATATTATCTGTAATAACTCCTCGGGTTGCCCCTGCAGTATTCATCTGCCATTGAGCAAATGAAGTATAAACTGTCGGATCAAACGTAGTAATAATCTTTCCCCTCTCCGGTAAATACCCTCTATGGGTTTGTTTTTTCCCAACATATTTATTAGATGATAATTCAAACCCGACAGACGCATTTATCAAATGTTTACGATCTTTATCCAAGAACTTATTATAATCCAGCTGTAAACGTGCGGTATAGTTATCATTCCGAGAAATATCCTCACGATATTCCCCACCCATCGGCAATAAACTCCAACTCTTAACCTCATCCGGTAGTGCAATCCCATAATCCGTTCCTCGAAGACAAGCTGCATACCAAGATGATTCATTCATGAACGTCTCTTGTGTCGTATTACTCATTCCATAAGAAAACATCAATTGAGCCTTTAAATTCTCGTTAAAACGATAGTTCAAATCCGTGGTAACTGTTGCAGCATAAGTATTATACTCATCCCGGCAATTCGCCATCTCATTCAGCGCATTAAATGCCAAATGTAAACGCTTTCTTCCCTCGGGGTGATTATAGCTTTTCGTGTAATAGTATAGACTTCCATCCTCATTATAGGCTGGTATCGTTCTAGCCGTATTATAGGCATAATTCAAAATATCAACTTCCGAATTCGCATAATGCCGTTCTCCTCGATTCGCTTGAATCATGAAATTGAATGCCAATTTGTCAAAATTTCCATTCACCTTCAATAAAGTAGAATACCGGTCATTCTTTTCTTTCTTAATAACTCCTTTTTCATCAGAATATCCCAAAGAAGCATAGTAACGAACATTTTCACTTCCCCCGGACAAACTTAAAGTGTGATTATGCGAAAATGAATCCTCCGTGATCAGTTTAAACCAATCCGTATTCACAGTCTCGATGCGATTCACCTCCTGTTGGAATTGCTCGTAAGTATAAACTCCATTCAATAATTTATTAATGGCATCCTCGTATCCCACGTAATTTTGAATATCAGGAAGAGACAATCTTTTTTCAACCAATTCACGGGAATAAGCAACACGTTCCTTTGAATTCATCAAGTAAATACTATTATCCGTGTAACGAGGTCTTCTCGTATAAGTTCCACTCACGTTATATGTCACGGAAGGAGCTCCAGCTTTCCCCTTTTTAGTCGTTATAACAATCACACCATTAGCAGCCTTCGCCCCATAAAGAGCTGTAGCAGAAGCATCCTTTAAAATATCAATGCGCTCAATATCATCCGGATTAATACCAGAAATCGCATTTCCCACTAAATTCACGAAATCCAAATTATTAGCTAATGTCGGACTCACATTCACCGGATCTCGTAATATAATTCCATCCAACACCCACACCGGTTCTTGATTTCCCAAAATGGTCGATGTTCCCCGCACTCTCAATTTAGGAGCTGCACCCACTTGACCGGAATTTTGCATAAACGTCATACCGGGAACATGCCCTTCCAATAATTGATCAACCCGTGTCACTCCCGGCACCTTAATATCATCCATCTGTAAGGTCTGAACGGCACTCGTATTTTTTCTCTTATCGATTGTCTGGTAACCCGTAATCACAACCTCATCCATCTCCTCAACATCGTATTCCATCTGGATCTTATATATGCTTATTTCTGGCCGTAATTTCACGTATTGTGTTTTCATTCCAACAAAAGTTACAACCAATGAATCCACATCTTTCATTACCTCTAAAGCAAACTCTCCCTCCATGTTGGAAGCAGTTCCGACACTCGTTCCCTTCAATAATACTGTCACCCCGGGAAGCGGTTCCCTCGCTTTATCCGTGATAACACCTCGAATCGTCCGACTCGTTTTCCCTTTCGGCATAACCTCAATCTTTCGGATAATAATTGACTGCATCTCAAACTTATACGTGAAAGGCTTGCCCTCAAATAACTTTTTCAATGCAAAATCAACGGTTACGTCTTTTACGTTTAAAGAAACCATACCGATCTCATTCAGCTGCATAGCACTGTACACGAAATTCAAACCGGTCTGTTTATTAATCTCTTTAAAAATTTCCTGCACCTTCACTTGTTCCAGATGAATGGTAACCTTCTGATCCATAGCCATTACCCCCCACGGTACTAGCAAAAATATTTGCAACAAAAATACTTGCAAAGCTTTACACTTTACACTTTTTAAGTTTAAAATACTCTTTAAACCAACCCACTTTCGTTTTTTTTCCATAAATTTGTTATTTACTATTTAACACTGGATGTAAACTTACATCCTATCATATACCGAGAGTTGGCCCACAACTTTCGGTTTTTTATTTCACTGTAACAGTATTTCCCTGAATGTTGAACTCCACTGCCGCTGTTTCCTCCATTAAATGAAGTACATCTGAAATATCTGCAAAACGAGTAATAATCCCTGTAAATGTATGTTTTTTAATACGTTCATTAGCATAGAACACCTTCACATCATACCAGCGACTCAAACGTTCCATGATTTCCTCTATCGGCTCATCTTCAAAAACGAACTTACCATCCTTCCAAGCAACCGCTCCGAATGGATCGACATTCTCCACCTCTACAGATTGAGTTGCCACCGTAAACAAAGCCATCTGATTAGGTGTGAGTTTCACTTCTTCTCCCGTGGCTCTCACCCGAATACCAACCTTACCATTTACCAACGTCGTTTTTACCACACCTTTCCGATAGGTGTCTACATTGAACTCCGTCCCATATACCTTAATTTCCATACCTTCATCCGTGGCCACAATAAAAGGGTATTCTGTATCTCGTGCAACTTCAAAATAAGCTTCTCCGGTCAGATATACTTTCCGCTCTTCTCCGGTAAAAGTTACCGGAAAACGAAGCCGCGTGAGCGAATTCAACCAAACTTTCGTTCCATCAGCCAATTTCAATTGATAAAATCCTCCTACCGGAATCTGCATCGTGTTATACACCACCTCCTCATTCACATCCTTACCTTGCACCTTTGCCCCCACGTAATTCAACCCCGCTAAAGAATCATTTTGGATGCCGGTTTCTTTCATCCCCTCTATAAATTCGCTTTTCTGCACCAAACACACCTTTTCACCCGTGGACAAGATTAGCTCAGCTTTCACCCCCGGAACAATTCTTTCAACTTGAGCCAATTGCCGATCAACTTTCATCCGGTTCCATTCATTGAGTGCAAACCCGACAAACGCCCCTACCAATAAAACAATGGATGCAGCCACCGGCCAATAGTGCATTATTCTCCGCCTACCAGCTTTCCCCATATATGATTTATGAATAGATCTCAAGAAACGTTCTTTCTCCTGTTGCTTACGAGCAGTAGATAATGTCGGCCCACTTGTCATATTCCATATTTTCTTCCATTGGCGAAAATATTCCCGTTGTTTCTCACTCTCTTCCATCCAGCTTTTCAACTCACGAATCTCCCCCTCTGACGCTTTCCCGTCAAGTACATTCCATATTAATTGATCAATCTCATTCGTCATAGTTTCTCTGTTTATACTCCTATGACAACTTGAAAAGAAGAAACCCCTACGCTATACTCAAAAATTTATAAAAAAAATCAAGCTTAACAACCATTCCAATTCTTTCCGCAAACGAGATAACGCTTTAGTCATTTGAACCTCAACTGTTTTCACGGATATTCCCAAGCGTTCAGCAATCTCTTTATTCGACAACTCTTCCATCTTACTCAACATGAAAACTTCCCGGCAACGTTCCGGTAACTTATCAATCGCCTCCCGAAGAGCATTATTTATATCCTCTCCCAACAACACTAACTCCGCTTCCGGCGTCTGTACGATCTCAGAAAAATAAAAATCCAACAACTCCCGATCTGCATAATTACTAACCACCTTTTGATGCTTGATCTCGTTCAAACAACTATTATAGACTGATTTATAAAGATAAGATTTTATAGACAAATGAATATTCAAACTTGCATGATCCTCGTACAACTTACAAAACGTCTCCTGCACCAAATCATGAGCCAACTCCGTCTCCCGAACAATACGCCCCGCATAATTCAATAACCCATCATAGTAACAATCAAAAATATACACAAAAGCTTTCTCCTCTCCTTTCTGCAAAGCACACAACAATATTTCATGGTTATCAAAAGAATGCATATTTATTTCCATAGATTTTACAAATCTAAGAAAAACAAAACACAGAAGAAAAATTTACCCACAAAAATTCTTTTGAGCATCATCAAAAATTTCTTCCTTCTCACAATCATCTTCTTTATGATCAAAAAAAGTGATTATTATTTCCCCCTAAAACTTTACATTTTATTATAAATGCCAATAGCGTTTGTAAAACAAAAAAGATAATCCTACATTCATTTTAACGTGGTCAAATTTGACCACGTTAAAACAAATTCTATATATCATATTTTACCTATCATTAAAAACAAAATTACAACAGAAAGAAACGGATCATTTCAATATTTTTTCCAATTCTTCATAAACCATATTCACTCCTATTTTTTTTGCAATAATTATACCCTCTTGATTTATCAAAAACAGAGTAGGGATTCCTCTCAAACCATATCGCAGAACTTCTCCGTGTCTTCCTTTCAAATCGGACATCTGAGGCCACGATATATTCATCATATCAATAGTTTTTTTCCAATTTGCCTGATTAACATCCAATGAAACACCCACAATTTCTAAACCTTTATCCATGTAAAGATCATACAGTCGAGCAAGATCAGGTATCTCTCTACAACAAGGTCCACACCAACTAGCCCAAAATTCAAGTAAAGTAACTTTATTATTATAAACATAGTTTGAAAGTTTCGCCTTTTTCCCCTCTGGAGTTAACATTTCAAGATCTATAAAATACTTTCCAACAGATGTTTTACTCTCTTTATACAAATATTCTTTTACACGCAAAACACATTCATTTTCTTGATATCTTACAGGAAGAATCCCAAGAATGGTATCCAATACTTCCAAGTTCATTCCTTTATAATTACTCATCAACAAAAAAAGTCCTATAGAATTATCTATATTTACTTTAAGCGTTTGTAACATATGCGCATGAGAACTATGCAATTTCGAATGAATCAATTTCCACTGAATTTCACGAACATCTTCTGCCAACATGGTATCTCTCAAAATTGCATACACCCTTGACCGTTCTGCACACATACTATCCGCTTGTATGTTATATTTATTCCAAATATCATTCAAAACAGTTCCACTTATTTCCTTTTTCAAAAACATTAATTTTAATATTCCCTTGCTCTAAAAAGAATGTTAGTCGAACTGACTGTTTATTCTGTCTCAACACAATAGCATGAGCTGAGACAGAATCTACTTTTCCTACAAATTTAAAATGTCCTCCCTTACTGATGGCGGTATCCACCGAAATAGCTTCTAGACAGAGTAACCTGTACATCAATACAGTGTCTCCATCTTTCAATCCATCAGCAAAACCTACAATTTGATATATATATTATCAGGTTGACATGAAATCAAAGCCCAAAGTATCCCAGCAAGAATAAATTGCAATTTTCTCATAAACAAAACCGGTATCATTTGTTGATATTATATTACTTCAAAAAATTTTTTATCGCCATCAAAAAGCAAGAAATTAGCTTTGCTTACTAATTTCTTGCCTCTTATAAAATTGTTCTGTAATTACTCTGTAATTATCTGACTCAATTTACTTACAATTTCTCCTTTATCAAATCGACCAACAATTCTCCCGTTTGGATCAATCAATATTAAAGCAGGAATTGCCTTTATTGCATATTGCTTAGCAATTTCCCCTTTCAAATCACAAACTTGTGTCCAAGTACATCCCTCTTCATTCAAAGCTTTTTCCCATGCTTTTTGATCTTTATCCAAAGAAACACCAATCACTGATAAGGCTTTTCCTTTATATTGTTCATGAATTTTGGCAATTGTAGGAAAACTTGCTCGACAAGGAGCACACCAAGATGCCCAAAAATCTAACAACACATATTTTCCTCGTTTTTGGGACAAAATAAACTTCTCTCCATCAATTGTATTCAATGCAAAATCCGGCGCTACTGCACCCTCTTCTGTTTTAGCCAATCTTGCCGCATAATCTTTTATTTGAACAATTTCTCGCTCTTGTTGCATCTTAGGCCCTAAATAGGATATCATCTTTCTTATTTGTTGAGAAGAGATCTTAGAAGCTCTATAAGATATTATTCGTAATGCTATCGGCGAATCTGGATAAGTTCTGATAAAATCAATTTCTCGCTCTTCCATTTCTTTTTGCAATCTATCCCGACGCATCATCAACCCCTCTCTATCAACCTCCTCTTCCGCAAGACTTATTTCTACACTAACACGATAAAGGGAATCATTATAAACCGATATAGTTTGATTATAAATATTATATTGATCATTTATTGGCGTTCCAGAAGCGATAGCTTTATGAGAAGATATACCCTTCACATTAATTTTTCCATCTTCCAAATAAAAATCACATAAAGCACTAAAACGCCCCTTAACACTAATTAAAGCCCAGATAGGTTTCTCTACCGAAAGTCCTCCAAATTCGAAATACCCATCTTTAACACATACACTATCTATATCTCTTGACGGAGGCCCAACCAAACGTAAATACACTTGAGTTCCATCCGCAAGCTCTGGAACATTTCCTATAATCTTATACCCATCAACACAAGACATCAACGCTTGACATACTGATAAAAAAATGAAACCTCTCAAAAATAATCTCTTGTTCATATTACATAAATTTACGCCATAAACTAACAATTTTTCCTTCTACATGATCATATCTATTCATGATCTCTCCCCCAGAAGAAAGAGTCGGATTAACAATTAACAAAGCAGATTCGTTATTTCCTGTTTGTATTGCAACCCCAAATTCATTCAACCCCGCAGCATTATCATAAGCGTAATGCATTGCAAGGATCTCTCCTTCATAACAACAAATCTCATTTACAGCCTTCGCTCCAGCTGAAAGATTTTCCAAGTTAATCGCTTGCAACATATTTCCGTTACTGACAAACAAATAAGGGGACGTAGGATGCAAGGCAAAGCGACTCCCTTCAACCACCACTCCGTCCGGCAATTTCACACAAGCAAGTAACTTTGCTCTACCATCCCATGCTATCTCCATTCTACGTAAAACATATACCCCTTTATCAAACACAATGCTATATATATCATCATCATACAAAATTGCCCCCATCCATATCATTTCACCTTGGACATCATGCAAATCTACCCCGAATACGGATTCTTCTTCATCCCACACCACGGAAGAAACTCTTGAAGAGAGCGTTGTTGCCGAATAATACACGAAACGATGATTTAACTCATCCAACGCAAAATAGTAAGACGTATAAGCTCCTTTTACAAGAAATGGTGCAACTTTATACCCTCGCTCATCTCCCTCAAAAGGATATTGATAATAAGCATCGTCCGGTGACCCCATACTTCCTAGCACCTTACCATAAACTAAACCATCAGAAACAATACTCAACGCATTCTCGTTTTTATAATACTCTGAGGTAATATTATCTATATGAAGAGATTCCTTTTGAAATTCATCTTCATAATATTTACAACGCACAAGTGAAGTCCCGTCTAATTCCGGTGATTTTCCACTTTCACAAATCACGGATATGCGATCCATATAAGCACCCGTAATTCCATCCTGATACCTAAGCTGTTTTACCATTAAAGGTGTACCCGACAATTTTTCATTATTCACCTCCTGATAAACATCTTGATATAACATTTGTTCATCCTCATATGATTGAAAAGCTAGCGCCGCCTTTCCATCCCGTTGTGCCGTAAGCATCAACCATCCGGAATAAAAAGGAGATACAACACTCACTTGCATAACTTTAGAATAACGCACATCTGTTGTTACATCTCTTACCTCAAAAGTCAATGGATTAGAAGAAACTGCAACAGGAATCCGAGTAAAAGTATAATTAAAATCTCTTGTCTTACAAAGCGTGTCCGGACCTATACGCCAACAATAAGTAAGATTACTCTCATCAATATTCGTTATCACTTTGGGAATTATTGACTGTGATTTCTGAAGAACAAAACGATAAGAATCATTAAGTCCACTGATTGCCACTTCTTCTAAAGGAACATAATTATAATTTCCTTTATCCTCTATACAAGCACCGAAACAACACAATAACCACACGCTAAATAAATATATCTTTCTCATAATATCAATTCTTAAATTTCGTCACTAAAATCCACCAAGACTCTCTGCCACGGGAGCTTTCAAATCTTCGTCGTAAGGATTGTTTTTCTCATTATACAACCATTGCCGGAACTCCAGAACCGTTGTTTTCACCTCTGATTCCCTATAATTCTTATATATGAAATTTCCAGTACCTCGATCAGTCCATTGTATATATTTATCTGTTTCAAATGGATTCGCTCCATCACTTACATTCATAAATTCTAACCACAACCGAAACTTCATCGAAGAATAATTTCCTAAATAATGATCATATGGATCCCACACCCAATAATCCGGTTTCACTAATTGATCTGTTATCACTATTTTTACTCTATCTATAGCTCCCGACTTAAAACTCTCGTTTTCAACTAACTGTAAGACTAATTCATAAAAATTATTTTGCATATCCCCTGTCCGTAACAATTTAATTTTTGCCACACCAACATTCTTTCCAGCCTCAATAAACGACGCATCTCCATCTAATAATTGATAATGAGTATTTAACACAGCAGTACTTTCCTCCTCCACAACTTGCCAAGAAAATGGCACGACCTTATTATTATAGCGCCCCGCATAAACAACAGGAACTTCATATATCACTTCTCTAACAGATTCTTCTGAAAAAGTAAAAGTATAAGACAACTTAGGATATCCCTCTTCTACCTCATTTACATCAAAAGAAATATAATTACGCTCATCAAATTTCTCAATTTTATCTGTTGAACATCTCGTCAACAAAACGATAGACAAAATCAAAAGGAAATAATATATCACTTTCATATCAATTCAATATTTATAAATTTAACTCTCCATTCGAAGGAATATTACCATATTCAAGTTCCGATTCCGGCAATGGGAATGTATAATACTCGACTTTCATCGGGGTCGTAGCAGCAGATGACCATGGACTAAAACCAGGAGTTGTTGAAGACTTTAAACGTTTCCAAAAGAAAAACATCTGTCCTTCAGCATAAGTCTCCTTACGCATCTCTTTTTTTATATAGTCAAGCAATTGATTCGCACTAGCATCTCCGACAATCCCTTTATCTTCAGACAAATAACCTCTATGTGATTTCAATTCTCGTAATAATCGGACAGCTTCACCCGGATTATCCTCGACATTGCATTCAGCCGCAATCAAATACATCTCCCCCAAACGAATCAAAGGTACCGTTTCTTTCTTCATCACCCTCGAACTACTAACACGTTGATTATATTTACTAGAAATAACCTTATTATTAGCTCTATCATTAGAAAGCAAATACAAATAACGGAAATCATTAGCATCCTCAAAAACCCCTAATCCATAAACACCCCATCCATCGGATAATGAATATTTTTCGGATGTAAAATAAGTTTCATAATAATTAGCCAACTTAGGAACATTCAACCCACAAATCAACTCCGGCATGAAAATCTGATCCCCAGAAGTTACATCAGTCTCACTTACCCACGTGAAAGGTGCTTCTTCTATTACCTTCATTGCATAATGGTTTGCATTTTCCGTATCCCCCATATACAAATACACTCTAGCCTTCAAAGCATTCACTGCCCAATAATTAAAACGATATTGCCGATTTGCCATAAAATCATTTTTCCCGGAATAAGTACAAATAATTTCTTTCAAAATCGGATCATCACTTGCCTCTAACATTTTCTCGGCTTCATTCAAATCTTTCAATACCTTTTCCATAATTTCCTTTGTCGGTAAGTGCGGATATCGAACCCGTTCATAAGTTTCCACATACGGTATCGCAATACGATCTTCGTTATCTTGATACGCCGGAGCAAACATTCGTAACAAATCAAAATGCATAAAAGCCCGCATAGCCAACGCCTCAGCTTCTAACACATCTCCCTCATGATTAATAAAAAGATCTTTACGAGACTTAATATCTTTCAAGATGCTATTCACATTTGCTATGTTATTATACATGGTATTCCATATAGCATCTATCGTGGGGCGCACTGTCTTGTCCTCATAATTATAGCTACTTGTAGGATGCCATACATAATTTCGAGCTAACCCTTCCAATAAACCATAAGTCAATTGATGACCGTATAAATCCGGATGAACTAGATTTATATAGGTACCATAAAGCATTTGCTTAAATCCATCTTCCGTCTCGATCAAATCTTCTCGATCTTTCTCTGTTGTCGGTTGAACATCTAACCAATTCCCACACCCTCCAACAACGAAGACTATACTCAACATGAAAAAATAATATATCATTTTCATAATTCTATTCTTTAAAAATTTGCACGCAAACCAACAGTAAATGAACGAGCAAAAGGATACGAAGTACCCCGTTCACGTTTTACCGTAGACCAATAAAACAAATCAGACATATTAAATGAAAATCTCAAACTCTCCATACGCAAACAAGAAATCAAACTCTTCGGCATTTCATATTGTAATGAAAAAGAAGAAAATTGCAAATAATTCAAATCTTGAACAAATCGAGAACTTGCATAAGTGAAGTATTGTACCAATCGGCTCGTTACATTCGCTTTATACTTTACAATATCCCCTGGCTTTTGCCAAGTTTCCGTCAAGACTCGCTTGTCTACATTCTGATATTTGTTCGAATTTTCGACCTTATCTACCACTGTCTGATTATAAGCCTCCCCCCCATACTGATAGGCAAAAGTTGCATTCATATACAAACCTTTCCAACCTGCATTTACTCCAAAAGTACCTCTAATTTTGGGTTCTGTATCTCCCACAACAACTTTGTCAAGGGCATTCCAGGTCCACGTAGGCTTTCCTTCTTTCGTCAAGAAAAGCTCTTCCCCAGTCATCGGATCTATTCCTAAAGAACGAACTGCATAAATTGCTGTGGTTGATTGTCCTTCTTCATATTTTGTTAAAAATTTATGAGAAGCTTGCTTATATTCACTTTCCGTTTTTCCCTCCGAATTATCAATAGATTTATTATAGGACTCTAATGCGGAAGAAATGGACAAAATCTTATTTTTATTGTGACTTGCATTCAGAAAAACAGAAACATTTAACGTTTTCTTCTTCATTGCAAAAGCTCGCAATGATAACTCATAACCCGTGTTTCTCATACGACCAAGATTTTCCGTAAAGCTATCAAATCCGACAGACGGGGGAGTTGTTACTGGCAAAACCATATCATGAGTTTCTTTTTTATAAAAACTCAAAGAAAAATCAAACCGATCAAACAAACCTAATGTCACACCAAAATCATAAGACTTCGTTGTCTGCCAACGTAAATTCTCATTACCTAACCCTTGTAATACAACGCCAATATTTCCATCATATCTATCATTTTTCGTGGTAGCATAAATATCCTTAGCTTGATAAGGAGAAAAACTAATTGATCCAAGTTCTCCGTAAGTAGCACGTAACTTTAACATATTCACAAAATTCAGTTTTCTGATAAACGTTTCATTATGCACGTTCCACCCCAAACCGACACTATAAAAAGGTGCCACGTTTTCCTCTGAACCAAACTGTGAAGAACCATCTAACCGATAAGAAAAGTCAAACAAATAACGACTGTCAAAAGCATAATTAGCGGAAGCGAAAAAACTAGCCAATCGAGTATGTCCCTCCGAGTTATTAGGCACACCACCTTCCTCGTATCCTTCTGCATACGCTGGTTCCGATGCATCATTTCCACCAAATCCCTGAGCAGTAAATCCATACACAACACTTCGAGAATCAGACATGGAAACACCAGCTGAAGCCGTGGCAAAATGCTTTCCTATATTTCGAGACCAAGTTACCAGTAAATTTCCTTCCAATGCTTCCTGTTTCACTTGGGAATAAGTATAACGCCCCCGCAATATTTCATCTTCTGTCGTTACATCTGACATACCTTCCCCATAATCTTTATAAGTAACAGAATTGGGAGATAAAAAAGAAGTTGTTTCATTTTGATTTTTCGTATAACTTATTCTACCATTTAAACGAAACGAAGAATGTATCAACCAATCAAAAGAAAAATTTTCATTAACATTAGAACTTGTACTTTCATCCTTATTTCCAACAAAGGCCTCATATAACGGGTTAGAGGGTTCATTATTAACACTTCCCCAAAGATTACTTAAATTTCCATATCGGTCTACAAAATAATAAGACTTATACAAATCCCCTTTCTCATCATATATAGGATAAAAAGAATTTATTGTCGTGTAATCACTAAAATTCCCGTAAGGAGATTCTTTTGATTTTGTTACTCCAACAGACAAATAATTATTAAAAAGAAGCCTATCATTATAATTATAAGATAAATTCACCCCAATTCCGTAATTCGTCCTTGAAGATTTTTTCATTACTCCTGGATTACCAGAATAATTTAAATCCACCCCATAACGCATTCTATTGTCGCCTCCAGACAAATTCAACGAGTGTTTATTCCCTACCGCATTGCGCACAGGCTGTGACAACCAATCTGTATCTACACCTTCGGCGACCCAACGAGCGATTTCATTATAGCCGGGAGCCAATGTTCCATCGTTATTCCGATACAACCCCAAACGATTAATTAATTGCAGATTTTCTGTTGCATTCAAAAGATCATAACTAGACAAATCAGGCAAATTAAAATCCAAATCCATCGAATAACTTATCTGAAGTTCTCCGGATTTAGGCTGAATTGTCTTGACAACAATCACTCCATTGGCGGCACGTGATCCATAAATAGCTCCGGCAGCTGCATCTTTCAAAATTGTAACCGACTCGACCCTATTCATATCCAAATCAACAATCTTTTCCAAGGTTGTCTGATAACCATCCAAAATAAATAACGGTTGATTCGGATCATTTACCAAACCGGATTTATCAATACTTTCAAATCCTTGAAAAGAACTCTCACCTCTAAACCGAATTTTAGGCATCGTATTCGGATCCGATCCCATTTCGATATTTTCCGCAATCGACAAAGAAGGATCCAACAAGGCTAAACTTTTTATCAGATTTTGATGGCCTACAGCCTTCAAATCTTCACTATTATATACAGAAGCATTTCCAGTAAAACTCTTTACATTATGCGTAACCAACCCTGTCACAACCACTTCATCCAAATTCTCTGCTTCCTCTTCAAGCGTTACGTTCAACGATTTCTCTCCATTAAAAGAACGTTCCGCATTTTTCATTCCAATAAAAGAGAAAACCAACACAGGTTTATCCGTCTTCGGAATCACCATTTGATAACGCCCTTGCATATCAGTTGCCGTTCCCACCGTGGTCCCTTTCAACATAACTGTTACCCCGGGAAGCACTTGTCCTGAAACATCATATACAGTACCTTGTACAACCATTTGCTCCTGCTCCTGTTTTCGCAGTACCTTCCTGATCAAAATAGATCCCATCTCGAAACGATATTCGAAAGAAGTTCCCGAGAATAACTTCGACAACACAGAATCAACCGCCACGTTCCTCACATCCATAGTAACACTCGACATCGAAACCAATTGATCCGGATCATACACGAAATTCAATTTCGTTTGTTCCTTGATATGCCGGAAAACAACCGACACGTCCACATTTTTCACGCTAATCGACACTTTTTGCTGTTGTGCGAAAGCTCCTGAAGAAAAGCTCAAACACATCACTACCACAAAAACCCAACGGCAACATAAAAGATTTTGTTTCTCCCATCTAAAAAAGTCAGGAAAAACAAAACTCGTCTTGTTTTTTTTCATAATTTTGTAAATTAACTATTAAAACTAACACGGATGCTCAAACATCCTGTGATAAACCGTAAATGTGTTGACGCACTTTACGGTTTTCTATTAACTATCACTAAATATTATTCTCTGTCTTTCACGGTTACCACGTTTCCCTTCACCTCGAAACGTAATGTTGCCGGTCCCTCTATCAAACGAAGTACTTGTGTGATATCTTCATAACGACTAACAACACCAGTAAATCGTTTCTGTTTCAAAGATTCTTTTCCGTAAAATATTTTCACATCATACCATCTACTTAATCGTTCCATGATCCCCTCAATTGTCTCCCGTTCAAATACAAATTCTCCATCTTTCCAAGCAATATATCTATACGGATCAACGTTTTTTACCCGCACCATTCCCGTTTTCTCATCATATTCAGCCATCTGCCGAGGTTCCAACATCACTTCTTTACCATGAACACCATCCCGGACTCCAACTTTTCCTTTTACAAGTACAGTCTGTACAACACCTTTCCCGTACGTGTTCATATTAAATTCTGTCCCGTACACCTTTACTTCCATTCCGTCCGGAGTCTCTACAATAAATGGATGCACCGTATCGTAAGTCACCTCAAAATAAGCCTCTCCTGTCAAATAAACTTTTCGCTGTTCCCCCGTAAAAGTCACCGGGAAACGAAGTTCCGTCATCGAATTCAACCACACTTTACTCCCGTCTGACAAAGCCAACTGATAAAATCCTCCCACCGGGATTCGCATAGTGTTATACACGATCTCTTCCCCCTCCACTTTCGCGGTCGCATAATCCAACCCGGTCACGGAATCATTTCGAATCCCCATCTCGTTCAAACCCTCTATTGCTACACTCTTTCGATCCAAAACAACCCGTTCCCCAGTACTCAAAATCAACTCAGCTTTAGCACCCGGTACGTTTCTTTCCGTTTTTGCCAGCACACGAGCATCATCCAAATCTCTCCACTCAGTCACCGTACGCCCCACAAACAAACTAACCAGCAAAATAACAGAAGCCGCTACCGACCAACGTAATGTCATTCGACGACTCTTCCGTTCGTAAATATCCCTCTCCAACCGAGCAAATTCCTCTTCTTTATCTTGATCAAAATTCTTATTCATACGAACTTGATAAGCCGTGGCAAATTCTTTCAATAATTTTACATGCTCCGGGTCTTCCATCCACGCATCCACCTCCGCATCGTCCAAATTCTCCCGGTCTGTCAGAATCAAATTAGCAAATTCTATATCTTCGTCATTGTATCTCATAAATCGTCATTTTACATCTATCACACGTACCCTCAAAAAAAGGGTGACACAAAAAGCAATTTTTTATATAGAATTTGAAAATAAAAAGATAATCACTTCTTTTTCAACACGAAAAGTAACACAGTTTCATCCTGCAATTCCCCTCTCAAAAATTTCAAGGCGCGAGTCATATGCTTTTTTATCGTGTTAATACTCACATCCAACTCATCCGCCACCTCTTGGTATTTTTTCTCTTCCACCACACATTTCAAAAAAACCTCCCGCTGCTTCTCCGGTAACAAAGCTAACTTTTCCTCTACCCGGGCAAACCGTTCATCGTATTCAGCCAATTCCTCCGAAGCCGATTCCAACAAAGCCGTCACCTCACGCTCGTTCACCTCCACGACCCGTAAATGCCTCAAGTAATTCAAAGCATAATTCTGTGCCAACGTAAATAGATAAGATTTTGCAGAATAGGACAAATCCAAATGTTTCCGATTCGTCCAAAAAGTCAAGAACGCATCATGCACAATATCTTTTGCCACCTCTTCATCCCTCACGTAACCATACACGAATCCCACCAGATTCCCGTAATGCAAATCAAACAACTCCTCGAAAGCCTTGTTCTCCAAAAGATCTCTTGCCATAGTGCAATTTATTCACGACATCTCCTCCACAAAAGTAAACTATTTGTCCCATTTTTCAAGAAATCATTAAAATATTTCAACGAAAAGAGGAGTTATCTCTATATTTTAAGATAACTCCCCCGAAAACAATAATTAAGATGATAATTTCCTTACTTATTATACTTTTCCAATAATGGAGTAATCACATCTTTCTCGGATGGACGAGGTACCGAAGCTGAAATAATCTTGAAATCTTTATCGATCAACAAGAAACGAGGAATTCCTGTAATATCCCAACCAATCCGAACCACAGGGTCTTTTGAAAATAACTCCAATACGTTACCATGATCCGAATCACCCTTCAATTTATTCAACCAAACTTCCGTGTTGTCATCCAAAGATACACCTATAAACTGAACATTTGGATACTTCTTACTCAATTCATTAAAGAAAGGCATTTCTCCCAAACAAGGCATACACCAAGTCGCCCAAAAGTCAATAAACAACACCTTCCCTTTATAATCACTCAATTTTCCCTCTTTCCCGTTCATATCCACAACAGCAAAATCAATAGCCGGGCGTCCTTCCATCAATTTCGCCCTTTTTTCCAACCGTCCTAGAAAAGCCTGCTTAAAATCAGCATTTTTCAACTTAGAGCCGAATGCATGTAACTCATCATAAAGAGATTGCGTCATCTCCTCATTCATTCGATCCCCGGTCACGTAAGCATCATTTAACTCTTTCAACCGTTGTGATTTCGGAAAATCAAAAATAGAAGCATCCATATCATAACAACTCAGCAACACATCTCTCACCACGGCAACCTCCAAATACTCATCCTTAGCAGAAATCTCTTTCAATATTGGATTTATATATTCTCGAATAGACTTGTTAAAATCATTAGCGACCTTTTCTCCCTCTTCCCGTGTTTTACAATCTTTCAACAGATCAGAATACCATAAATATGCCATATAACTATTGGCAACATCCGCCTTGATACGCATCATTTCCAACTCCACAAACTCCTTACTCGCATTCGGCAATGCCTTCAATTCTTTCTCCCGTTGGGCAGCCCGCTCATCAATATATTTTTTCGTCTCTTCGAAACTACCTTTCACATTTCTCCCCGCCTCTAAAAATGATCCCGCCTTTGGGAACAAACGTCCTTTCATATAGTTATTCACGCCCGCACCTTTTCCCTTAAACCAACTTTGTGGTTGAGACGTTCCTAGATACACTTCCATATCATCCCCCGGAGTCAAATACAGCGTGTTCCGTCCTACCGAATAATATCCTGGCTTTTTCAAGTCAAAAGAAAAATCAAAACTACCATCTTTATTCACCGTGATTTTTTGACTCCACTCCTTAGATAATTCACCTGCAGCACCATCAAAATCCATAGATACCACATTAGCCCCGAACTCTTTCAAAGAACCATGCAACCGCACGTTCTTCCCCATCCCGTGGCTGGCAACACCAACCACGAGTAGGAACAATAACAATACATTTTTCATACAATACAAATTTTATAAAACCGAATTTTTATTCTTTAAACAATGCCGCCAACTTCTCGTTCAACCATCCCCCACGTGCATTTGTGCTAATGACTCGCCCTTCCTTATCAATCAACACGCATGAAGGTACACCGTTAACACCAAACAAATCCATACATTCTTTCTTATAACCTTTCCCGTTTGCTCCACAAACCTGATTCCAAGGCATACCTTCCTCTTTTACTGCTTTCTGCCATGCCTCCATATCATCGTCGATAGAGATACTAACCATTTCAAAACCTTTTTCATGATAGCGCTGATAAGTCTCTTTTAAATGAGGAATATCTGCCCGACAAGGTCCACACCAAGATGCCCATAATTCTACCAACGTATAATGTCCCTTTTTTAATAGCATTGACAACTTTACTGTCTGTAAATCTACATTCAACACATCAAAATCAGGCAACACATCTCCCACGTAAAGCGGCTGTTCCAATAAAGCTTTCATAGCTTGTTGTCCCATCGGGGTAGCTTTCACGTTTTCCGGTAAAAAACCAACCACTTCTTTCGCTTTATCTCTATCGTAAGCTCTTACCCGTAGATTTTTTGCCACATATAAAGCTACCGGAGACTCCTGATGTTGCCGGATAAATTCAACACCCACGGCAAAAACACTATCACGCATAGCATCCATCCCCCTCACACAACGGAACACATCATCTTCCGTCCCTTTTTTATAATAATAAGCACGACGGTAAGCATCAAACAAGCTGTCATCTTTTACAACAAAAGGCGTTACCCGTTCTTTATATTTCGCATATAAATCATGAGCATGAGAACCTTCTACACGCAAATTACCCGGTACTTTTTTCTCTAATTTTGAGGGTAGCCCTGCAAAAGGTAAAGAAACCCGAATAGTAGAATTTTCCACATATATCGGTAACTCCATGATCTTATCCCATCCATAAATTCGTTGCGACGGATCTTTAAAATAAGTAATACTACGTAATTCCGGATAATCCACTTTCCCTTTAAACTCAAACTTTCCTTTTTTCAACTGTACACTATCATAATACACAGTCTGCCCGGTATTCGTTAAATATACCCATTCATTTTCCGGTGCACCTTGAAATTCTCCTTTTATCACGAATCCTTCAGGCTTACTCTGGCATCCTACTAGAGACAGTAAACCCCATATAATAATTATCCACTTCATCTTAATACCTTTTTTAAATAAATACAAAATCAGCTATTTCTCCAAAATCAGAATATACCTGTGTTGCCGGATAAGTTACACTATTAGCCCCAACACTACCGGTTGATGACAAATTCAAGATAACAAAATCACTCTTGCCATTTCCCATATCAAAAGAAACTCCTAAACTACGTTGCAAATCAAACTCATAGGCTGCAAACTCTCCTTCTCCTGGAGCCTTTCTCTTGGCAAATTTCATTTTCGTAGCCTTTCCCCCCGTATGAGTATAGATTGCAGTAGCTTTTCCTCCGGCCTGTTTAAAGTCTAAACGATAAACCGTATTACCCGATGCGTAAAAAATAATACCACTATAAGGCGGAGTGGAAGCAAAACAAGCATTTTCATCTAATCCTTTAGGTAAATCAATTTGATAATAAGCATTAAAAGAGGCATAATCAGCATAAGTAAACCCTCTTGGATTAAATTCATAAACAAAACATTTATCATCACTTTTAGCCAAACCATAACCATACACACTTGTCCAACTTTGATCAAATTGATATCCGGTTCCCACGTACAACACTTTTTGATCCGGAGCTAACTTGTTAGGATCAGCTCCCGTAGCATCACCATCTCGAACCGGAATAGATTGAATCAAATCACTATTTTCCTCGCTCTCATTAAAGTACAAAGGATCATACTTCTTCACGCCTAACCCATCACTTTTATTGTAATAAAATGCAAAACGATGTCCGGCCTCATCATACAACAAAGCATTGTTAATAACTTTAGATGCCAAGGTAATCTTCACATCACCGGTCAACCCGCTTCCCGGTTTATACACTTTACCGGCCCTAGGGATCTGATAAAGAACTCCATTGGACAACAAAAGAGCACTGGCACTTCCATCACCATCCATCATCTCCACATGTTGGAAATCAAAACCTGCTTGAGCCATCGGGGCAACCATTCGAGACAAACTATCCTTTTTCTCAAATTTTTTCCATTGACAATAAACTCCGGCCTCTTTGGCAACATCAGTAAGCACGTAAAACATATTCCAGCCGCTCCCGGTTCCATAATATTTAACCGACGTTGTATATTGTCCCAAACAAAGTGGCTTACCTGTCAATCGCTTGCCTGATTCTTTATAATAGGCATCTTCATTCACCACGATATCAGCACCGATATATTCAATCGACCCCAATTCCGTCTGTCCGTTTTTACTATGTAAAACCATCCAAGTTCCATCATAAGGTTTGATCAACTTGATCGTCGTATTTACCGGATATTCAATTCCCGTTACCTTGTCAAACACATTTAAACGAAAAAAATGCTCGTATTTCAAATTTTTCTCTTCCGGGTCTATATGAAAACGTAAACTAGGTTCTATACTCACAGTGTCAAAACCTTCACGATCCGCTAAACCATAGAAATTATGATTGATCGTAGAATATAACCAAACATAACTCAAATTTTCATCGTCCTTTTGTAAGAGCTGTGACAGCCGGGGAACAATAGTAAGCGTGGTATCCTTGTCCAAACGCACGGAATACAACTCATCCAATTCAACTGCTACCGTATTAATATCTTCATAATCATAATTTCCCTTATCATCATAACAAGACACAAACAGTAACAAAGCCAGTATATAAATTAATCTTCTCATAATTTCTTATTTTTAAAGTAATTCTGAAATATCAGGAATCTCAATCCATTCACCCGTATTTTCATCTATCAAGGGTGCATTATCAGGATCTGCTTTATACTCTTCAAAATCCATGTAGAAACCATTCGAGTAAAGAACATCATAAAATTGATTCGTCATAGTCCATTCATTCAATACCGTACCTCCGTATTTCGTGATCAAATAACGAGCTTTCGTCTCGCTATAATCTCCAAAAAACATCGCGTAATATCCATCCCATTCTTCTTGAGAAGATCCCCACAATTCCAAATTAACAGAATTTTCTACCCTCAATTCAAAAGTTTGTCTTTCGGCAGTCCCCGCTTTAAAATCCGATTTCTCGTAATCAAAAGTCAGATAGGCAGAATATTCCGTATTTCGTTTTTCCGGACGTTTTATCAAAACTTTAAACACGGCAACACCCGTGTCTGCCGGGACATAATACTCCTCCGGACATACAATCTCCAATGTATTATCGCCTAACTTTTTCGTGGTAAACGCAACCTTTCGAGGATGATCTGCGGGAACTCCACTTATTTTAACCCCTACCAGAAGAGTATCCAATAACAAAGAATCTCCACGAGGATTAATCCCAAAATTTGTCTCATAATGCAAATATTCTGTTTCATCCACCCAATACGGTTTCTTATCTTTACCTAAATAATAATCAGCCATAAAATTAATCTCGTTTCCCTCTCCATATTGCACCATCTCGTATTCCTCACAACTCTGAAGAAAAAATAACGTGATTAAAACCTGTAATATAATTGCCAAATTTTTCATAAATCTCTCATTTTATCAGTAAATACAACATTCACGATGTCTTAATTTGTTTTACCAAATAAAGTTTCATTATCCGGCCAAGAGAACATATAATTACTTTCAGCCATTTGGTTCACAGGGCAATGCAGAAATGTCGTGTAAGCATGACGCTTATAGAAGAAAAACAATTGCCCCTCCCCGTAAAATTCCTTGCGGTACTCTTTTTCAATCTCATCCAATCTGTTAGCTTCCGTACAAACAACCGGATCTACCCCGCGTATATTTCGTACTTTATTCAAAAACTCAGCCGCTTCACCCGGAGTTGCCGCACATTCCGCCAAAATGTAATACATTTCAGATAAACGTATTAAAACAACGGTTCCTTCCGTGGATGCCCACAAGTTTTCTTGCTTATATTTCCGCATTTTGATTCCGTTTGTTCCGTAATCAAATCCAACTCCCTCTCTGATTCTCAAATCATTTGTCCCATCATTAGCCACATCAAACATTTCATTCAAGAAACTCTCCTTGACAATCAAATAAGAAGTACCATTGGTTATATCCGTCACTTGTTGGTCAAACTTATCCACGTAAACAGAGAACACGATCTCTTTTGAACGTAAAACATCTGTTGCATCCCCTATCAGATCGAAATATTTCCCGTCAATAACTTGATTCGCATAATTAACCGCCTCGGTCTTGTTTCCTGCATACAAGTAGACTCTCGCCAACATCGCTTTCACCGCATACAAGTTCATCCGTTTGTGACGATACTCCAAAAAGCCATCTTTTCCCGTTCCACTATTCCCATCTTCTGTTTTTGGAAATTCAAAATTCAACGGATCTATATTGGTCAATAAAATTTCAGCTCTTTTCAAATCAGCAATAATACTATCCACCACCACGTTAGAAGGTTGCATCTCCTTCGGTTCCTGATTAAACTCCGTCCGATAAGCAATTCGTTTCGCAGTTGGGTTGTCTTTATATATCGGTCCGAACATCCGTAACAAATCAAAATGCAAAAACGCTCTCAAACCCAAAGCCTCCCCTTTAATAATTTCGTAATAATGCTCCGTGGTAAACACATCTCTGTTTTTATCACAGTAATACAACAAATTATTCAAATTAGCGATCACGTTATACATCTTCGACCAAATCGCTTCCGTGTAACTTTCCGTGTATGTAGATGGGAATGTATACCACAGGGGGTTCTCATAATTTGCCACTACATTAATCTGGTAACGTTGTCCCAATATATCCAAGAAACCATAACTCAAATTTTTGGCATACAAATCAGTTGACGCCATCTTTATATACGCTCCGGTTAAAGCTTCTTTAAAACCTAATTCCCGGCTAAAAACCTCTTCTTCTTCCACCGTCGTTTTCGGTTTTACATCTAACCAATTCGAACAGGAGGAAAACAAGAACATTCCTAAACAAATGCTAACTATATACTTTTTCATCGTTCATCAATTTAAAAAGTTACATTCAACGACATGGACACTTGACGAGAGAAAGGATAATCAATTCCTCGTTCCATCTTAATCGACGAGAACCGACAAATATCTTCCATATACACTCCAATTGTCGCAGCACTAACCCCAACCCGTTTAAGCCAATCACATTTTTGCCCGTCCAACCGATAGGATAAATTTATAGTTGAAAAATAAAATTCATTATCATCCATCACGAAACGAGAACTCTCCTTCGTATCCATCTTAGCAATATTTCCATCTATTGCCTTAAAAAACACCTGATCTCCAGGATTTTTCCATCGGCTATACAGAGCTCTCCGATCCGCATTCATTCGTAAGTTAGCATTTTCCACCTTATCTATCAGTGTCTGGTTAAAAGTCTGTCCACCCCAATGATATTGACCGGCAAGCGTTAAACTAAACCCTTTATAGGTAAATGTCGTTGAAACAGAACCTTGAAATTTAGGTTCAGTATCTCCAACCGGGACTTGGTCGATTGCAGAATATTCATTTGTCAGTTGACCGTCTCTAGTCAAAAATACCTCCCGACCGGATTGTGGATCTATACCCATCGAACGAACCGCCCAAATCGTAGTTTGAGAATAACCGTTCTCATAACGGGGTAAAGGACGTTTTTTACGTTTATCTTCTAAACCGGTAACATACGGGTCTTCAACCTCATCCGCAATTTCCATTTGTTTCTCGTTCATCACTTTCAAAGCATTAGAAATTTCCTCTATCCGTGATTTATTATGAGAACCGGTAAAAATCACGTTCCAATAAGCTTGTCTTGCAGGATCACTATATGGCATTAAACGTAATGTCACCTCGTATCCCTTATTAGAAATTCTTCCCAGATTCTCTTTCATTGTTGGAAATCCGACAGACGGAGCCATCGTGTAATCCAACAACGTATTTTTCGTATATTTCTCGTAGTACTCGAATCTTGCACTCAGAATATTATTAAACATGGTAAAATCCAATGATGCATTATAATTTTCTGTCTGTTGCCATTTTAAATCCGGATTTCCCAAACCGTATATCTCCGTCCCCACCACATCCGAACTTTTGTAAGTTTTCATCAAATTAGAATACGTATACATCTGTAAAGACTGATAAGGAGTAAATCCCTGAGATCCCGTAATACCGTAAGTCCCCCTCACCACCAATTCATCAAAAATACCTAAGTTATTAATAAAAGGTTCTTTTTCTGCATTCCAACGTACTCCGGCAGACCAGAACGGGGCATAACGGTTATTTTTTCCAAACTCAGAAGATGCATTGACACTCATGCTATAATCAAAAGCATAACGTTGTTTATAAGCATAATTCAAGGTCATCACGAAAGCTAAAGATCTAGCAACACTCTCGCTTCCTGATGTATTGTTGTATTCCGTTCCCATATACACTTCACTCAACTTATCATTCGGAAATCCCTTCATGGACAATGTAGTCGATTTTGTAGAATTTTCATTCACACTATATCGCAAGTAAGCTGTCAACAAATGATCACCCAACCCTTTCGTATACGCTCCCGACAAACTTAATCTATATTGAGTTCCCTCTGTTTTAGTCCATTCGTATAATCCTTTTTTAGCCGGGTCTTCCTCAAGAAAGAAATCATTATGCTGGGCAGAGTTAAACACCTCTACCGTTCCATCCTTCCGGGTTAGCGTAAAATCCAAACTTAAACGGAAATTTTCAAACGGTAAGTACTCCACTTTTAAAGCCTCCCGAAGTTCAAAATTCCGGCTTTCATTCTTTGAATCAAACTGTGCATTCCACAAAGGATTTAAAGTTGGCGTACCATAATAAGCGACAAATTCATAATTATCACCAATACTATGATCATCCAATACTTGCTTAATATTTCCATGCTCATCAGTCTTACGATAATAAGGATTTATTTTCGTGTAATCTTGAAAACTTCCATAAGGAGAAACCCTAGTACCATTTGAATAATCCACAGTCAATTGATTATTAATCAAAATTTTATTATTCCGATAATTCAAATCAATCTTTCCTGTTTTAGTATTTAAATCCGTTTCTTTCATAATACCGGGTGCCCATTTGGCTCCCAGATAAATTTTATAACGCAACGTATGGTCTCCCCCCTCCACGGTCAAGCCATGTCTATGAGAAAAGGCTGTCTTCACTGGTTCTGCCAACCAATAGGTATTCACACCCCGCATCACCTCTTGGCGAAGATTATTATAATAATTCATCAACCCCAAATTATCCTTTTCATCATAATACCCCGCCAACTCCTCTATTTCCAGCTTCTCTTTCGCATTCATCATGTCATAAACACTCAAATCCGGCCATTCCAGTTCGTAATTACCATTATACGTGAAACGTAGTTTTCCCGGTAGCGGGGCTCTTGTTTCCACGACTACCACTCCATTGGCAGCCTCTGAACCATAAATAACCGTCGCTGCCGCATCCTTCAACAATGTAATTGATTCCACTTGTTCCGGATCAAGATCCATGATCGTAGTTGCATCCACGCCAATCACTCCATCCAACACGAACAACGGTTGATTCGGACGAGTATTTACATCTCCACGCAACACAACCACGTCATCACTCTGGTAATTACCCATGCTAGCTTGTCCTCGCATTTGAAAATCCGGTATTGCATTTGGATTCGAACCGGCCAGATTACTCGCATTCATCCTAAAACCGGGATCTAACATCTCTAACGCCTTCAAGACATTACCGGAAGTCATTCGTTTAATCTCATCCCTAGAAACCCGTGTTGCTGATCCCGTAAACCCTTCTTTCTTACGAGTAAAGATACCCGTCACCACCACGTCTTCCAGATTTTCAGTTTGTTCCTCCATCACAACCTTCAAATCCTTCTTACCAGCTAGAATCTCTTTATCCTTAATATCAGCCAGTTTCACCTTTTGCGTCTCCATTCCGACAAAACGGAAAACAACCACCACATCCTTCAGCTCTTTAGGCAAAGGAAGACTAAACTTCCCATCAATATCCGTGGCACATCCCACCGTTGTCCCCTCGATAAGAACGGTTACCCCGGGTAGAGGGGCCCCACCTTTATCCACCACCTGCCCTTTCATCAGAATCGTTTTCTCTTCCTCCTTGGCTACAACCGCTTTCGGGGTAATCACGATCAGATTGTCAACCAACCGATAACCGAAACTCTCTCCAAAAATCACTCGTACCAGCTCGTCCAGCGTTGCTTGGTTCAAATTCACGGAAATCTTTCTTGTCACATCCACCTCTTTCTTACTAAAAAAGAAATCCTGTTTTAACTGTTTTTCGACCTCCAGAATCACTTGTTCAATCGTAGCATCTTTCAGCTTCAGACTAACCGATGCATTATTCTGGCTGCGAACCTCTGCCGAAAGGTGCGTCAGCCCTATCAGCATAAATAAAATCACAATTTTCATCACTCGCAATAGGTTAAAAAGTTCCCTGAATGTGCAATTCATGCACATACTTCGTTTTTTTTTCATAGCTTTGTAATTGAATTAATACTTGAATTCTCTTCGGAGAATGAACACGGGGGTTGTTAGCGGCAATCCCCGTATTTCTTTCCTAACGTTTTATAATAGTTATCACTTTTCCTTTTACCTCGAAATCAACATTTGTCGTTACCTTGATCACGGACAACACTTTATCCAGATCCATATCCCTTTTGATCACGCCCCGAAACTCGTAGTCTTTCAATTCCGGATTCTGGTAGAACACCTCGAAATCATACCAGCGCTGCAACTGGCGCATGATCAAATCCAGCGTCATCGCCCGGAACACGAACCGCCCTTCCCTCCATGCCACGTAAGGCTCCACGTCCACCTCTCTCACCGTCAATTGTCCCGACTGCACGTCCATCACGCTCTGCATTCCCGGTTTCAGCACCTCTGCCTGCCCGTTCTTCACGGAAGACACCCGGACCGCCCCGTTCACCAGCGTCGTGTAGATCTGCCCGTCATCCCCGTAAGTGTTCACGTTAAACGATGTTCCCAGAACAGTCACTTCCGCCCCGTTCACCCGAACAACAAAAGGACGCAAACTATCTTTGTGAACCTCGAAATAGGCCTCACCTTTCAAATCAACGATTCGTTTCCCATCACTGAATTCTACCGGATATTTTAATTCGGAATCCGCGTTCAAAAATACCTTGGTACCATCCGATAATACCAATGAATACTCTCCCCCGATAGGCGTTGTCAACTTATTATACTCTTCTGTCACCACCCCTTTTCCATGTTCCTCGTACACGATTCCCCGATTGCTGGTAGCCACCCGAACCCGTTCATTCAACAAAATATTCAAATTCTGCCCTTGTTCCAACACCACCTCTTTCCCGTCAGCCATCATTAAAACAGCCTTCAACGTTCCGGGTTGCATCACATTCTTTGCCAACTCTTGTTCCTCATGCATATCCCGAACCCCGTTTATCGTACGCCCCACGAATAAACCGACCAACAAAATAATCGAGGCGGCAATCGACCAGCGCAAAGTCATCCGGCGACTCTTCTGCTCATAAATATTCTTCTCCAGATGCAGAAATTCTTCTTCATCATTCTCTCCATAGCTCTGTCCTGACAACTTTTGCCGGATCGCCGCAATCTCGTCCAATAGTTCAACATGATCTTTCTCTTTCAACCATGCAGTCACTTCCTCGTCATTCAACTCTTCCCGTCGAGTAAGTAACCTATTGGCAAATTCTATATCGTCATCCTTATAACTCATTTTTGCTATTTTTTACAATAACACAACAAGCCCCCTCAAATGGGTGACAAAAAATTGAATATTTTTTTATCTAACGGAAAATAATCGGATTTGTATAGGTAATCCCATCTCAAAAATAAATTTTAATTAATATTTTTTCGTAATTATATTATACCAACTCCTATTCAACTCCCATTCATCTCCTATTCATCTCTAATTATAATAGATCATAACATATCCATTTAAGATCGCTATAAAATGAATATTATTTTACAAATATGATAGATATAAAACTATAATTTTTATTATATAACTTAATACCTTTTGATAACGTTATAAATTCCCACTTAAAAATACCCGACAAAAAAACAGGACTCCAAAAAAGTCCTGTCTTCAAATTATCCTGTAAAAACAAAAAAATACCTCTACTTATATTTCTTCATTATTTTCTCGATAACCTCAGCCGTTAACTCATGTCCTTGTAATAAGGGAAAACCTTCCCAACGAACAATGCCTTTCGGATCAATCAAAATCACGTGAGGAATCCCCTTTACCCCAAGTGCTTTTTTCATCACACCTTTGGTATCTACCGCACTGTAATATTCGATATTCGGCTCTTTCATCTCTTTTACTTTAGCCGCAGTTTCATCAGAGATTCCGATAACAACCAACTTTTTCCCGAACTTTTTAGCAAACTCGTTTAATTCGGGTATCGCCTTCCGGCACGGGCCACACCATGTTGCCCAAAAGTCAATCAAAATGAATTTTCCCTTCAATTTCGGTTGCTGGGAAATCCACTCTTCCACCACAAATTCCGGGGCTTTCTTATTTAGAAAAGAATCTGCCCACAATTTTTTTCCATTATTGGACTCTTGTCCAAAGACGTTTGACAAGGTCAACGTCAGAACGATACATACAATTAACTTCATCATTTTTTTCACTATTTTAAATTAACATCCCAATTTTCAAACACTTATACTCGTTCCCGTTTCAGCAGGAATAACATCACCATTTCCTCCTTCAACTCGTTTCTCAGGAATTTCAACCCTCGTGAAATATGAGTCTTTACCGAATTCACACTAATTCCCATCCCGTCAGCCACGTCCTTGTATGTTTGACCTTCAACAAAACATTTCATCAGCACTTCCCGTTGTTTTTCAGGCAATTCGTCGAGCTTTTCGTTCAAGCGGGCCATACGTTGTTCATAATCATCCAGTTCCTCATCAGCATTCTGCAACGCCTCGACAACTTCCCGCTCGTTCATAGCCACGACACGCAAATGTTTCAAGTAATTCAAAGCATAATTCTTGGATAAGGTGAACAGGTAGGACTTCAAAGAATAAGAAGTATCCAATTTTTTTTGATTCTTCAACACCACGAGGAACACATCATGCACGATGTCCTTAGCCACCTCTTCGTCATTCACGTAGCTACATACGAATCCCACCAAATCCCCGAAATGGGATTTGAATAAACTTTCAAAAGAATCACTATTTAAGTCATTTCCTATCATGATACGCATATAACTAACACGACCTCTATCCATACAAAAGTAAACTTTTTATTGAAGACGACAAACAACTGGGACAATTATAAAATAAACTGTTCACGCAGCAACATGGGAAAAGACTTTAACCAGTTTCAAGGGATTCAGATTAATTTTATAAATTTGCTGACAGGTGGATAAGGACTTTCCCCGGACAAGGTAAAAAAACAACATCATAAATCAAAAACAGACTCGCATGATACACGCTAATATAACACCCCAGAAACTATTTTTTATTCTCTCTTTGCTCGTGTTACCGGTTGTAATCAAGGCTGAACAACAGGGCTTGGAGGAACAATTACGAAAAGTCATCGCAAATAAAAAAGCACAAATTGGTATTGCCGTGATCATTAACGGTAAAGACACGATCACGATTAATAATGACGAGCGTTACCCGATGATGAGCGTGTTCAAGTTGCATCAGGCTTTAGCAGTTGCCGATTATTGCGAGAAGAAGGGTTTGTCTTTCGATACACCTATTTATATTCGTAAGGCTGATCTGAAAACGGACACGTACAGTCCACTCCGAGACCTGTATCCAAACGGAGAAATTTCTCTCCCGATAAAAAAATTACTAGAGTATACCCTGCATTTAAGCGATAATAATGCCTGTGATATTCTTTTCCAGCAAACCGGAGGTACGGAGGCTACGGATAACTATATTCGCACCAATTTGGGCATGAGGCATTTCGCGATCAAGGCGACCGAGGACGAGATGCATCAAGATAAAAACAAATGTTATCAAAACTGGAGTACCCCGCTTGAAACGACAAAAGTGATTGAATTACTACTGACCACGCGGCTCTTCGATGAACAATACCAAGGATTTATCAAAGAAACCATGATCTCCTGTCAAACGGGAAAAGACCGGTTACCTCTTCCCCTGAAAGGTACAAAAGCAATTATCGGTCATAAAACCGGGACCGGTGACCGGAATAACAAAGGACAAATTATCGGGATGAACGATGTCGGGTTCGTGTATTTACCCGATGGGCAGAGATACACGATTGCCGTTTTTATAAAAGATTCGGAAGAAAGTGATGTCGAAACGGCACGAATTATCGCGGATATTTCCGAAAAAGTGTATCAGCAGGTAACAACCAACAGACACGAAGAGAACCATCCTTAACTTCTCGGATGGTTCCCCTTTTATAAAAATAGGTAATTATATACTACTTTGCAGTCCATTCAGGTAATGCTTGTTTTCATTCTCAAACTCCTCCGTCACTTCGTGCCACCTCCTCTATGAACAGAGGAGGAGCTGGTGACTCTTCCCGAAGAAAGGGAGTATTTCAACTCTCCCTCTGTTTATAGAGGGAGTACCCCGAAGGAGGGAGGGAGTTGGTTTACGGTAAACTCGTATATAAGTTCCTAAAAATATTACCGCATGGTTAAGAACTGATAACAGATTACTCCGACACGAACGAGCCTCGAATATCCCCGCTAAGAAGCAGTAACGATAATTCGGAAACTTTTGCCTGATAGATAGCGGATAACTTCCGATCAACGGCATCAATGTAACTACGTTGAAATTCCCTGAATTCGATTCCGGAAAGCGACCCGATCTTGTATTTTTCTAAAGCCGCATCCAAGTTAGCCTCGGCCACACTAGCGCTTTCAATCTCGAAATTTACCATCAGCAGGTTGTTTTCATAGGAATTATACATCAACGCCAAATCTCCCAGCGTTTCTTTTTCCGCCTCCTGATAGGAAAGTTCGGTATTTTCCAATTCCAGTTTGGCATTCTTGATCTTCGTCCGGTTTTGTAAACGACTAAATATAGGGACATTTAACGAAAATCCCCAGTAAAAACCGTTTGACCGGTTCAACGTGGTACTGGAAGAAGGTGTATCTGTCTTGTTATAGTTGTACCCGGAGTTGAAATCCAGCGTCGGGAACAACACGGCACGGGCATTTTTTAAATCCAACGCGGAAATTTTCTGATCTTTTTTAGCGATCAACAAGGTGGTGTTTCCTGCCAGAGTTTTTTGTTCCAAGGTACCCAATACCAGTTGCGGCCCCAGCAAGATCGTGTCCTGCACGTAATTCACCATTTGCAAATCCGTATTCATCAATTTGTTCAACGTGATATAGGCACTTTTTAAAGCCTCCTTTTGCCGAACGTAAGTCGAGCTGTCCGTGTTCAAATCTATTTTTGCCTGTTGAGCTTCTAGCCCGGATCTATTCCCGATCTTGTAACGAACTCTGGCCTCGTCGTAACGTTCATTCGAGAGTTCCAGTGAATGACGGGCCGCCATCAATTTATGGTGTTGTACCAGCACGTTATAATAGGCTGCACTCACGTTCAAGATCAAGTTCTCCACGGCTTGCTGCACGGCAAGCTCACCCATTGCCAACAGCTCTTTCTGTTTTTCATGGGTGGTGAACATCTCTAATCCGTCAAATATCCGCCAGTTTAGAGCAACTCCCGCGGTGTAGTTATCCGTTTTTACATCCGACATTTTATTCACTTCACCCGCGCTATTCTCGGTCTTCGTGTCATTGCGGGTCTGTGTCTGTTTCGCGGTTCCTTCCAACGTCGGTAGGAAAGTCGAGTAATTCAAATTATTCTTATCCATCCGAGCCTCGTTCCGGATGATTTTAATGGAAAAATTTGATTCCAAGGCTTTTTCCAGACATTCATCCAGACTCACACGCTGCGCGGAACAATCGAAAATTGAGAATTGAAAATTGAAAATGAACAATAAAACGATCATTTTCCCTATCCATTTCATATATCGTAAATTCTGTTTTTTCATAGTCATTCTTTATTCTACTCGCAAAATTTTCAATTTGTTCAATCTTCTATCTCTTCTATTATTTTTACTTCTTTCGACGAGAGGTAGGTGTAAATAGCCGGGATCACGAAGAGTGTCAACAGCGTGGAGCATACCATACCTCCCACTACCGCAATACCCATGGCAACACGGCTCTCCGCTCCCGCACCCGTGGCCATTGCCATCGGAAGAATACCTAACACGGTGGACAAACTCGTCATCAGTATCGGACGTAAACGAGACACGGCTGAATCCTCGATCGCCTCACGCATGGATAAACCGGCCAACTTACGCTGGTTGGCAAATTCCACAATCAAGATACCGTTCTTCGAAACCAATCCGACCAACATGATAATTCCGATCTGGCTGAAAATGTTCATGGTCTGCCCGAAATACCACAAAGCAACCATAGCTCCGATCAATGCCAAAGGAACGGTAAACATGATGATTAACGGATCACGGAAACTTTCGAACTGCGCGGCAAGTACCAAATAGATAAATACCAACGCCAACATGAAGGCGAACATCAAACTGGAAGAACTTTCCACGAAGTCCTTGGATGTTCCCGATAACGTGGTTTTAAAGTCATCGCTCAAGACCTCTCCTGCAATACGATCCATCTCTTCCAGACCTTGAGAAAGGGTCACGCCCTTTGCCAGTCCGGCAGAAACAGTTGCCGACACGAAACGGTCATAACGGTATAGCTGTGGCGGCATGGAACTTTCGGACGTCGTGATCAGGTTATCCAAATGAATCAGGTCTCCATTATTATTCCGCACGTATATTCCTTTCAAGTCGCTCGGTTTATTCCGATCCTGACGTTCCAGCTGAGAAAGTATCTGGTACTGTTTTCCATTCATGATGTAATAACCCACCCGTTGTTCACTCATGGTCAACTGGAGTGTTTTGGCAATGTCCTGCACGGAAACGCCCATACTGGCAGCCTTGTCCCGGTCGATATTAATCGTCAACTCCGGTTTCGTGAATTTCAGGTTCAAATCAGACGCCGAGAACACGGAACTTTTGTTTACCTCATCCATGAAAACAGGTAATATAGCCTTCAAGTCATCCAGATTTTTCGCTTGAATAACATATTCAACCGGAAGTCCTCCCCGCCGACCGCCAAAGGTCTGTTGTTGGGAAACCAAGGTACGGCCTCCGGTAAATTCACGCACTTGTATTGCTAACTCGTCGGCAATTTCCTGTTGGGTACGCTTCCGCTTGTCGGCATCAACCAACCATAATTGTAAACTTGCCCGGTTCGTTTGTCCCCCCCCGATGAACTCAATCACTTTTTCCTGTTCCGGCACGGTTTGTTCCACGAAGTTAGAAATTTCATCTGCATAACGAGCCATGTACTCGTAAGTGGCTCCTTCCGGGGCAACCGAGTTTAACCGGATATTCGAACGGTCCTCCAAAGGAGCCATCTCCGAAGGAATCAATAACCATAAGAAATAAATGGCTACACCGGAAGCCCCGAGTATAATGATTGACCAATAACGAACTTTCAAAAATCGTTGTAACCAACGACGGTACACCCGGTTCATCCCCTCGAAGAAAGGTTCTGTTTTCCGGTAAAACCAGTTTTGCGTGGCATTCCGGGTCAATAGTTTCGTGGAAATCATCGGTGTAAATGTCAACGCCACGAAAGAGGAAACTACCACGGCTCCGGCAATCACCACGCTAAATTCACGGAACAAACGCCCCGTGGTTCCTTCCAAGAAAACGATTGGGAAGAACACGGCTACCAACACCACTGTTGTCGCGATAACGGCAAAAAATATCTCGTTTGATCCCTTGAATCCCGCCTGCAACGGGGACATTCCTTGCTCTATTTTCGTGAATATATTCTCCATGACTACGATAGCATCGTCAACCACCAAACCGATGGCCAGCACGACTGCCAGCAAGGTCAAGATGTTGATGGTGAACCCGGCCACGTACATAATAAAGAAGGAGGCAATCAATGACACGGGGATTGCCAGAACGGGAATTAACGTCGTCCGCCAACTCCGCAAGAAAAGGAAAATGATCAAAACAACCAAAAGGAAAGCCTCGAAAATCGTGTCCTCCACCTCGTTGATTGAACTCCGGATAAATACCGTGTTGTCGAAGGCAATCGTGGCATCAATATCTTCCGGCAGGTCCTTTTCCAAATCCTGCATCACGAGATAGGCCCGGTCCGCAATATCAATGTAGTTTGCTCCCGGCTGGGGAATCAAAGCACACATCACCATGGGAAGGCCGTTACGTTTGGCAATACTCCGGGTATTCTCGGCATCCACTTCCGCCACTCCAATATCTTTAAAACGAACAATTTTTGATCCTTCTCTCGAAATGACCAAGTTGTTGAAATCCTCGATAGACATTAATCGTCCCAACGTACGGATTGTCAACTCGGTATTGTCTCCTTCCACTCGTCCGGAAGGTAATTCGATGTTCTCTTTTTCAACGGCAGACTGCACGTCCATCGGGGTCAACCGATGTGCTGCAAGTAAAGCCGGGTCCATGCGCAAACGCACGGAATAACGTTTTTCTCCCCAAATATCCACGCTACTCACTCCGGGGATGGTCTGTAACCGTTCTTTGTAATAACGTTCGGCATACCCGCTCAGGTCGATCAACGAACGTTGACCACTACGCAAAGAAACAGCAAAAATAGGTTGGGCATCCGCATCCGCCTTGTACACGGTCGGGGGATCTATATCCTGCGGTAAACGACGTAACGTTCCGGAAACTTTGTCCCGGACGTCATTAGCTGCCGTTTCCAAATCCACGCTTAATTCGAATTCTATCGTGATCCGGCTTTGCCCGTCACGGCTCGTACTACTTAATGAACGGATTCCCTGTATACCATTAATGGCCGACTCCAAAGGCTCGGTAATTTGTGTTTCAATAACATCGGCGTTAGCCCCCACGAACGAGGTCGACACGGATATTACCGGGGGATCCACGCTAGGGTAGTCACGCACGCCTAAATACAGCAACCCGATGGAACCGACAATAACCAAAAGCAAGTTTAACACGGTTGCCAGCACCGGACGCTTTATACAGGTTGAAGATAAACTCATACCACTGATTAATTTTTATTCAACTTGACATTCACAATCATTCCCTCACGCAACTGCATCAAACCGCCTGTTAACACGGTGTCACCCACCTGTATTCCGGAAGTTACTTCCACGAACTGGGAATCCCGACTGTCTGTTTGCACGGGTACGCTGGTAGCCTTTTTATTTTTCACTACCCACAAACGTTTTCCATCCATCTCCGGCACGACGGCCTCTGTCGGAACAAGTATATATTTCAGATTCTCAGCCGTCATCAATTCCCCTTTCACGAACATTCCGGCTACAAGATTTTTAGTATTCCGGTAACGAGCCCGCAGATTTATGGTATGAGTTGCCACGTCTGCCTGTGGATCAACAGCATACACTTCCGCCTCGATCTGATGTTCCATACCGCTAGGCTGGAAAGTAAGTTTTCTACCCACTAAAGGCAGATCAATATATTTTTCAGGAATAGAAAATTCAATTTTCAGATAAGAGTTATCAACAATCGTGGACACCTTGGTACTCGGTTGCAAGTAACTCCCCTCACTCACGAAACGGAATCCCATTCGACCGTCAAAGGGAGCCCGGATTTCAGTTCGAGCAATTTTAACCTTTAATAATTCAATATCAGCCAGATTCATATTGTACTCGGTCTCCAACTGTTGAAATTCTTCCACGCTGATGGATTCCCGTTTTAATAGTATCCGCTGTCTTTCCAATTTGGCAGCCAATAATTCTTTTTGGAATTCGGCACGAGCGAGTTGAGCCTGCAAATCCGAATCATCCACTTTCACCAACAAGGTTCCTTTCTTCACCAACGTTCCTTCTTCAAAAGCGATCTTCACAACTTTACCGGCTGTTTCCGAAACCAGTTCGACTTCTTCATTTGCAACCAATAATCCCGTTACGGGAATTCCATTACCGGAAGTTGACATAGATGCCACGATCCCCGATACCGGTAAAGCTCCCCGGCTAGCCGCCTTGGCAGCTGTTGTCGGGGTTGACGTCTCTTTATCCGAAGAAAAATCCAAACGAGGGATCACGATCGCTCCCACGATCACGACCGGAATTCCAATTTGTAAAACTCTCTTTAAACCTTTGTTCATATTTTTAATCATTACATACCAAAAATGCCTGTTTCAGCCGAGCCTAGACAAGTATTCACAACACTGTTGTTATGACATCAAATATCCCCAAAAGTTTATCAACAAACCGTTAATAGTTTGTTAAAATAACGAGATGTTTTAGATATTTTATTTAAAACCAATGGCGCCATTTAAACACGATGAAACCGAAGACGGAAAAGAGTATCGAGATAACAATCACGATCAAAAATCCGTATGGATTTTCCTCCAAAGAGTTCGGGACATTCATCCCGTACAAACTGGCAATCAAGGTCGGTAACATTAATATAATCGAGATGGACGTCATCCGTTTCATCACGATATTCAAGTTATTGGAAATCACCGAAGCATAGGCATCCATTGTACCGCTTAAAATATCGCTATAAATACGGGCCGAATCCTGAGCCTGCCGCAATTCGATCTCCACGTCCTCCACCAAATCCTCGTCGAAAAATTGCCGCTGCACTTTCAAAGTCTTCATTTTGATCAACAAGTTATCATTCCCACGCAAAGAAGTAATAAAGAATACCAACGATTTCTCGATTTTTAGCAACCGTTGTAATTCTTCATTCCGGATGGAACGTTCCAATTCGACCTCTGCCATATGCATCTGGGCGTTGATTTGTTTCAAGTATTTCAAATACCACACGGAGGCAGAAAGAAACAAACGGAAGACAAGATCCCAGTTATTGGCAATCTCCAAGTTTTTACGAATCACGTAATTGATGAAATCGGGAATCATTTCTGTCTCGTAATAGCACACGGTTACGAACATATCCTCCTTCACGATAATCCCCAAAGGCACCGTGATGAAAGGAATACTTGTATCTACCGACTTAAAAGGAATACGCAGGATCATCAGCGTCCATCCATCCTCTACTTCCAAACGGGAACGCTCGTCCACGTCTTCAACGTCATCAATAAAAGCCTCCGGAATTCCCATTTCGTCGATCAGGTAGCGAAGATCGTCCTGAGTGGGTGAAACAACATTAATCCAGCAATTGGGTTCCCATACTTTTTTTTCCACGAACCCTACTTTACCCATTAGGAAAGTTCTCATAATAATCCTCCTTCAATTTATGAATAGAGGCATTTATCGAGAACCCCTATTCAGATTAATACTGTTGATGATAGTCGTCCATATCTTGTTCTATGAATTTTGCCACAAAAGTAATCTTTTATTTTTAAAAACAGCAATTATTTCTTTAAATCGATAAAGACCGGAAGATGATCGCTGTATCCTCCAATGTAGTGAGGCCCCCGATAGGTCGGTTTCGGACGAACGCCGAAAGTCCCTCGCTCTTCTTCAAGTAGAAAATCCGCATCATAGATACCCATTCTTCGGGATACCTGCAAATCAGCTTTCCCGTTCAACAGGTTCCCTGAAACAATGATGTGATCCAGCGTCTGCCACTCTCCCTTGTAACGATAACTACCATAGTTTTTCCCCAGCAAGTAATACCCGGTGTTGTAAAAGTTTTCAGATTTAATTGTCCCGGATTCCGGATCTTGAGTTTTCAACGTCTTTTGCGCGGGTGTATTCGCACGCCCGTTTAAATCTCCCAGAATTAAAATCATGGCTCGGGGATGAAGATCCTGTATAGAATCCACCTTCTGCCTCACGACAGATGCCGCTTTTACCCGTTTCCATTCACTTTTCGCCTCCCCACCCCGCATGGAAGGGAAATGACAAACAAAAACATGAAGAGTATCGTTTGGGGCCGATATACCCTCACAATAAAGTATATCCCGGGTAGTCTCCCCGCTTTTTAAACGGACAGGAAAGAAAGCGTTATGCAATAGCCGGAATGAATCTTTCCGGTAGAGTAAGGCAACATCAATTCCCCTTGCATCCGGGGAGTCGGCATGTACAATCCCATAATTACCATCCGCCAACACCGTTTTGTTTACCAAGTCGGAAACAACACCTCGATTCTCCACCTCGCTCAAGCCGATGAGTAGCGGAAAGTTTCCCGCACCAAGACTGCTTAACACTTTCGAGATATTGAGTAACTTCCGGGTATAACGTTCCCGGTTCCAATGTTGTTTTCCCCGGGGAGTAAAATCGTCATCTGCCGTCAGCGTGTCGTTTCGGGTATCAAACAGATTTTCCGTATTATAGAACACGACTCGTTCCCGCACCCCCGTCTGGGCATATGAAACACAGGAGACACACAATAAAAATACCTCGATACAGGCCTTTAGAAACCTCACTAGAGTAAAATAAGATGTTTCTCCAACAAAGCGATAATTTTACTCCTTAATAAATTTGCATTGATCGGTTTTGCCGTGTAGCCGTCAAACCCGCTGGCCATGATTTTCTCTTCATCAGAGGCATAAGCATAGGCGGTAACCGCAATCACGGGAACCGTCCCGGAAATCTTGCGAATTTCCTGCACGGCTTGAAAACCATTCAACTCCGGCATATTTATATCCATTAAAACCAAATGCGGATCGTGTTCTTTAAACAATTCAACGGCCTCCCGGCCATTCCACGCGTGTATCAATTGATAATCCTTTTTCAAGATGGATTCGAAAAGCATGTAATTACTCGGATTATCTTCGGCAACCAGTATTTTGAGTTTATTTTTTTCGACTGCGTGCTGAACGATTTTCTCTTCCTTTATTTCCTGATAATGCAATTTTACAGCCACGTAAGGAATCGTAAACCAAAAAGTTGTTCCTTGCCCGACTTCCGATTCCACCCCGATCTTACCCCCCATCCGTTCCACGATAGTTTTGCAGATTGACAAGCCAAGCCCCGTTCCCTGTACAAAATTGTCCAACTTCACGAATCGTTCAAACACGGCATCTTTTTTATCCGCATCAATACCGCATCCCGTGTCGGACACATAAAAATAAAGAGAATCTTTCTCCAAAAGATGATAACCGAAACGAATCGTTCCCTCTTTCGTGAATTTTATCGCGTTATTGATCAGATTGGTAATCACTTGTGTTAATCGATTTTTCTCCGAACGAATGCAACAATCCGGAAGATACTCATCAAATTTAATTTCCACCGCAGCAGAAGTCAGTCGTAAACAAGAGGTTTGTTCCAATCCTCGCATCAAGGCATTTAAGTCAAATTCCGAATAAGCAAACTCCATCGAACCGGACTCAATCTTGGAAAGATCAAGAATATCACTAATTAATTGCAAAAGTAACGTGTTATTGTTCTCAATAATATTAATATACTCTCGTTTCTCCTCCTCCGCTTCCGCTGATGCCAAGATATTGGAGAATCCGACGATAGCATTCAACGGCGTACGAATTTCATGGCTCATATTGGCAAGAAAGGCCGATTTCAACCGGTTAGATTCTTCTGCATGCTCTTTCGCCTCACGCAACGCCAGTTCCATTTGCTTCCGGGTCGTGATAACCACCGAAGAACCCACTAATGACAAGGGATGCCCGTTTTTATCCCGTTGATCCACGGTAGCCTGAGCCTCCACCCATTCGTAAGAATAATGATGTTCGCTCTTATCCAACACCCGGTATTCCTCCCTGATCTTGGACACGTTACCGGATATTAAAGCCGAATAAGCCGCCTTTACTCGCTCCCGGTCATCTTTGTGTATCTTTGAAAAATATTGCTCTTCAGGAACCGCCAAAGAATTCCCGTCATCAACACAATGTTTCAGTTCTATCGGACGATTCACATCACACAAGACGGTATGTCTTTCCAAATCCCAACGCCAAGGCACAATATTAGAAACATCAAGAGCCATAGACAATTTATAATTCACAGACTCTAACATGGATTTTGTTTTCCGTAAATCTGTCACGTCCACACAAAAAATATCCACCATATCTTTTTCCATGGAAGCGATATTGATTACCTCAAAGAATTTCCCCGTCCGTTTATAAAAATATTCGATCGTGAAAGATTTCTGTTCCTCAAGCATCTTTTTATATAACACGGCAAATTCTCCGCTTTTATTATCATCTTTCAACTCGCTCCCTTTCTTCCCGACGACACGGGACGCTTCTACAAAATATTCTTCGAACATCGGGTTCACTTCTTCAATCCGGTAATCCACGATATCCCCTTTCGCATTGTAAAGCAATCGATGTTTCATGTAGGCAAGAGGCATATTATTAAAAAGAGTCTTGTACTTCTGAAGTAATATCATCTCCCTCCCCCGCATCATTTTTTCCTTTTTTAAAAGTCGTACCCGAGCCCACATGATATAAGTAATGAACAACAAAACAACAATCACGATCCACATATAACGGGTTTTCTCCCAGAAACTTTCCGGAGCAAACAAATAATTCGCATCATCGGGATATAATGACTCCGGAATTCCCGCTTTTTGAAGGATCGGGTAGGACAAATAACATTCCGGTTTCCCGGCGATCTGCACGGGGATTGTTTTAGGGTCCTTCCCGTTCAACACATCCCGCAAAGTACGCATAACAGTATGGGCAAAATCTTTTCCTCGATAAAAATATCCCCCGGCCATCTCCCCGTCAGCCATCCCGACATCCTCTAAAGTAAAAATCGGATGATTGTCAAAAGAACAGATCGTCTTGTGATTATTCGAGGTTAAATATTTATTACCCGCCAAATTCTTCCGCTGGAACCAAGAATAATAAAGCAATCCTACCTTTTGAATATCAAACGATTCGATAGAATCGAGTACCTGATCCAAAGAGTATTCCCCCTCCGTAAAATAGGCCACCTCAAGATCAGGGAAATACTGCTCACACACTTTACGCATCTGGCATCTCACTTGGGCACTCACGTAACGATGGTCAGACATTAACACGATCTTCTCCAGATCGGGCAACAACAAACGCATTTCTTCTATCGTTTCCCGGATGTAAACCGGACACTTGATAATCGTGACGTTAGCCTCTCCCAGAACTTTTAATAAAGGAATCTTTTCTTCCTGAATAACTTCATGCTTTTTTAGAAATGCCTCCACGGGGGCAACGTAATCATTCTCCACGCAAAGAATCATAGGTACATCTTTCCAGATCCCGTTCAACTCTTGCTCGAACAGACACCAAGCACTACTTCCAAGTAAGACAATCGCTTTAGGCAGTTCCGTGTACTTCGACAAGACATCATCTTTCTTGACACGCATACTCTCTTCGTCATCAATCAAGAGTGTATTCATGGATTCCACCGCGACATTCTCCCCGATTGATCGATCCTTCCGGATACTATCAATCACATAGTTCGACCATATCGCCCCCTCCGTGTAAGAATTAATGACTAAAATATATCCTTTATCCCGAACACTCCCATGAACAGAAAAAGCCACCAGCAAACAAAATGCCCATACACCGATTTGAAATATTCTTTTAAAACGCATATTAACAAATTCCTTTATACATTCGCACAAAGGTATAAAATATATTAAAGAATTTATCAATATTGGGTTATTTTGGAATAATCAAATATATTTCCCTGTTTACATTCCCTGCAACTCTTCCCAATATTCCAAAGCCCGCCGGGTATGAGGGATCACGATGGTTCCTCCCACCAGATTGGCAACAGAGAATATTTCGAACAACTCTTCCGTGGTTACCCCGTACTGGTGACATTTTTCCAAATGATATTTGATACAATCATCGCAACGCAATACCATAGATGTCGCTAACCCCAGCATTTCTTTTACTTTTGAGGATAAAGCACCGTCCATATATGTATTGGTATCCAGATTATAGATCCGTTTGATCACTTTATTATCGGCAGCCAGTATTTTCTCGTTCATTTTAGCCCGGTATGCCCGGAACTGTTCAACCATTTCACTCATAATTGTACATTTTATAGCTAAACAAATAATTTCAATATATCATTAATGTTCGCAAACAACAGCAGGAACAACAGGAAGAACATTCCCACGATCTGGGCGTTCTCCATAAATTTCTCATTCGGCTTGCGACGTGTTATCACCTCGTAGAGCAGGAACATCACGTGACCTCCATCCAATGCCGGGATAGGCAAGAGGTTCATTACTCCCAAGATAATGGACAACATGGCCGTTAATTCCCAGAAAGCCCGCCAATCCCACACGCTGGGGAATATGTTCCCGATAGAAATAAATCCTCCCACGGACCTGAAAGCTTCCGGGTTTTTAAATAATTTGAATTGTTTCAGATAGGACTTGATCCAGTCAAACCCCATGTTAATTCCCGCGGGAATAGCCCCAAAAAAGGAATATTCTTTCACGGCGTACTCGAAATCGTTTATCACTTTCGGATACACCCCGATCACTTTACCACTTCCGAGAGCAATAGGGATAGAAAGAGTATCACTTCCCCGCAAAACTTTAGCATTCAACACACTATCTTGGTGAGAACGGATCAAATCAAGGTACTCGTCATAGAAAGTAAATGAATGTCCGTCTAATTCCAACACCCGGTCTTCTTCCAACATTCCGGCATTCCGAGCAGGTGATTCATCAGCAAACCCTTGTATCGAACCATCATATTTATAACGGGGTGTCAGTAAAGCTATCCGCTTAAACCCTTTCGAGGAATAGGACAACATCTCCCCTATCAATGTAGGAGGGAGATTTATATTCATCACCTGACCATCCCGCATAACCTGTATCGTCTTCGGATTCTCCATTAAGATATACCCCGGAATTTCGAAGAAATTCTCTACTTTTTTATTATCCAAGGATAAGATCATATCCCCATTTCGCAACCCGGCATTAAGCAATAAAGAGTCGCATACAACTCCATATTTCGCATTCTCGGTAGGCAAGTACTGCTCTCCCCACGCGTAAAGAATCATGATGTAAATGAAGAACGCCAAGATAAAATTAACAAGTACCCCGCCGATCATGATGATCAATCTTTGCCAAGCCGGCTTGGAGCGGAACTCGTAAGGTTTTGCCGGTTCTTTCATTTGCTCCAGATCCATGGACTCGTCAATCATTCCTGCAATCTTCACGTATCCGCCAAGAGGCAACCATCCCATCCCGTATTCAGTTTCTCCCCTTTTAAAACGAAACAGGGAAAACCACGGGTTGAAAAAAATAAAAAACTTCTCCACTCGTACCTTAAATATTTTTGCCGCCACGAAATGCCCCAACTCATGCAACATAACCAGAATCGAAAGGCTCAACAAAAACTGTAATATCTTTACTAATACATCCATATACCTATTTTAGATTTTAAATTTTAGATTTTAGATTGAGAAATTCCTCTTTTGCTATTCGTCGGCCCTCTTGGTCAGAAACGATATAATCTTCCAAGGTAGGTTGGACAATATAACTCACTTTTTCCATCGTTCGTTCAATCACGTCAGACATGGCCGTGAAAGAAATTTCATCCTTCAGAAAGGCAGCCACCATAATTTCATTGGCCGCATTTAACACGCAGGGGGCATTCCCTCCACGATTCATGGCCTCGTAAGCCAATCCCAGATTTCGGAAGGTCGTTATATCCGGTTTTTCAAACGTAAGATCGGAATAAATACCAAAATCCAAACGCGGTATCTCCGAATGTACCCGTTCCGGGTAAGTCAGTGCATACTGGATCGGCAAACGCATATCCGGAACTCCCAACTGTGCTTTTATATTTCCATCCTGAAACTGAACCATCGAGTGAACAACGGATTGCGGGTGTACTAACACCTCTATTTGTGAAGGCTTTACTCCAAACAACCATTTTGCCTCGATCGCCTCGAAACCTTTGTTCATCATGGACGCGGAGTCAATGGTAACCTTTGCCCCCATGTTCCAATTCGGGTGTTTTAATGCCTGCGCTACCGTTACGGACTTCAAATATTCATAATCCCGTCCCCGGAAAGGTCCCCCGGACGCTGTTAATAATATCTTCTCCACCGGATTGTTGTGTTCGCCCACCAAACACTGGAATATAGCCGAGTGTTCGGAATCCACGGGTAATATCGCCACCTTGTATTCCTCAACCAACCGGTTAATTAAATCTCCGGCAACAACTAAGGTTTCCTTATTGGCCAGAGCGATCGTCTTACCCGCCTTGATCGCGTTGATCGTGGGTAACAACCCGCTATACCCAACCATGGCAGTAACGACCACATCAATCGTGGATGTTTGCACGACTTGAGCAATAGCTTCGCTCCCGGCATATACCTTTATATCCTCGTCCTTCAATAACTCGGTTAACTCGGAATATTTTGATTCATTTCCGATCACAACCATGTTAGGCTTGAACTTTCTGGCTTGTCGTGCCAGTAATTCCACCTGATTATTTGCCGTGAGAACCTCTACATTAAACCGTTCCGGATTAGCGTCAATCACCTGCAATGTCTGCGTTCCAATTGACCCGGTAGCTCCCAATATTGCTATATTTTTCATTTCAAAACAATCTCCAAAACCACTATTTACGAATCATTTAAACTTAATGAAGGTTTCCGGATTCAATGCTTTTCCCGCTTGCCACAACTCGAAATGTAAATGCGGTCCGGTTGTTTCTTCGCCCGTGTTCCCTACCACTGCAATCGCCTCTCCCGCACGGACAAAATCTCCCTGCTTTTTCAACAATACCGAATTATGCTTATATACTGAAACCAGATTTCCATTATGCTGTACTTGAATCACGTAACCCGTCTTAATTGTCCAATCCGTGAAAATGACCACGCCATCCAACACGGACAAAACATTTGAATTTTGCTTAGCCACCAAATCCACCCCGTAATGACGAGTCGTTTCATCAAAATGATTGGTTACCACTCCATCCAATGGTGAGAAGAAATGATAAAAATCATCATCGGAAGAACTGACATGCCCAAGGGTTAAATTGTATTTTTCTTCTTTTTCCACGATTTCCCGAAAACCAGCCTCTTCTTCCGACATACCTAACATCGAAGTATCATAGGTTACCTTTACATTCTGCTGCATCGACACGAAACTCGTCGTGTCCAAGTTTTCGTCTCTCAAAATAGTTTGTATGGAATGAAGAAAACGATCCTTCTTCTGCACTTCATTTAATAGGGAATCAACCCGTAGAGCGTTTTGTGTAATCTGACGTCTCAACTGTTGGCTCGGGTAACCCGGGATGAATTCCCGCAAATTCGTGAATGCAATCAACATGATAGTCAATATAATCAAGACGACGGCCAATGTACTTAATGCCGTGAGAACGTGTAACGGAGAGAGCCGAAGGTGCATCACCTCCTCGTAAGTAGACTCGTTAAATATCGTCAACTTATAGCGGTTCCTCAGCTTATTCCAATATTTTCGTTTTTTACTGCTCATCCAATTATTTTTAGCCTTCAAAAATAGTATAAAAATCCAACTTTCCCAGCCAGAGAATTCATAAACTTTATCGGGGCAATTGAAAAGAGTTTAGAATGAAAAAGATTTTATAATTGTCGATTGAACGATTAAGTGATTGAAAAGAGCGTTGAATTGAGGGCAGGAATCACTGAGTCGGAAATCATAAATCAAAAAATGGATCAGTTCTTGAATCAATTCGTGGTTTTGATAATCTCCGGGTATTGATAGATTCGCAAGTTAAAATAAGGAATCACGGCTAACAGATGATCGAATATATCGGATTGAACCTTCTCGTAGGCTACCCATTCTTGAATCCGGGAAAAACAATACACCTCCAGAGGAATACCTGTTGCCGTCGGTTGTAATTGCCGGACCATGTATGTCATATCCATATTCAAATCGGGATTGGCTTCCAGCCTGCGTACCGCATACTGTCTAAATACACCTAAATTCGTCAACTTCCGTTCATCCAACACGGCAGATGTCCCTTTATTTTGTTCGTCCAACTTCGGTAACATATCTTCAATATACCCTTTCAACACATTCGATTTCCGTAAAGTATCGATTTCCTCATCCGAAAGGAAATGAACGGAAAGCATATCTATATTAATATAGCGCATAATCCGACGACCGGCAGACTCCTGCATTCCCCGCCAGTTCGTGAAAGAAGCGGACACTAACTGATAGGTGGGAATCGTCGTGATTGTCATATCCCAATTTTGTACTTTCACGGTATACAAGTTGATCTCCAACACCGTCCCGTTGGCATTATTGCTCGGCATCACGATCCAGTCCCCGATACGCACCATCTGATTGGCCAGTAGTTGAACTCCGGCCACAAAACCTAATATCGCATCTTTGAATATCAACATTAAAACCGCAGCAAACGCCCCCAACCCGACCAGTAAATTACGGGGGGACTCCCCGATAAACTCGCTGACGATTGTAATGATAATAGCTGAAATCACGAAAATTTTAATCACCTGCACGAAAACTTTTATCGGACGATCTTTTGCGATCGGGTACGAATCGTAGATTCGGTTTATTGCATCCAGCACGGCAACAATCACGAAACCGGCAACCACAAGTATCCAAGCCACGATAAACCGATGAAAAAGTTCTACATGCTGCCACTTCCCGTACACGATTTTAAAAGCAAAATCTATAAATATCGGTGGTATCAGATTAAATATTTTTTGAAAAACACGCTCCTCGAAAAAAATATCATCCCATTTGGTTTTCGTACGACGCACCATTCCCCCGATCACCCGGGTTATTCCCTTGCGTAAAAAGAAGGTAAATAAAAAAGCGATCAGACAAATGACCACGATCTGCAAAAGGACCTCGACAGCCGAGGCCGCGGAAGGGTCTTTAATACCCAAATTCAACCAAGAAAACCATTTGTTAATATCTATTTTCAACAGCATCATATCTTTCCCAAACTTTTACAGGCGTATACGATAAACCACCGGATAAGTTAAACCCCATTAACAACGAATCGTTCTAAATAATCTAAAAACCCTTCTATTTTTCCCTATTTTCACACTTAACCCCTAAATTAACGTTAAAGAATTAACGTATCAGAACAAAATTACTTACACTTTGCTATATTTGCAGACACAAACATTAAAACATTAAAATAATTCGTATGGCAAAAAAATTATTAATCGTGTGTGCTTTATTGGCATTGATCAGCACTAGCCTGTTCGCCCAATATGACATGAAGGCACCACTTCCCATGGATCCGAACGTTCGCATCGGGAAACTAGCTAATGGATTGACTTATTACATCCGCCATAACGCGGAACCCAAAGAACGAGCCAGTTTTTACATCATCCAAAACGTGGGAGCTATCCTAGAAAATGATGATCAGGACGGTTTAGCTCACTTTTTGGAACACATGGCATTCAACGGGACCAAGCATTTCCCGGGAAGAAAAGGTATTACCAACATGTTGGAAAAACATGGTGTTGAATTCGGAAGAAACGTGAATGCTTACACGGCACAAGACGAGACTGTTTACAATATCAGCGAGGTTCCTACAACCAATCCTGATTTATTAGATACTTGTTTACTCGTACTTCACGACTGGTCACATTATCTTTTATTAGTCGATGACGAAATCGATGGCGAAAGAGGAGTTATCTCGGAAGAATGGAGAACCAGAAGAACCCCGAGTTTCCGTATCCGTGCCCAAATCATGCCGGTATTACTAAAAGACTCTAAATACGCAAAAAGAGATGTTATCGGGAACTTGGACATTATCAAGAATTTCAAATACCAGACTCTTCGTGATTATTATCATAAATGGTATCGTCCGGACCTGCAAGCTATCGCTGTTGTCGGTGATTTCGATGTAGACCAGATGGAGAAAAAAGTAAAAGAATTATTCTCCAAAATCCCGACTCCGGTGAATCCGGCCGTGAGAGAAGAGTTCACGGTTAACCCTCACGACGATATTTACTTCGTATGCGCAACGGACAAAGAAGTAACTCAATCGTCTGTCAGCGTGTATATCAAATACCCCTCTACCCCGAAAGAAGAAAAGAATCATGAATACCTGAAAAATGGAATTCTTCAATCCTTCTACAACACCATGTTGGGACAACGTGTTTCTGAATTACTTCAAAAAGGCAATCCTCCTTTCATTAACGCACAAGCCGGATTCGGCGGCGGTATCGTAAGAGGATGGAGTACCTATATGATCTCTGCTACAGCAAAACCGAATGAAGAAGCAGCAGCACTGGAAGCTATCTATCGTGAAAACGAAAGAATAAAGAAATTCGGTTTCACGGAAGGCGAGCTTGAAAGAGCAAAAACCAACATGCTAGTAGGCTTGGAATCTGCTTACAAACAAAAAGACAAAACTACCTCCGAAGATTATATCGGTGAAATGCAATCTAACTTCCTTGATGGAGAACCTATCGTAGATTTCGATTACTATTACAATTTTGCCAAAGCTATTATCCCGACCATCACCGTGGATGAAGTTTCAGCTTTAGCTAAAAAACACCTTAACCGGAAAAACATGGTGATCGTGGCACAAGGCCCGTCTGAAGGAGTTAAACACATCACGAAAGAAGAAGCCATCGCCGTGTTGGACAAAGTTGAAAGCTCTAACTTAGAGCCTTATAAAGACCAAGTAACAGAGGCATCTTTAATCAACGAGGACTTGAAAGGTTCCAAGATCATCGCTACCAAAAAATTACCGCAATTCGATGCCGAAGAGTGGACTTTGGAAAATGGAGCAAAAGTGGTATTCCGCAAAGCAGACTACGAAAAAGACCAAGTACAAGTAAGTTCTTACAGTAAGGGAGGTACTTCATTATATGGTATCGACAAATTAGCATCTGCCCAAGTCACAGATCAATTTATCGGGGCTTACGGATTAGGAGACTATGACGCAATAACCTTGAGAAAATTATTAACCGGGAAACAAGCCCAAGCCGGTGTTAACATTGGCGGTCTTTCAGAATCAGTTGGTGGTGCATCTACTCCGAATGATTTCGAAACCTTGATGCAGCTAATCTACTTGCGTTTCGAGAAACCTCGTTTCGACAAAGAAGTACACAATACCTTGATGCAACGTAACTACGCTGCCATCGAGAACTCAGCCAACAATCCTCAAAAGATTATGCAAGACTCTGTTAGCATGATCATGAGCAATTATAGCCCGAGAACATTGTTATTCGGTAAAGAATTTTTAGATAAAGTTAGCATTGAACAAATCGAGGAGATCTACCGCGACCGTATCAAAGACATCAGCGACTTTACATTCTTCATCGTGGGTAACATCGATGCAGAAACCGTAAAACCGTTGGTTGAAAAATACTTGGGATCTGTAAAATCTTACAACCGGAAAGAAAATTGGGTGGATAACAAAGTGAGAGGACCGAAAGGAAGAACTGAAAAAGTTATTGAACTGGATCTGACTACTCCGAAGGCAACTGTAATCACCAGTTTCTCTAAAGAGATGAAAACAAGCATTCACGACAATCTTTGCTTGAATATCTTGAGAGGCGTACTGGATCAAAGATACATGACCAATATCCGTGAAAAAGAAGGTGGTACCTATGGTGTAGCCGTTCAACCGAGTTCTTCTAAAGAACCGTACGAAAGCTACAGCATGAGCATGAGCTTTGATTGCGATCCAGATAAAGCAGAACACTTGAAATCATTAATCTATGCTGAAATCGACAAATTAATGAAGGAAGGCCCGACCCAAGAAGAGATCGACAAGGTAACTACTATCCTGAAGAAAAATAATGAACAAAGCAAACCTCATAATGCATATTGGATGAATGCAATTCAAACTTATTATCTTCGTGGAATTGATGTAACAGACCCGAAAAACTTCGATAACATTATTGACAAGATCACAACAAAAGACGTGAAGAAATTCACCCAGAAATTATTCAAGGGAGCCGATGTTGTTGATATGATCTTCCAACCGAAATCAAAATAAAATTAGGTTGCAATTTATATAAAAGGAAACGTCCGGGAGTAATTCCCGGGCGTTTTTCATTCATACAAAATTTCATCAAGTGATAAGTTCGAATTACTCTTCTCCCACTACTCCATCTCCCTTAAATTTAAATTGCTTAGCCACCCTAAAAATAACTTTTTGAGTTTCCGGGTATAAAACAACTTTTTGGGTTGAAAGAACATATCGATGACGAACAGCACATTTTTTCACGTTGAAAGATCCAAAACCCGCTAACCCCACATGCCCCTCTTCTTTTAGCCCTTCTAACATCGTATTGAAAATTTCATCAAATACCATCGTCACATCTTTTTGTGACATGCCATTTTTTTTGGCCACAATTTTAACTATTTTTCTCTTGTCCATATCTAATTATAATATGATTTTTCCTCACATGATAAATACTGACTAACGTCAATTCAACATTTATGCCTAACAAAGTTAGAGATTAAAAGATAAAACACAACATTTTTCATCCAAAATACAACAATATAGCAAATATTATTACAAAACACGCTTCCATCACACCTATTTAACCGACAATTCAGCTTTTGGGGAATCACTTAAATAATCTATACTGAATCATTTACCAATACTTGTTTAAGGGAAGAAGACTATGTAACTTTGTATGAAAACAATGAAAGGGAAAAATAGAATAAATCTCCAGAATATGAAAAAGGAAACAAAAACAATTCGTTTGATCTATCCCCAATGGCAAGGTGCCAATATCGTGAAATTGATTACAGAGGTCGAAAATCCCGATGATGCCTCAAGGGGATATGTCTTGGGGGCACAACTCTTAAATTTCCTTGCCCCGAGCAATGGTCAAGAAACATTAACGGTTCCCGTTTCGACTGAAATCACAGATCGGAAGGTAACAGACGGAGTCCTCGACCGGGATATTATAGTCCGTCAAACAAGAGCTGCATTAAGCATACTACAAGTCAGTAATCCCGATAAAATCGTAACACTTGGCGGAGAATGCTCGGCCAGTGTCGTTCCCTTTACCTATCTGGCGCAAAAATACAAGAATGATGTTGCCCTAGTTTGGATTGATGCACATCCGGACATCACGCTCCCCGGAGACATCTATCCCGGATTTCACGCCATGGCCGTAACCGCCTGCATGGGGCATGGAGATGCCAAAATCCTAGCGGAATTACCCACCCGATTTACCCCATCAAACATATTATTTGTGGGGTTACGCAACTGGGAACGTGAAGAAATCAAAGAACGACAAAAGCAATACGGAATAAAACATCTCACGCCCAAAGATGTTGCACAAAACAGTGATGCGATCAAAACTTGGTTGAAATCATGCGGAGCGTCGAAAGTCGTTATCCATTTTGATATGGATGTACTTGATCCTGCCGAAATCATCGCTGCTGTTGGTACAGACCCCGATGGGATGAAAATGGAAGAAGTCATTCGGGTAATAAAGGACATTGCTGCAGAAAAAGAATTAGTAGGCTTGACAATTGCGGAACCTATGCCTCGCACGGCAATCAGGATCAAAAATATGTTACATCAATTACCCCTATTACAATAAAGGATAAACCACAAAATTTCATTTCAAAATAACGACCATCCCTGTCGGGAGAAGCTAAAAAATGAATCTGTAACTTGTAGCCTGTAACTCGCCGAAGGCGAACATTCGTCCATAATACACCGGGGTTAGGCTAGCGATGGGCTATGACAAATACCAAGCAGGAACATAGCAAGAACATAGCAAGAACAATCTCCAGTGTACTTGCTATGTACCTACAGTGAAAATAACGTGTTCTTGTCCCAACCCATCGGCGGACAAAGTGTAGCCCGCAAGATAACCATAAGCGGCCAAATGATAGATGCTCCGAATTCAAAAGAAATATATCAAAAGTCTTAACGGGGCATTCCGGGTATATCACGATAAAAAGAGCATCCATGGGGGCTAAAGTATTCTTTTTATCTTGTCTTTTTTTGTAAAAAATCCTTTTGTCCTTTGGAAATTCGAATAGAATACCTATCTTTGCAACCGCAATTGAGAAACACAATTGAAGGATTCAGTAGCTCAGCCGGTAGAGCACAACACTTTTAATGTTGGGGTCCTGGGTTCGAGTCCCAGCTGGATCACAATCTGAATGACAATCCGCTATAATAAACGAATTATAGCGGATCCTTTTTTATACACCAATGTATACTCCCAAAGGGAGGGGCAAATGAAATTCGCTATTCTTCGATACTCAAAGACTCGATCTTCAACAAACGTTCTCTAAGACGAGGCATATCTTTCTGTCTGATAGACAAAGTCATCTCACATTCCATCTCAAAATTTCGGGATAAAATGTCCGGTTCTTCTTCTTTCAATACTTTCATCACGTCATTCATCACGACATAAGTAAAACGCACGTGAATAACTTCATCTACCGTACGCTCCACGATCTCTGCATGATTGATCGCATCGGCGGCAGCTTCTTTATAGGCTTGAATCAAACCGGATACCCCTAACTTAATTCCCCCGAAATACCGGATCACCACGATAAGCACGTTGGACAAGTCATTGGAAATAATCTGTCCGAGGATGGGTTTACCCGCCGTAGAAGAAGGCTCCCCGTCATCATTCGCCCGGAAACGCTCCCGGTTTGCCCCTAGGCAATAAGCATAACAATGGTGTCGGGCATCATAATACTTCGTCTTAAGCCCGGTAACAATATCTTTAATCTCTTCTTCGGATTTTACGGGATAAATAAAAGAAATAAAGCGACTACCTTTTTCCTTGTACAGGCCTTCGGCAATCGCATTTACGGTTCTATATTTATCCTCCTCCATAAAGGAACGTGATAATTAGTTACGGCAATAAAGTTTCTTTTGGAGTTCCTCCACTTGAGCCTTAAAAGCACGATCGGTCTCCATCAAATCGGTAACAGCCTTACAAGCATACAACACGGTTGTGTGATCCTTCTTACCAATTTGTTTACCAATGTATGCCAACGATGCATTCGTGTAAGTCTTGCTGAAATACATGGCCAGCTGACGAGCCTGAACAACTTCCCGTTTTCTCGTCTTCTCTTGTAACATTTCGGGAGCCATGTTAAAATGATTACAAACAACCTGCTGAATATGTTCCACGGTCAACTCGACTTTCTGATTCTTCACCATTTTACCCAAAATATCCTTTACCACATCAACCGTCAGATCTTTATGGTTAAATGTAGCCTGGGCCAGCAAAGAAATCATTGCTCCTTCCAATTCCCGCACGTTATTACTTACATATTTACAGATATATTCCAATACCTCATCCGAGAAGTCAATACCATCTTTATGCGCCTTAAAACGAGCAATTTCCATACGAGTCTCAAAATCAGGAGCTTTTATCTCGGCAGACAATCCCCAACGGAAACGGGAAAGTAAACGTTCTTCCAAACCACTCAATTCAGCCGGTGAACGATCAGATGTCAAGATCAATTGTTTTCCCGATTGATGCAAGTGATTAAATATATGGAAGAATGTATTCTGCGTGGCAGTCTTTCCGGCCAACTCATGAATATCATCCAGAATCAACACGTCAATTAACTGATAGAAATGTAAGAAATCATTTATCTCATTTTTGCGTACGGCTTCCGTAAATTGAGTCTGGAAAACATTCGTGGTCACGTACAACACGACCTTGTTGGGATAATTTTGTTTTACCTCCATACCGATAGCTTGAGCCAAATGAGTTTTCCCCAATCCGGATCCACCATATATTAACAAGGGATTAAAAGCCGTACCTCCCGGATTTTGTGCAATAGCCACGGCAGCAGACTTTGCCAAACGATTACAACTTCCCTCGATATAACTGTCCAACGTGTAAGAAGGATTCAATTGAGGGTCTATCTGCAAACGATTATTATTACGCTCAAAAGGATTTTTAGGGGCAACACTATCCGGTTTACCATTCACGTATACCGTGTTTGGTTCCACCTTTTTCATGTTATTGGAAGGCATCGTTACGGAGAGAGGGTCACGAGGATGGCTCTCTTCTACTACAACCGAATATTCAAGTTTTGCATTCGGACCAATAGCGGTACGAACAGCCTTTCTCAATATATCCACAAAATGCTCTTCCAAACATTCATAAACATATTGACTCGGCACCTGAATTGTCAACACATCATCTTTGAAACTCAATGCACGAATCGGTGCAAACCAAGTTTTAAACGTTCTTGGCAACACCTGCTCCTTGATTAAGTCTAGACATTCCGACCAAACACTTTTACAATCCCTTTTCATTTATCTATTATTTATATCCCTATCTCATTTCTAGGAAATGGAATGCTAAATTCGAAAAAAAAATCTTGGAAAAAAAATGATACTTTCACTTGTTTTTTATCGATTCTTGCTTACGTTTTAGATATCAATTCTTTAGACATACAATCATGAAAATCAACACCTTAATCCCAAATCAATCTATTTCCAAGCGTTCCTTTTTTGCAACAAATTCTTAACATAAACGTAACTTTCTAATTAACCTACCCTAGGGATAAAGCTTTAGCACCTAAGGGGAAAAAATGAACTACGCTATATTTTTTTGATTCTTAAGCCTTGTCTTTTATGTTAACAAAATTCAGACTTCAAAAGTCATTATTTAGAATAATTCTAATTTTCAAATAAAGTCAATTTTAACAATATAAGCATCATTATAACGCTTTATAACATCATCTAATTTCCTCTGGGCAGGTTTCAATTTCTTGTAGCTATCAATGATGTAAAGATATTTATCCTTATACTTAATCTCCTTCAATCCATGATTTTGCACATACAATTCAGAATTAACATCCAATCGTTCTGAAGACTCGAAAATCACCACGCCATATTCTTCAAGAGCATTTTTTCCTGAAGAAAAATCAATCAGAGAAAGATTTATAAAGCGTTTCGGATTATACCTGAACTCAACTAATAAACGATTCAAATTTTCACTCACTTGATTCAAATTATAATAGAGATCATTATCATTTAAAAGAGCCCCTATCGTTCCCTCTCCTCTATTTATTTTATTCATTATCGAATCGGTTGTAGCCAAAATATAATCCAAGCTCATTAATGTCTGGTGTAAACTTGCCTGCCGTAAAGAATCGCTTATCGCGGATACATTACCCAAAATAGTAGAAATCTCTTCGTTATTATTTCTCAAATTACCCGTGATGCTATTTACATCCTGCAAGATAGAACTGATTCTCGCAGACTCCCCTTGTATTAAGGTATCCAAATTTCCCGAGGCTCCCTCCAAATTACGTAATGTTCGATCAATACTTCCGAAACTATTACTTAGATTCTTTTTTGTTTCCTCATTAAACAACCCTTGAACAATTAACATCACGGAATCCAACGATCCCAGCAAACGCTCGGCCTTCTGTTTCAATGGCAACATTTGCTGGCTCACCTGTTCCATAAGTCCACGCTCCACTTGGGACCGCAGGGTGTCTCCACTTACCGCAGTCACGTGAGAATCTCCCGGCACTAGAGCAACAACTTTTGAACCCATTAAATCAGCACTCTGAATCATGGCCAACGTGTTTGATGGCAGCTCCAACCCTTTATCCACCGAGAACTTCACGAGTACCCGATCGAACCGTTCTCCCGTAAATTGAATCGAAATTACCTGTCCTACCTGATAGCCCCGGTAAATAACGCCACTAGACACTTTCAACCCTTCTACACTATCATACACGCCGTAAAATGTACTTTTGGATTCAAACAAGGACGAACCTTTCAAGAAATTTATTCCCCAAATCAAGATAAAAACCGCAGCCAACGCAGTCAGGGCTAATTTCGCTTCTCTTCTTATTTTCATGAGTATTATTTTATTTCTTCATTTATTTTTTCCGTTCTAACTTTCTTGCCTCTGCCACGGTAATTTGTTTTCCCTTATAGACAGCAATAACAAAGCAATCCTTTACAGTTTTCCGAACTTCTTGTTGAAACTCTAACGCTTTCTCGTAACTCGAAGTTTTCTTCACGTAATACCGGTAACGGTCTGTTCCCTTCAGCACCTCCACCTTATCTTTCAGTTTCAGATACCGAAGATCTTTTATTTGTGTCTTGGAAGAGGCAACTTGTATAGCATAAAACAAATCATTCTTACCAGAAGTCGTAATATTCTTCTCTACTTCTTTCTTTTCTACCGTGGAAGTTTTCTGGTTTTGCTTTTGCACCTGCGGAGTCTGTTTTGATATCACTTTTTGTTCATCCTGTCCACCGGTCAACACGACACTGTTACGTTCCACGTTATTCTTATAGGCCTGAAAAGCCGTAAATATAGCCCGGGCAATATTCGTTTGTCCCGATTCAGACGTTAAAATCTTTTGATCACTCGGATTCGAAATAAAACCGGTCTCAATCAGAACAGCCGGCATCCCCACGTCCATCAACACGATAAATCCCGCTTGCCTTACTTCCCGATCCGGCATACGAGTTCTCGCGATTAACTCCTTTTGTATAGGTGCGGCAAATTCCATACTATTCTTCAAATGACTATTTTTCAAAAAATTAAACATGATATATGACTCTGCCTTTTTCGGATCAAAACCATCATATTTCACAGAATAATCCTCTTCGTAATGAATAGCCTCGTTCTCTTTCATGGCAACCTGAAAACTGGCCTCCGACTTATGCAACCCCAGCACGTATGTTTCCACGCCTCTCACGCTTGATTTAGAAAACTTATTCACATGAATGGATATAAACAATTGCGCTTTGGCCTTATTCGCAATCCGTCCCCGTTCTCTCAAATCCACGGCAACATCTTTTGTTCTCGTGTACACGACTTTCAAATCAGGATAGGCACTCTTCACCATTTTCCCCAATTTCAGAGCGATGGCCAACGTTATATCTTTTTCTCTCAGCTTTCCACTGATAGCTCCCGGATCTTTTCCTCCATGTCCGGCATCAATACAAATACAATTAATTTTACCCAAAGCCTCTTGTGCCATCAAAGAATTTGAACCTTCTAATAAAAAGATTACCAACAAGAAACATATGAACCTGCACTGATTTATCATGTATTTAAAACTTTTTAAAAAGAATCATGAGCATTAACAACCATTATTTCTTACATTTGCAAAGCAAAAATGCAATATGCGTGATGCAATAATTAGTCACAAAAATAATTATAAAATTGCAAGTTAGATTATATACAGGGCTTTTTATTAAGAAATGTATCATTTTAACAATGATCGCCCTGCCCATAATACTCTCATCGAATGGCTTGGCGTCCGAGATTATTTTCGGACAAAATCTCTTTATCACAGCCATTGACACAACGGGACAACCCGGTGATAGCATTCGTATCGTTTATGATTCTGCAGGAATCCCGATTGATACTATTCGCAATGACTCCGCTCAATCCAAACCTCTATTTGATGACCTTGTTAAATACGACGCGGACGATTCGGTCAGATTTTCAATACAAGAGAAAAAAGTATATCTATACGGAAATGGTTTCGTGAAATACCTTACGACAGAGTTAAGAGCCGATTACATCGAACTCGACATGGATAAAAAACTTGCCATGGCAACCGGAGTACCCGATTCTGTCGGGAAATTAAAAGGGACACCTAAATTTAAAGACGGTGGTCAGGAATTTGAAAGTACTGAATTACATTATAATTTTGACACGAAAAAGGGTTACGTAACCGAGATTATCACCCAGGAAGGAGAAGGTTATATTCAAGGAAAAACAACCAAAAAGATGAGTGACTCCGTCTATTGCGTGAAACACGGTATGTACACAACCTGCGACGAACACGACCATCCTCACTTTGGGCTAAACATGAGCAAGGCGAAGATGATCAAAGACAAAAAGATATTCGTCGGTTTCACCAATTTGGAACTGGAAGGAATTCCTTTACCGATCTTTATTCCTTTCGGCTTTTTCCCGATCACAAAAAAAGCCACGTCGGGAATTATCATGCCCACTTACGGAGAGGAACGAATGAGAGGATTTAACTTGAGGGGTGGTGGGTACTATATTTATATCAATGACTATATTGATATGAATATCACCGGGGATATTTACACCAACGGTTCTTGGGGGTTACAATACGCAACCCAATACCGTAAAAGATACAAATTTAACGGTAATCTGAACTTCACGATCAGTAAAAACTATGTCAGTGAAAAGGGGTTACCTGATTATCAGGAATCATCAGACTGGTCTGTACGCTGGACCCACACGCAAGATGGAAAAGCAAACCCGTACAGTTCATTCTCTGCTTCCGTGGATATGTCATCCGCCAATAACAACTACTATAATGCCAACACGGTGGACGGGATTGCCAACCAAAGAAAGCAATCCAGTATTTCGTGGAGTAAAAAATGGCCGGAAAGCCCGTTCAGTTTGAGTGGTTCGTTCAATCATAGCCAGAATAGCCGGGACACCTCTATTGCTATAACATTACCGAATTTGAGTCTCCGAATGACACAAATCTATCCTTTCCGTAAAAAAGGGAAAAGCGGTGAAATGAAATGGTATGATAATATTGGTGTATCTTATTCTGCCGAATTAAGAAATAGTATCCAAACCAAAGAAGACAAGTTGTTCAAATCTTCTTTTGAAAGAGACTGGAGTAATGGATTTAAACACAATATTCCGATCAGTTTACAATTTAAGATTGCCAAGGACGTGACCTTCACTCCTTCTTTAAATTATAACGGCTACTTGAACCTCAAAACCATTGAAAAAATATGGATCCCGGACACGAGTGCTAACGGTGGGCAATTTATCACACGGGATGTCCCCGGGTTGAATTACTCGCATGATTACTCAGCCAGTGGATCAATCGGGTATACCCCAACCATATATGGTATGTTCATGTTCAAACCGGGATGTAAAGTCGTTGCCATCCGGCACATGATACGTCCTTCCATATCGGCATCCTATACCCCCGCCATCAAACCCTTAGGTAACTACAAAAAGAGCTACTTCGATGGAGAGAAAGAGGTTGAATATGACATTCACGAAGGTTTAACCTATCGTCCGAACACTACCGGCGGCAAACAATCCGGGAGTATTAGTTTCAGTTTGGATAACAATGTCGAAATGAAAGTCCGAAATGACAAGGATACAACCGGAGACGAAGAATTCAAAAAAGTAAAACTTTTGGAAAGTTTCAGACTTTCAACATCTTATAATCCTTTTGCCGACAGTATGAACTTTTCAAATATCTCCATAAGCGCACGTACCAAAATATTGAATAACAAAGTAGATTTGAATTTCAGTGGTACCATTGACCCTTACGCGATAGATACAAATAATGTAAGATATAATAAATATCACGGAAAACTAGGACGTTTAACCAATGCAACGATCTCTACTAATTTTAGTTTTTCCGCAGATAACGGACAAAATAAAGAAAAAAAGAATGACCTAGTAGGCGGATTCTATGATGACTACGTCGACTTTGACGTACCTTGGAATATCAGCATTAGTTACAACCTTACTTATTCCAAACCTAGCCCTTACAAAAGTCCGACAATCTCTCAGATCATCAACTTTTCGGGTGACCTCTCGTTAACCCCTAAATGGAAACTCACGTTCCAATCGGGATATGACATTAAAAACAAAGAAGTAACTTCAACCAGCTTTAGTGTCACGAGAGACTTGCATTGTTGGGAAATGACATTCAACTGTATGCCGTTTGGACAGCACCAGTCTTACAACTTTGAAATTCACGTCCGATCCTCTTTATTGAGGGATTTGAAGTTGACCAAACGAGATTCTTGGTATGATCGAAGACTTTAATCAAATAAATCAACGAAATAAAGCAGACACTTGTCTGCTTTATTTCGTTGATACCAAGTAAGATTTCTATTTTCGTTGTCTCACCGCCTCATACACAAGGATTGCGGCAGCAGCAGAAACATTCAGAGATTCTATTTTCCCATACTGGGGAATTTTAATTTGTTGATCAGCCAATACTAACAACTCTTCATCAATACCAGTATCCTCCGCTCCCATAATAATCATACATCCCTCTTTCATATCCACTTCGGTATAAAATTTATCCGCTTTCTCCGTGGCTGCAAATAAAGTTAACCCTCTTCGTTTCAATTCTTTTATCGTCTTTTTGAGATTCTTCTCCCGACAAACAGGCAAATGGTATAAAGCCCCGGCAGATGTTTTAATCGCATCAGAAGATATTTTTGCAGAATTCTTATTCGGAATTAAAATGGCACTCACCCCGGCACACTCTGCCGTACGGGCAATTCCACCCAGATTTCGGACATCAGTAATCCGATCCAAGATAAGTATTAATGGCATTTCCCCTTCCGCCACCACAGCATCCACGACCGTGTTTATATCTTGGTAAGGAATTGGAGAAACCTCTGCCAAAACTCCTTGATGATTTTTCCCGGCAAACGGTTTAAACACCTCTTCGGGTACGTACTGGAACTGAATCTGACGTTCACGCACCAGCGAAAATAATTGTTGGAACAACTCCCCCTTTATTCCCTGACGGAACATCACCTTGTCAATTTCCTTCTCATCCTGTATAGCCTCCATCACGGCCCGAATTCCGAAAATACACTCTTGCTTAAACTTTGCCATCTTATTCGTTATTATTAATTTCTAGCTTTCAATTCTTCCAAATGCCCGTTCTCCTCTTCCCATTCTTCCATACAGACTTCCAAGCGTTTTTTCATCTCGTCATAAGTTTTTAATAACTCATCATTAATCACGCCTTCTGCCATTTTTCCCTCTGCCTCCCCTATCTTTTGTTCCAAATCAGCAATTTCCACTTCTAACTTCTCGATCTTCACTTCTGACTTTTTGATCTCTTTATTCCATTGTTTCCGTTCCTCAAAAGCAATTTTATTTTCAGAAACAATCTCCTCTTCCGCGACATCTTCCTGTTGCAATTTTCGAGGGTGCATCTGTTCATATTCCCGGAAACATTCCAGTTTCTTAGCCTCTAGGAAATGCGCAACACCCCCTAGGTATTCCTTTATCCCCTTGTTGGCGAATTCATACACCTTATCTGCCAACCCAAGCAAAAAATCCCTGTCATGGGAAACGACAATCACGGTACCTTCGAACTTCTTCAACGCATCTTTCAATATATCTTTCGTACGCATATCCAGATGATTCGTCGGCTCATCCAAGATTAACACGTTATAAGGTTCTAATAACAAACGTACCATTGCCAAGCGGGTACGCTCTCCCCCGGAAAGTACCTTCACCTTCTTGTCGACATCCTCACCGGAAAACAGAAAAGCCCCTAATATATCCCGGATTTTCTTCCGGATTTCACCTACTGCCACTTGATCTACCGTATCCAGAACACTCAACGAAGGGTCAAGCAAATCAGCTTGATTCTGCGCAAAATACCCGATATTCACGTTATGCCCGATCTTCAGGTTTCCCTCATAGGGAATCTGATCCATAATCATCTTCACCAAAGTTGTTTTACCTTCTCCATTCCTTCCGACAAAAGCAACTTTCTCTCCTCTCAGCACATCAAGATTCACTTCATGCAGTACCACATGATCACCATACGCTTTACTCAAATCCCGCCCACTCACGACAATATCCCCCGAACGTACTGCCGGTTGAAATCGCACATTGATTCGTGCAGAATCTTCCTGTTCAATCTCGATTCGTTCTATTTTTTCCAGTTGTTTGATCCGGGATTGTACCTGTACCGCTTTCGTCGCCTTATAACGGAAACGCTCGATAAAATCCTCCGTATCCTTAATCTGCTTTTGCTGGTTCTCGTAAGCACGTTGCTGTTGTTCGATACGTTCCTTACGTAATTCAGTAAAACGTGTATACGATACCTTATAATCATATATCTTTCCCAGTGAGATCTCTACCGTCCGGGTCGTAATATTATCCAAAAATGCACGGTCATGTGAAACAAGAACCACAGCCCCGGGATAACCTTGCAAGAATGACTCCAACCAAGATATAGACTCTATATCCAAATGATTTGTCGGCTCGTCCAATAAAAAAACATCGGGACGTGCCAATAATATTTTAGCCAACTCGATCCGCATACGCCATCCCCCACTAAATTCCTCGCACCGCCGTTCCAAATCTTCTTGCCGAAATCCCAATCCTTTTAACACGACCTCAACTTCACCATCCATATTATCCGCCCCTCGCATATGCAACATCTCGGTCTTCACGTTCAATTTATCAATCAGCGCCATGTAACTATCCGACTCGTAGTCTGTACGCTCGCCCAATTCCCGATGCAAACGCTCCAATTCTGCCTGTAAATCCAGCACATCATTAAACGCTGTTTCCGCCTCTTTCCGTACGGTCTTACCTTCTGCATACACTTTCGTCTGTGGCAAATACCCGATTTTCAATCCGGAAGGAACAGATACACTTCCCTCGGAAGGCTCTTGTACCCCGGCCAATATCTTCAATAATGTAGACTTTCCGGCCCCGTTACGCCCAGTCAGACCAATCCGATCTCTTTTGTTCACCAGAAAAGAGATAGAGTCAAGCAACGCGTAATCTCCAAATAAAACACTTACATTATTAATTGAAATCATATATCATCATGCAAAATAAAACCTTCTATATTTTAACGAGTGCAAATATACGAAACTTATAGACACGGGCAAACGAGTTTACCCGTGTGTTACAAGTTACAAGTTACAAGTTGCAAATTCAAAATTTATACACAAAAATAATCTGCAACCCGACGAAATCATATAAAAAATGACAAATATCTTGTTTTATCCATCAAATATTTTTTATATTTGGGAAATTTAGAAAGAATACTAACTACATAAAAGAATAAAATATGCCCAAAGGAGTATTTAAACTACCAAACATTACCAATGAACCCATCAAAAGCTATGCACCGGGTTCTCCGGAAAGAAAAGAATTGAAGTCACAAATCAATCAATTGCGTTCTATCGTTGCCGATGTTCCAATGATCATTGACGGGAAAGAAGTTCGCACGGGGAAACTGGTAGATATTCGTCCACCACATGATCATCATCATCTGCTCGGACATTATCACCAAGGGGATGCCAGCCACGTGCAAATGGCAATTGATGCTGCATTAAAAGCTAAACCGGCTTGGGAAAAAATGAGCTGGGAAAGTCGGGCTGCCATTTTCTTAAAAGCGGCTGATCTTTTAGCCGGACCTTATCGTCAACGGATGAATGCCGTGACCATGTTAGGACAATCCAAAAATGCTTTCCAGGCAGAAATCGATTGTGTGGCAGAATTAGCTGACTTCTTCCGTTTCAACGTAAAAAATATGTACGAAATATACCATATGCAACCGAATTCCGCTCCGGGGATCTGGAATCGTACTGTATGGCGTCCTTTGGAAGGATTTGTTTTCGCCCTTACTCCATTCAACTTTACCTCTATCGCAGGTAACTTACCGGGAGCCCCGGCATTAATGGGTAATGTTTGCGTTTGGAAACCATCCAAGACTGCCGTTTACTCGGCACATCTGATTATGGAAATTCTAAAAGAAGCCGGATTACCTGACGGTGTTATCAACTTGGTTTACTGTTCAGGCCCGACGGCTGCCGATGTTATTTTCTCTCATAAAGATTTTGCAGGTATACATTTCACGGGATCAACTCAAGTATTCAATGATATTTGGGCTACTATCGTGAAAAATATTGATAAATACAGAAGTTATCCGAGAATTGTTGGGGAAACCGGAGGCAAGGACTATATTTTCGCCGACCCGACAGCATGTCCTAAAGAAGTGGCAACAGCTATCGTACGCGGGGCGTTCGAGTATCAAGGACAAAAATGTTCTGCCGCCTCACGCGCTTACATTCCTGCCAATATCTGGCCCGAAGTAGAAAACTACGTGCAAAAGGACATGGCTAGCATAAAAGTCGGTGGAGTTGAAGATTTCACGAACTTTGTAAACGCCGTTATTGACGAGGCATCTTTCGTTAAATTGTCTAACGCAATTGATGCTGCAAACAAATCGGAAGATGCAGAAGTGATTATCGGCGGGCATTACGATATGAGTGCTGGATATTTTATCCAACCGACCATTATCCAAGCTTTCAAACCGGATTACATTACCATGCGGGAAGAATTATTCGGTCCGATCTTAACCGTTTACGTTTATGATCCGGAAAAAGTAGATGAAACATTAGATATTCTGGACAAATCATCGGCATACGCTCTTACCGGAGCTATTTTCTCTAAAAATCGTGCCAACATCGAGGAAATGACAGAGCGTTTAACTCACACGGCCGGTAATTTCTACATCAACGATAAACCAACAGGAGCTGTTGTTGATCAACAACCTTTCGGTGGTGGTCGTGCATCCGGTACTAATGATAAAGCAGGAACGATCTTTAATCTACTACGCTGGGTTTCTCCACAAGCCATTAAAGAAACGTTTGTTCCGGCAACGAACTATATGTATCCTAATTTCTTGGAAGAATAGAACTTTTAATTCTCCATACAAGCTGAACGTCATGTACGTTCAGCTTTTTCTTTTTAGAAAAGCTGATACTTCCGGTTTACGGCATAAAAAGTTTCTCGAGAAACATGATAAATTCGGCAAACTGCCGACACGGACATCCCCTCTTCAAGCAAATGGCTAATCTCTTCCCGGTTATCCAGCAACACGTTTTGCTTTCCTTTTCCCGGCGGACGTCCCAAACGTACTCCTTCCGACTTCCGGTGAGCCAAAGCCTCTTTAGTCCTCATCGAAATGAGATTATGCTCAATTTCTGCCACCAAGGCAAAAGCAAAAGCTAAAACTTTACTATTAATGCTATTGTCAAAAGCATAACCATCTTTCGTGCTATATACCGTTATATTCATTTCAAGACAACGATGAAGAATTGACATTATGTCTAGCAATGTTCGACTTAATCGGGATAATTCCGTAACGATTAATACATCTCCCCTTTTCAAACTTTTCAACAATCGCCCTAATTTCCGGTCATGCTCCTTCTTTTTGCCACTTACCACTTCCGTCACCCAACGATTTACGGTCAAGTTTTTCCGTGCAGCAAATTTTTCAATTTCTTCTTTTTGATTCTCAAGATGTTGTTTCCCTGTGCTTACCCTTAAATATGCTATTGTCATAACCCTTCCGTTTTACAAAATAAATTAAAACAAAGACATTAATAGTCATTTTATAAAAAATACTAGACCTACAAATATAAACAAACAAATCACACAGGTGTCAAGTAAAACGTTCATTAAAGTTGACACTGCTTTTTACATGAAAGATTAGATTTTTTTATATACCTTTTCTTTCGTGTAAGGGTCTTGTTAGTAATATTTTTGCAAGAATTCATCATGTTTCTCCTAAAATTTGGTATATTTGTCTAGTAAAATGAACGTTTAGTCTGACAAATAGTTTTAAACAAGGCGTTAAATCATATGAAAATCGAATTCACATTCAGGATGTAGGATTATATAACAAATTGATTATGAACAAAAGAGAACTCACTAAAAAAGTAGCAGAAAGAAGTGGACACACCCAAGCAACTTCTGCATTAATCATTAACACATTTATCAGTTGTATACTGGAATCTCTTGAAGCAGGTGAAAAAGTTACGATTCAAGACTTCGGAACTTTAGCTGTAAAGCAACAAAAAACAAGAGAAAGATTCAATTTGATCACCAAAAAAGTGGAAAAATATTCCTCTTACGATTACATCAAGTTTATAACCAGTAAATCGTTAAAGAACAAACAAAAAGCAAGAAGTTTAGCAACAAAAGAATAGAGATACATAAGTATCTCTATTCTTTTTATAATTAGCTTTGTATCATTAAATGATTACGATGTGTTCTTGATCAGTTAATTTCTCACAATAGTGACACTTCAACACGATAGGAGAACTCCCGACAACATCAAATTTTGTACGAACATTCTGGTTGTTGGTAATACATTTCGGGTTCACGCATTTAGCAATTCCCTCCACGTGCTCTGGCACCATAACCGCTTTTTTCTCCGCAACTTCGAAATCTTTTATAATATTGATTTTTGCCGTCGGAGCAACCAAAGCCAACTTGTTTATCTCATCATCTTTCAAGAATTTATCCCAAATCTTGATAATCCCTTTTTTACCCAGCTTGCTACTAATTAAATTGTAACCAAAAGTTACCGTATTCTCCAAATTCTGGATTCCCAACACGTTAATCACGTCAAATAATTTCTCTGCAGGAATATGATCTATTACCGTTCCGTTCTCCACGGCACTAACCTGTAATTCTTTCTTTGCTGCCATATCTCTTTATTCTTTAATTACCATTTTAAATCTAATGCTTTGAAAATAATTGCCTGACGAGTGTATACCCCGTTCAAAGCCTGCTGGAAGTAATATGCTTTCTTGTTATCGTCCACATCTTCACTGATCTCATTCACGCGAGGTAGTGGGTGAAGAATCTTCATGTTATCCTTTGTCCCTGCCAGCATGGAGTTTTTCAAGATATATACATTCTTCACTTTCTCGTACTCCAACGGATCTGCAAAACGCTCCCGTTGTACGCGTGTCATATAAAGGATGTCCGCATCATTGATCACATCATCCAACTCGGTATGCTCGTAATAAGGAATATGCAATTCGTCCAAGAACAACTTGTAAGCTTTCGGCATCTCCAATTCTTTCGGGGAAATAAAGTGGAACGTCGGGTTAAAATGGCTCATCGCCTGTAATAAAGAATGGACTGTTCTTCCGTATTTCAAGTCCCCGACCATGAAAATATTCAGATTTTCAAGGGTCCCCTGCGTTTTATAGATAGAATACAAATCCAACATGGTTTGAGTCGGGTGTTGATTGGCACCATCTCCCGCATTAATTACCGGCACATCAGCAACCTCACTGGCAAAACGGGCTGCCCCCTCCAAAGGATGACGCATCACAATCAAGTCGCAGTAGTTATCCACCATCTTGGTCGTATCTTTCAATGATTCCCCTTTTGTCGTACTAGAGGATGAAGCATCGGAAAATCCGACAATACGACCTCCCATTCTACTAATAGCTGTTTCGAAACTCAATCGCGTACGAGTAGATGGCTCGAAAAACAGGGAAGCAACCACCTTACCCTCTAATAAATTACGATTTGGGTTTTTCTCAAATTCAGAAGCTATTTTCAATACTTCCAAAATGTCCTCTTTCGAGTAGTCGGTAATGGATACTAAGCTACGTTTATTCATAATTCTATATATTAAAAATGTTTATGTTCGTTCATACTCTCCCATATAAAAAAAAACCAACAATGTCAACTAACGACAATGTTGGTTTTCTGTATCTTGTTAAAACAACGATTATGTCTCTGCCTAAACTGCAGGCATAAAAACAATCTTCGCCGAATATTTTGATGTTCTATCTTCATATCGGAATACAAAATTATGCATAATTTCCATCCGAACAAAACGATTTTCCAATTTATTTTCCAAAATAGTTCGCACGAAAACAAGAATTCCTGCAAACGAACCAGTTACAAGAAAAAAAATTCACCCCAAAAATTCCATATATAAACTACAACCGGGAAGCGATCTGGTCGACTATATCTTTAGCAACCTCCACCTTTGTTTTCAACTCATAGACAGTCTTATCTCCCGCTTTATCCAGAATTGTCACCTTATTCGTATCTACGCTAAAGCCCGCTCCCTTATCATTCAAACTATTCAAGACGATCATATCCAAATTCTTTCGCTGCATCTTAGAAAGAGCATTTATCTCTTCATCATTCGTTTCCAAGGCAAACCCGATTAATAATTGCGACGCAGTTTTTATTCTTCCTAATTCAGCAGCAATATCTTTTGTCGGCAGTAATTCCAGCAACAGATCATCCTTACCCCGTTTAATTTTGTAATCGGCTTTTTCCTTCGGGGTAAAATCAGCCACAGCAGCACTCAAAACCGCAACATCACTGTTGACAAACTCTTTTGACGTTACTTCGTACATCTGAGCTGCAGACTCCACATCTACCCGACGAATCGCCGGATGACACGTTTTCAAGTTTACAGGACCACACACAAGCACTACTTCTGCTCCCCGTCCAGCAAGTTCCTCCGCAATAGCCAAGCCCATTTTCCCGGATGAATAATTCCCGATGAAACGTACGGGATCTATTTTTTCATAAGTAGGTCCCGCTGTTACTACCACCTTCTTACCTTTAAAATCTGCTTGTCGGGCAAAATAATCCGTGATAAAGGAAACAATCTTTTCCGGTTCTTCCATCCGTCCTTTCCCAATCAAGCCACTAGCCAGCTCCCCACTTTCCGGTTCGATAATAATATTACCAAAAGATTGCAACACCTTCAAATTTCGTTGCGTTGCCGGATGTTTATACATATCCAAATCCATTGCCGGAGCCACCATCACCGGACACTTGGCAGACAAATAAGTTGTCAACAATAGATTATCTGCAATACCTCCCGCCATCTTTCCGATCGTGTTCGCTGAGGCCGGAGCAATCAAATACAAATCAGCCCACAATCCCAGATCGACATGTGAGTTCCAATCTCCATTTTCCGGATTATAAAAATCAACCATAATCGGACTCTTGGAAAGAGTTGCCATCGTCAAGGGGGTAATAAATTCCTTTGCCAAAGGGGTCATAACCACTTTCACGCTCGCCCCTTCTTTCACAAGCAGACGAGTTAATGTTGCGGCCTTGTATGCGGCAATACTGCCTGTCACTCCCAATATAATATGTTTTCCTTTTAACATCACTTATTTATAACGTTATAAATTCACGCTCCTCGAACTCAAATATCAAGGAAAGAGAACTTGCTTGGCAAATTTAAAACAAAAAACCTGAAAGTATAGCACTCTCAGGTATATTCTTTTCCTTAAAGACAGGGACTATTCCTCGTCTGCATTATTTGCATCACCTTTCTCTTTCGAGGAAACACGGAAATAAATATCCCCGTCCTCAAATTCCTGGGTAGCAATCAACACGGGTTTCGGCAAACGCTCGTAATACTTGGAAATCTCGATCTGTTCCCGATTTTCAAATATCTCTTCCAAATTATCCGCATAAGAGGCAAACTCTTGAAGTTTCCTACTTAACTCCTCTTTCATTTCAACCGAAATCTGATTAGCCCTTTTACCGATCACGGCTACTGCCTCGTAGATGTTATCCGCTTTACTGGCCAATGATGCCGGATTCCGGGTAATAGTATTATTCGGCGCTTTAACTTTCTTAAAATCTACCATGGTTAATTTGAATATTATTGTTTTATCTGGTTATTCTTCTTCATCAACATCATACGGTTTCAAGAACTCGTTGATAATTTCATATTTTCGAGCCATTTCCTTGGCATAACGACTTTCCGGGTATTCATCAAGGAAATAATAATACTCCTCTTTAGCCGCATTATAACGTTCGTATTGTTTATCTTCAACACTATTTACAGCCATCTCGTACTTGGAATTGAACAACATATACATGATTTCTTCCCGATATTTAGATCCCGGGTAATCCTTTAAACAATTCTCAAGACTCACCACGGCTGATTTATATTTTTCTCTCAAATAGTAATTTCTTGCGCTCAAGTAATCCTTGTAAGACAACTTGTCCCTCATCTCATCCATGTATTCATGAATTTGTTCTTTACGAGAACTGTTCGGGTAACGGCTCAAATAAAGTTGAAAACTTTCCATTGCTTTCTCTGTCACGGTCTGATCCAATCTCGCTTTCGGAGAAGCCAAGAAATTACAATACCCGATCATGTATAAACATTCTTCCACGTAGGAACTTTCTGGATATATTGAAACAAACTGCTTGAACAATTCTGCCGCAACTTCGTAATCTTTTTGGTTATAACTACAGAAAGCCCGGTAATAAGCCACACTCTGAGCCTTGGATGTTCCCTGGAAAACCATCCGAATCCCATCAAACAAATTGGAAGCTTTCGTGTAATCTCCATTATTATAATACTCCACCGCTTTCTTATACATGGCCTGAGAATCACCACTTTTCAAGAGTTTCTGATACTCACTACATGAACTCATCAAAATTATCACAAGCAGAAATCCTATAAAATTCTTCATCATAAAGTGCCTTTTTTGCATCACGCAAAGATAAATTATAAATATCAAATTACAAAGATAATGAATGAAAATTCTGAATATGGATTCAAATCATGAATTCCCTCTCAAACCAGTGAAGAGAAAATAATTTTTATTTATAAAACATTCTAAAATTTTCATTCAAGTAATTTATGTCATATATTTGTTGAATAATGATCATCAAAAGCCTAGTAATGGTCATTCAATTAACATTTAAATCATTTTGCATGAAAAAACAATTAATTATATTCCTATTATGTCTAATTACGCTCCAACTACAAGCTCTAGACAGGCGGATTATTCGGATTTCCACTGCTTCCACGGATTTAATTCTTCAAATAGGAACAAACGGGCGTCTGTACCAGTCATACTTGGGCCCCCGACTTATTAATGAAACCGATATAAATCACTTTTTAAATGACGAGACCATATCTGCCTGCAAATGGGAAGCATACCCGGGGTCCGGGATGGAAGATTATTTTGAACCAGCGTTAGGCATTACTCATAGCGATGGGAACATGACTACTTTGCTAAAATACATATCACAGGAGATTCACCAAATAGATAGTAACACGACAGAAACGATCATTGTATTGCAAGATGAAGTCTACCCAATCGAAGTAAAACTACACTATATGGCTTTTGCCAAAGAAAATGTCATAAAATCATGGTCAGAAATAAGCCATCAAGAAAAAAAATCAATAACCTTATTCCGGTATGCATCAACCATGTTGTATTTTCAAAATCTCCACTACTTTTTAACAGAATTCAGTGGAGATTGGGCTAATGAGGTTAACATGACCTCTCAAGAATTACAGTTTGGAAAAAAAATTCTTGACACCAAATTGGGAAGCCGATCCGCCATGCATACCCAGCCTTTCTTTCAACTAGGTATAGGACAACCAGTTACAGAAAATGAAGGATTAGTTTTAGTAGGAACCATCGGATGGACCGGAAATTTCCGGTTTACCTTTGAAGTCGACAATATCGGAAATCTACGTGTAGTCCCTAGTATAAATCCTTATGCGTCGCATTATGAACTTCTGCCGGGCAAAATATTCAAAACACCCGAATTCATTTTTACCCTTAGTGAAAATGGAGTCGGCCGTGCCAGTCGCCAATTACACGATTGGGCCCGTCGTTATCAAGTGAAAAACGGACTGGGAGAACGTCTCACGCTATTAAATAATTGGGAAAATACCGGTTTTAACTTCGATGAAAAAATATTACTTAACCTGATAAAAGAAGCTCAACATCTTGGAGTTGATATGTTTTTATTAGATGACGGCTGGTTCGGGAACAATCATCCTCGGAATAACGACCGTGCTGGCTTAGGAGATTGGGAACCCATGACCCGTAAATTACCTAACGGCATTGCCCCCCTAATTGACGGGGCCGAAAAGAGCGGTATTAAATTCGGAATCTGGATTGAACCAGAAATGATCAATCCCAAAAGCGACCTCTTCAAGAAACACCCAGAATGGGCGATACACCAATCCAACCGGAAACCTTACTATTATCGTAACCAACTAGTGCTAGATATGAGCAATCCCAAAGTACAAGATTACGTATATAATATCGTCGATCATTTAATGACCCGACACCCGGGAATTGCTTTTTTCAAATGGGACTGCAATAGTCCTATTACCAACATCTACTCCCCGTATCTAAAGAACAAACAATCCCAATTATACATAGACCATGCACGAGGAGTGTATACCGTTTGGGAACGAATAAAAGAAAAATATCCAGACCTATCCATGATGCTTTGTGCCGGCGGTGGCGGGCGTTGCGATTACGAGGCTCTAAAATATTTCACGGAATTCTGGCCAAGTGATGACACGGAACCCGTGGAACGAATCTTTATCCAATGGGGATTCTCGCAAATATTCCCATCACAAGTTCTTTGTGCCCATGTAACCAGTTGGGGTAAACAATCCATCAAATTCCGTACAGACGTTGCCATGATGTGCAAATTGGGATTTGACATTAGCATTTCAAACCTAACACCGGATGAACAAACCTTTTGTCAGGAAGCCGTAAAAAACTTTAAACGCCTATCCCCTATTATTTTACAAGGGGATCTTTATCGCTTGGTTTCTCCTTACAAGACCAACCATGCTGCAGTAATGTATGTTGGGAAAGATCAACAGCAAGCCATTCTGTATGCCTACGACTTGTATCCCCGATTCGGAGAAAGCCTTATTCCAGTCAAACTACAAGGACTTGATCCGACCAAAAACTATAAAATTGAAGAAATCAATCTCATGCCGAGACGTCGGTCTTCATTGAAAGCACAAGGTAAAACGTATTCCGGTGATTACTTGATGAAAGTAGGGATAGAAGTGTTTACCACGAATAAAACGCACAGCAGGATTTTAGAAATAACAGCATTATAACATATCCGTTCGTACTATGCTGTTGATTAACCATTCGGCTAGGTTTTCTCCCTGCTTTCTCCGTGCCACTAGCGAGCGCCCCTCGTAAAATGCTTGTTCAAAAAGGGGGTGAGTTTGGCCCAAAACAAGGCCTTAAGTAGAGAGAAACCTAACGAGAGTGTACCAAACATTGCATGAATAAAAATAGGGACTAAGTATTTAAACGTATTTCTTCCTTCCTGACCGCAACTTTTCAAAAGAACTTATTTGGAATACATTTTTTTAGTTACCTTTGTTTCCACATTGTAAATAATAAGATTAAGAATTTCAAAATATTTATCGAAGTGGACATTTTTGAAAGAGTAAGACAACAGAAGGGAAACATTGGTCAATATGCCAAACAAGCTCATGGCTATTTCTCTTTCCCGAAATTAGAGGGCGAAATTGGTCCCCGCATGAAATTCCGCGGTAAGGAAGTTTTAAACTGGAGTTTAAATAATTATATCGGTCTTGCAAACGACCCGGAAGTACGTAAAGCTGACGCCGAGGCTGCTGCAAAATACGGTATGGCTTACCCAATGGGGGCGCGTATGATGAGTGGGCAAACTTCTCGTCACGAGTACTTGGAATCTCAATTGGCAGAATTTGTGGGAAAACCGGACGCTTTCTTATTAAACTTCGGTTACCAGGGAATGGTTTCTATCATTGATGCCATGACCAGCCGTCACGATTGTATCGTGTACGATGCTGAAGACCATGCTTGTATCATGGACGGTCTTCGTTTGTCTCCGGCAAAAAGATATGTGTACCAGCATAATGACATGGAAAGCTTGCGTAAACAACTGGAAAGAGCAACCAAATGGGTGGAAAACACCGGTGGTGGCATCTTGGTGATTACGGAAGGTTTATTCGGTATGGCAGGTGACCTTGGTAAATTGGACGAGATTGTAGCTTTAAAGAAAGACTTCAATTTCCGTTTACTCGTGGATGACGCTCACGGATTCGGAACCATGGGACCCCACGGAGCCGGAACAGGAGATCATTTCGGTGTAATGGACGGTATCGACCTTTACTTTGCAACTTTTGCTAAAGCAATGGCAGGTATCGGTGCATTCATCGCTTGTGATGAAGATATTTGTATGTATTTGAGATATAACATGCGTTCTCAGACCTTCGCAAAATCACTCCCGATGCCTATGGTTGAAGGTGCGATCAAACGCTTGGAACTATTGAGAACCAAACCGGAATTGCGTGAAAAATTATGGACGATCGTAAGAGCTCTCCAAGCCGGATTGAAGGCTGACGGATTGAATATCGGAAGAACCAATTCTCCGGTTACTCCTGTCTATTTGTCCGGTAGTGTGGCCGAAGGAACACAGGTTGCCATGGATTTAAGAGAGAACTATAACTTGTTCTGTTCTATCGTGGTTTATCCGGTTATCCCGAAAGGCCAATTATTACTCCGCTTGATCCCGACGGCTATGCACACCTTGGAAGACGTGGAATACACGGTAAAAGCATTCAAGAATGTTGCCCAAAAGTTAGCTAACGGAGAATACAACAAAGACGTAGTTGTTGATGCAAACGCTCTATAATTGAAGCGTTACATAAATACAAGTAAAAAAGAGGGAAATTTCCCTCTTTTTTAGTACCCTAAAGCCCTAATAACAAATAAAAAACCTACCTGCCGAAACAGATAGGTCCATCTTGCTTGTGTTCAATCAAGATGATTTATGGAAAAGCTAATCTAATGAGACATACCTAAAACAAGACCCAATCCGTATGGAATGAGCCAAAAGGCCCAGACAATCACACTGAATTTGCTAAAATTACGCATCGCCTTCTCATTCCCTTTCCGGTAAGTTACTATGGCCCAAACCGCATGAATTGCCATCAAAACAATCGCAAGTATTCCGGTTATCCCATGTAAAGGATCTACATCTCCTTTTTGTCCTGCAATATCGGACATAATCGCCGTCCCCAAAGAATCGGCAACCAAACCCAAAAGAAAAAACACGATGTGCCACAATTTCAGCCTGCCCTGTACCTTCTCAGCCCAAGTCCCTATCGTGTAAAAAACAAGGGCTAACGTGATACTTGTTATTGCTGCTCCTAAAAAAAACATATCTTCAAAATCTTAAATTATTACTCGTAACGAATAGCATCTATCGGGTTTAACCGGGAAGCTTTGCGGGCTGGATACCAACCGAAGAATATCCCGGTAAACGTACAAACCAAGAATGAAATGATGACGGAATACAATAAAACAGATACCGGCCATCCCAAAAGCGAACGCAGTGCTAATGCCGCCCCGACTCCCAAGGCCACACCTATAATTCCACCGGAAACACTGATGATGATTGATTCGATCAAAAATTGGAACAATATATGTCTCCCCTTGGCCCCGATGGACATTCGCAAACCGATCTCCCGCGTACGTTCCGTCACGGAAACATACATGATATTCATGATCCCGATACCCCCAACCAATAGAGAAATCCCCCCGATACAAGCCAAAAGTATAGTCAAAACTTTCGTTGCCATCGTCAACACCGAACTCATTTCTTCCAAAGAACGAACCGTAAAGTCCTCCTCCTGCGTTCCGGATATACCATGCGTTTGTCTCAATACTCCGGTTATCTCCCGGATCACTTTATTCGTGTACTTTTTATCCGCAACGGAAACATATATCCCGTGCATGTAAGGAATTGCTAACAATCTTTTTTGTATCGTCGTGAAAGGAGCCACTATAATATCATCTTGATCTCGTCCCATAGAGTTGTACCCTTTAGGAGCCAATACCCCGACAATACGGAACGGCACTTTATCAAAACGAATAACCTGCCCAAGAGGATCCTCCCCATTCTTGAACAAATTATCCACGATAGTCTGCCCTACCACACACACCTTGGCCGCCATTTTCATATCCTGATCACTAAACATTTCTCCTTTGGCAACAGATAAACGACGAATTTCCATATAATCTTCGTTAATCCCATAAATAGAAGTAGGAGTATTATTAGGTCCATAAATAGCCTGTCCCGATTTGGTCACGTAAGGGGAGCAACTTTCCAAGTAGGGAACTTCCGACATGATGGCTTGATAATCTTTCAACTCTAAAGTCTGCACGATCACTCCATTTTGCCGGATACCTCCCACCATCGCGTTGGTCGGGTTGACCACGATCATATTAGCCCCAAGCTCCTCTATCTGTTTCTCAATACTACGCTTGGAGCCTTCACCGATGGCCAGCATCGAGATCACCGAACTCACTCCGATGATAATTCCCAACATCGTCAGGAATCCGCGTAATTTATTATTACTTAATGCCCGAAGGGCTATAATTATCAAATTTCCGTAATTCATAAATCAAAAATTAATTGATTTTCAATTGTCTAATCGTTCTCTTTCGGTAACGCCTCCAATGCCTGTTGTGCCGAACCGATCTGTAGATTTACCTTATCTTCGATAATCTGCCCGTCCCGCAGTAATATATTACGGCTACTAAATTCTGCGATCTCCGGGTTGTGAGTAACAAAAATAATTGTCCTTCCCTCTGCATGTAAACGTTGAAATAAGGCCAAAATCTCGTATGAAGTACGGGTATCCAAATTACCGGTCGCCTCATCAGCCAGCAAAATAACGGGATCATTCACCATGGCACGAGCAATGGCCACCCGTTGTTGTTGACCTCCTGACATTTGATTGGAACGATGGTGAATCCTGTTTTCCAACCCAACCGCCTTCAACGCATCCAAAGCCCTCTCCCTTCTCGCTCGTTTCGAATAAGAAGGATTATACAATAAAGGTAATTCCACGTTTTCCAATGCCGTTGTTTTGGGTAACAGATTATAGGACTGAAAAATAAAGCCTATCTTTAAATTTCGAAAAGAAGCCCGTTCATTCTTTCCCATATTTCGAACCGACATCCCATCCAAATAATACTCCCCGGATGTCGGTATGTCCAAACACCCTAACACATTCAACAAGGTCGACTTACCGGAACCACTCGTTCCCATAATCGTCACGAACTCTCCCGGCTGAATGGCAAAAGAGACATCTCTTAAAGCATGTACCGTTTCCGAACCTACCACAAAATCCCGACAGAGATTTTCTATTTTTATAATATCTTTCATTTATCCGTTTCATTTAGGTAGAGCTGTCCAAAAAGTCATTCTTCAAACTCCCTCCCCCCTTCGGGGTACTTCCTCTATAAACAGAGGGAAAATTGAAATACTCCATGCCTTCAGGAAGAGTCACCAGTTCCTCCTCTATTTATAAAGGAGATGACACGAAGTGATGGAGGAATTTTGGAAATAAAATGACTTTTGGAACAGTTCCTCTCCAATTAGTCATTACTTTAATGCTGTGGCCGTGCCCCGGTCATATTAGGCATCAAAGGATTTCCCCCCGGTTTCGTTTTCTTCACGTTGGCAGCCTTTTCTGGTAAACGTATTCCGGTCACCACGCTTTCTCCTTCTTGAACTCCCTCCAACACTTCCGTATAAATACCATCAGAAATTCCAGTACGCACCTCTTTAGACTTCAATCCTTCAAGCGTTTGTAACCAAACTAATTTACCTGTTTGCGTTTTTACCTCTTCGGCCATCATGGGCATTCCATCTTCATTCTCCGGTTGGAAACGTAGGGCACGTAAAGGCATTACCAACACATTCTTCTTCTCATGTATCAATACGGTAATACTAGCCGTTAATCCGGGTTTCAGTTTTAAATCCGGATTCGGAGCATCGATAACCACCTCGTAAGTAACCACGTTTGAAGTCACGATAGGTTCTAAACGCACTTGAGTCACCGATCCTTCAAAATGCTCATCCGGGAAAGCATCCACGGTAAATATCACTTTTTGTCCTTCCTGTACCTGACCTATATCGGCCTCGTCCACGTCTGCAATCACTCTCATCTTCCGCAAATCATTTGCAATCACGAATAACTTCGGAGTATTAAACATTGCGGCAACCGTCTGACCCTCATCTACTGCCCGAGAAATAACCACCCCGTCAATCGGAGAATAAATCATACAATAATTCAAATTTGTTTTCGCTTTGATCAAATCAGAACGTGATCTGTCCAAAGCCCTACGAGCATTCTCATATTGATATTCGGCAGTCTCAAACTCAGAATCACTCACTAATTTTTTAGCATACAAACCAGACACACGTTCGTAATTCTTTTTCTGATAGTCAAACTCGTTTTGATTGGCATAAAGCGTTGACTGTTGCGCTTCATATTCTGACTCCAACACGGTCTTATCCAATTCTGCAATAAGTTGTCCCTTCTTCACCTCTGAATTATAGTCCACGAGAATGCGAGCTATCGTACCGGATACCTGCGTTCCCACTTCCACCTGCGTAATAGGCTCTATCGTACCGGTAGCTGTTATCGTGTTACGGATATTACCTCTCCTCACTTTAAACACCTCGTAATCTATCTTCGCTTTTTCTTCCGTGCGAAAAGAAAAAAACAAGAAAATAGCTCCCACGACAACGATTATTAAAATAGCAATCTTTTTCATTTTCAATCTCTTTTATCAAACATTAGATATTAATCGATTCATTTCTATAAAAATTCAACAGCTTATATGTAAGCACTGCCTGATACTTAGCTTGAATCCGTTCTTGTAAAGCCGATAGATAATTATTCTTTTCGACCAGTAGCTCCACAGCATTCTTCATTCCGGCATCAAATTTTTCTTGTACTTGTCGATAACTCTCGTAAGCAGATTTCACTCGCTGTATGGCTGCAGAATACCGACTTTGAGCGGCAACAACATCCTGATGCAAAGATTCAACCGTCTGCAACAAATCTTTTCGGGTATTTTGTTCATCTAACCGGACTTGCTCCGTTTGCAATTTTGCTTTTGACACATTCAAACGGGCTTGTTTCCGGTTCCAGATCGGGATACTGATATTAACCCCTACGTTTTCCACCAACCGATCATCCATCTGGGAAAAATAAGAACCGGAACTCTTGGAATCGTGATTTGTAGAAACGGAAGCCGAGAGCGCAACCATCGGTAAATATCCAGCCTTGGCAATCTTCTCTCCTAAGACAGATGCTTCCACGCTTATTTGTCTACTTTTCATCTCCGGCATTACCAACAATGCTTCCCGATAAACATCTTCCAATCTAGGAATAGTAACCAACACGCTCTTTTCATCCAGCTCCGGAAACATCACTTCAAAATCTTCTTCCGGTTCCAACTCCAAAAGTTGTTTCAATTGCAATTTAGAAAAAGCCAAATTATTTTCGGATTGTATCACCCGGTACTGATCGCTACTATACTGAGATTCCATCTGAGCCAAATCACTTTGACTGATAGAACCCGCTTGGCACAACTCCCTAGAACGGGCTAATTGTACTTCCGAGCTCTCTAATGTCTGTCGATCCGTCTTTAACGTTTCATTGGCATACAAAATTTGCAAGTACGCCTCTGTTACAGCTATCTCTATATCATTCTGCGCCACAAGCACGTTCAGTTTCATGGCCTTCTCCGTTAACTCTTGTTGCAGAATGGAACGGGAAAGCTTTCTTCCCTCGTAAATCGAAAGATTACCATTTAAAGAATAGCTACCCGTGTAAGCACTCGATGATTTCAAATCCCCGTTTGTTCCTGTCTTTTTCTGATGTGCCCACCCTTGAGTACTGGAAAAACTCAACGAGGGTAAACGTTGTGCCTTCCCCCGGGATAATTCAACAGACGTATTTTCCAATGCCACTCGGGCGTATCCCACCTGAAGGTTATGCTCCCGGGCATGTTCGATACAAGCACGCAGAGACCAACCTTCTTTTTTCTCTTGAGCAACCCCGTCATGAACTCCGGAAAAAAAGATACATACACTTCCGAAAAACACTATAAATCCCTTATTCACGCTTCTAAAACGTGAACTAATATCACCTAAACATCTCATAATTCAATCTTTGAAGTCTATATTGTCCTTGAGCGAATAATATCTACAATATGTTCATTATTAATAATGATCATACCGTGCTTATCACTCGTGATTCCATTTTCCAATTTATACGTGTAAGTCGGCACCTTATCTCTCATCACGGTAGGAAGGTACGCAAATGTCACATTATCATATGCTTTTCCCAATTCCTGCCCCACTTCAATAATATGTGTCGAAATCATAAATGAACAAGCTTTTCTATTTGCCAACGCTTTTGTTACCGCCAAAGTAGCATCAAAAGCATCCTTCACGTTTGTTCCTTTAAATAACTCGTCAAAGATCACCACCAAGCGTTTTGACAAACTGACCTCTTCCGCCACTTTCTTCACCCGAAGCACTTCAGCGTAAAAGTGACTGTATCCCATGTTAATATTATCAGGTACGTTGATTGAGGTATATAACCCGTCTTGAATGGAAAACGTCATACTTTTCGCAGCCACAGGGAATCCCATGTGTGCCATGTAAACGGCAATACCGAAAGATTTCATCAGCGTGGACTTTCCTGCCATATTCGCCCCTGTCAAGAAAAAGATATTTTTACTCTTCGTGATTTCCAAATCATTCGAAACTGCACCGGGAAGAGCCGGATGAAATAGTCCTTTAATTCCTATTGACATTTCATCATCCGTCAAGGCCACAGGAAAACTGAAATCTCGTTCCCGGGCCACCCGTCCCACCACAGTATTCACATCTATTTCATGAAACAATTTTACCAATTCGGCAAATTGTTTATTCATGTCACAACGCAAAAGCTTGTCAAACTTGAACATCTCTGTCAAGCTTAAGTTTTTACCTTGGAAATTCAGCACACAAGCTAATGTTTTATTCTGTAACAAAGCCTCTCCTTTCTTGATGCCCTCTTCCATCGGATTCCCGGCAATCGTCTTACCGACTTCATCTAAATAACGTTTGGCCTTTTGCAAGAAAAACACCGTGGTAATAACTTGTTCATGCCATTGATTGATAACTGTATTATTACCAATCAATTCCAACATCTTTGCTCTGAACAAAAGAGCCAAATTGAACACCCAATGTTTTCCGCTTGCTCCCGCCAAATACTGTTCCACCACGTCGCACTCTTTCGTGTCTCCGGGGAATGCAACATCATGTTCTTTAAAGTACCGAAAAACCCGTGTGCGTTGATTGATTTCTTCGGCATTCGTCAATGGATTCAAGAACATTTTTTCCAATAAACGTTCTCCTCCACGAGTCACCATTCCGGAAAAGATACTGTAAATTGAATTATTCTTAAACTTACCAAGAATATTCAAGTCCTCCAAGGTCTGTTTATCTGTCTCGAAACTCATCGTGTACCTCCTTCTCCATTGATAATTTCTATAATTCTCTCGTTATTAATAATAATCATTCCATGTCTATCATTCGTGATACCTTCCGTCAACTGATAAGTATAAACAGGAGTGCTGCCCTCCATCTTTGTAGGTAAATAGACAAAACGGATATTTTTACAACGCTCTTTCAAAGCCTGCCCCACCTCTATGATATGTGTCGAAACCATGAACAAACAATCCTGAATTTCAGCAAACGCCTCTGCCACGGCCAACGTTGCATCATACGCATCTTTCACGTTCGTCCCCCTGAAAAGTTCATCAAACACGATGACCAGATTCTTTGTCTGACACAATTGTTGAGCTACTTTCTTTACTCTCAACACTTCAGCATAAAAATGACTATAACCCATACTCAGATTATCCGGTAGATTAATCGTTGTAAACATTCCGTTGCGCACAGAAAATTCCATCTCTTTCGCCGGAACCGGAAACCCCACGTGAGCCAAGAACAAAGCAATCGTGAAAGACTTCATAAATGTTGACTTTCCCGCCATGTTCGCCCCAGTAAGAAATATAAGATTACTATCCTTATCCACATCTATCGAGTTTCCCACGGGATTTTTTAAAAACGGGTGGAAAACACCTCTCATTTTCAATACATTTTCTTCTGCAGGTAACACTTTTGCAAACACGAATCCTCGTTCTACGGCAACCTGTCCCACGGTGATATACACGTCCATCAAATATATATTATACATCATCTTGAACAACTTATCCCGCTCTTCAAATCGGAATACCCGATCATATGTCACCGCCTGCTCGTAAGTCACCTTTTTCTTCCCTTTTTCCTGCCGGAACCAGTTCCAATTTTCATTGGCAAGTAATGCCTTCAACTCTTCATTAGACTTCTTCACGTTCGGATCTGTCGCCTCTGCCCCGGAACTCAGAAAATCATCCAACACGTTCAACATCTCCAAACATCCCATTATCCCGTTATGAATCCAGGTATAGTCTGTATCGGAGCCCATCATATTCTTCATCTTCCTACCCAGCGTGTTATCCTGTACCATCAATTGCGTTCGACGGTCCGTGTTATTCAGGTAAAACTCCATTGCATCAAATATCGCACCTCGGAATGGAAAAGCCACCCGGCTATTCATATAGTAAGCAATAATCTTACTCCGGTTTTCAATCGCCTCCATTTCAGAAAGAGGGAACTGAAACATCTCCTCCAACTGCCGGGCACCTCCCCGCGTATGCATCCGATTGAAAATCTCATACACCGACTGGTTTCTACCCGTACCAAACACGGCTAAATCATTCAGTGTCTGTTTATCTATCTTAAAACTCATCTCTTTACCATTTACAAGTCAGATCCACGACTGACGTCCCTATGCCAATAGGGAACGTCAATCATAAACCATCAAATTATTTTGATCTTCTACGAATCCATAAAATCACCCCGGCACCAGCCAGCAACAGAGGTAATACACCCATGAAACCCCAGTTCATCATGTTGAATCCGGTTCTCCTGATATCTACCCGATTATCCGTTGGTTGCGCTCTCCTTATATCCACGGGCATTTCATTATTGGATAACCAATGGTAAGTTCCCAAGTCCATCACGAAATTGGTCTGAGAACGAGATTCAGTAATTTCTCCATTTGAAATACAGTCTGCATCTCCCATGATCATGATCCGTTGCTCCCGATCTCCGACTTTACGCATCAAAGCCAATGCCGTACAGTAATCCCCCACAACTTCACCTTTCTCCGGGTTTGGAATCATCTCATCTTCTGTATAGTCCAAAGATTCTATTTCATTCCAAACAGCATAGGAACGATTTTTCTTGTTAGCAATACTCAAGGTGTCACTTCTCAACACGGGAACCGTCTGAAACCCACGATCAGCAACAACCTCCAAACCGGCAGCCGTTGGCAATAATACACTATAAGCCAATCCATAGTAGAAACTCAAATTTCTCGCTTCGGGAGTGATCAAACTACACAAGATGTCCGGTTGCAACCACTCCAAGCGGTATTGCACCAACGTACCTTTCATTAATTCCACCCCGAACAATTTATTCATCAATGGATTCATCACGTCCCGTCTTCTCGGTTCTCCCAACAAGTACATGTTTCCTCCGTTAGCTATATATTCTTCCAAAACCTGTTCCTCTTTCTCGGAAAGCGGTTCACGCATATCCGCTAAGGTCAAAATATTTACATCTTCAGGAATACCCTTTTCCAAATCAATCTCCACGACATCAAATCCCTGATTGATCAAAGCTTGACGGAAGTCTTTCTTATAAGCAAAAAAACCATAGCCACGGCTCCTGTTATCATGGATAGAACGCATACCATATCCTTCCACAAAACCGATTTTCGGTAATTCCATCACCATCCGTTTCATCGCGGCAGAGATCTCTGCCTCGGTAGGGAAAGGATTCATCGGATCATCGTATGTACGCAACCAAGCTCTACGTCCGTTTTCCCGCACCAATTCCCATGCAAAAGTACGCTCTCCGGTCAAATCCGTCATCTTACGCACCTCTTCCGGTGTTTTCAGACGATTACTATCAATACGATAGATTTCACACCCTTTTTTAGCCGCTTCCCACAACGTCATTCCATCTTTCTTCAACTTATTGGCAAAAGTCTCGGCATAGGCAGGTGAATCTCCTTCCGTAATTGTATCATAGTAATAAACCACTTTCAATTTCGTTTCCGGCTTAAAGCGTTCGTACTGTTTAAACAACTCCCGGTTAGATTGAATGAAGTGCGGGAATGAGAACAATGAATAATTGGGTGACAATACATTCACATAAGCCGTGATCGACATATCCCCATCCAATTTCGATACAATCTCCTGACTTTGCGGGGTCAAAGTGTTCCATTTTGTAGAAGACGCATCATAATAAGCCATCAATTTCGGACGAGAAGAAAAATATCCTAATGTACAAGCAATCAAAATCACCGCCATATATCTACCGAAAGAAACCTGCCATCTTACTTTCTGACGCACTGCATTCAAACGAATCACCGTCAAGAACAAGAACAAAGCCGTCACGATCGGGAAATACAACAAGTCCTCAGAGCAAATCATACCCATGATAAACGTGGAGGCTCGCCCATTGATACTGAACCAATAAGTAATATCGCGAATAATATCATACTCTTGCCACCATCTTCCGACCATACTCAGCAACATCAAAATAATAAAGGTTCCAATGGCCGCAACGAACTGGTAAGAAGTCAAACTGGACATGAAAATCCCCACGGCCACATACGTACACGTCATCAGGAACAATCCCAACAAACCGACCAACACCACCGGCAATTCGAAGTCCTTCACCGTACACTCCGCATAAATAACGTACAATAACAAGATTCCGCACATTACGGCTGCATATAACACCATAGAAAAGAACTTACCCAAAATGATCTGTGAGTTTCGAACCGGAGAAGAATATAACAACTTGATTGACCCGCTACTCAACTCCTTACTGATCAATCCCATCGTCAATAACGGGATATAATAATAGAGGTAATTCTGTACAATTCCCCAAATTCCTTGCGGGAAAAGTCTCATGGAAACCATAAACGTATTCCCGTTGCCCAGCTCGTTACCTTTCATGAACCACTCGTACTGTGCTGTGAAGAACATACCCGTCTGCACGGCAAATATCACGAGCAAAAACCACGCAACCGGTGAATAAAACAACATCTGCAATTCAGCCTTCGCAATTCTATATATTAATTTCATACGATCTATTTTAAAATTAGCATTTTACTTCTTTGCTTTTTTAGACAAGGCGGCAAAAATATCGTCTAACGAACTTTTCTCCTGTTGGATTTCCATCAATCGCCAACGATTACGCGAGCTGGCTTCCACCAAACGTTCCACTACACCTTCTGCTTCTAAGAAACGAATACGATAACGTTGTCCCCCTAACTCCTCTACATCCGTTACCCCCTTGATTCTCATCAATTCTTCTGTTGCCGGAGCATCAGCCAATTGCAATAAAATAGAATTCGAAGTCAAGCAATTATCAAACTCTTCCACCTTGCCATTAAACACCAATTGTCCTTGTTCGATCATGAATATATGATCGCACATGGCATGAACCTCTGTCAAGATATGCGTGGAAAGAATCACGGTACGTTCCTTTGCAATGCTTTGGATCAAATGACGAATCTCTAAAATTTGATTCGGATCCAATCCGTTTGTAGGCTCATCAAACACCACCAATGCCGGCTTGTGAACAATGGCCTGGGCAATGCCCACCCGTTGCTGGTAGCCCCCGGAAAGATTCTTAATCAAACGAGAACGGAAATGTGCGATAGAACAACGTTCCAGCACCTCATCCACCGCAGCCTTGACCTCTTTATCCGGCATGCGGCGCAAATAAGCGGCATGAGTCAAATACTCCTCTACCGTTAAATCTCCATACAAGGGAGGTTGTTGCGGTAAAAATCCGATACACCGTTTTGCTACCAACGGATCTTTGCGGGTATCCGCTCTATCAATAAAAACTTCTCCTTCAGTTTGTTTCAGCACCCCGCACATGATATTCATCACGGTGGATTTCCCCGCACCATTGGAACCCAATAATCCGTATATACCCTGTGCCGGGATGTCGAAACTAATATCTTTGACAGCCCATTGTACACTATATCTATGAGATAGATGGCATACTTTTACAATAGCTTCTTTCATATAAATATCTTAAAATAATCACTTAATCTATTTAATCTCAACCTTATCTTCCTCTTCTCCTGATCCAAATATACAGGCCACAACCTAACAACAAGATTGGTAGTCCGAACAAGAATCCGTTCTTCACAATTCCGAATCCGGCAGTCCGTAACGAAACATACTTATCATCCCTTTGCGGACGACGGGTATCCAACGGAATTTCACCATAAGTCAGCCAATTAGCAATCGCCTGTCCAAGGAAAGCATTGCTGCTGGACACCCCGCGAACAATCGTAAACTCACTGTTTGCCAAACAATCGACATCCCCGGTTACGATCACGCGTTGCTCTTTATCTCCCACAGTTCGGTTCAATCCGACCACGGTCGTAAATTCTTTCATCACCTCTCCAACTGATGGGTTAAATTTTACCGTATCATCCAAGAAATCAGAGGTCTCCAACTCCGTCCAGAATTGTCCCACCGTATCACATTTCACCCACTCTGTCACATTCCAACCTTTATCTTCGATCTGCTCAATTCCCGAACAATTCTCATGCACCACGGTAAACGTATTTCCCAACTGATACCCTTGAGCAATTCCCTCCTTCGTCGGACGAGCGGCCAAAATATTCGCCGTGGGTAACGTACCTTTGAAACGCACATCCGGTCCTACTACCAACGGAGTCAATTCCAAACCGAAATATTTAGCCAATAAGGCATTTTGTACTTCACGATGACGCGGTTCTCCCATGAATACCAAATTACCTCCCCGTTCGATATATTCAGCTAATACGGCTTCCTCCTCCGGCGTCAACTGGATACGTAAATCTGCAATCCATAATATATTGATCTCCGCAGGAATCCTTTTTTCTAACGTTATTTCTTCAATATCAAATCCTGAATTGAACATAGATGTCGAGAAACCTTTGTGGGACATGATGAACCCCATCGCTGTCGGGAAATCTCCATACAAATTTCTTTCACGATGTCCGGTCAAAAATCCGATCTTCGGCACCTGGGCCACCACCATCCGTTTCAAAGCCACAGACGTTTCTGCTTCTTTCACCTTACCTCTGGTAAAATCCCGTAACCACTCTTTCTGTCCATTCTCCCGCACTGCCTGACGAATAAACGTGTATCCCTCTTCCGACAAATCAACCAACTGATCTACCTCTGCCTTACTCAAAAACATCATACTATCCAAATCATACATCTCACACACTCTCCGGGCCTGCTGCCAAGCATAATCTCCCAAATCTCTTCCGGCAGGATCTGCATAATAATAAACCACTTTCAAGTCAATTTCCGGTTTGAAACGAGTATATTGTCTGAATTCATTCCGGTTATTGATGATAAAATAAGGATAAGCGTAATTGTTATATCTTGGGTCAAGCAAGTTCACGTAAGAAGTGATCGTCAAACCTCCATCCAATTGAGAAACAATATCCTGACTGACTTCTGTCAGTGTGTTTTGTTTCGTGGAAGTCGTGTCTACATAAGCCAATAATGAAGGACGGGAAGAGACAAATGCAATCACACATACGATAGCAATCACGATTGTATTTTTATACAGCGTAATAGAAAATTTCTGTTTTTGGCGGATTGCATGTAAACGAATAATTGTCAAGGCAAGAAACATTCCTGTTACCACAGGGAAATAAATTAAATCCTCACTACAAATCATACCTTGAATAAAGGTTGCCGCTCTTCCGCTGATCCCCAACCAAAACGTAATCTCACGTACTAGATCATATTGTTGTCCCCAGCCACTCACCATACTCAATAACATCAAAACGATAAATGTACCGACAGCTGAAATCACTTGATAAGAAGTCAAACTGGAAACAAAAATACCGACAGCCATATAGGTACAAGTCAGCAAGAACAGCCCAAACAATCCGGTCAAAATCCATGCCCACTCAAAACCTTCAATCGTACACCCGGCAAGCAACACGTAAAGGAACAACACCGCACATAAAATAAAAGCGTAAGTTGCCATCGCACAGAACTTACCCAAAATAATATGTACATTACTAATCGGTGAAGAGTACAATAACTTAATGGAACCACTACTTAACTCCTTCGTGATAACTCCCATCGTCAACAACGGGATATACATATACAAAAAATTGGTTACTTGGTACCACAATCCCGGATTACCTCCCCCATATCCAAGCACGAAAAGACGGTTTGAACAATCAAACGCCCGACCGTATTTTTCCATATTAAGCACGAAATCCCCATACATCCCCGTGAAGAAAACGGCCGTCTGGATAACAAAACACAATAACAATAACCAAGCGATAGGCGAATAAAAAAGCATCTGCAATTCGGTTTTCGCTATTTTATATATTGCTCTCATAATAAATATCTAACTTTTAATTTGTAATACATTACTGACCCTTTTCCGTCAATTTAGCGAATATCGTATCCAAGGAATTCTTTTCCTGTCGAATCTCCAGTAATCTCCAATGATTTTCGATACTTTGATCCACGATTCGCTCGATCACCTCTTGGGCATCCGTGAAACGTACACGGAACTGTTGTCCACCCAGCTCTTCAATTCCACAAACACCCTCTATCCGTGCAAGGACATCCGTTGAAGGTGCATTTGCCAAATGGACAAATATCGTATTAGGCACAATATAATTATCAAATTCATCTACTGTTCCGGCAAAAACTAACTTCCCATGATCCATCATCAAGATATGGTCACAGGTAGCCTGTACCTCCGGAAGAATATGTGTCGAAAGAATAACCGTGCGTTCCTCGGCAATACTCTTGATTAAATGCCGAATTTCCACGATTTGATTCGGGTCCAACCCGTTTGTCGGTTCGTCAAACACCACCAAATCCGGCTTGTGTACAATAGCCTGAGCTATCCCCACCCGTTGCTGGTATCCCCCGGACAGGTTTTTCAATAAACGTTTACGGAAATGAGAGATCGCACAACGTTCCAATACCTCATCCACGGCTTTCTTCACTTCTCGGGGTGCGACCCAACGTAAATCTGCCGCATGAGTCAAATACTCCTCTACCGTCAAATCGCCATACAATGGTGGTTTTTGAGGCAAGAAACCAATATGCCGTTTCGCTGCAATCGTATCTTGCTTCGTATTTATATCCGCAATAATCACATCTCCTTCGGTCTGTTTCAACACCCCGCACATGATATTCATCACGGTCGATTTCCCCGCCCCGTTCGATCCCAATAATCCATAAATTCCTCGTCTGGGAATCTCAAAACTAACATCCCGAACAGCCCACTGAACGCTGTAACGATGTGACAAATGCTCTACTCTTACAATAGATTCTTCCATAATTTCTTACATATTTACAAACAATACTCCCTTAAGTACCGCTCTGTCTCTCAAGGAGACAGGGCGATACCTCATAAATCAATCACGAAAATTATAACTAACTACGATTTATTCTACTTCTACGAAACGCTCCGGATACTGGATACGATCATAATCGTCACCCAAGATATCCCGGATGTAATCCACCACAATGTCATATTTTTGCCGAATCTTCGTAAGCTCGTAAACCGGATTCAACAATCCCAGGTAATTCATGTAAGGCTGATTAAATTTTTCTCCCCAATTTTCAGCCCATTGGCCCTCACCTTCTTCTAACTCTGCCAAAGAATAACTCATTACAAGATCCACATAATATATGAAATCGTAATATTGCATTTGCTCTTTTGTCAATCCTGCTTTAGCCGTTTGAATATTTAAATAGCCTTGAGTAAAACAGTCACTATTATACCAAGGTTTTGGATACTCATCTGGATAACAAGGAAATATACCATTACCGGTATAAACTGTATAATTAGACACCTTACTAAACTCTTCCGGCACAACCAATTTTTCCTGCCCTAACAAAATACGGATGAATGCCCGATTAATATTCCGCATAAATTCCGTTTTGTCTCCATCATCAAAATTTTCGGATTCCTCTTTGCTTGCTCCATTCAATGCAAAATAATCATACCCTTGATAAAACCATAAACGAGTAGTCTCTTCGGCAGGTACATTACCATCCCATCCCCGACTATCCAATTTCGAACACAAGAACACCTTCAAAGGCATACAAGCCAACTGATCCTCCGTATAATATTTCAAGAAAAACGTTTTAAACATCTCCAATAAAGGACCGATGTACTTCGGATCGCCTTTCGTCACCTCCAAAGAACCATCACTCAGCCCTGGGACTCCCGTGAAACCTTCCCAGTTTCTATCTGCCCAATATACATCCTCCGGGTCAAAATCATACACCACATAAAAACCATATTTTTCAAACCATCCGACAATATCCGGATCATAGTCAGCATTTCCCCCTTGCGGCAAAGTATACATTTTTTCCGCCCCTTCCGTAGGAACAATGTCCTTCTCATTATAGCAACTACAAAGCATTGCTATCGCAAATAATAAATATACAAATTTCATCATCTATACGATTAAATTATTTTCTTTATTTTTCCCGCAAATTGGGATTTTTTTCAATCACACGTTCCGGTATCGGTAACACGTAGCGAGGATCCTCTTTCTGTAAAGTATGCACTGTTTGATGTCCATTCTGATCATCTACATAAATGTGTTTGATTTCCGGCATACCCAAACGACGTAAATCAAACCAACGATGGTTGGCCTCTCCACATAACTCACGACGTCTTTCCCGCAAACAGAAATTCAACAATTCTTCCGGAGTGGCAAAATCTTCCAAAACTTTATCTACATTACCCACAATACGATGATTACGCAAAGTATTCAAATCATCCAATCCCCTCTGTGCTTCCTCTCTATTTTTAGACTCTATGTATTTCCGAATATACGCTTCTGCCCGGTTTATATATGCTTCTGCAGTCCGAACACCTCCATTAGTATAATACAAATTTCCCCAACCTTTATACACATAGAAGTATCCTAACTCGGGTGCCATCCAAGAATTATGCAAGAAAGAAGATGTTTTACCTGACTCTCTTCTTTTATCCGTCGAACCGTCATTATCTATGTCATAAACAGAAGACAAATCCATTGAATTCGGATAAGCTGCTAATTGATCCGGTTGATCCAATGCTTTTTCCGGTCCTGCCCACAACACTTCAACATTACTTCTCTCGTCGTACACGCCACTACTTGAAGGCGTGGTTTTCATATCCAATAATTCCGGATACTCATTCAACACTGCATCTGCCGATTCGATCACCTTATTCCAATCCTCCATGTGCAAATACACTCTCGACAGTAACGCATGGGCAGCCAAATAAGTGAGATGCAATTTCGTTTGGTGAACCTCTTTGTTCTTCTCCATCAACTCCGCTCCTAATTCAAGGTCCTTCACAATTTGAGCATAACATTCAGCCACCGTATTTCGCACAAATAGCTCAGCGGTAACCCCACTCACCAATTTCAAAGGAACTCCTAAATTCTGAGTCGGATCCCCATAGTTATAAGGTAACCCAAAGAAATTGACCAACATATAGTAATAAAATCCTCGCAAAGCGTAAGCTTCCCCCTTCAAATGCTCTCTTCTCATCTCATCCCCTTGCATACCATCAACATATTCCAACACGACATTACATCCTTTGATACGTTCATAGGGAATTTTCCAGAAAGAAAGATCCTCTCCACCACCGCCTTCATCAAACATCTTTGCATCCCATCTATAACGCCAATGATCCTGCTCTTTCTGGATTTGATAACTAACATCCTCTACTACAGCACAAGTGATATCATCCGTGAAAATATCGGTTTTACGATTAAACAAAGCCCCCTCGCCTATCGAAAAATAGGCTTCACTCTCCATTATTTTTGACATATCCGTCACCGTAGAAGGGCGAATTTCATCTTGACTTTTCTCTTCCAAAAAATCATTACAACGTACAAAACTCAACGCCAAAAAGAGTATAAATAATCTTGATTTCATATTATTATCTCCTTATGAATTAAAAACTAACATTTATACCAACCCCCATGTTTCTCGTCATCGGTTGACCTCCTAGAGCGACCTCCGGGTCACGTCCCTTAAAATCCTTACTTCGAATCTGGAATGGATTTGACATAAAGAAAGAGAAACCCATATTTTTAATGAAATGAGGCAAATTCTTTTCCGGTAACGTATAAGATAAGCTGAGAGTACCACAACGTAAATACCAAGCATCCACTACACGAATAGTTGAATTGGCATACAACTTATACGGATTAACACTCTCTCCCAGCAATTCAATTTCTCTTGCACTCGTGATTTTATTCGGTAACGAAGGTACGTTCGTAAATTTTTCGTCTCCCGGTTTTCTCCAACGATCCACCCATTCCGTGGACATATTTTGGTACTCACTCGGTACTGAGTTCGTGATAATACGATCCAAAGGAGCTAAGAATTGTTGGTTACCCACACTCAAATAAAATCCACTGGAGAAAGAAAGCGTTTTGTAACGAATAGAGAAAGAAAGTCCGCAAGTAAAATCCGGTTCCAATTTACCGGCATAATCCATATAAAGCGTTGCATCACTTTTAGCCGCTTCCAGCTCCGAACCATTCAAATCAAACATCGGCCCCCCATTTTCCGGATTCAATCCGTCAAAACGGAATGCCCAGAAACTAGATACGGCATACCCCTCCTTATTCGCATTACCACTTACCGCTTCCTGCCAATTTCCTTTCGGTTCCAATTCCGTTTCAATCTCATTATACACTTTACCCATGTTTACTCCCATAGAGAGGATAAAATCCTTCCCTCTTACCGGAGTAAAACCAAAACTACAATCCCATCCGGAGTTCGACATCTGCCCACCATTAATCGGACGAGAAGAAACACCATTTTCATAAGGCACTTCATTATTTATGACCATGTCTTTTGTCTTTTTATAATACCCATTAAAAGAGAATGATATTTTCCGATTGAACAACATTCCGCTAATACCATAGTCCATGTTTTGTACCTTTTCCCATTTCAGTCGAGGTGCAGGCAAATCCTTCAATGTCAACGTATAGTCATAATTTTTATCATCTACACCAATGACAGCGATCAATTCAGGACTCACATTGGTTACCACATTTCCTTGGAATCCATAAGAGAAAGTAAAGTTCATGTCATTCACTATATTCTGGTCGGCCAGCCAATGTTCTTCGGCCATGTTCCAACGGAATCCCAACGCCCAAACCGGTTTAAAACGCGCACGTCTGTCCTGACCAAAACGGTTGGAAGCATCCCCGCGAACACTCATATTGAATGCATAACGATTGTCAAACATATATGAAGTAGCCACATAGTAAGACAAATTATTATCTTGAGCGTCCCTAATCGAAGGGGCGACACGGTACAAATCACTCACACTTTTTATATCCCCCTCGTCATCTAACCAAAATGGAGGAACATTTACCACCACTTTCCCTCGATCCGGCATATACCCGTAAGCCTTATTAGAATACCCGGTAGATCTAGCCGAACGCATTTCCTGTCCGATGGCTAAAGAAACGGCATGTAACCCATTAAATACTTTAACAAAATCCAATTGATTCCTCCAAGTGAAACTGGTTGATTTACTATTAGAGACATTCAACTCACCACCATGAGGCAAGACCGATCTTTGATATTCAATATCTCCGGGAACAAATTCTTCAAAATTAAATTTCCTTATGTTGGCAATATAATTGGATTGCTCTGTATAATAACTTTCTCCTTCTGATGAAGAAAAAGCATACCCCATAGTAGTTGTGAATGACAAATGATCTATAATCTGCCAACGTAAATTCATACTAGCATTAATATTCGACAAAGTATTCTTGTTACTACTATTCTGTAATTCGTTTACCACGTTAAACAAGTAACCGTTATCAGCATGCTGATAAAAGAACAACTCACCATCCTCTGTCGTATTAGGAATTGCCCTGTTCATTGTTGAAGCATACGTGAATGGGTCAGCTCCCAAAAAAGCATTAGTCTCGGATATGCTACCGGCCAAAGAGATTCCTAAAGTAATATTTTCCCACAAATGCGTACCCACACTGATATTACCCGTATATTGCGTCTGATCATTTCCTTTTGCCGTATTATTCGTTTGGTTTACCCCCAAACTGGCATGATAGGTCGCTGATTCATTTCCACCGGAAATACTAACATTATGGTTGTGGCTGATTGCATCTCTAAACAGAATTTTAAACCAGTCTGTATTGTTTTTCTCCAACTGTTTTGCTTCTGCAGTAAAAGTTTCCAAACTGATTTCCCGGTTACGATACGCTTTTGCCAAGGCTGCATAACCGATATTTTGAGTTCCCAACAACGGAATGTTAGTTTCATACGCTTCACGAGAAACCTCCACACGTTGCTTAGAATTCATCAACTCCATCTTATTATAATTCAACCGGGGAGAGTAAGAAATATTACCCGAATAACTTACCGCCATACGTCCCGTTTTACCTTTTTTCGTCGTGATCACAATCACACCATTGGCAGCCTTTACACCGTAGATTGCAGTCGAAACGGCATCTTTCAACACGGTGATTGATTCAATGTCATTCGGGTTCAACCAAGAAATCGCCCCACCAACGAAATCCCGAATCATATCCATATTATCTTGATTCAAATTGTTGAAATCATTCGTTGAGAAAGGTAACGGATCTTCTTGGATGATACCGTCAACCACCCATACTGGCTCGGCATTTCCTAACAGAGTAGAGGTACCCCGAACACGCACCCGTTGACGCTTTCCAGTCAAACCACTCGTATTTAACACCATCATTCCCGGGACCTTTCCCTGTAATGCCTGTTCCAAGGTTGCACCACCACCAAACTCCAAGTCATCCATATCCACCTTACTGTAAGCTCCAGCCATCGATTTTTCTTTTAACACTTGATAACCGGTCACCACAACCTCTTCCAAAGCCTCAACATCCTCTTCCAGTACAACACGTAACGTATCCGAACTTTCAGAGAAATGAACCTGTTTATTCTTAAAGCCCACGAAAGAAAACTCCAAGGTACCCTTTTTTAAGGTCATCGGCATAGTAAACCAACCGTTAACGTTTGTAGCTGTTCCCACAGAAGTCCCTACCACTTTAACCGTTACACCCGGCAAGGCCTGTTTTTTGGTATCATGCACCCATCCTTTGATAACCTTAACCTTGTCTTCGTCTTTTACTTTTACCATTTCCTGCTGAGGAGCTGCCTTGATCAAGATTACATCATCTTCTAACCGCCAAGTCAGTCCAGTTCCCTGAAGTAATTGATTCATCACCTCTTCAACCCCGGCATTTTTCACTTTCAAATCCTTCTTTCCACATTTCTCCAGATCTTCACCTTTAAACAAGAAACGATAATCAAAAACTTGACGTAACTCTGAGATAATCTCTGATACCGAACGCTGTTTTATATCCAACGTTACCCTTGTTTGTTGAGAAAAAACATTGGCATTCACACCAAATGTCGTCAATAGTAATAAATAGATCCCCAATCTCATAACCTTCAAAAATTTTAACACATGCTTTCCCCAAAGGAATGCATACATTCGCTTTTTTTTCATAGATTTGTAGAATTAAATTTATAATATGGACCATGTTCATATGAAACGGAAAGGGGTAGGAGCCTTTCCGTTTTTATTTAGCCCCAATAATTATGCTGTTACCATTTATATTTATTTTCACACCTGCGACTTCTTCAATCATCTTCACGATTTTCTCAAAATTATCATACTTTTTCAAATCACCCGTGAATCGGCAATTTTTCACCTCTTCCCTTGCATAAAAGACCTCGATCTCGTACCACCGTTTCAACTGCTCCATGATCTGCTCCAATCGTTGATTTTCAAAACAAAAATTACCGTCTTTCCAAGCCGAATAAACAGAGGCATTCACTTCCCGAAGAAGGGAGGTATGTCTTTTTTTGTCAAACACCAATTGTTCATTCGGTACTATCCGAATCGATTCTCCCCCCACGGTCACCTCCACACTCCCCTCGGCCAGCGTCGTTGTCACATCTGCATCGTCCTCGTATGCTGACACGTTAAATCTCGTACCCAGTACCTTCACCTCTACGTCCGAAAGAGTTCTCACAATAAAAGGTTTTTCTTCATTCGAGGTCACCTCAAAATATCCTTCGCCCTTTAAATAGACCACTCGTTGATTCCCTATAAACTGAACCGGATAGCGTAACTCGCTTTGAGCATTTAACCAGACACGCGTACCATCTGCCAGCTCCACCTTAAACTCTCCCCCACGGGGAACAACAAGACGGTTATACGTTTGTTCCCGAACACGTTCCCGTTCGTTTTTATACGAAATCATTTGATCAGAAACTTGAATATCCACGGAAGGTTCCTCTGAAACAGAACCCAATGAATCCTGCAACATCACCTTCTCCCCGTTCGACAAAACCAACACGGCATAGCCTTGGGCCATCTGGATCGGCGTGTTCATCACATCTTGTTTGGCAACCTGCCAATGAATGACCCCCGCAATACCGAGTAATAAAATAAATACGGCAACATAACGCCACCAACTTATGGAGCGCCGGGATACTTTTGCTCTACGTTGATGGAACATCATCAATTGACGCTCCACCTGTTCCCCGGAATAGGGCCATGTTCTCGGCTGGGTTATTAATTCGTCTTTTATATCCTTGAATATAGTCTTATGTTCGTCCGATTCCTGTAGCCAAGCTTCCAGTTCCTGTCTCCCGGTTTCATCCATACACCCGGCAATATCTTCCGCCACACGACGAGAAATCTTGAATGTGTTGAATAAAGCCTCTTGTTCAGACGACTCAAACTTTTGCGCTTTATCTTGTTCTACCTTTTTCATGTAATACATTTTACTAGTAAAGACGCAACCCCTCAAAAAACGGGTGAATGGGACACTAAAAAATATCAGAATTCTTCTAATAAAATCAACAACAAGATCAAATACTCCTTAGACAACATCTCTCGAAGAGCTGAATATCCATTCTTTTTCAACGTTTTAACGGTATTTATCGACACACCTAACAACTCTCCCACTTCCACATTAGAATTTCCCTCCATCCCCAATATAATCACCTGCCGCGTCTGTTCCGGCAACCGATCTATGGCAGAATAAAGGATACGGGAGGTCTCTTGACGCATCACTTCCTGCAAAAAGGTAGAAGAATTCGATTCTTCCTCCCGGGAATATTGAGACTGATAATTATCTTCGGCTTGTTTACGCCTCAGACGATCAAAACAAAGATTACGGGCAGATATATACAAAAAAGCTTTCGCATTTTCCTCCGTCTCAAACTCCTTCCACCGCTCGAACACCTTCAAGAAAACATCTTGAGCCAAATCGGTCACGTCCTCTCGATCCTTCATAACCCGTTCTATAAACAAACAGATCGGATTTAAAAAGGATTTAAAAAAAGAGTCAAAATCATGTCCACCACCTACTTCCATGTATAATAAATCTTTTATGGAAACAAATATATGATTTATTACTGAATTTCACACCTTTATTAACAATTTCATGTACTACAAAATAATGAGGCTGTCTAACAAGCTTTATCTCGTATCTACAAACTACCCCCCTTACTAATTTTAGATTTAGGGATTTTAGATTCCAGCCGCACGGGGCCAACGCTTCTTGATTTCCTACTTTTACCTTTTATCTTTTAGTTTTTCCCAAGGATGGAAGAGAGTACTTCCGGGATACTCTCGGTTCACTTTCGGTTCATTTTCGGTCTTTGGACGCTCGTGAGCGAGGGTGTAGCGAAGGAGAACCGAAGGTGATCCCTATCTTCTACGGGTCTTCTCCGGAACTTCACTGGAAATTGCATCTTGACAGATCTAGTTATTCGTGTTTGAAACATCATGAATTCCGGGCTAAATGTACGTATTTAAAATATTTAACCTCGTTAGACAGCCTCAATATCTAACAGCTCCGGAAATTCAATGCGTGACTATTGAGGCGGATTCATTGAAGAAGTGCATCACCATTCCCCGTATCACACACTTCTTGTTTTAGCACGACCCGAAGACCTAAAGCATTCTTTTTTTTAATTCTCATCTTCTGTACTTGATACCCCTCCTTGAAGAACCAAAGCCACCGACGTCTCTTCAAACAGAACTCGAATGTTCCTCCATCTATTGTAGTACACTCTGGAAAATTTTTCCCTTTTCGTTTACGATAAATCACAACTCCCGATAAAGGTTCTCCATTCTCATCCTCGACACAACCTTCAACTCGAAACCAACCTTGGGGTACCAAAATATTATCCCCTTTAGCGAAAGTTGTCATCATTCCTGCTATGAATGAATGTTTCGTACTATTAAAATAACCATTTACCCCCACCTCATCCAGTGCAAAAATCCCCTGACTCAACACAACCCTTAGGTTGGACGCTCCCCCCCTTGGAACCCAGACTTCTTTGCTTTCATACCCGATAAACGAGACCCGTAACGGTAACACACCAGATACTCCCAAAGAGAAATGCCCGTCTTGATTACTACACGTTCCCATTGTCATTCCCTTTTCCACGATATGTGCATTCGCCAATGGATTTCCCACACTATCCACCACTCTTCCTCGTACAAGAATCTCTCCCACACCTAAACAGACCGTATCCTGTTCAACAGCCACTTCCTCCCCCATAGTATATGCCGCAGTAGGAACTCCCATCAAGCCTATCGATATTCCCATCAACGAAACAACCTTTCCTGCCAAACGCCTGTGTTCCAAAGCCTGTGTCAGATAACGAACTTCTGCCTCACACTTGGGACAAGTTCCCAAACAATCGCCTTTATACTGGCACTCTGAAACAACATACTCGATATCATTCGCCCGGGCAACTTGCTTGCAAATCTCTTTCAGTATTTTACAAGTTTGTTTCCCTTGCATCATAACACTAATTCATCTTATACGTGAAAAGATCAAAATACTTTATCCCCATCATCTCCAATTGCCTGCAACTTTTCCCCCGGTCTTTATCGGTATTATAACCGGGAATAAGAGGTACACGCACAAGCATATCCTCCCCTCGGCCTCGTTCCACCAACAAACGAAGATTGCAAACAACGGCCTCGTTATCTCTACCCGTATATTGCTTATAAATATCCGGGTTCATATCCTTGATATCAATAATAAAACGATCGACAACCGGGAGTAATCGCTCAACATACTCCTGCCCCACGTTCAAAGATGTCTCCACTGTCAGCAACCATTCTTTCCCACAAAGTTCCCGGAATTTCCCAATAAATTCACTCTGCAAACACGGTTCCCCTCCCCCGAAAGTCACCCCACCTCCGGTAGCCAAAAAATAAAGCTCGTCCACCTTAACCTCCTCGTACAATGTCCTGCAATCATATCGTTTCCAGTACCTCCCATTGTTCAACGATTGTGGATTCAAGCAATACCTACAATACAACGGACAACCATGAAACGCCACCAACGTAGAAACCCCTTGCCCGTCTGTTTGTAAGCGATGACGAGCTATTCCTATAACTTTTGGAGAAACTTCCACGCACCTCATCTTCAAGGTTATATTTTCACATCCACGTACCCGCTAAACATCAATTCCCGGTCTCCCCTTTCCTGCAAAGTTTTTGCCAAGCATCCCATCGTTCTCTCCACCTTCCCCTCAAACAACGTCCTTCCTTGATAAGTAACCTTTACCGGCTTATCCATATCCACCATCTTATCATTCAGATAAACTCTTAATTTCGGATAATCACTCTTCACGATTTTCACTTCATTCCCGGCAAGTTCTGCCACCACGGTCATTCCCGGACGAGCATCTGCCGGATTTACTCCCAACCAGTACATGGACGGACGAACCACCTCTTCCTGACGCCAGACAATCTCTTTCGGCAAAGCATTTCTTTTATATTTAGCCATCCACGCGATCGCTACCGTATCTGCCCGATCCATCCAATGACCCTTGCCTTTCACAATATGCGTTTTGTGTATATACCCTTCCGGCTCCACTTGCTGTAAAGAATCCAACACGTTCCCTTTCGCTACCGCCAACTTATTCCGGTCGTATGCCCCGTCATTTTCTCCCATCCAGATCATAAAAGGAACGTGACGCAAATTCACCTGCGAAGCTTCTCCCGGATGCCCGGCCATCATCGAGGCTGCCGCCCAGCGATCGGCCATACGGGGGGCCATTCTCCACACACCATCTCCACCGGCAGAATACCCTAACAGATATACCTTATCCGGATTCACACCCATCTCCACGATAGCCGTTTGAATCAACGCCTCGAAGAACTCGTCCAATCCCGGTTTAAACCACATGTTCCAATCATCCCAAGGCGCCCTCGGGGCTACATAAACTCCTTCCGCCGGCTCGTACAAACGAATCTGATTCTGCCATTGCTGGGTGTTTAATGCCTCCGGAGCATTACCCCCTCCATGCATGGATATGTACAGGCTACGCCCATCCGCCGGTTTTTCACCAAATACCCGGTAATCAAACTTCATCTGTAACCCCTCCCGGTTAAAAGTTTTCAATCCCCAAGAACGATGATATTTCTCTTTAATCTCTTTTTCCCATGCCTCAACCAGTACAATCCCGGCATCACGGGCCCCTGTTGCAGTCAATTTTTTCTCAGCAAACCCCTGTCCCGCCACACTTTCCAACTTATTCTTTTCCAAATAGTTTTTCAACTTTCCCACGTTTTGAGCAAAGGCTCTACCAGCAATTAATGTCACTAAAAATAAAGCCAAACCGAATTTTATCATTTTCATACAATAACGCTTATATACATTTTTTCTATTGCAAGTTTACCATTAATTTCAAAAAAAACAAAAAACAGCAACATCCATGTAACACCATGCTAGCTAAGAACAAACACGACTATCGCAAAACCCGGTATTTCAACAAATGCGTCCCGTCACTCCCGGCGAACAAATAAAATCCTGCATTTCCCTTATCCCCGAAAGTGATCGAAAACGGGGAATTTCCACGTATAGGAAAACCTTTGGAAACATCTTTCATATCCAACAAGAAAAGACGTTCCCCTTTACCATCCATAACTCCAATTCTCGAATCCCGAGCCGAGAAACGATAAACATACGGGAAACTCAGCTCGGCATTTTCCCAGCATTTCTCCAACAGCAATTTACCTTGAACATCATACACGCAAAGCATATCTTTCCGGGAATAAACAAACTCATCCTGCCCGTCACCATTAATATCTTCCACGTTGAGTATTCCACCACCGACCATTTTCTCTCCCTTGACTCGCTCGACACGGCCCCGGAAATCAACCAATACGATCTCCCCGTTAACATCCGAGAAAGCGATCTTCATCTGACCGTTCTGCCTCGTCAGGTACAAAGGCGTATTACCGGATAAATTCAACAGGGTAGACACCTTCACCCGTTCTTTTCCCTTACGATCCAAAATATACAATCGATACTGGTCTGCATACACGAGATAATCCTTTCCATCCACCCGGAAATGATAGATTTTAGATACAATATCATTGTCACTCTTTGGCACATCCCAACCTTTCACGAAATTACCCGACAACTCGTACAAATACACGTGATGATCCACCCCGGGAGCAAACACCCGATAATTCTTGTTATTCTCGTAATCAGCCACCGAGATACCCTGTTTGCAAGGAGACTTGAACGCCAGTGGGAATCGAGGTAAATAATTACCATTCCGGTCAATCAAATAAAGATGGCTTGGTGTAGAAAATAAATATTGTAACTTCCCGTTTTTAAACATATCTACTTGATAAACCTCACTATTGATCCTCCCCTCGATCGGCAATTTCCACAAGATACGTCCCACGTCATTAATCAAGTAAATCGTGTTTCCCTCGTCCTGCACGAAAAGTTCACGTTCTCCCGTGTTATGATTCACCACGATTGCCGGTTTCATACTCATTCTGGCATCCAATCGTGTCTGCCACATGATCTGAGCCTGTTTCTGCTCCACCTCTTCTGTACTTAAAAACAACGTGTGATACAGCATATCACCCTCACACACCCATTGTAACCCGAGAGAAGAAAATACCTCCATTCCCTCTTTATTTCGCTCTAACAACTCACGCAAAGTCCCTTTAGTCACCTGTTCGTAATAAGGTAACATCGAAACCATCTCGGACAAATACATCCAGTTAAACTTCGAGGACAATTTCGTTCTCAACTTCTGGTACCATTCTTGATCTCTCACGCTCAAACGACGCATGTAATCACTCGCAAACGCTTGAAGACCTTTTTCAGAAGAAGCAAACACCACGTAATTATCCTCCACCAACACATAATTCGTTGCTATTCCTCCCAATACGTATCCCCACATCACTCCGGCAAAATCGGGAACAGGCATCTTGAAGTAACTCACTTTTTTATCTTTATCCAAGGCAAATGAACGATATAACGAAATTTCAGAAGTCCCGGACTTCGAGGCATACGTTTTCAACATCTTTTCCAGTAATCCTCTAGCTAGACTCCCGGCTTTCACGTGAACCACCACGATCCCTTCCTCCTGTTTCCGGCTCGCATCATAAGAAAGCGTCCCTTTTCCCCATTCACCTTTCAACAAAGCCTGCCACTCTTCATCCAATTTATCCCCGAAAAGACGGGCAAACTCCTGTTTTCTTTTCCGAACATTCTCGATCTGTCCCGCCCCATAACGATAAGTCTCAAGAGATGCCAGATAATTCTTCACGTCATTCAAAGCCAGAATGCTAACACTTTTCACGTCGGCAGGCATAACGGCATCCAGTTTGGAATCCTGAGGAAGTTGTCCCTTAAACGCAACGGGGAAAGCGGCTTTCAACCCGTCATAATGCACAAAACCGTTAAAACTGATGCCACTCGGTTTTATTTCACCATCTAACGCTCCCCACTTGAACCACTTGGCAATATTCGTCTGTTTAGCAATAAAATCCTTCTGCAATAACAAAGGAAGTAGATCGGAAAAACAAGTCGTGTTCAAGAACACGTTCAGACCGGCTCCCGCGGAGAAATAACGATTCACGTTTTTAAAACGGGGCGCCCCGTCTTTCTCATCTTCACCGGGATTACTCAACTGGTTCACGGCATCCTCCACGTATAGCTCGGAATTAGAAACCAGCACCATACCACCGACAACAGCGTAACACACCTCATCCTTTCCCCGACTTGCCAAGTATATCTTCTGGTTATTATATTTTCGCTCTTTCACCTGCACCCCGGCAAACATTTTCTGCAAAAAAGCATGTACATCCCCTCTGGAAAACAAACCACTCCGGTTTAACACGTACAAAAACCGAATCGATTGTTTTCCCTCCACCCGAATCGCCATCACGTAGGAAGAAGTATCTACCTGAGACGCCTGTTTCAACGTATCCACCACCCGACACAACATACTTTCCCGGAACGTCTTGATCTCCCGGTCAAAAGCAATAGTAATTTTCGATGACAAATTTGCGTTCGCATTCACATTAACCACAACAGCTGAATTATAGGGAATAAACGATTCCTTCGGAACATCAACCTCCCGTTCCCGCTCGTTCACCCACCATAGCGCAAATCCTATTCCTCCGAGAAGGACAACTCCAAAAACGATTAATGCAATTTTCTTCACCACGTTCTAATTTTAGATTTTAAATTTTAGATTGAAGATTAGAGATCATTCGATTAAAAGAAACGCTCGCCTCGTGCGGCTGGAATCTAAAATCTAGAATCATCAATTCTAAAATTGATAAGCTTTTTTTCATTGGAACAAATTTAGTAAAATCGAGCCTTTTTCCTACTTTTGTAAAAAGGAAAATCGCATGAAAAAAATATATACGCTGCCGGAATTGGAAAACATGCTGACTTGTCAGGGAGAAGAAGAAAACCGGCTTTACTCGGAATCGAAAAGAATAAAGAACGAAACCATCGGTAACAACGTCTACCTCCGGGGATTAATTGAAATCTCCAATATCTGTACCAAAGATTGTTTTTATTGCGGCATCCGGAAATCCAACACGGAAACAGCCCGATATGCACTTTCGGACAAGGAGATTCTTGATGCCGCCGACTTCGCCTACACGCATCATTTCGGCTCCATCGTATTACAGGGTGGCGAACGTTCCGATAAAGCATTTGTAGATCGAATTACCCGTTTATTGCAAGAAATCAAAAAGAACAGTAACAACGAGCTAGGCGTCACCCTTTCGCTGGGAGAACAAACGGAAGACTCTTACAAGCGCTGGAAAGATGCCGGAGCACATCGTTATTTGTTGCGCATCGAAACATCCAATCCCGAATTATACGCCAAGATTCACCCGAACAACCCGCTCCATTCTCACGCTACCCGGTTGAGGTGCTTGGAAAGCCTGCAACGCTGCGGGTATCAGACAGGAACCGGCGTGATGATCGGGTTGCCCTTTCAAACAATCACCGACCTAGCAAATGACTTACTGTTCCTACAATCCATGGACATCGACATGGTAGGTATGGGGCCTTACCTAGAACACCATGCCACCCCCTTGTACGAGTACCGTCACCTACTCCTTTCCCTTCAAGAAAGACTGCGTCTGTCCATTCACATGGTCGCCGCCCTCCGGATTCTCATGCCGGACATTAACATCGCTGCCACCACGGCCCTCCAGGCCATTGAACCTGCCGGGAGAGAAAAAGCACTGGAAATCGGGGCAAACGTGGTGATGCCAAACATCACTCCCACAACGAACCGCACCCTTTATAAACTTTACGAGAATAAACCGGGGACCCACGAGGGTGCCGCAGAATCCATGCGCAAACTGGAAGAAAGTATCCTGAAAAGCGGCTGTAAAGTAGCCTACGGGGTCTGGGGGGACTCCCGGCATTTCCAATCAAGAACGGAAAATTAAAATCAAAAATCCGAACCGGGTAATCAATGAATCACCAGATTTTTAAAAGGAGCGAAAGCGGCTAAAATAACCAGCGCCCCCAAAATCGTGATGACTAACCCGGAAACCCGGTTAATCGTGATTAACACGCGTAACCGGAACTTCTTACGAAAGATATTTACCAAAGTCGAGAGCGTGTACCACCACACGCCACCGCCTAACAACACCCCGATCACCACCAACAACTCACCCAGCATAGAAGAAGATTCCCCGAAAACGGACATTCCGGCAAAAACAGCCATAAAAACGACCACCGTGATCGGATTGGAAACTGTCAAGAAAAACAATGAAAGATAATCTCCCAACAACCCGGTCTTACTCACCCGGCCTTGACGTCGTTGACGGATCTGGCGAATCGGGTTATCAAAATAGATTTTTAACCCTATACACAGAAGAAAAATCCCACCGATAATTTGTAATAATAGCTCATGAGTCTGCACGGTATTTATCACGTACCCCAACCCGAATGCCGCCACCGAAGCGTAAAAAAAATCCGCAGAGGCAGCTCCCATTCCGGCAATAAAACCTGATAGCGCACCCTTATGCAAGGTTTTCTGGATAATTAATACACCCATCGGACCTAATGGTATTGACACCATTAAACCAACCAACATTCCCTTGAAAAGATACAAAATATCGTACATGCTATTCTATCGGAAATTTACAGTTCCACACTATCCGAGGAAAATCGACTCAATATCGTGTCATCATTTATCTCTTTTGACAACGACTCGATCGTCTTCATCGGCACGTCAAAAATATCTAAAATAAGTAAACCATCCAAGCACATATTAAACTTAGGATCGATATTAAAACCGATAATCTTGGCATTCAACGAAATATATTTCTTCAGTAAGACCGGTAACTTATCGCTCGATGGCTCGATATCCCCGATCATCTTGTCCAGCACGGATATATCCTTTTGGGCAGCATCCAACATTACCTGTACCCCGGGTTCTTCCGAATGCACTTGATACTTGGAACGAGGGATCACGTATTTCGCCAGTTCATGACTATAATGATTTTCCTGAATAAAACGCATAATCAGCTCTTTCGATACTTCCGTATACTTTCCGCTGATGGTCACCGGGCCGATCAGATAACGATACTCCGGATTCTTCAATAAGAAATAAAGAATACCTTTCCACAACATGAACAAGGGAAGCGGTTTACGCTGGTACTCCTCCGTAATAAAAGAACGTCCCAGCTCGATCGACTCGTACAACACGGGTAACATCTCTTTCCGCATCTTAAACAACGAATTGATATAAAATCCCTTCATCCCGTAACGGTCAATAATCTCCTTTCCTTTCCCCACGCGATAAGCCCCGACAATTTTTTCCTCTTCCCGGTCCCAAATAAACAGGTGATAGTAATAAAGATCATATTCATCCAGGTCAATACTACGATTCGTACCTTCACCCACCGCACGGAAAGTAACTTCCCGCAAACGCCCGATCTCGTTCAACACGTTCGGAATCTTCACGGAAGGAGAACAATATATATCGTAATTTTTCATGTTAAACAACAAGTAATCTTCAGCGATACCCTCGATTTCTTTCTTCAATACCGCACTCTCTGTCTCTGCTGCAACCGGTTCTGCTTTAGGCATTGCTTTTTGTGATTTAATAAAAAACTTCTTTACTTCTAACGCAGATCCCAACAAATAGGTTTTCGCCCGCAAAAATTTGCCATACTGGGCTATATCGTGGAAAGTATTCTGAGTTTCCACGCTGATCGGATTCCCAATTCTTAACTTCACCACCCGGTTTTTCTTATTCAATAACTCGGAAGGCAATTTAATCGTTTTCAATACCGGGTGAATCATTCCCAGCAAATAAAACAACAAACTGTTAGACCCTTTAAAATAAATCGGGATGACCGGCACTTTCGCCATCTTCACCAGCTTCAACACCGAAGAATCCCACTCCTTATCTTCCACGTGATTCGAATCAGCCTGATAAGAAGAAACCTCCCCGGCAGGGAATATCCCCAAAGGTTTTCCGTCAATGACATGACGTATTGCCTCTTTAATCACTCGCATATTCGAATCCTTCTTGCTCTCCTCCGGGTCCAACCCCAAGATATAATCCTGTAACGGAACTATTTTCTTCAAAAGGAAATTAGACATGATCTTGTAATCCGGACGCAACTTGCACAGCAAACGCACCAGCACGATACCATCCAATCCCCCGAACGGGTGATTGGAAACCGTGATAAAAGTACCCTCTTTGGGAATCTTCTCCAAATCTTCCTTGCTCACGTCGATCGTCACCCCCAGAGCCTCGATCAAACTATCCAAAAGAACTTCCGGATCGTCATCATTCACCTTCACGTTCAACTTATCCAGTTTATGCAACCGCAAAATATACATCACCAACTTGGATACCAGACTTTCCCGAAACCGGTTCAACCCATGAGAGCCAAGCAAAAAATCATTCGTATCAATTAATTTCATCTATATCCTTATTAAATGTTCCATCCCTAGAACACCACAATATCTTTCACAACATGATCCCCGACCCGGTCATTCAAGGCTTTTATTAGTCCCTCTTTCACCATCAGAATCTCGTTCTTTACCACAGAAGAAGTGAAACTCACGAACACTTTCCCCTCTGAAATCCGTAAACTTTTCGTCCGGGAAGCAATCATTCCCCCCACGACATCCGGCCAAACCTGACACACCTCCCTCTCTTTGAACTGACGGGATAACCCCATCTGCTCCAAGTAAAGATTTACCAGTTCATCCATTGTCAATGTCTTACCCTGCTTCAAAATATTCCTATTTATTATGATTTTACAATTAAATTCGTTCTACAAAAATACGATTTTCTGAACAACCCCAACTATTTTAGATTTTAAATTTTAGATCCCACTAAATTTAGTGATTTATGATTTACGATTAAGTGATTCTTTCTCACCTACTAGCACGCTTTAATCATGGAATCATAATAAATTACAAATTCATCACTTCTCCTCCTTCGACATGAAATATCTTGTATTCCATGACATGTTGTTGCAAAATTTCGTCAATATGTTCACGATTGGTATCTGTAACAAAAACCTGACCAAAGTCCGTGCTTGAAACAATTTGAATGATTTGGCTTACCCGGTCAGCATCCAGCTTATCAAAAATATCATCCAACAGTAACAATGGCTTCACCCCCTTCTGTTTCACCAAGTAAGCAAACTGTGCCAACTTCAACGCTGTCAGGAAACTCTTCTTCTGCCCTTGGGAACCCAACTTTTTCACGGGATACCCTTCTAGGCTCAAGTTTAAATCATCCCGATGCACACCCACTGTCGTATAAGTCAATATCCGGTCCCGCTCGAAACTACCACGCAATGAAGTCGGGAAATCATCATTCTTTATAGTCGTCGAATATTCCAACATAACCTTTTCCCTTCCCAACGAAACCCGGTCGTAATACACCTGAAACATCCCCTCCAACTCGGACACAAAAGCCCTACGCCGTTCAAGAATGACACGCCCGCTGTCCGCAAGTTGTTCGTCCCACACGGACAACATATCCGCATCAATGGATCGACCTGCGTATTCCTTCAAAAAACTGTTTCGTTGCATCAACACCCGGTTATAGCGGATCAACAATTGCAGGTACTCCTTATCACACTGGCTGATCACCCCGTCAATAAAACGCCTTCTCTCCTCACTGGCACCATCAATCAACACCACGTCCGCAGGTGAAATAATAACTAACGGTAACAACCCGATATGATCAGAAAGCCGGGTATAAGCCTTTTTATTCTTTTTAAAAATCTTCTTCTGTCCCCGCTTCACCCCGCAGTACACGTCAATCTCCTCCTCCCCGTAATCATATTGCCCTTCAATCACGAAAAAAGTCTCCCCGTGACGTATATTCTGCGCATCGGGCAAGTTGAAATAGCTTTTACACATCGACAACTGGTACACGGCATCCAGAATATTGGTCTTCCCCACACCGTTATTCCCGATAAAACAATTAAACCGGGGACTACACGTGACACTCGCCTCGGCGATATTCTTATAGTTGACAATATTCAAGTTCTTTAAAATCATTCACTTCAACTGTTAGTGGTTACAAGCAACAAGTTCCAACGCAGACGTGAAACAGATGACCAAAAGTAAGGAAAAGAAGGATATAATCCGCCAGACAGATAATTTTTTGCATAAAATTTCGTGGAGCCCCTTTTGGTATCAAAAAAAAAATTAATTTTGCACGTTGACAAGCGATACGTCTAGGAATAAGAAAAGTAAATAACAAAAAACATATAAACATGTCAAAAGAGAAACAGAAACGTGCGGATGGCTTTGAACAAATTGAAGAAGCCACGATTTCGACCGAACAATTTATCGAGAAAAATCAAAAATTATTGGTAAGAGGTGTACTCGTTATTATCATCGTGGTAGGTGCAATCTTGGGATATTACAGATTCTACAAGGCCCCGATGGAACAAGAAGCGCTGAAACAAATGTTTGTTGCCGAGAACCTTTTTGAAAAAGATTCCTTCAATATGGCTCTTAACGGTGATGGAAACGCCCCCGGTTTCTTGGAGATCATTGACAAATACAGCTCTACTCCCAGCGGAAACTTAGCTAACTATTACGCGGGAATCTGCTATTTACACTTGGGAGACAACCAAAATGCCATCAAACACTTGGAAAAATTTTCTTCTGATGATGTAATTTTCTCCAGTATGGTAACGGCAAATTTGGGTGACGCTTATATGCAGTTAGGCGATTTCAAAAAAGCTTCCAGCTATTATCAAAAAGCAACTACCGGAACGACCAATATGGCTACAACCCCGGTGATCATGATGAAAGCCGGACTTGCTTTCGAAAAAGCAAACGACTACAAAAGTGCGTTGAACATGTACGAAAGATTGGAAAAAGAATTCCCCGCTTCATACGAAGCCCGTGACATCGAAAAGTACATCACTCGTGCCAAATTGAACATGAAATAAGAATTCTGAATTACTGATATAAAGCTATCCTATGAAGGATAGCTTTTTTTATGTCCATTTCTTATTTCCCAACCGATTTTCCGCTTTCCCATATTTCAAGTAACTCGCATATATATTACTGGTAAGTTGCACCGGTGTCTCGTTAATATATCAATCAAACATCAGTAAAAACACGACAAAGAATCAACTGTAAACATCGATAACCTTTCGTTAACCTTTCGTTGACCTATCGTTAACCTCTTACCGAAACTATAGTGAGACTATAGCGAAAGTACGGAGCATCACAGGAACATTTCCGACAAACTTTCAGGTTAAAAAATAACCCCGCCTCAACGAGACGGGGTCACCATTATATGGTCTTAATTACTTTTCGAACAATTTGCCGAAATCGTCCATGGATATTTCTTGTTCTTCCAGTTTCACGCCCTCCTTAATAACACTGAAAATCTTATTTTCCAATGCACGGTCGTAAAGACTGGCACGTTGTTTCTCATTCTCAAGCAAACGAACGGCAAAACCATCCAATTGCTCGTCAGATAAACCGTACAATCCGTATTGTTGTAATTGAGCGGCGGCAACTTCACGCCCAACAGCCTTCATATCTTCGTCTTCAACTTTTATGCTATTTTCCTTGATCATATCCCCCTTGATCAATTGCCATTTGAATTCATCCCGGTAAGAATCGAAATCTTTATCGACAGCCTCTTGGGTCAATTCTTTATTGGTAGCCAACATCCAGCGTTTCAAGAATGTCTCCGGAAGAACCACATCCTCGTTTTTCTTCAACATCTTGTCACGAGCGTCTACCGTCAAACGGTACTCGCTATGAGCTTTGAACTGTTTAGCCAAGTCGTCTTTCACGCGGGCACGGAACTCCTCAACGCTCTTCACATTACCTTCCCCGTAAACTTTATCAAATAAAGCCTGATTTACTTCTGCCTCAACGTAACGTTTGATCTCGCTGATGATAAAACAGAAATCAGAAGTAATATGCTCGGCTTCTTCCTTGCTTACTTGTAACAAAGCGGCATAATCCGTTTTATTCGGATAAGCTTTTGACGGATTGAAAATCACCTCGTTTCCAGCCTGCTTACCGGTAAAAATTTTCACCTGCTCTTCATCCTTCATGTGTTCAACAGATAAAGAGGCATCCTCAACATGAATTCCGCCTTCTTTTGGTTTTCCATCTTCTCCCAACTCGATCAACTCCCCCTTCACGTACTCTGATCCCTCAATCGTGTCAACCGGAGTCAATTCGCCATTACTCTTGCAGATGCTTTCAATCTGTTTGTCTATCATTTCATCATCCACCTTGATGATGTAATAAGGAACTTTCTCTCTTTTGCTTAACTTCACGTTCATCGCAGGAGACAAAGCAATATCATAAACGAACTCGAAACTTTCCTCGTCCAGATTCAACTCTTTCTGTTCCGTCTCACTCGGAAGTGGTTCACCCAAGATATTCAAATCGTTCTCTTGGATATAATTAGACAAACTCTCTCCGATCAACTTGTTGATCTCCTCAATCAAAACGGCTTTACCGTACATTTTCTTGATAATCCCGAAAGGGGTCTTTCCTTTCCGGAAACCATCAATCACCGCTCTCTTCTGGTAATCTTTCAACGCGTCGCTCACGCGAGTTGCGTAATCATCCTTATCCAATTGAATCTTAATGGTTGCATTAAGATCGTCGATTTGGTTCTTTGTTACATTCATACTTCTCTATGATAATACAATAATTGATAAAACAAACAAAAAGGCCACCTCATTGTAAGGCGGCCATCTCTTCAAGTGCGGGCGAAGGGACTCGAACCCCCACGCCTTGCGGCACTAGATCCTAAGTCTAGTGCGTCTACCAGTTTCGCCACGCCCGCTTGCTATTTTGACGGTGCAAATATATTGCTTTTTCGTGAAAAGCAAAACGATTTGACCGTTTTTTTATTTTTTCCTGCGTAATTCAAAGTTTTTTCCCAGATAAACCCTTCTAACTTCCGGATCATTAGCCAAATCCTCCGCAGAGCCGGATTGTAAAATCCGTCCGTCATACAACAAATAAGCCCGGTCGGTGATACATAATGTCTCCTGCACGTTGTGATCCGTGATCAGAATCCCGATATTTTTCTCTTTCAACTTGATCACGATACTCTGGATATCCTCCACGGCAATCGGGTCCACACCGGCAAAAGGTTCGTCCAACAGGATAAATTTCGGGGCAATCGACAAAGCCCGCGCTATCTCCGTACGCCGACGCTCACCTCCCGATAATTGAATTCCCTTGCTCTTGCGAATATGCTGTAAACCGAACTCATCCAACATCTCCTCCAAGCGGTGACGCTGGTAATCCTTCGGTAAATTACTCATCTCCAAAACGGCCTTAATATTATCCTCCACGCTCAACTGCCGGAACACGGAAGCTTCCTGGGCAAGATACCCCACTCCAAGCTGGGCACGACGATACACGGGTTCTGTCGTGATCTCCGTGTCATCCAAGAAAATACGTCCCCCGTTCGGTTTAATCAATCCCACTATCATATAAAATGACGTGGTCTTTCCTGCCCCATTCGGTCCCAATAACCCGACGATCTCCCCTTGTTCCACGTTCACGGAAACTCCTTTTACCACCGTACGGCTCTTGTATTTTTTTACTAAGTCCTCAGCTCTTAATTTCATATCTTACTATTTTACCGCGCTAAGATAGTCTTTTACAATTGAAAATTGAAAATTGAAAATTGAAAAATATCAGAAATTTAGATGTAACGAGAAATTGATAGCGAAATTATCCACATCCTGCCCCGAACGGTCCCCGCGATGCGTTAACCGCCAGATGGCATCTACCCGAATAAAACGGAAAATATTCTCAATACCGACTCCGGCTTCTATATAAGGCTTTGACACGGAAGACATCCCTTCCGGGAATCGGAAAATAGCATCCGTGTTGGGCAGACTACCGTTATTCTTATCCGACAACGTACCCCACAAAGCCTTCACGGTTGCCACCTCTCGCCATTTCAGCCGTTTCATCAACGGAATCTTGCTCAGGAAAAATCCTTTAAAATGATGTTCCCAGAACACAGCCCCCCATAGATCGGATGCGAACTCGTAGAAATTCATACAAGAGAAAGCGTAAGGATCATAAAAATAGGTGGCATTCCCCTCGTGTAACTTCAACAACGGATAAGGAACCTTGTTAAATATCTTTCCCCCGGATAACATAATATCACTGTACCCTAACGGGGCTATATTAAAATCATGTTTCACGGACAATTCCAGACGGTAATACTCGTAATCCCCGTTCAATATATCCTTCAACCCAGCAACCACGTCAATTCCCACGATCGGGAAATCCGACCCCATGGAAACTTTATCAAAGGTCTGCCGCACGACAATCTCGTTCCTAGACAAACGTGTTCCCAAACGGAACTGGGTGGTATGAATCTGATCCACGACCTCCCCGTTTGGACGGACAAAATCAACGTATTTAGTGGGGAACATCTGGCGGTATTCCAAAGCAAAAGAATTCGAAAATCCCTGCCACCACTCCTTTTCGTAACGTACATCAAATGAATTAATCAACGTCAGCTTATCATTGTTCCCTCTAGAAAATATAGAACTCAATATATTACCCGTGGTAAAAGCATTCTCACTGGCTCCCAGCTGGAACACATCATGCCGACCACTAATCGTAAACTTCGATGTCGGTTGATTATTAAAGATATATTCAACAGTTCCGCCTCCTTTAAATTCACCATCTTTCGTGCTATACGCCCCGTATCCGGTAAGCCGTACATGCTTGCTAAAATCACTCGTAGTTTTGACTCCCAACTGGAAACGACATCCCTCCAGCTTATTAAAGCTCATCAATTTATAATAAGGTCCGAAACCGATGTATTTCGTGTTATAATATCCCAGCAGGGCTGTTCGGATAATATCATATATATTTTTATATAGTGGAACATTCTTAATCGAGTCCACCATATTATATATATTCTGCTCTTTTTCACTTAACTCGTAAGGACGTACCGACTGCCAGTAATTTTCATCATTTTGGAGTACATCCTTATTAATGATCACGTCATTATCCAACTTCTGTATTTCGGTAGGAATATCCTCGTTTACCCGCACGTTAGAGTAGTCAATCTGGCGATGTCCCATAAACGAGATTAACTTGGACGAATCCTTCATCTGCACGGTAAAATCTGCTAATATCTTGTCCTGTTTTAAAAACCAAGTGGTATCGTTTATCAACTCGTTCGTGTTCTCGATAGCCAAATCCCGGATCCAGTTCACGTTCAACCCTTTCGCCATTCTCAACCGGGCAGATTCCAACGCCCATGTCGTCGAGTCAATATTTACCTCCCCGTCAAATACCGGGGTTGACTTTCCTTTAGGGTGAAAACGGATCTTGTATATCTTTCGCCCCTCCTTCTGAACACTATCCACCAGAAAATACTTGTAATACATCAACCCGTGTTCACTCAACGGGCTGGCGAAATTCACCTCGAATATATTAATGTAATTATCATACAAGTTGACATTCACATGCAGATGCCCAGTGAACTGGGCCAGACTGTAATCCTCCTCGATACCCGAAATCCGGCTCGCTTTCACGATCTCTCTTGACAATTTAGGAGAACGACGATAGTAATAATCCGCTGAAGCCTCGGAAATCATCACGGGTAAATAGGCCTTTCCCGTGATGGCCGAAGTGTCCATGTACTGGAAAATAAATCCGAAATTTTTCTGTAACTTCTTATTTTTAAACTCCGGTTTCATGTTCGCAATATCCAGTTCCATCTTCGTATAAGTGGTATAACTGTACGATTCCTTCTCGGCCGGGTTATTTTTTTTCTTATTCTTTGAAATATTCCGCAAGATCGCATGAGCCGGATTCTCTCCGGGTTTTACCTTCACCTCGTCCAAATGAGTCACGATCGGTACCAGTTTAAAATCAATCGTGTTGAAAGCTCCTTTCTTGACAGCTACGGTCTGGCGTTCATAAGAGACAAAAGATGCCATAATTTCGCTGACCTCCTCCCGTGTCTCAATATCATAATTCCCATCGAAATCAGTCGTGACCCCAATCGTGGTACCCACAAACACGATACTCACCAATGGCATCGGTTCCCCCGTTTCTGCATCCACTACTTTCCCTCTAACCTTCGTTGTCTGCGCCTCTGCAACAGACACCCACGCCAATAACAACAAGACAAAACACAACTTCAAATATTTCATTACAAAAAAATTTACGATTTCAGATTCACGATTTCAGATCAGGAACAACCACTCAAGATGAAGATAATACCCCATCATAAATCATCAATCACAAATCATACATTAAACCACTCCTTCACGCAATATGTCGTGTATGTGTACCATTCCTTTGTAATGACGATCTTTATCAACAACAACCAGTTGAGTGATACTATTCTGTTCCATCATCCGGTAGGCATTATACGCCAGTTCGTCCTCCGATATTGTCTTGGGAGATTTTGACATGACATCCTTTGCCGTCAACCCGTCCACATCATCATATTTTTCCATCATCCGCCGCAAGTCACCATCCGTAATAATTCCTTCCAAACGTTCCTCCCCATCCACAATAGCCACCGCTCCCAAACGTCCTTTCGACATGGCCAAGATCACGGGGCGGATTCCCGCTTCTCTCGTAATACAAGGCCGATTCGTTCCATCATAAACATCCGACACTCGCGTGTACAAACGCTTTCCTAAACTTCCGCCCGGATGGAATCTCGCAAAATCCCTACTTGAGAAACTGCGACACTCTACCAAACACATTGCTAATGCATCTCCCAGCACTAACTGTGCCGTAGTTGAATTTGTCGGGGCTAAATTTAAAGGACAAGCCTCTTTTTCCACTTTCGCTTTCAGCACATAAAGCGAGTTCTTAGCCAGAAAAGAGTCCGTATTTGACACCATTGCCACGATATTATTATTTCCGTTATTCCGTATCAACGGGATCAAAACTTTTATTTCCGGAGTGTTCCCACTCTTAGAAACACAAATTACCACATCCTCTTCCCGAATCATTCCCAAATCACCATGAATAGCATCCGCGGCGTGCATGAACACAGCCGGAGTTCCGGTGGAATTCATCGTTGCCACGATTTTTGTCGCGATAATTGCACTTTTTCCAATACCAGTGATAATCACCCGCCCCTTATTTTCATAAATTAATCTAACGACCGCCTCAAAATCATCATCTATGTAGTTTATCAAATTTTGAATAGCTACTGTCTCATCTTGAATCACTTTGCGCGCAACCGATTTTATATCTACCATGACTATCTAATTATAAATATTCATTCAAAAGTCATCCTTAAAGCAAAAAAAGAAAAAAACTATTGCACTTATCATTTTTTGCTATAACTTTACTAGGGACAAAAGTATCATTTTTTATGATAGCTCAAAAACGAGTGATGATAGATTTATTATAGAAGATTTTGTTTGTAGAAACAAATTAAGTTATAAATTTGCGCACCCGTGCAAAAATGGGGTGTGTGAAAATTAAAAAAACAATGGGATTGCAAATAGATTTACATGCTAAATTAAAAGAGTATTTCGGCTTTGATAACTTCAAAGGGAACCAGGAGCAAATTATAAAGAACGTCCTCGCCGGAAACAACACATTCGTGTTGATGCCAACGGGGGGAGGGAAATCTTTATGTTATCAGTTACCAGCCTTAATACTTGACGGAACAGCAATAGTGATATCACCGCTAATTGCTTTAATGAAAAACCAGGTTGATGCAATGCGCTCGTTCAGCGCATCGGAGGGAGTTGCCCACTTCATGAATTCGTCTCTTAGCAAAAGTGATATTCTAAAAGTGAAAGAAGACGTGTTGAGTGGTAAAACAAAACTATTATATGTAGCCCCAGAGTCACTGACCAAAGAAAGTAATATTGAATTCTTACGAAAAGTACGCATCTCCTTCTTCGCGGTGGACGAAGCACACTGTATTTCAGAATGGGGACACGATTTCCGTACCGAATATCGCAAGATCAGACCAATCGTGGAGCAAATCGGGAAAGCACCGATTATCGCTTTGACGGCAACCGCTACCCCGAAAGTCCAACACGATATTCAGAAAAACCTGGATATGCTGGATGCCCAAGTGTTCAAGTCTTCCTTTAACCGTTCCAACCTCTATTACGAGGTTCGTCCGAAGGTAGACCCGACAAAAGATATTATCAAATTCATTAAAAACAATGAAGGCAAATCAGGTATTATCTACTGTCTGAGCCGTAAAAAAGTGGAAGAACTCACGGAAGTCCTTTGCGTGAACGGAATCAAAGCTGCCTCCTACCACGCCGGGATGGATGCCTCGGCCCGTAGTGCCAATCAAGACAAATTCCTAATGGAAGAAGTCAATGTCATCGTGGCAACAATCGCTTTTGGTATGGGTATTGACAAACCGGACGTACGATTCGTCATCCATTATGATATTCCGAAAAGTCTTGAGGGATATTACCAGGAGACCGGAAGAGCCGGACGGGACGGAGGTGAAGGATATTGCTTGACATTTTACAGCTACAAAGACATCCAAAAACTGGAAAAGTTCATGCAGGGTAAACCGATTGCCGAACAGGAAATTGGGAAACAACTTCTCATGGAAACCGTTTCCTACGCGGAAACTTCCCTTTGCCGCAGAAAAGTACTGTTACACTACTTCGGTGAAAACTATGATGAAGAAAATTGCGGGGCCTGTGACAACTGCCTGTTCCCGAAGAAAGAATTCGAAGGAAAAGAATACTTGATCGATGCCTTAAATGCCATCCTTGAAGTAAAAGAGAAATTCAAGGTGGACCATATGGTAAATATTCTTCTCGGGGAAACCGATTCCATGATAAAATCGTATCATCATGATGAACTGGAATCTTTTGGTGTCGGTTCTGAAAAGAACGCACAGTTCTGGAATATGGTATTCAGACGCGCTTTAATTGCTAATTATATAGAAAAAGATATTGAACAATACGGGGTCATAAAATTAACTGAAAAGGGCCACGAATTTTTAAAAGAACCTAAAGACTTTATGCTGATGGAAGATCATAATTTTGAAGAATCAGAAGAGAAACTTCAGGAAAAAGGGGGAGTATCAGCACTCGACAACACCTTATTTGCGATCCTGAAAGATTTACGGAAAAAGATTGCCAAGAAGAACAATCTGCCACCGTACGTGATTTTCCAAGATCCGTCCCTAGAGGATATGTGTACCAATTACCCGATCACGTTGGAAGAACTGGCCAACATTCAAGGTGTAGGCACAGGGAAAGCTCAAAAATACGGACAGGAATTCGTAGAGGTAATCAAACAATACGTTGAAGACAACGAGATCGAAAGAGCGCAAGACTTGGTGGTTAAAACCGTTGCCAACAAATCGAAATTCAAAGTATATATCATTCAAAATATTGACCGCCAAATTGATTTGGAAGACATCGCCTCTGCAGAAGGCCTTACCTTCGAAGAACTGATCAAAGAAATGGAAGCCATCGTTTTCTCCGGAACCAAACTTAACATTGATTACTACATCAACCAAATTCTGGATGAAGAACAACAACAAGAGATCATGGACTACTTCATGGAAGCCAAGAGCGACAATATTGGAGATGCCTATGATGAATTCGAAGGCGACTACTCTGAAGAAGATCTTCGTCTGATGCGACTGAAACTACACTCCAAACATGGAAATTAAATAAAAAGCGACTTAAGGTCGCTTTTTTTATTCCATCCGATCAATCATCACATCCGGCAAATGCTGTATAAACTGGAATAGCAAAGTTTCATCTCCAGTCTTATGGGTTCGAATAACCATCGTCACCCGGTAAGTAGTCATATCTCCCAACTTGGACGACTCGGTAGAATAAGAACTGATCGTATGCTTTTTACGCTTTATCTCATCGGTAACCTCCTTGATTACCTCTTGACTTGTTGTCGTAAATATTAACAATACATTTCTCTGGCTAATCTTTTGGAAAATATATCCTAAACCTTCCAACCCCAACAAAGTCAACAACATCGCACTGATTCCCAGCCAATATTGTCCGGCTCCAACTGCAAGTCCAATGGCAGAAGTAGCCCATATCCCGGCAGCCGTGGTCAATCCTCTCACAAATAACTTCTGGATAATAATAGTCCCCGCTCCCAAAAAACCGATACCACTCACCACTTGAGCCGCAATACGACTCGGGTCAAGACCGATCCCCGTATCCCCAAGAATATCCCAAAACCCATATTTTGACACGATCATAAAAAGCGCACTACCTAAGGCCACCAGAAAATGAGTCCTAAATCCCGCCTCCTTCGCCCGGTATTCACGATCCAAACCTATGATGGCCCCTAAAACTCCGGCCACTAATAACCTAAAGAAAAAATCCCATGTCATCATATCCGTATCTATTTTACTCTATTCTTATCTTCACACAAAGATAAACCAATCTACGCAAAATTGCGTATGAAAGATACAATACGATTGAAAAACTTCATTAACCCAACAACAAGACATGACATTGTTACTCGTAATCCTATTCATTAGCGGCTACATTCTGATCGCCCTCGAACATCAGACCGGAATCAGTAAAAGTGCCATAGCACTCCTTCTAGGAATACTATTATGGACTTTCATCCCACATACTGACAATGAAATTATTAACCACCTTGGAGATACCGCCGAAATTTTATTCTACCTGCTCGGGGCCATGACAATCGTGGAATGGATTGACACCCATAACGGATTCACCTTGATCACGAACCATATCACCACACGCAATAAACGAAAATTATTGTGGATCATTGCCTTGATTACTTTTATCATGTCTTCTGTACTCGACAACTTAACCACAGCCATTGTCATGATCATGTTACTTCGCCGCCTAGTTAACGAGCAACAAGAACGATGGATATTCGGAAGTATCGTTATTATTGCCGCAAACGCAGGTGGAGCATGGACCCCAATAGGAGACGTTACCACGATTATGCTTTGGATTAATGACAACATAACCTCTCTGAATGTTATCCGCCACCTGTTCCTTCCAAGCCTGATTTCATTAATTGTTCCATTGGTCATCATGACTTTCCGGTTACAAGGAGAAACACAGCCTCAACAAGCAACAAACACGAACACAACCTTAGCCATCAGTCGTGGAGAACAAATGACAATCCTAAGCATCGGTATTGCCAGCCTCCTATTCGTTCCTGTTTTTAAAGAATTCACGAATCTCCCCCCATTCATGGGGATCATGCTAGCCTTAGGAGCCGTGTGGACATACACGGAAATTCTCTATAATCGAAAAAGGAACCTTTCTCCGGAAAAGATACACCGGATTCCATCCATACTTACAAAAGTTGATTACAGCACCCTCCTATTCTTCTTGGGAATCCTTATGGCTGTCGCTGCCTTACAAATAGCAGGCATACTTGACCAAATGTCCACGTTCTTAAATGACAAAATTCACAACGTTTACCTAATAAACATGATCATAGGTTTTCTTTCCTCCGTGATCGATAATGTTCCACTTGTCGCTGCCGCCATGGGGATGTACCCCTTGACTCACACAAGCGGTACCTTATCACCATACCTCATGAATTTCACGACGGATGGAACATTCTGGGAACTCCTTGCATATTGTTCGGGAATCGGTGGCAGCATCCTAATCATTGGTTCTGCAGCCGGAGTCGTCGTTATGGGCATGGAACGCATCAATTTCATGTGGTACATGAAACACATCACCTGGATTGCAATCCTCGGTTATCTGGCCGGAATCGGTGTATATTACCTACAATCTCTTGTATAAAGAAAAAAGACCGTCCTGCCCAAACAGCAATACGGTCTTTCTATTTTATCGAGATATTCTTTACTCCATATAACGAATAATCGTTTGTTCTCGATCCGGTCCCACAGATACAATCTTGATCGGTACCCCGGTCTCCTCTTCCAAGAAAGCCAAATAATTATTGAACTCTTCCGGAAATTCATCTTCTGAAGTCATTTTTGTCATATCACATTTCCAACCCGGTAACTCGGTATAGATCGGTTTTACCCCTTCCGTAATGTCATACGGGAAATAATCTACCTCTTCTCCATTCACCTCGTAAGCAACACAAGCTGAAATCGTGTCAAAAGTATCCAGCACGTCACTCTTCATCATGATCAACTGGGTTACCCCATTAATCATGATAGCATATTTCAACGCCACCAAATCTACCCATCCACAACGACGTTTACGACCAGTTACAGCTCCAAACTCATGGCCCAACTCACAAAGTTTTTCACCCGTTTCGTTTTCCAGTTCCGTTGGGAATGGTCCGCTACCTACGCGGGTACAATATGCTTTAAAGATGCCATAAACCTCCCCGATACGATGAGGAGCAACACCCAATCCCGTACAAGCCCCCGCACAAACCGTGTTGGAAGAAGTTACGAAAGGATAAGAACCAAAATCTATATCCAGCATGGTACCCTGAGCCCCTTCGGCCAAAATGGATTTTTCATCATCCAGCAATCGGTTAATCTCATGTTCACTATCCACCAACTCGAATTGTTTCAGATATTCGATTCCTTCCAACCACTCTTTCTCCGCTACCGTTAAATCGTAAGCAAAGTTTAAACTTTTCAATATCTGTTCGTGACGAGCCTTCGCCTTCTCATATTTTATATCGAAATCATGTAGAATATCACCTACACGAACACCGTTTCTACTAATTTTATCCGTGTATGTCGGTCCGATCCCTTTTCCGGTAGTCCCCACTTTAGCATCCCCCTTGGCAGCCTCGTAAGCAGCATCAAGAAATCGATGGGTCGGCAGAATCAGATGTGCCTTTTTGGATATATGAAGTCTTTTTTTCAAATCATGACCAGACGCCGCCAATGCTTCTGCTTCCGCTTTAAACAAAGCAGGATCGATCACGACACCATTACCGATGATATTGACTTTATCTCCTTGAAAAATTCCGGATGGAATGGAACGAAGTACATATTTCTGACCTTCGAATTCAAGCGTGTGCCCTGCATTAGGCCCTCCTTGAAAACGAGCCACGACATCATAGTTCGGGGTTAACACGTCAACTACTTTTCCCTTACCTTCATCTCCCCACTGTAATCCCAACAATACATCTACTTTCATCTGATACTATATTTTTATGAAACAAACGTGCAAAATTAATATTTATTTCTTACCTGCCAACTTACAATCGCTGCAAATACCATAAATATAAAGCATATGATGATGAACGGTAAAATCATACTTTTCTTCCACGTGTTCGACGATTTCCTCCAATCGTGAATCAGCGAATTCCTCCACTTTCCCGCACACCTTACATACAATATGTTCGTGTTTCCGGTTATTGTATGCTCGTTCGAATTGAGCAATATTATTCCCGAACTGATGTTTGATCACCAACTTACATTCCAACAACAAATCAATCGTATTGTACAATGTTGCACGACTAACCCTGTAATTTTTATTCTTCATAAACACGTACAGGGATTCTATATCAAAGTGTCCGGAATGAGAATAAATCTCATCTAAAATAGCGTATCTCTCTGGCGTCTTGCGATGCCCTTTCTGCTGCAGGTAAGTGGTAAAAATCTCTTTTACCGTCTCCTTTATTTTTTCCATTGAGTCCAAAGCTAATTCTATTTACAACATCGCTAAGTTACAATAATTATCCGAAGTTCTATCTTTATTTAGACAAAATTTAATTTAGACATCTAAATTCTCTACCCGGGAAACGTTCTCCACTCCCTTCAAAGATGCGATCTTCATCATTAAATTATTCAAGTCTGCCGTGTTATGCACGTACAGATGGATCATTCCCTCGAAAATCCCATCCTTGGTTTCAAAATGCACCGTTCTCATGTTCACGTTACTCTCTTTTGATATAATCATCGTAATATCACTCACGATTCCGATGCTATCAATACCGTTTAATTTGATCACAGCAAGGAAAGACATGATCTTGTGACTGACCCATTTCACGGGAACAATTTTGTCCCCATAACTGGACATCAATCGGATTGCCTCCGGGCATTTCCGTTTATGCACAGTAATTTTATCCCCATCAATCTTCATGCCAACAACATCGTCACCCGGGATAGGGTTACAGCACGGAGCAATGATAAAATCAGAAGCATCATCGGTAATATCATTAATTACTTTCCCCTTTTCTTCTTCTTTCTCTTTATCCGGCACGGGCTTATCCTTGTCGCTCTTGAAGAACTGGAGTTTCCAATACTTGACAAATTTATTTTCTGACTTCTTCTTTAAGGCTTTACGCACCTCCTCTATGTCCAAATGTCCTTTAGCAAGACTCACGTATAGATCATCTTTATGCTGCAACTTCAAATGTAATAAAGCCTTATTCAGATTTTCCGCCCCGAAAGGCAATTTCATATCTTCCAGCAATTTTTCAAACATGGTAGTTCCGATACGGATTTGCTCTTTTTTCTCTCTCCGGAAAACCATAAGTATATTATTCCGAGCCTTAGCAGTAACGATAAAATCAAGCCAATCACTCTGTGGTTTCTGTTTATCGCTGGTCAGCACCTCAACTTGGTCGCCACTCTGTAACCGATGGCTCATCGGAACCAGTTTGTGATTCACCTTCCCACCAATACATGAATTCCCAATCTCTGTGTGAATATCATAAGCAAAGTCCAAAACGGAAGCTCCTTTCGGAAGTGTTCTCATCTCCCCTTTCGGGGTAAACACCCGGATCTCCTTGGCAAAAAGATTAAGTTTAAATTCGTCTAGAAATTCCAACGCATCAGTTCCCGGTTGCTCCAACATCTCCTTGATACCCGCCAACCATTTGTCCACCTCATTACTCGCTTCGGCATTATCCCCCTTGTATTTCCAGTGTGCAGCCAAACCCTTCTCGGCAATCTCATCCATTCGACGCGAACGAATCTGTACCTCTATCCACTTTCCCCCGGGCCCCATGACGGTAAGATGTAACGCCTCGTAACCATTAGCCTTCGGAACACTTACCCAATCCCGGATTCTCTCCGGCTTCGGGCTATACATATCGGTAATTAAAGAGTAAATATTCCAGCATTGCCATTTTTCCGGCTGATTATCCTTTGGATCGAACACGATCCTCACGGCAAGCAAATCATATATCTCTTCAAAAGAAATGTGCCTACGCTGCATCTTGGACCACACAGAATAGACACTCTTCGTTCGTGCTGTTATATCATAATGGTACCCACTCTCAGTTAAACGCTCCCGAATCGGAGCAATAAATTGCTGATACAAACCGGTATGTTCATCCCGGTAATCATGAATTCGTTTCTCCAGTTCCTGGTATTCAACCGGATTCTCGTACTTCAGACTCAAATCCTCTAACTCCGTCTTGATCGCATGTAATCCCATACGATGTGCCAAGGGGGCATATATATATAGTGTTTCACTCGCTATCTTCACTTGCTTATGCTCCGGCATGGAATCAAGCGTGCGCATATTATGCAAACGGTCAGCAATCTTGATCAAAATTACCCGTACATCATCTGCCAGCGTCAGAATCATCTTACGAAAACTCTCGGCCTGCTTGGTCGTGTTAGACCCCATAACCTCGCTAATTTTCGTCAACCCGTCAACGAGGGAAGCTATTTTAGGACCAAAAAGATTGGCAATATCCTCCACCGTGTAATCGGTATCTTCCACCACATCATGCAGGAGTGCGGCTACAGCCGATTTTGTACCCAATCCGATCTCCTTTACCGCAATCTTCGCCACAGCCAAAGGATGCAATATATAAGGTTCCCCCGATTTACGTCTAACTCCCTGATGAGCTTCCCGGGCAAATTCAAATGCCCTGCGAATCATTTTCACGCTCTCCTCAGTCGTCCCCTTTCGCAAAGATTTTATCAAATCATCGAAAGCCGTTTCAATCATTTCCTGCTCGTCCATAACCTAAAACAATTTTAAATTTTAGATTTCAAATTTTAGATAGAAGAAGACAGCGATTCCATTCATTCTAAATTCTAAACTTTAAATTCTAAATTATTGAATCTCTATTTTTACAGTTCTACATGCCGGGAAGTCACTTCCGCCTGCATAAATAGTGCTGCCATCTTATCAAACATTCCACCTTTCTCCGTGGTCAAGAATTCAATCTGCCCCCTCCGGGAAAGTTCCCGCTCCATCTCCGGATGCCGACACAAATAGTCTTTCAAACTTCGTGCAACAATTTCACCCTGCTGGATGACGGTTATCCCTTCCGGAATAAAGCGGTCAATAACACTTCTCAACAACGGATAATGCGTACAAGCCAACACGAGAGTGTCAATCTGCGGATCAGCTTGCAAAATTGTATCTATATACTTCTGTACAAAGAAAGCCGCCCCCGGAGAATTCATCTCGTTATTCTCCACGATCGGAACCCACATGGGACAAGCCTGCTGCGTGACCAGAAATCCCTTCTCCGAATGAATTTTGGCAATCTCCAACAAATATGACTCCGACGCCACGGTTCCCGAAGTTGCCAAGATACCGATATGCCCATTCCCGGTAAAATCCGCCACAGCCTCTACACTGGGACGAATAACCCCTAACACTCTCCGTTGAGGATCTATCCGGGGCAAATCGACTTGCTGTATCGTTCGTAATGCTTTCGCCGAGGCCGTGTTACATGCCAAAATAACTAGCTTACACCCCATCCCGAACAACTTTAAAACGGCCTCTCGCGTATACTTGTAAACAACATCAAAAGAACGAGTTCCATAAGGTGTACGAGCATTATCTCCCAAGTAAATATAATCATACTCAGGCATCTCTTTTACAATATCTTTCAATATCGTCAATCCCCCATATCCGGAATCAAACACCCCAATCGGACAAGACATATGTCTATTATATTAAATTTATAGCTGCTAATATACCTTTTATTCCCAAAGAATGCAAAAAAAAAGCCGCCCAAAGGGCGACTTTATTTCATTATATATATAAATTATTGAATACCTAATTTTTTCTTTACCAGCGGTAACACATCCTCGCTATTATCAGCCATATACAATAATGCACCTTGACCAAAATTAGGAGTTGCAGCAAAAATATAAGTGAAACCACCTTCTTTACCTACGGCTTGAACTGCATTTTGAATTTTAGTAATAATTGGAGCTAACAAATCTTCCTGTGTTTTAGCCATTTGTTCTTGAGCTAATTGTTGGAAGTTCTGAATTCTTTCTGCCAATCCTTGAATTTCTTGTTCTTTAGCTGTACGGCTTAATTCAGTTAGTGTTTTAGCATTGGCCTGATATTCTTGCATCAATTTCTGATAATTTTCATGCATTGCAGTCAATTCTTTTCTAATCTCTTGCTCCTTAGCTGCTAAATCATCCTGTGCTTTTTTAAATTCCGGCATACTTGTCATCACCTTTTGAACATCAAGATGACCTAACTTAATTGGTTTTGCAGTTTGAGCAGAAGTAGCAAAAGCAGCAAACATAAATGCTACTAAAGCAAATAATTTCAACGTATTCTTCATAATGTTTGTCTTTAAAATGATCTACAAAAGTAATAAAATTAAATTCCTTTTCCTAGCCTACATACATAATGTATGCAAAGAAGCTCAAAATTATTTAGAGATTCAGTGATTTACGATTATGTGATTGTATTAAATCACGAAACCTGCAATCACGAAATCACTCCATTTCTAAAATTCTTGTCCTAACACAAAGTGGAATTGTGAACCACCAGCACCACTACGTCCCGGCACATCGTCAAATCCATATCCCCAGTCAATACCGAGCAAACCAAACATCGGGAGGAATACACGCAAACCGACACCGGCAGAACGGTACAAATTGAAGGGTTCGAAATCTTTCAACTCGTACCAAGAATTACCTGCTTCCAAGAATCCTAAAGCATAAATCGTTGCTGATTGTGCCAAAGAAATCGGGTAACGCAACTCCATCGTGAACTTGGAATACAAGCTTGCATCTGAAGATTTCGGAGCAATAAAAGATGAACCGGCATTAGTCAATGATCCGTTTTCATAACCGCGCAATCCCACGTACTCTCTACCATACAAGCTATATCCTGACATTCCGTCCCCCCCCATCTCGAATCCCTCGAACGGAGATTTTTTGTTCTTATCATAGTAACCCAAGTACCCGTACTGAGCCGAAGCATATAACACTAACGGACGTTTCTCACTACGAGTCAACGGCATGAATACCTTCCCACTGAATTTCCACTTGTGATACTCAATCCATCTATACTTCACTTGATCCTTCTCTGCCTCGAAATGACGATTTGAGAACAAGGAATACGGCGGGGTCAATGTCAATGAGAATGTAAATTCACTACCCATTCTTGTAAACAGAGGGTTGTCAATAGAACTTCTCTTGATAACCGTTGCGATAGACAAGTTATTAGAGTTACCATCACTGAAGATATAATACGGCCAATTCTTCAACTGATAACGCTGGAATGAAATCTCATTATACATCGTAAACCAGTTATCCGGCCAGTTAATTCGTCGTCCTAAGCCCACGCTAAGACCGTAAGTCAACATTAACTGACGAGAGTCGTACATCTGAGAAGTATTACTCATATAATAAGAGTTCCGATAACTACTGGAATATCCCGTTTGCCGAGAGAAATACAATGATACACTCAATGAATTCGGCTTTCTTCCACCTAACCAAGGTTCACGGAAAGACAAACTGAAAGAAGTATAATATTTACCATTCGTCTGAGCCTTCAAACTAAACGTCTGACCATCACCCTGCGGCAGAGGGCGGTAAGAATCCCAATTAAATATATTACGAATAGAGAAGTTCGTGAAGGTCAATCCCACAGAACCGATAATCATACCGGCTCCCCAACCTCCGGAAAGCTCTATTTTATCATTCGCTTTTTCAACTAAACCAAATACGACATCAGCCGTTCCCGCCTCTGCATTCACATTTGCCAAATCGGGTTTAATCTGCTCCGGGTCAAAATGTCCCATATTCGCCAACTCTCTGGCACTTCGTATAATATCCTCACGACTAAATAATTCACCCGGGTAAACATACAACTCCCGACGAATTACATGCTCATGCGTACGATTATTTCCTTTGATAATTACTTTGTTAATCGTCGCTTGAGGGCCTTCAACCACCCGGACTTCCAAGTTAATGGAGTCTTCTCCGGATATAGTCTCCACCGGGACCAACCGGGAGAACAGGTAACCATTATTCTGATATAGATTAGAAACAGCATCATCATCAGATGTCATTCGTTCCTCAAGATATTTACTATTATAAACATCACCTTTTTTGATATTCAACACATCACTCAAAACATCTGAACCATAAATGGTGTTACCCACCCATGTAATATTATTGAAATAGTATTTATTTCCTTCTTGTACATCAATATAAATTTTTACCCGCTTAGGTGAAATCTGTACCACGCTATCTGAAAGGATCACAGCATCCCGGAAACCTTTTTCGTTATACTTATCAACAAGAAGGAATTTATCTTCATCGTAATTTTTTTCTATATAATTAGCCGACTTGAAGAAATTACGAAGAGATTTCTCTTTTGTCTTTTTCATGGCTCCTTTCAGACGCCCATCTTTCATTAACTTGTTTCCGGTAATGATAATCTCGTCAATCTTGATCTTGTTATGTTTTTCCACAATAGCATCCAAGATCACGAAATTACTATGGTCCGGATCATCACGTTGAATAATCCTGATATTCGTGTTATAATATCCCTTTTCTTTCAGATACTTCTCGATCTGCATCTTTAGATTTGACTTCATCAAGTCTGTCACTTGAGCTCCCGGTAACAAATTCATCTTTTCCTTGATTTTATTCTCCTCCGCTTTTTTCAGCCCGACATAATTAATCTTGGAAAGTTTATGACGCTCCTTTATATATAAAGCCAAATAAACTTTATCTCCTTCAACCTTATCGATGGCAATCGATACATCCGAAAAGATTCCATGCCCATACAATCTCTTAATAGCACGAGTGATTGTTTCTCCGGGAATCTGTACTGCCATTCCGATTGACAATCCAGCCATCTGTGCCAAATAGTCCTCATCATAATTCTCCCCTCCCCCAACAGCTCGCACTCCAGCAAGTTCATACGTTTTAGGTGAAGAATAAAAAATATCATATTGTTGTGTCGTATCTGCGACTTGGGCCTTTGCCCCGTAAACACACAGTATAAAGATTAATAAAAGCGTTATTTTTCCTGTCATCTGAGTCACTTTTTTAGTTGCTCTCCGGTTAACCCGAATCGTCTTTCTCTTTTTTGAAAATTACGAATGGCCAAATATAAGTCTTCTTTTTCAAAATCGGGCCAAAATTTATCAAGAAAATATAGTTCAGTATACGCTAATTGCCATAAAAGGAAATTACTAAGCCTACATTCACCACTTGTTCGGATCAATAAATCGGGATCAGGGATTCCCGACGTCGTCAGGTAGGCGGAAAAATCTGCGTCTGTAAATGCCTCGACATCTTCTATTTTGCCATCCCGCACATCTTGAGCGATCCGCTTGGCCGCTGTCAAAATCTCCCATCTTGCCCCATAACTTAATGCCAACACCAGAGTTAACCCGGTATTAGATGCCGTTCTCGCTATTAATCCCTGTAACTTGTTATATACCTCTTCCGGCAAATCCGACAAATTCCCGATAGCCTTCACCCGGACTTGTTTTCTCATCAAATTATCAGTTTCAGCCAAAATAGCGTCCACCATCAACCCCATCAACACGTCTATCTCTTTCTTCGGACGATTCCAGTTCTCTATCGAAAAAGCATATAAAGTCAAATACTTCACCCCGATCTCCCCGGCAGCCTCCATTGCTGTTCTTACCGCATCTACTCCTTTTTTATGACCTTCCCATCTCTCCAAACCGTGACTTTTGGCCCACCTTCCGTTTCCATCCATAATAATTGCCACGTGTTCCGGTATATTCTCTTTATCCATAATTAATTGAAAATTGAAAATTGAAAATTGAAAATTACTTTTCACTCTCCAATAAAATTAACCCTATTATTTAAAATCGTTTCAACTTTTATCTTTCTTGTTTCTCTTGTCCTCGCCCCAATTCAATTTATTCCGTAACGTATCGTAATAACTATGATCAGGCATTTTCACAACATTCATTTTAAAATCGCCCGAAGATATAAATAATTCATGATTATCCGACATTCTTTGCATACGAGAATCAGCACTCAACATGAAGTCTCCTGAACGACTCTCCACTTTTAAACGGATTTGCACATTACCGGGCAAAATCAAGGGACGCATATTCAAATTATGCGGGCTTACCGGAGTTATGATCAAGTTATCGCAACCAGAAGCCACGATCGGTCCCCCGCAACTTAACGAATAGGCAGTAGACCCGGTAGGCGTGGCCACGATCAGACCATCAGCCCAGTATGTGGTGAGATATTCTTCCCCGATATAAGCATGAACCTTCAACAAAGAGGAACGTTCTGTCTTCAATACACTTATCTCATTCAATGCATAATTAAATTCAGCAAAGGGATTATCTTTCATCTCGAATTTCACCAACGCACGCTGTTCCACGTCAAACTTTCCGGCACACAACCAATAAATAGCCTGTGAAATCTCCTCTTGAGCTATATTAGCCAAAAAACCCAAGCGCCCGCTATTAATGCCCAACACGGGAACACCATGATTTTTCACTCGCATCGCGGAATCAAGAAATGTCCCGTCTCCACCCACACTGAACAAAACATCCGTATCCTGATCAACATCCTCCTCATAAAACGCTTGAAAAACATTAGAAATGCCACATTTTTCCTTCAAAAAATCATAAAAAGGTCTATAACAAGTCAAACAAACCCCTCGCTCATTCAGATCACGCAACATTTGTTTGAAATAAGGATAAAACTCTTCATGAATCACCCGTCCGTAAATCGCAACTTTACTTATTTTTGAACACATCTATTTATTTTAGATTCAATTAATTTAAAACTCCCTACATTTCCATAAACTTCAATAACTGCCCGTAACGATCTCTCATCTCTTCATTCATCTCTTCACCGGAAACAAAAGTATTTTTGATCACATAACGATAACGAATAAAAGTATCCAGAATCGGTTCTATCCGGACCGCATTCACTTTAAGAGTAATCTCCACTTTATTAGAATCCGGCATACATGTAACATAGCAGCTCAACACCTTTGCCTCGTTATATTCCACGATCTGGGCAACCTCGGCCAATGAATAATCAATTTTATTCACCTCCAACACGATAATCCCGCCAGGATCGTCTATACACAAAAGTTTATCAATATTATGCAAGATATCTGTTAACAAAATAGCTCCCTGATATACCTCTTTTCGGTTCAAAACCGGTACCACCGACAAAAGCCGAGAAGAAGCAACCCCGATAACATCATACATATGTACATCCTCGTAAACAAAAGTCATCTCCCGGGGTATATCCAGCTTACCGATCGAATCATGGATATTCCCGTAGGCATACATGATTTCATCAGACAACAACCCCACGTACGTTTCCCCATCTAGGACAGGCAAATGAGACACCCGAAACAAGTCCATCCACCCCAATGCCTGGGCACAAGTATCATCTTTCTTCAATACTGGTACAACATTCGATAGTAAACTTGATGCGATCATATCTATTTCATTTCTCGCCCTAAAGATACATTATTTTCCCCAGTAAATTCCACCCCTAAAATAATTTTCAATTTTCAATATCACCGTTTTCAATTATTTCTATATTTGCCACGTAAATTTAAAAACAGTGAACATCATGTTACCAAAATTTCTTATTGCAGACAATTCCCAGGAAGCACCAGATCTAGTATATGTTGTGCACACGGAAAAGCCTCAATGTATTATTCAATGTGACATGGATGGCTTTTACAGCAACCAGAAAATTTACTGGATTGACGAAGAGCCTCTCTGCACAGACGATATTGAATCTCTCATGGAAGAAGCGGAAGAATTTTTCGAAACCGAATTAGAGAATCAAGAAGAATTATATGACGAAGAAGAAGACAATTAATTGTCTTCTTTCTCGTATAAATAACAAGCTAACAAATTACAAGTTCACGATAAACACCCATAACCTTCAGAGTCAGAGACTCACCCGGCAGCCTGCAATGTAAAAGACAAATTTTGCTTTCTGCACAATAATTCGTAACTTGCAAAACTATTTACGTACTTACAAACCTGAAATTATGTACACGAAAAGTGATCTCAAACAATTTAAACGCAGGGGAATAAAACCCGAGCAAATTGAAAACCAGCTTGAAAATTTCAAGCAGGGGTTTGATTTTGTACAGATTCAGGATGCGGCAACAATAAACAACGGAATCTACGGTTTGAATGACGAACAAGCCGATGAATTCATCCGCATCTTTGAGGAAAGAATGAATTCGTTGAAAATCGTGAAAATGGTTCCAGCCTCCGGTTCCGCATCACGCATGTTCAAAACGCTAAATACGTTTTTCAACACGTACACGGGGAGCGATGAAGACTATTTGAAATTCCGACAGGACAAGGAACCCGGAAGTATATTCTCGTTCTTCGAGAAATTGAAAGAATTTCCATTCTACCCACACCTAAAAGAGGCTCTTTACAAAGATCGCCTTGATTTAGACAAATTACTCTGGAAGAATCAACTCATTGAAATTCTAGAATACATCCTTACCCCCAAGGGGCTTAATTACAATGCCACACCCAAGGGATTAATTGATTTCCATATTTACAGGGACCATATTCGCACTGCTGTTGAAGAACACTTGGTTGAAGCGGCTCTCTACGCCAACGACGGTAAGGAAGCTCATATTCATTTCACGGTATCAGAAGAACATATAGGCAAATTCAAGGCCCTCTTGAAATCTGTTCTTAAAAATTACCAGAAAGAATTCAACTTGAAATACGACATCACGTATTCTGTCCAATCGCCTGCAACAGATACTGTGAGTCTTGACACAGAAGGTAATCTCGTGAGAGACAACGAGGGAAACATCGTGTTCCGCCCCGGTGGTCATGGTGCATTGATTCACAACCTCAATGACCTGAAAGAAGACCTGATCTTCATCAAAAACATTGACAACGTGGCACCCGATCGTAGCAAGGCAGACACCGTAAAATACAAGAAAATCCTTGCCGGAGTTTTGTTAAAAACACAGAACCAAATTTTCAATTACATGAAAATCTTAAGCAAGAAGAACAGTATTACAGACGAAAATTTGAATGAAATCGAGCAATATATCTACAACCACCTCGGTTATAAACCCAAAGAAGGATTAGTTCATGCTGACCGTAAGGAAAGAGTCGCTTATTTAAAACAATTACTCGATCGGCCATTGCGTGTATGCGGAATGGTGAAAAATGAAGGAGAGCCGGGTGGAGGACCGTTCTGGGTTGAAGACCACGAACATGCAACACGTTTAATGATCGTGGAGAGCGCTCAAGTCAACCTGAAAGATCGAAATCAGAAAAAAATATTCACCCAATCAACCCACTTTAATCCCGTGGACATCGTATGTAGTACCTATAACTATAAAGGTAAGAAATATGACTTAACCAAATACATCGATAACACACAGGGATTCATCACCAGCAAATCACTAGCCGGGAAAGATATTAAAGTTCAAGAACTACCCGGATTGTGGAACGGTGCCATGGCCAACTGGAACACGATATTCGTGGAAGTTCCGCTATCCACCTTCACCCCGGTAAAAACTGTCTTTGACTTGCTGCGTTTTGAACACCGTAACGTGTTTAAAGTAGAATAAATGAATTTAGATTTACGATTTATGATTTCAGATGATTCATAAATCGTAAATCAATTAGTTGAATTATACCCCAATTTAAAATTTAAAATCTAAAATTAATTCGTTGTTCATGGAGAAGAAAAAGAACTACTTACTATTAGTACTTAGGGGATGTGCCATGGGAGCCGCCGACGTGATTCCGGGTGTTTCAGGAGGTACTATCGCATTTATCACGGGTATCTATGAAGAGTTGATCGAGTCGATCCGGTCTATAAACCTGAAAGCATTACGTTTGCTGGGAACCTTCCAGTTAAAAGAGTTTTGGAAACACATTAACGGAAACTTTTTAATTTCTGTCGTTGCAGGTATTGCCATATCCATATTTTCACTGGCAAAATTGATGAAATACTTGCTAGAAACCCACCCGTTATACATTTGGTCCTTTTTCTTTGGTCTCATCATTATTTCTGCCCTCATGGTGTCAAGAGAAATAAAAAAATGGGATATACTAACCATCACCTCGTTAATCGTTGGTGCCATTATCGCATACACGATCACGGTTCTCTCCCCAACCAGCACTCCGGATGACTGGTGGTTTATTCTCCTTTCCGGGGCTATCGCCATTTGTGCCATGATCTTACCGGGAATATCCGGTGCCTTCATCCTGTTACTTTTAGGGAAATACGAATACATTATTACCGCCGTCAGCGAATTTAATATTCCCGTTCTACTTACCTTTTTAGTAGGAGCTGTGGCTGGTATAGTCGCTTTCTCTCACTTGTTATCCTGGTTATTGAAAAACTATCATGGAATGACAGTAGCTCTATTAACAGGATTCATGGTCGGATCACTCAACAAAATCTGGCCATGGAAAATTATAGATACTGAATTGGTTAATGGAGTTGCTTTTGACGTCGAGAAAAACGTTCTCCCTAACACCTTCGAGCAGGTTAACGGAAGCGATCCTTTAATATGGCAGGCGATCCTCATGTGTATCATTGGTATTCTACTCATCTGGAGCATTGAAAAACTAGCCGTAGTACTAAAAAAATAGTTCATAAGGTTTATAAAGTTCGTCAGGTTCATAAAGTGACCGTGTCTTTATCTGTCGTAAAAACAGCTGTAGATGAAATACTCCATAGGGAATTATGTATCCTCTCGAACTTTTTAAATCATATAAAACGTATAAACTCCCATGCAACTTTTCGGATTACTCGGTTTCCCTTTGGGACATTCATTTTCAAAGACTTACTTTACAGAGAAGTTCAAGGCAGAAAAAATAGACGCAGAATTTGTGAACTTCGAATCTGATAATATTGAACAGACACTACAAGTCATTAAAACAACCCCCTCGCTAAAAGGATTTGCCGTCACGATTCCGTACAAGGAGAAGATCATTCCTTATTTAAACTATATCAGCGAGGATGCTAGAAAAATCGGAGCCGTTAATTCCGTGAAAGTAGAACACACTATTTCCGGTACTATCCTAACCGGATACAACACTGACATCTTAGGTTTCAGAGAATCTTTATTAGAATTTATCCAGACACCACCTACACAAGCTTTACTTTTAGGCACTGGCGGAGCGTCCAAAGCCGTCCGGAATGCACTTGTCTCTTTGGGAATAGAAGTATTCACGGTTAGCCGTACCCCCCATTCTTCCTCTGAAATTTCCTACGACCAAGTTGCCCGTTACCTACCCAACACACCTTTAATTATTAACGCCACTCCCGTGGGGATGTGGCCTCATGCAACCGATTGTCCGGACATTCCTTATCACCTTCTCTCCTCAAATCATTATCTTTTTGACCTCATTTATAATCCGGAAATAACCGAATTCATGCACCGTGGAGAACAACAAGGGGCACGAATAAAAAACGGCTTACAGATGCTCCATCTGCAAGCCGATTATTCGTGGAAACTCTGGAATACTTAATAGTACAGAGTATTATTTTAAGAAATAAGCTACTTGTTTTGCCTGAGTCCCCTCACATACTTTGACAGGAGTCATCGGCACGTCATTGTAAGGAATGAATTCCATGACTTGTAACAAAGCATATTGTTCATCTTCACTACAATAAGCCTCCAAACTTAAATTAGATTGTCCGGAACGGGTCAATGATTGTAAATCATCATACCTATTTTGCTCCAAAATATCATACAATCGTGAGGACTGATTTGCAGCCACATACACTTTATGTTTCTTCAACACCTTTCCCGTTGGTTTGTAAACGTAACGCTCTTTCTTTACCAAAAATGCCACGATTCCCCATGCTGCAACACCTAAACCGATCATAATAACAACAGAAGAAAGCGTATCACTCTGAGCCGTGTTAATATAATTCGCACCATACCAAAGGATTGCTGCCCCCAAGATCAACAATGCCAAAGGCTTTATGGGAGATTTTTTCTTTTTTTCTATTTTATCTTTATCTACATTCAAGAGAACGTCATCGATATATTCAAATTTACTATCACTCATGACTTTATAATTTTTGTATAATTAAATAGTTTATTTTTCCCACATATTCATGTGTATGTTCTTGTTCCCGAATATAATTCAGTCAAGACACAACTCTACCCGCTAATAATTAACGAGTAGTGTTTTTACAAATAAACCAAAAATCATACAATGATTTCGCACAACGCAAAGACATAGTATCCAACGTCCTGCTTTAACGCGAAAGAGTCGAGATAATCGTTTTCAATATACCTAAAATAAGGAGTAAAAACCCTTTTATATTCTTCTAAATAAACAGAAATATTATTTTTTTGCAAATAACGAAAAGTCGGTTGCACATTTGTTACATCCTGAACCGTGTTGACCGGTAATGCATTTCCGTTCATTGCGGTCAGCATGGCTAACCGTTCAAAATCATCCTTCTCATGTGAAATAAGTCGCTCTTGCTCCGTTGCCTTTGCTAAATAACGAGTAGAATCTATCCCTTGTCCAAGATAGATTACTGCCACCAAAAGCAACACGCAATATTTCACAAAAGCTTTCATTCGATATACCTACAATAATACGTGACAAATATATATTTTTTTTTGTACATCTATTCGTTTTTCCCACATAGAATAAAAATTTCCCGATAATATTGGAAAAATACATCGAAGAAAACAACAAGAAAGCATAAAAAGAGAAGAAGACGGGCAACATCCCCAATACAAATCCAATACCCCTCCTATCCTCCCATTATGGGAACTATTCCTGCTCCGGTAAAGTACAAAATTTACACGACTGGCCCCTAATCACCCTTCATTATCCCCTCTCGAATCCGGGGGAAATTCATCCTCTTAAGTTAAAGTTACTCTAATTTCAGCTTTTCCCGTTGCCGACACACGATTCCTTCCCGGGTAATCCCCTCCAGTATCACGGAATAAGTCCCGTAAAGATCTGCCGTGTAAAAAGAAATTTTCGCTTTTTTATTCCCTGTCAATTTCACTACCGGATTCCAGTAAATGGTCGTTCGTTCATCATAACGATTATCCCGACGCACCGAATCCACATCATAGCGAGGCACGTAAAACTCTTCCGGAATCTGATAACCTAATAGCCTAAACGGCAAAATATTAACTCGTTGTTCCTTTTTAGGAATATAATTCGGATTTCGGGTAATCAACAATACCCCATCTCTTCCCCTGTCACCAAAAAACATTTTCCCGTGTATGGGTTCCAGCAAAGCCATTCCCAGTAACTCTCGCTTAGGAAACATGCGAACAATATTAATATCCTCCTCGAAATCATTCACTAGAATATACATCTGCTTTCCCCTGTAAAAAGGGCAAGGATTCCCTAATGAATCCGCACCGATCGTAACACCCGGAAATTGTAACTGAACAAGCTGAAAAATGTCCACATCCGGCAATTCTGCCAATTGAGCAGAATCTACTTGATAACGGGCAACATGATCATAAAACGAACTATTTTTATTGGCCTTTTGACGAGTCACGTTAACCTCATCCAGCACGTATATCTTCTGACCATTCTCGTAATAGTAATTCTGTGAAAATTTCTCTAGGAATTTATCATCTTCTTCTTTTACATTCAAAACATTAGGCAAAAAATATTCCGATGTTAGAAATCGTTCCGGATCCACCATGACTTCCACGCCCCGTCGTCCCTTAACATTCAAAGCCTGCACGAAAAACAACGTGCTATCTTTAAACAAGAGGTCATCGATTACAAATCTTCCCCGTTCATCTGTTTCTGTCAACCGAGAATCACCATAATTTGACAACAAGGTAATCCCCGCTCCCTTGGAATCCTTTCCCCAAAAATTCTTCACTGTCCCAGAGATGACCTGTCCGACCTCGATCTCGTACTTTTCTTTCGGGAACTCTCCTCGGGCTATTTTCCCCGGATCAAAACGGGTCCAACCATGGGTCTGCATAACCAAATCTAAATGATGTTCGAGTATTGCCGCCGTGTCATTGAAATAATAAGCCGGATCTTTTATATACCCTTTCAAATAAGACGTTAAAAGCAAATTAGATAAAATATTATCTTCTAACGAATCTTGTTTCACTTTTTGATCATCAGTCACAGTTAAAGAAAAACTGCCCTCCGGAACTCCCTCAAAAGTCTTGTCAAACTCAAGTTCCAACTCAACCAACTCTCGGGCCCGGTAACGTTTTTTGTTCGATGAAATCATCAATCCTGAACGCCTCTTTTTCTTAAAAAATTGACGCTGACTATACACATTCCCCTCCTTATCCATTAACACGACCTGCGATATTCCCTCCGGTAACAGATTTTGATCCACTTTCCCCTTTACCGACCCCGTCACTTGCCGGAAATCGAAAACCATCCCACAACTATGTACCAGCACATACAGATCATTTTTTATTTCCGCTCCTTCCCCCTTCATTACTAGATATTCTATGTTCTCCCCTTGCTGGCTTACGGCTATCCCCCAACCGTCAACACGACTTTCCGGCAGGTCGAACCATTTTTCCCGACCATCTGCAGTCGTTACCCGTGCTTGGAATTTCACCCCCCTGTTCACCGGTAACCAAAAACTCCCCATCCCGTCATGTTCCGATTTTATCGAAAACAAGGGTATTGAATCTTGAAATATCTCACCCTCTACATCCACAGGGTAGCCATCAGTACCAATTGCCTTGAAGGCTACTTGTTGTCGGTTACCGACCAGCAAGGAACCTCCTTCCGGGAAAAATTGCACGTCAAATCCTTCTCGCAAATCCGGTATCCGGATATAACGTTCAAAAGAAAACGGTTTCCCTTCATAGAATCCCAAACGTAGTATCCGATCCGACGTGTCCACCTTAATCCTCACTTCCCCGTTACGATCCGTACCGATTCTTGTCTCGGTAAATCTATACCCTTTCGGATTCAAAACATAAGTAACCGGCATCTGTGCAAAAGGTTTTTTATTTCCATCCAAGAACCGGACTACAGCATAGTAATTTCCTTTTTCTTTCTTATAGGACACCTCCGTCCAAACCCTCGAATCCATCGGGTTAATCACCCGTATTTTTTTCCTAAATACCCAATCTTTATCCTGATTTTGCATATTATACGTGTAAGCCCGCAAACAATATTCTCCTTGTTGCAGGCTTTTCGATAACGGTAATTGCCCGTAAAAACAGGAATCACGAATAACTAGTTTTACTCTATTCACCAACGAATCTCGTTTATCCACCAGATCCACGTATATGAACTTACTCGGGATTCCGGGTACATTCAACAAAGCATGTACCCCGTATGCCCGGAACCAGATATTTTCTCCCACGGTATAAGCACTTTTGTCCGTGTGTAAATATATCTTTTCATGCGGGAGATCACGAACCAAGGTCATAAAGTTCCGCACGATCTTTTTCTCTGGTTCCGAATCTTTCTGAAAAGCGTATAACCCGGCAATAATTACGAAAAGTAAAACTATTTTTTTCATAAGCAATATGTTAATGCTATCTCTCCAAACATTACTTGTCTTTATTCTGAATCAGTCTACGAAATGAACTCACGGGAATCGTCAGTTTTACATTCATTTGCTGGTTATAAGGCGGCTGATTGGAATAAAATATCGTACAAATACTGGAAACCATGGATACCATGTTTCCACAATCATCCATAATCGGACCGCCACTTGACCCCTTGGCGTAATCAACCGTGAGTTCCATCCGACGGGCAAAAGGATCTTTGGCATCAGAAGTAATTGTCCGCATAACCACCCCGTTCGTGTAGGCATACGGGTAACCTTCTGGGTGACTTAACAAATGTACACTTGTCCCCGCCGGAAGATCATTTCCCAACGGCATCGGGGTAAGCACGTCTCCCCGGGTATCGATCTTGAAAAAACTCATGTCTGCCGACTTGTTAAAACTCAATATCTCGGTGATCGGGTATACCCGTCCCTCTTCCGTGGCAACAAACATGATACTATCTTGTGGATTTAACTTGGCCGTCGGGTCCAAAAATTCCCAAAACACGTGGTAATTCGAGACACAAATCCCATCCTCCGACAACACGACGGCAGTTGCCCAGCCCTTCACCCCTTCCGGATGCCTCATCGCACGATGATATTTATTGACCGTCAACACGCTTCCTCTCCTCTTCTCGATCATATCTTGTGATCTCAGTTTTTTCTTCTCTGCCGGGCGAGGTTCCAAGCAGACGGGTGAATTCTCTTTCACTTGCTGAGCCTGCTGCCGCAACGCTTGCACTCCCTTGAACAACATTTTCACGTCATCCTGTTTTAATGAATCCAGCAAATCCGCCTCCATGTGTGTATAATCCCGATACACGACTTCTTTCTCCTTTCGCTGAGCCTGACATATCACGGAAGCGAATACCACCAAATATAAACCAATGCACAAGAACTTACACCAATACTTCATAATCTTCATATTTCTATACAACTTATTGATCTCACTTTCATTTCCCGAATATCTGCTCTAATACCTTCTCCAATTCTTCTCCTCTCAAATCCATTCCCACAATTTTTCCCTCCGGATCAAGCAAAAAATTACTCGGAATCGCTGTTACTCCATATAGTTTCGAAGCATCTACTTTCACCCCGTTCAGTCCGGACAACTGCTCCCAAGGCATCCCATCCTTTTCCACAGCTCTTAGCCACGCTTTCTCGGAACTATCCAAAGAATACCCCACAACCGTGAACCCATTATCCTTAAAACGGTTATATACTTTCAACACGTTCACGTTCTCCTGACGACAAGGAGCGCACCACGATGCCCAAAAATCCAGTAACACGTACTGTCCCCGGAAAGAACTCAAGGAAACCTCTTTCCCGTTTATATTTTTAGCCGTAAAATCCGGTGCTAACTTTCCCATTTCCACAGCTACCGTTTCATCCAATAATTTTTTGTACTTCTGTCCCAGAACGGAAGTTTTCACCTTTGCGCTCAACTTGTCAAACATCGGAAGGATTTTCGTTTTCTCCCGGACCACATTGTAATGTCTCATCAACCAGTCCAATGAAACTAACGATCCCGGATGATTCTCAACATATCTCTTTTCCGCCTCCAAGCGCTTGGCCTCCCATTTGCGATATTCATTAAATAACGCATTCAAGGCTTCCTTATCCCGGCTACTATAAATTTTTGTAAATCTCTCCCGGTATCCCACCAACCAGTCATCAAAAAACTTAACGCTATCATTAAGCTCCTGTAAATCATTATTCGACGGGGTTCCTGCCACTTTTGTTCCATGTAAATCCTTCTCGGCCGACAGGGATATATTTCCTTTTTCTAAAAACACAGGAGTTCCACCTTCCCCGTGCATCTGCGGGATACCACTGTTTCCGGCTGTTAGTACCAGCAAAGCTCGTTGGGCATAAGGAACATTCCCTTTCAACACGAAATGCCCTCTTTCATAAGCGACTGAATCAACCCGAATAGAATCATTCGCACCTCTGTAAAAAACAAATAATTTATTTTGTGGTCTCGTCTCCGTTGTCACGGTCAATGTAAACTCCTCCCCTTCCCGTTCAGTTTTACATCCCCACGCCACCAAGCAAACGATTGTCACTAATTTTATATAGTTAAAAATCATACTTATATTTTCTCAATATTAGATTTCGTGAACTCTTACTATAATTTCAATTTTTTCAAGATCTTTTCAAACTTCGGGTCTGAAGGTTTCGGTAATTTTAATTCTGCAATTCGTCCCTCCTTATCCAGTAATATCATTCGCGGGAGAACTGCAACTTCAAAAGCACGCATGAAATTCTTGTCACCCGCTATCCACCATTGTAATTCCAACCTCTCATGTAAAAAACCAAGTTCAAAACGCCAACGTCTCTCCTGCGCATCACTGGAAATGCTCACGAAAACAACATTTTTATCCTTGTATTTTTCTTCCAACTTTTTCAAATTCGGGAACTCTTGTTTACACGGCTGACACCATGAAGCCCACACGTCAATCACCACGTACTTTCCCTTGAACTGTTCCAACGACACCTCTTTCCCGTCCATATCCTTGAAGATAAATTTCGGGCAAGCGTCTCCCTTTTTCAAGACCTTTATATCCCCATCTTTCCCGGCCCAACCAAATAAAGGCAAGCATAATAAAAATATAATGAACAACTTATTCATAATTGATTTCAATTTTACGAACCCGTGATGTTTATAAACCTGTTGTCAAGTTCATAAACATCACAAGCTACATGAATAAATCAGAACTTTTTAATCTCGTCTGCAAAATACTTCAGTCCATTCTGTAACACGATATTTTCCATTTTGGGAGACAACTTCAAGGATAAATCAATCAACTCCTTTTTCTGTTGGTCATTCCATTTCCCTTTCAGGAAAGTGATTGGACGGAAATATAAATAATTCAATTTCTTCTCTTTCATCGTGGGGTAAATCTTCATAAAAGCGGCAAATGCTACATCAGCATCATACGAAAACATTCCTTTCAACAAGGCAACGTAATCATACAGATAATCCTTACCCGGTAAATTGCAAGCTTTTAAATGCTTCTCGACAACCACCACGTCCGCTATATCCGTTGTTTTATTCTTTCCTCGAATCATATCCTCCAATTGAGTCTCAAACATCGAAGCCAATTTTGCATTCACGGGCTCCACACCCACACCTTTACGGAAATCATCCACATGACTCAACAGGTAGTTGATATTTTCGGACCCCACGGGGGAAATTTCCGGATTCTCGTAAAGGAACCAATATGTTACGTAAGCTGTCTGACTAGCACCCAACTCTTTCACCAAATTAGCTGTAACCACTTTTGCCTTATCATACTGTTTCGTCGCCTCCAACGCCTTCAAATAAGAAAGTACAAAACGAGTCATTCGATTCCCGGCCGCATACAAGGAATCCATTTTCACCGTGGAGATCTCTCCCAAAGCTAATTTCACTTTATAAATAAACTCTCCTCCCGCCGGAGTCATTCCCACGATCGGATTAATTAAATCCCCGTCCGCGTTCAACAACAAGAAAGTGGGATAAGCATCCACCTTATACCTTTTCGCAATCTCCGGTCCTTCCCCCTCTTCCATATCATATTTCACACACACGAAACGTTCGTTCAAAAAATCACCCACTTCTTTTTGGGGTAAAACCTCTTTTGCCATAATCTTACATGGACCACACCATGAAGTATAACAATCAATAAACACTAGCTTTTTCTCACTCTTTGCCAACTCCAAGGCTTTTACCAAACTCAGATCTTGAAAATTCGTTTGGGCAAATACAGGTATCATTAAAAACATACAAACATACAACAATACAAACTTTTTCATATCTCTTCTTCATTTACATATTATACACTATCATCTATTTTATAAATACAATTATAACTTCGGAATCATCGAACTTTCAAAATTTTCCAAACTACTTCTTAACACCTCGCTTTTAGCTTTGCTTGCCAATTCTTTAGTCAAAACAGTCAACTCTTTTTTCTGTTGTTTATTCCATTTTCCCTGTAATGCAAGTATTGGTTGGAAATACAAGAAACTCAATTTCTCATCACTCATAGAAGAAAATATTTTCTTACATAGTGGCAAAGCTAACTCCGTATTCCCTGTCAACATAGCTTTAATCAAATCCACATAATCAAACAAGTAATCTTGCCCTTGTAAATCATATGCTTTTAACATTTGTTCTGTCCCTTCCACGTCAGCTAATGTCACATTTTTATTTCGTCTTCGTAAAATATCTTCCAATTGACTTTCAAACACAGAAGCTATTTTTGCATCCACCATTTCACGCCCCACCTTCTGACGAAATAAATTGGCAAATCGTAAAAAATACATCATATTCCCCGATCCGGCTGGAGACAATTCAGGATCATCATAAATAGGCCAACATTCAACTGAACATCGTTCCCGATCCCCAACAGAGGTCAGCAAATCAAACATCATCGCTTTCGCTTGTTCCAAATTACCAGAACTTTTCAATGCCTGTACATATTTCACCATAAACTCAACCCCTCGTTCTCCATTCCGATAACGAACCTCCAAATTCGTAATCGAATTTTCATCCAATCCACTCTTTAATTTCTGTATAAATTCTTCTCCTGTTGCCGTACCGCCTATCACCCGATGTAATAATCTCCCATCTCCATCTAACACTAAAAATGTCGGATAAGAAGTTACATGGTACTTCATTGCAAGATTTTTTCCCTCTCCAACCTCCATGTCATACTTCACACTCACAAATTTTTCATTCATATAATCACCCACTTCCTTCAAAGGCAATATCTTCTCTGACATCATTTTACATGGTCCACACCAAGAAGTATAACAGTCAACAAATACCATCTTATTTTCTCCCTTCGCCTGTTCCAAGGCTTTCGTAAAAGCCAGTTCTAGAAACTTTGTTTGGGCAGACAAAGAGGTCATTAACAAAACACTTAAAACAAACAATAGTATTTTTTTCATGTACAAAAGATTAATAATATATTATAACAATTTTATTACAAGATATTATACCCCTATATCTCATAAAAAATGATTATCATTGAAATTAAAAAAAATCATATAAACAGGGGGGAGGATTATAATTCACCCCCTGTTTATATAATATCTCCTTAATTCTCCGTCTGTCTCATTCTTAACTCTGCACGATAAAAACGAGGATCAAAAACTGAAATTTCATCATTCGGAACAATCTCAAAATACAAGCAAAAATTTTGCCTTTCTCCCGCAGTATTCGGATCATACGTCATTATAATCGGTACATACACGTTGGAAGAATCCGGATGAATGACATAATATTTTTGCATTTCAGGGTCATCAAAAGAAACAAAATTAACACCTTCCACGGCAACAGCCGTGGAATCATTAACGTAACTCACGCTATCCAAATGTGAAAGAACACTTTGTTTCAAAGAAAAATAACGATCCTTCGTACTTTTTTGTCCATAAACCATTAACCTGAAATAAAGTGTATCTCTCAACTTCGTGGAAGACACGATTGTCATTGAATCCCGACCATCTATCCCATCTCCAAAATATGGATAAGAATCGTTTGTCCTTGATGGATAGAAACACAAACCGCCTCCCCCCCTGTAAAAACCAGGCTTTTCTTCAGTACAAGCACACCATAATCCCACAGTACATAATATAATTAACAATACTCTTTTCATACTCTTACACTTTATTATTTAACATCTGTATATTCAGCCTCAGGCAACGGCATGATATATTGATCCTCAGAGCTAGTAGTGATAGCCCCATACATATTTTTCACATTATTACGTTTGTACGTGAAAAAATTTTGTCCTTCGGCAACATATTCCCGAATGCTTTCTAATATCACTCGTTCTTGACGATCATTTTCAGTTAATGGCTTATAAGTAATCCCCCGGGCATTACAATATTCTTCATAAGCGACATTAGCCTCTGTTAATGTTCCACATTCCATTATAATGAAATACATTTCCGGCAAACGAATAATCGGGAAATTATGCGGCGCAGATGTATTACTGGGTTTAAAGTCATTGTATTTAGTTATATAATACTTCCCATCTGTAACCCAAACAGGATCATCTCCAATCCATTCCCACCTTCCACCAATATTCCACCAGTTCTTATACCGCAAATCGTTTTTATAGTCTTCACCGTATAAATTTATTATAAAATCCTCTTTATTATAACATACTTTATTAGAGAAAGAATTTCCAGTTGAATTTATATTATAAGACTCATTTTTTATGCCAAAAAGATGTTCGGAATAATGCGTTTTATCCGTCACCGTATAATCACTCACATCATCATCGGGAGTAGTCAAACGAACTTTGGGGGTTCCATCTTCATTTTTGGCTTCTTTCACTAATTTCGCATAACGCAAAGCTTTCTCTTTATCCCCTCTCCACAAGGCTGCCCGGGCTTGTAATGCCAACACGGCATAGTAATTACAACGACTTTTTCTATAGGGCCACGTATTCGATGTCGAATTTGTGGCTTCAAATGTCTGCGTCAACACGGGCTCAACCGTCCGCAAAAACATCTCCGCACTGTCTAAATCCGCTTGAACATAATCCATAAATTGAGCGAACGTATGGTACGTGTAGTCCTCTACATCATTCACCCGCACGTAAGGTACGTATGTTTTTGATGCTTCTGCCGCAGAAGGAACCGGCCCGTAAAGCCGTAATACATCCAAATGACAACATGCTCGCAAAGCGTATGCCTCCCCTCGACAAATCTTGTATGTATTCGGAGTCAACTTCTCTACATTTTTAGCCATCTCGCCAAGCATTGAATTCAAATTGGCGATTACGTTGTAGAGTCCGGTAAAACACCATTCATTCACATTATTTTGACTATCCGATTGTTCATAAGTATGAATTGAAAAATAGTAATCATCACCTTTCATTAGCGGATCACAATAATAAGTATTTGCCATATACTCAACAAACGAAGCTCCGCCTAAATAACTGGAAGGGGCATAGATTGACATTGCCTTATAATAAGCTCCATTTAAACCTTGTGTTATCCCCACGTCTGTTTTAAACAATGTTTCTGCCGCAAGCGTCGTCTCGGGTTGAATCGTCAGCCAATCTTCACAAGCACTACATGCCAGTAGCACACTTAAACCTAATACATATATTTTTTTCTTCATAACATGAAAACTTAGAATGTACAAGAAATGGAAAAATTAGGATTTATCGAAAAAGGATAAGATGTTCCTCTTTCTCTTTCAATGGTTGAAAAATAGAAAATATCTGACAAATCAGCCGAAATGGCTAAACTTTCCAACCCAATTACTTTCTTCAACCACTCCTTCGGGAACGAGTAATGAATATTCACGTTATTACAACTAAATACATTATCCTTATGAACAAAATCACTACAAACCGTTGTCGCCTTATCACGGGAAGTCGTTTCCCATTGATTTTTGTAACGAGCCTGATCCCCGATATGCCTCCAACCGTATTTCAAAAGCCGGCGATCAAGATTAAAAGACAAATTAACATTTTCACCCTTATTCAATTCGGTATAATTTATTTGCTTTCCTCCCCATTTCACGCCAAACCCGACAATTACACTCAACCCCTTCCATGTAAAAGAAGTATTAAACGTGCTATTCACTTTCGGCTGGCTATCACCCAAATAAACCAAATCATCAGCATTTTGTTCCAATGTTGTTGTCACTCCATCTGCCTTCAGAAAAACACGTTGTCCGGAAGTCGGGTCAATACCTACTGAACGCAATCCATAAAGAGCATCCATAGATTTACCTTCCTGATATTTAATCGCATCCATAGCCGTGCCTATCGCCCTGAATTGATATTTTATTGCTTCTTTAAATCCCTCGGAAAGTTTCACGATTGTATTTCTATGACGAGTAATGTTAGCATTCAAATTCCATCTAATCCCTCGTGCCTCATTATTCAACAAAACGAAATTTAAGTACCATTCAAATCCTTCATTCCGAATTTTCCCGATATTACCCCGCACGGCATTAAACCCGTGAGATATGGGTAAATTCATATCCGTTAATGTGTTATTTGTCAAAAAATTATAGTAGTTAAATTGAATAGATATCCGATCATTAAATAAACCTAAATCAACGCCAACATTATGCTGTATTGTGTTTTGTTGCTTTAGATTCGGATTAGCAAAACCATTCAATGTCCAACAAATTCCTCCCAAATAAAGATCTTGCGAGTTACGATTAAAAACCTCCATATAATCTTGAGGAGCTAAAGATGAATTTCCCACGACACCTAAGGAATAACGTAAACGCAATTCATTGATAAATGGAAGATTGTTCTGAATGAAAGATTCATTATTCATCAACCAACCGCCACCAACAGAGTAATAAGGAGAAAATCGACTATTTTTACCAAAAGAAGATGCCCCATTATAAGTAATAGATCCATCCACGAAATAACGTTGATCATAATAGTAGTTCGCGATATAGGAAAAACTCGCACGACGAGTCACACTCTTATCACCAAAAACATGACCGTTTTCGGGGTAGGCCAAAGACATTCCCGGATGATCAATATTATCTGCCATAAAACCACGGGCCGTCCAATTAGCAGAATCTTCTGTTGATTCCGATAATTCCGTACTCAATCCCGTCGAGAACATATGCTTATCTTTAAACGTGTTTGTATAATACAATGTACCACGAACTTGCCACTCGATATTTTCACGTTCTCCTCTCGTAAAAGAACCCTTTTGCTCTAATTCTGTCTCGGTATTAAAATTCTTGTGACTTGGCGGATAATAGGAATCTCCTTTCGTTTCTTTCCGAGAGATACCAAAAGATACCTCCGTGTAAAATCTCTCTGTAAAATTATACTTTACTCGAGTATTACTACGAGTGCTATAATATTTTGTTTTTGCCCAAACGCCAACACTCTTATCATATAACGGATTATCAACAGGATTATTAAATCCTCCATTAGGATGATAATAATATTCAACAGGTTTCCCATCTTCATCATATGGTTTCCAGTAACGGTTCATATTCACGTAATTCGAAAATTGTCCATAAGGAGAATCTTGATTACTATTCACCCCTATCGACAAGGATTGCCAAATATTCCATTTATCCTTACGGTATCCCAAACTCATTGTACCATTGAAATTATTACGCTCAGAATCTTTCATGGCTCCACGAGTCGATTGATAATTCAAATCCAAAGAATAACTCCATGATTCCTGTCCTCCACTAATTTGTAATATATGATTTTGACCAATCCCTGTACGAGTTGGAACCTTTAGCCAATTATAATTCACCCCATTAGCGATATTCGATTCTATTTCATCATACAATTCTTTATATAGATCGCTCTCCCAAAGACCATACTCTTTCTCTAATTCAAATTTCTCAGAGGCTGACATCAAATTATCATAAGTACCAAGAGATGGAATTTGAATATTTAAACGTCCCTGGTACATAATCCTCAAATTTCCAGCCGTATAACGATTCGTTGTAATCACGATCACTCCATTCGCTCCTCTAGATCCATACATCGAAGTTGCACTAGCATCTTTTAAAATCGTGATATTTTCAATTTCATTCTCATTCATATCCATGACACGTTCCAAATCAACTTCAAAACCATCCATGATAAATAAAGGACGATTATAATCCGGACGTCCACTTTCTTGCGACTTCAACTCTTCGGCAGTTAACATCGTAGAAACACCGCGCAAACGAATCTCCGGTAATGTATTCGGGTCCGATCCCATTGCATTATTCTGTACAATTCGCAAACTTGGATCAATATTAGCTAATGTCTGAAGAATATTACGAGAATAATTTGCCTTAATATCATCTTTGGTTACCGCCACGACAGCCCCCGTAAAACTCTCTTTCGGTTTGTTGAAAATACCTGTCACAACCACCTCTTCCACCTGTTGGAAATCCTCTTCCATCACGATCCGCAACGTATCTGTTTTTTCTGTAAAAGCAATTTTTTGTTTTTTATATCCCACGAAAGAAAACTCCAATTCCCCCTTCGTCACGGGTAAATCGATTGCAAACCACCCTTGCGTATTAGTGGCCGTTCCTAAACTGATTCCGACCATTCTCACGGTTACTCCCGGAAGCGGTTGCTTACTCTTATCGTGCACCCACCCCTTAATTCTAACCGACTTCTTTTCTTCTCTCGTATCCTGAGGTTGAATCACAACAACATGATCCTCGATTTTATACACGAACCCCGTATTTCGAAGAACTTCATTTAGAATTTCCTCTATTGTAGCCTCATGCACGTTTATTGACTTCACCCGAATATTTCTCACGTCATCCATATTGTAGATAAACGTGAATTCACTACTTTTCCGAATGGTTGAAAAAACATCTGTTAATGCGACATTTTCCAACGTCAGAGAAAATCTTGCATTCTGCGAATAACTTGCTGCTGATACCGAAACAGACAACAAGAAAAAAAAGCACAAAAATTTCATAACCAACAATGTTTTTCGCAGCCTTATTTTCATAAGACCACCAGAGTTACATTTTTTTTTCATAACTTTGTTCTTGAGTTTTACATTGAATTAAATATTGAATGTTGTATTCAGACAGATAGCATGGGGGTGCTGTCTGTCTTTTTTTTATTCATACACGTTTATAGTTCTATCTTTTATTTCAAATTTTACACGTTTAGTTTGCCCTATTCGTCTCAAAATCTCGTTTATATCCCCATAACGTCTAATCTCGACAGAGAATTTCATCTCTTTCAACGCCGGGTTCATATAAAAAACATTCACGTTATACCAACGGGCCATATCATCCAGAATTGTCTCCAAATCAACATCTTCAAAATAAAAAATCCCCTCTTTCCATAACACATAATTACGGGCATCTACCTGTTTCACCCTAAACTCGTCATCAGACCATATCGCCTGCTGGTTAGGCGATAAAATAACCTGTTCATTACCTTTTTTCAACTGCACCTTTCCTTCTACCAACGTGGTCACCACATCTTCTTGATAAGCCGAAACATTAAAACTTGTTCCCAAGACCCGAATATCAACCCCATTCACGGTTACAATAAAAGGTTTTTCCTTATTCTTTGCCACCTCAAAATAAACCTCTCCCTCCATTTCAACTTTTCTCTCCTTACCCGTGAAAGCTACCGGATAACGCAACCTCGATTCCGCGTTCAACCACACCCGAGTTCCATCTGCCAATTCCAACGAAAATTCACCTCCTCGCGGCACGATCAACGTATTATATTTTACTTCTGCCAATTGTCCGGCTAAAGAATCTTTCCCCGAATACTTTACCCTATCATCCGATGTCAAAATTCGAGTACCTCCCACCTCTTCTAGTTGCAAACTTGTTTCTGGCCTCAAATCCACTTTTTTCCCATTAGCAAGTACAAGCTGCGCTTTCATGCTACCATGTTCAATTTGGGCAACAGTACCATTCTCCACCTCCTGCTTTTCTTCATTTACAAGCCAAAAAATTCCAATGCTCACGAATAACACGATAACCGCCGCATACTTACTCCACGTAATCCACCGGCCAGTCTTCTGAACCGTGTGAGATTTCACCGCTCCCCATCGGGATTCCATTAACTGCCTCCCCTGCTCCTGATCCTTCCAAGCCTCGTTCCCAGTCTTTAATGATTCTAAAATATCCGCATATTCCTCCCGGTGTCGTTCGTCCTCATCCAACCAACGGGCCAACACGACCCGATCCTTTTCATCAATCGTTCCGGTCAACTCTTCGGCAATAAGCCGGGCAATATCCAAACGTTTTTTTAGTAAATCCATACTTTTACATTTGTAATTTTATCATAGAGATTACTTCAAATGAAAAGTGGGTAGGTCAAACTAGAAAAAAATTCAAAAAAGAAAAGATTTAACATTTACTCCCCTAACAGGAACATCAAAATCACAAAGTAATTTTTGGATAGGGTCCCTCTTAATGTCTCGTAAGCCGACTTTTTCAAACACTTCACCGTGTTCACGGAAATACCTAATTCTTCCGCAACCTCAGGGTTCGTTTTCCCTTCCAAATTCAAAAGGATCACGTTACGAGTCTGTGGTGGCAACTGGTCAATAGCAACATATAACATTCGCATGGTCTCCTGCCGGGTAACCTCCTGCAAGAAATCGTAATCGTCCACGTTACTCTCATCCAATTGCGCAAAATAATTTTCCTTCGCCCGTTGATGCTTACAATGATTCCAGTACAAATGACGTGCAACCGTGTATAAAAAAGCTTTCCCGTAATCAACAGAAACAATCTCATCCCGCCGTTCATAAACCCGGATAAAAGTCTCTTGTGCTAAATCTGCCGCTAATTCATCATCTCCCGTGTAGCGTTTCATGAAAGCGTACACGGATGGAAAATTCTCCCGAAAGAATACTTCAAAGTCTTTATTGGTCTGAATAATAGCACTCATAGTGCTACAAAAGTAACTATTTCTCCGAAATTTTCAAATACACGATAATTGAATCATTGCAAAATCCGACATCATCATGTAAACAACCATATCATCTCTTTCACCCTTAAAATAACATAGGGGAAAACTTTCAAATCTCGTTTCCCCCTGTTATTAAATTACTCAAACAAAGCATTTATATATTCGATCATCTCTTCCCGACGTAATCCTTTCTCCTTTATTTTTCCCTCCGGATCGATCAGATAAATCATCGGAATACCACTCACATTATAACTCTTCGCCACGGGACTTTCAAATGCTTTCAAATCTGAAATAACCTTCCACGGTAAATTATAATGTTTTACATCTTCCTCCCATTTCCCTCGCTCGTCATCCAGATTAATCGTAAACATGACAAAATTCTTACCTTGCGTATTCTTATAAACTGTTTCAAGGAAAGGTATCTCCAATTTACACCATCCGCACCAAGATGCACTAAACTCCAGCAATACATATTTTCCCCTATAATCTGACAATTTGTAAGTATTACCCTCCAAATCCTTTAACGTGAAATCATACGCCATCACTCCCGGTTGTACCCGTTTTTCCTTTTCTAATTTTACCCGGCAATTAGCGATATATGCGTTCTCGACTAGAGAAACATCGAAAGCATTCAACGCTTTTTCCATCAAGAGAAGATTATCAGCACTAATATATTCCGAAACAAAATAAGGAGCCACCTCACTATGAGCATACCCCGGAAGATTCAGAATGTAATCCACCACCTTATCATAAGCCTGCCTGTAAGGTTCTGCTAAAGAATCATATAAAACCCGGTTATCTTTAAACGCCTTGCTCCGGTCGTAACCGATTCTGCCATACTCTTTCATAAACTCTTGCCCGTTCTTTTCTATGGCAACAAATTCATCATGTGTTTTACTCCCAGTAATTGTTAAACTCTTCAAATTATTAAAATCCCCTTGAACTTCAACCTCACTATTATCCAAAAATATACTAAAAGAACCCACAAAATCATCTTCTCCCTTCTTAACAACGAAAGAAACCAAACGAGGATAATCCACCTTACCCGTGTAAACCACTTGGCCATTTTTCAACTCCAAAGTATCTATATACCACTGGGTAGGATTCGGAATCCTTTCACTCACGAAAATCTCACACTCCGGAGCATTTTCCAAATGCATTTTTACCTTAAAACCATCCGTTTTGGATGCGCACGAAAAACAGAACAAACATCCTGTCAACAAAATCAATAATCTATTCATCTTTATTATCTTTAAATTTATCTTTCAATCCGGAAACCACGGCTGCAAACAAAGGATTATCCTCCGACCACCCGCAATCTTTCATTGTTCTCTCAATCAATTTCAATCCTCGCTCACACATTTTTGCATCCCCCTTACGAATCAACATTCCATTCAACTGTAAGGTTACATCAAAACGAGCATCATGATCCAAACGGGAAAACTTCCTATCATACATTTTTAATGCTTTCTTCAAATCACCGGACAAAAAGGCTCTGGTAAACTTCACAATATCCAACAGATAATCCTGTCCGGCAATTCCCGATTGAGTAACACTCGTTTTATATGTATCTAAAAGTTGAAGTGCATTCACTTTATCATGAAAAATAATTTCGTTACAATCATTCACAATCAACGGAAACAAATCGTCGTATATTTTACGATCCACGCTATCTTTACTAACCGCTGCATCAAAATCCTTTTTATGCTCCAGAAGATACTTGTATTCTGGTAACAACGGATTCTTCACGAATCGTTTCACAAGCATCCAATTTTCTTTACCACTTTTCTCTTGATCCGTCAATGTTCCCCAATATTCGTGTAACACCTCTTCCATCCGTTCCTTCATAAAAGCCCTAGCCAAAGTCTCTATATAACTATACACGAATTGCGGATCACGCTCCCCTTCGGCATATCTCTTCTCATAAGAATACAAAGAATGTTCTCCAATACCATTTTGCACATGCTGTAAAAATTCCTCTGCTTTCATTCCTCCCACCATTTTATGAATCACCTCTCCATCTTCATTCAAGATCAAAAAAGTCGGGTAAACCTTCACTTGATACTTCTTAGCCAATTCCCGCCCCTCTCCTTTTTCCATATCCAATTTAACATTCACAAAACGTGTATTCATAAATTGTCCCACGTCTTCACGGCTAAAAACATTCTGCACCATCATTTTACAAGGACCACACCAACTCGTGTAGCAATCCATAAACACCATCCTTTTTTCCTGTTTTGCTTTTACCAGAACCTCCGTGAAACTTCCCTCATCAAACTGTATCTGACATTTTGCCTGCAAGCACAATACAGATAAAAACAAACCGATTAATATCTTATACATGATTTATTCCATTAATTACACAATGTAGATAATGTCTCCAATACCTCATCCCCCCTCAAGTCCCGACACACAATCCGCCCTTCCGGATCTACCACGAAAGAATCTGGAATTCCTCCCAAATTATAAGCCTTAGCCAAAGGACTATTTTTCATCCCTTTCAGATCAGACAAACAATACCACTCGATATTATACTCTTTGATCTCATGTAACCAAGCCTCTTTCCGATCATCCATCATCATCGTTACAAAAGCAACATTTTTATCTTTTAAAGCGTGATATGCTTTACGAATAAAAGGAATCTCTTTTTTACACCAGCCACACCAGGATGCACTAAATTCAACAAATAAATATTTTCCCCGGAAATCAGTCAAGGTGTACTTCCTACCATCTTTATCAAACACTTGAAAATCTGGAAAGGCTTTTCCCGGCTGTAAAGCCGTTTCCCGCTCCACGCTTTCCCGCATTCCGTTCAGATAATAAGAATCAGTTAAACTCGGGTCAAACTTTTCCACGATCTTCTCTCTTTGCACAACATCCAGAGATGCGGACAATTGAGCCACCAAATAAGCTGCTGCCGGACTTTTAGAAACTCCCGGCTCAAAAGCAAACAACCGGTCAATAATCACCATTTGCAACGAATCTCGCTTTCGACTCATCTCCCGTACTTCTTCCATCCTAGCCTCGGCAAAAGCCATCTGGATTTTGCCATTAAACTCTGCAACCAATTGTTTCTCCGGTAAAGACTTCAAATAAACATTATACCTGTGAATATCTTCATTAATCGGGGCTGAAGTAATCTTCAATGTTTTCTTCACCTCATCCAATTCGCTGTACACCTTCATATCCTCCGGCTCTATAAATATAGCCACCATCGAGGCCCCCAATCGCTGGTATTGCGGTTCCATGTCAAAAAACAATAGACCGGCCTGAGGCTCCATGATCTTCCCTTCCAAAAAGTACTTTCCATCCTTAACCTCGCAACTATCCAATAAAACATTTCCCGGCGGATTCGTGTACAACTTCACGACACCTTTAGGTAATCCCTTCATCTCCCCGGAAATCGTGAAACGATCATGCTCCCGTTCTTTACATGCACAAAACAGGCATAGCAGGCTAACCCATAGCCATACATTTTTACATACTTTCATCACCTATACATTAAAGTATTCTCCCGCTAAGCGGGAGAATACTGATTTATTAATAAGTATCCCACTGATTACCTATCTTATAAATTAAATCCACCACACGACCGAACTTTCCGATAAATTCCATTCCTTCCAGAGTTTTTCCATCCCCAACGACCGAAACATCCAGTACCATAAAGTCACTCTTCGATGTGTCATCCGCATTCTCCAAAGCAATACCCAAACGTTCATAATTCGTGGGACAAACAGCAATATCCCGAATCGTCCGTCCAAAATCAGAACGTAATGGCTTTACCGTATTATCCTTGTGATTATAAACATACAGCACATTACCTGATGCGATATACACGTAAGGACGATTCTGGCAAACAGCGAATTTCGTATTCTCATTGATGATTGAAGGATCAGGAAATTCCACCTCCGAAATCGACCGATACGTCTTCGCATTCCATCCGGAGAACCTGAACTTCTGCACATATGCCTTGTTTTCCGAATTCGATTTCAGAACGGTCAGGAACTCATCCGTCGGGTTTTCTGTCGAGATCGGTCCTCCATCCAGCACCGTTTTCCCCATATCGTAAGGGATAAATGCCTTTTCCGAATCATTCGTGTAATCAAATCTTTTCATTTCTCCAGTTCGCACCAGCATATAGCTTGAAGTTTTCTTATCAAAACAGATAATATCATTACTAAAAAGTAGGTTTCCCCGGATACCCAGATTCGTTAATTCATAATCGCCCGGATAAGGAAAATTGGGAAACAGACCATCTTGATAAAGAGCATCATATGATGCTTGAATATTACGCACATACAATTTACCATTACTGATAAGATAATCATAATTCGTCACGCAATTCATTCTCATCGGTTTGAAATCCTTGGGTGCATCCCCCACGAACTCATCCTTCGTGGCTACCATTTTACTAAACGTGTTTCCATCCAATTCCACGGAATATTCCGGTCCGTCCTGACAAGCCACGAAAATCTGTCCGATCTCTTCTGATGTAGGCAACCAATGTTCCATCAAAGCACAAGCACCCCCGGCCAAATCCGTCCCGTTCACGCTTTTATAAATATCCGTATAAAGTCCCCCATCATCCCGGACATAGGACAACTCGGAAACATCACCTTTATCTGCCAAGAGCATCCATCCGGAATAATACGTGGAATAAACCGACACGTTAAAACGGTTGATATACTCTACCCCTAAATCCTCATTCGTAATCGTAAACTCGGCATATAATCCGGCTTTCACGGGAAGGTCTCCCACAACAAAATTCAGACTTTCTTCCTCGCAAACTACCTTATTGTTTATTCTCCAAGCATAAGAAACCTTATCCGGTTTACCATTTGTCCAGGTCACCGTCGGGGTAATCGTTTCCTGTGACCCCACGTAAAAATCATAACTTTTCTCTATACCGCTCACGGAAACCTGCGGCACGGTCTCATAGTCATAATTCCCTTTATCTTCATAACATCCGGCAGCAAACAACGCCATTACCGTGATGATATATATAAATAACCTCTTCATAACTTCATCTTTAAATATTAACCTCTCATTGCCACTTTCATCAAACTACCATCCTCATCTTCAGTTGGATGTTCTTGCAACCAATATTTGAATTGCAGCACGTAAGCCCGCATCGTCGAGTAATTCATCTCTCCCCCGTCGGCCTCTAACGTCATATCCGTCACCCCGATTTCCCGGATAAAAGTTTGATATTTCAAGTCCGAATAAGTACCCAGCCCGTTCGCCTCGTGCCAATCATTCCACCACCCCGGACGAGTTAATTGATTCGTAATAAAAATCCGCCCTTTCCGATTCGCCTCGATTCCCGGCATAAAATCATCTGACCCCTGCACCTCGAAAACCGCTAGCACACTCCCTTTAAGAGCCTCGTTTCTCGTTACAGTAACATTTAGATAAGCAACCGAATCATTCGCCGCAATCACCTGTTCTTCCGCCGGCATCTCAAAATCCACCCCGGCTTGGGCAGAACTTTCATCCTGTAAAAACTTCACGTTATACTTCCGGTCTCGATCTACCAGAGGCGAAATCATCACTAATTTCAAAGCCACCGTTCCCGATTCCAGCGTCTCATCATAAGCAAACGAGAAAACGGTACTATCTTTTGACAACTTATCAAATTGTATATAGTTACTACTGGAATACCCTTTCAGGTTATCTTCCGAACATGACATCATTCCAAGAAACAACATCATGATAATTACATATAATATTTTCATAGTCAAATATTAATCTACTACTTATTATTTAAATAATCTTCCTTACGCCCGCCGAACTCTACTTCAGTAGCCGGCAACGGCAAACAGAATTGAGACGGTTCAAGCATTATCGTGGTACTCCCTTGATCAACCGGTAATCCCAAACGTTTATACCAGTAAAACAACTGACCTTCCCCGATAAATTCCCGACGAGCCTCTTTCGTCAACTCCTTCACAAAATTATCATAAGTAATCGTCGTTGAAATATCCCCGGCTATTCCCCTGTTTTTACGCAATTCTTCGAGTAAACCGATGGCAACCTCCTTATGGGCATCAAAACCGCTCTCTGCGGCAATCAGATACATTTCAGATAAACGGATCATCGGAATTTTCCCGCCATTTTCAGAATCCACATCCGCATATTTAACCGATATATCATACCCGTTACTATTCGTGATTACCAAATATTCCTTCCGGAAATCATCAGAAGAAGGATAAATGGAAGCGACATCATTTATCGTATAATAATTATCTTTAGAGGCGTCATAAGAGTACCACAAATCATGAATACCGGCATAATTCAAAGCAAACAAAATCTCGTTTTGCATCACGACATCCCGACTCTTCAAAGGGGCACTCACCGCACTTTCCTCGGTGAAAGGGAAGAACCCGTCTTTCCCGGCCTGGATAACTTCTTGGGCATACGTGTAAGCCCTTTCATCTCCCATGTAATGATACACACGGGCCATCAACCCGGTAATTGCCCAATAGTTCATACGATATGCCCGAGCCGTTGTAAAATCATTCCCGATTTCCGTCACGTAATGGTTATACATCTCCTTAAAACTCTCTTCCCGAGCCGGATCAACCGTACTTAACATCATCCGGGCACTATCAAGATCCGTCAGAATCAATTGAACGATCTCGCTCGTCTTTTTTTGACCATGTACTCGGTCCGTGAAATTATCGGCATAAGGCAAACACAAAGCCTCTGAATTCTCCTTCCATGACGGGGCAAACGCCCTCAACAGGTCGAAATGCAAGTAAGCCCTTAATGCTTTCGTTTCTGCGACCAAAAATTTATACTCTTCACCTTCGAAAAACGAGGGGGACTTCTCGCTCAAATAGTCCAACAAAACATTACAATTTGCGATACTATTGTAATTCTTTAACCACAAATTCTTAATCACATCTTGAGAATTCGAATTTTTATAATTATACCGGGATGCCTCGTAAAGAAGATGATACTTGTCCTGGTAAACATCATAATACTGGGCCAACACATCCATCAACCCGAATGTCATGTGCGTTCCATACGAAGAAGCATCCGTCATCGAAGTATATATACCATATAAGGCATTCTCGAACCCCTTGGGTTTAGAAAACAATTTCTCTGCATTCACTTGTGCTTGCGGGGTCACATCCAGCCAACTATCACAACTGCTGTTTATCAAAGCAAACACGAATAACGTAAAAATAATCAATATTCTCTTTTTCATATCATCCATTATTTTACATTTCTACAGGATTAGAATTGTACCTGTAATCCCACGTTAAAAATTCTAGCAAACGGGTAATCTAGACCTCGTTCCCGTTTCACGTTAGATATTCTGAAAATATCTTCCATCTGGAACGTCAATTTTAAGCGTTCCAAGCTCCATCTTTGAATCAACTCGGTCGGGAAAGAATAAGAAAATGACAATGACTTGAATTGCAACACGTTCTCATCCTGAACAAAACGAGAAGAAACCTCCGTCCGATCCCGGTTCTTAATGTCTTTAAAGAAAGTGTGATCTCCCGGTTCTTTCCACCTGCCTTTCAACACACGGCGATCCACGTTCCAACTCAAATTTGCATCCTCCACCCGATCTACAAGCGTTTGGTTATACACCTGTCCTCCACATTGATACAAGAAACTAACATTAATATTAAATCCTTTCCAGTCCGCATTGGCACCAAAAGCTCCCGATACCTTGGGTTCCGTGTCCCCGCACACGATCTTGTTGGCGGCACTCCACTCGTAAGTCAAGTTACCTTTCAAATCCTCGAACACCTCTTTCCCGTTCATCGGGTTTATCCCGTGAGACTTTACCGCGTAAATCGCCGTGGTTGACTGTCCCTCTTTGAATTGCACCTGAGGTTTGGCTGTCTCCATCGCTTCTCCCCATCCCGGTTCGTAATTATCCTGCTCATCATCCACTTTCTTGTTGTACGTTTCCAATGAATTGGAAATCTTTTTAATCACGTTCTTATTATGCGCAATCGATCCGAAGACATTCACGATTAAATCCTTATCCCGTACCACGAATCCTCTCAACGAAATTTCATATCCTTTATTCTCCAGCTCTCCCAAGTTATCCCTGTAACTTTCAAAACCTGAAGAAGGCGGTAAAGTAATATCTGCAAGCAAATCTTTCGTTGTCTTCACATAGTAGTTCATATTAGCACTGACCAATCCATTTAAAAACTGGATTTCAAAATTCCCGTCAAACGTGTGTGTCTTTTCCCATTGCAGGTTTGTATTTCCCATGTTATTCATGATCACACCCAAACCTCCGGCATACCATTGTCCCTTGTAATACTCGTATACATCCTGGGCCTCATATGCCTCGAAAGAAGCTTTACCGGTAGCCCCGACATTCGCGGAAAGTTTCAAATGATTAATCACACCTTTCAATCCTTCAAAGAATTTTTCATTATGCACGTTCCAACCAATACCTGCCGACCAGAACGGGGCATATCTCTTCTTGGAGCCGAATTTTGACGATCCATCCAGACGACCGGATAAATCCAATAAATAAATATTATTCCAAGTATAGTTCAAGTTCACAAACAAACCTACCAAACGGGATAATCCCTCACTTCCTTCCGGGGTTAAATCCTTAAACTCCTTACCGAAAGAAATGTAATCCATACTACCCGACGGAAAACCGATCACGCTATATGATTCGTTCTCAAACCGGGTCTCGATAACATTACCTCCCAACACGGCATTCAAGAAGTGACTCCCCAACTGCTGGTTATAACTGAACACCACGTTCATATCCAAATTAGAACTCTTCTCTTGGAAACTATACGCCTCCCCTCTCTTCAAAATTCCTTCTCCATCCTGATAGTCTGACTCATTGTAAATCGCTGACTCCGGGTCCGTAAATTTCTCTTGCTTATCCGTGCGTTCCGAGTATGACACTCTGGCCTTCAACCTGAAATGCTCACTAATAAACCAGTCAAAATCAAAATTATCCGTCCACTCCGTGTACGTCGTATTATCTTTATGATTCAACGTTGACTCGTACAACGGATTCAAGAAACGATTGCTCGTACTCACGTGCGGTTGGTATGATTTAATCAAATTTCCATCCTCATCATAAATCTGGTCATACGGGTTCGCCTTGGCATAATCCTTGAAGGAACCATACGGTGATTCTTTCGCTTTCACCTTATCCACCGTCAACTTGTTTCTAAACAATAACTTATTATTCAAATTATAAGAAAGCAGAAAGCCTATCCCGAACCGGTCTCTCGAAGATTTTTTCATCACTCCCGGATTAGCTTGGTAATTCACGTCAATCCCGTAACGCACGCTTTGGTCACCCCCCTCTACATACAAGGAATGTTTATGTCCGACAGCAACGTGTAAAGGTTGAGACAACCAATACGTGTTTACCCCTTTTTTCACTCGTTCCAAACGCTCTGCATAATCCATTCGTAACAACTGCTGGGTATAAAGATCATCCGAATCATACAACCCGGCATCCAACTCGGCCTGCAATTTTTCCTTGGCATTCATCAAGTTATAATCAGACAAATCCGGAGCATTGATCGCCATGTTCATATTATAGGACACTCTCAACTTTCCTTCTTCCGGAGCTTTCGTCGTCACCACCACGACCCCGTTTGCCGCCCGGGAACCATAGATTGCGGTAGCCGAAGCATCCTTCAATATTGTCACGTTCTCGATCCGGTCAATATTCAAGTCAAAAATTTTTTCTACATCGACCTCATAACCATCCAAGATAAAAGTGGGTAAATTCGGGTCATTCCTAAACGTGGCCTCAGACACGCCTTCCACCCCGAAACCGGAATTACCGCGAATACGAAAATCAGGTAAACTATTCGGATTCGATCCCATGTCAACATTCTCACGCAGCCGGAAAGAAGGATCAAACACCTGCAAAGCACTAATCAAGTTATTGGACGACACCTTGGCCAACTCCTCTTTATTCACGGAAACCACGTTACCCGTGAAACTCTCCTTGCTCTTGGAAAAATAACCATTGACAACAACCTCTTCCACCTCCAAGGCATCTTCCTCCATCACCACGTTCAGATATTTCTGTCCCGTGTACTTCACCTTCTGCGTTTTCATCCCGATAAAGGAAAAAACAAGTGTTCCCTTGTCCATCGATAACGTCAATGAAAACTCCCCGTTCACGTCTGTCGCAGCACCTAAACTAGTACTATCCAAGCGTACCGTTACCCCGGGAATCGCCTCACCTTTTTTATCCGTCACCTTCCCCTTTATCTGGAATTGCTTCACCGTACTATCCCGCGTTGTCTTCACCTCGGGAACAATAACGATATAATCATCCACGAAACGATAAGTCATCCCACTACCGGCCAACACCTTATCCAGCACGGCCCGCACGTCGGCCTCCTTAAAATCGGCCTTCACCACCCGTTCCAAGGCTAAACGATCATCATTATAGATAATGATCTTTCCCGTTTGCCGTCGAATTTCCTCAAAAACCGTTTTAATTGACGTTTTCCCGAGATTCATGTTCACTCTCTGCTGCGACATCACGTTTGCTGACAGCGAACACACGAAACAGACGCACAAAATCCAAGTCAATTTCATAATTTTCGACAATTGTTGCTGCTTATTTTTTGACAAAACAAGCCACAAGACATTACTTTTTTTCATACATTTGTAAATTAAGTGATACTTAAATACTTCTTCGGGAGTGATTACCGGATCGTGGTCCTAACACTTTCCGGTATTTTTATTCCTCAGAAGTAATCCTATTCTCTATTTTTCATTAACAACAATCACATCTTTATTGATTTTAAAGGTAACATCGGTCGTAGCCTCGATTAAAGAAAGTATGTAACCAATCTCGTTATATTTCTTAAACGCCCCCGAAAACTTCAACCGTTTCAAGCTCTCTTTCGCAAAGAAAAACTTCACTTCATACCAACGTCCCAGCTTATCCCCCAACTCTTCCAACGGCATCCCGTCAAAATTAAGCACCCCATCCTTCCAATCCACGTAAGTAGCTACGTTTACTGTCTTTACCTCGTATGCCCGGTTCTCGTTATTCATCACGAATTGCCGGCTAGGAGTCAATATTTCGTTGATTTTTCCGCTTTTTACATCCACCTTCCCCTTCACCAAGGTGACCTCCGTTCGGGGATCTTGTTTATAGGCCATCACGTTAAATCCCGTACCTAACACCGCCACGTCCAATCGTTCCGTACGCACGATAAAAGGATGCTCTTCATCCTTGGAGACTTCAAAATACGCCTCGCCTTCCAACTCCACCATGCGGTCTTTCCCGCCAAACATCACTGGGTACTTTAACCGAGATTCGGAATTCATATAAACCACCGTGCGGTCAGCCAGCACTAGCCGGTACTCTCCCCCCGACGGCACAATCAACTCGTTATACACGACATCTCCCTGCAAGGAATTTTCCTGTTTACTATAATCAATATACTCTTTCCCGTTCAGAATCGGGAACCCCTTCTCACGGATCGTATCTCCATTCGTGTATCCCAACTCAACCTCAAATCCTGATGATAACACCAAGCGAGCTTTCGCCTCTCCCGGTTTTACCACCGGAGACAGAGCCACAACTGAAGAGGGGATTTCTTCTTCCCACGATTCCACAAGCCATGTAATCCCAACCAACACCACCACGCTCGCTGCCACGCTCCACCCGATTCGTCTGAAACGACGCCTTTGTCTCTGTTCCTGCCTGTGTTCCACTGCTTTCCATGCGGCACTCATCCCCACGTTCTTCCACCGGGCCGCATACTTTCCCGTGTACCAGGCCCGCTCTATTTTTTCAAAGAAGACACGATGTTCATCATTTTCCCTCAACCACGCCTCAAATTCCTCCCGTTCCTCCACACTCGCCTCTCCCGCTAGAACTCGATAAATTAAGTCTTCCATGTAGTCTGAAATAGCCATACTTATTCTTATTTTTTACAAGTAGGACTAAATAAAAATCAAAACGGGTGAATAGGGGGTACATTTTTTTTGAAAAAATAAACTTAAAAAACGGGAACTCTTGCCATTCACTCTAATTTTGAGTGCATGTTACCAGCCTGTTGCCAGCCTGTTAGGCGCCATCGCCCGATTGTCGCCCGATTGTCGCCCGATCATCGCCGCCATTTTAACAGGTATTATGCAAATTAAACAAATCCGACACGCCCACCTGCCCGACTAATAAACACGCAACAATAAACCAAACATAACACACCGGGGAATAACAAGGGTTTACAGCCCCTAACTCTTGGACATGATAAGCAACAGTATCAATTCTTCATCTCCCTTTAATTCTTCCCGCAATATACGCATTCCATTACGTAACAACGTTTTCACCGTGTTTAGAGACACCTGTAACTCGTCGGCTGCATCCTGATATTTCATATCCCGCATCAGAACACAATCCACCACTTTCCTCGTTTGCTCCGGCATCCGAGCGATAACAGCCGTCACCCGATCCACAATCTCTTGGTTCAACACCGTAGCCGTGTCTGCGGCCACGTCAATAGCCGTATAATCCACCCGCCTACGCAACACATCCTTCTTGTGCGTGTAAGTGTAACAACTATTGCGAACAGAAGAAAAAAGATAAGAACTAAGAGCCTTTTCCTCGATATGCTTTAAATAATCATCTTCCCATAAACGCACGAAAAATTCCTGAACGAGATCTTCTGCCATCGTATCATCATCAATCAAACTTCCCGCGTACAGCACGAGAGGCCGATAATATCGATCAAACAACATCCGAACTCCTTCCTTACGGTTCTTCACGAACACATCCAGTATATCTCGATCACTTTTCCGCATGAATGCAAAAATAAACTTTTTTCAACAGCGATCGACAAACAATGAACTTTTATTTCTTAAAACAACAAACCATCCCGCACTTCAAGATATGACTGAATTAATCGGGAAACGGCATATTCTCCCACCCGGTCATCAGGCACTTTTAAATATTTTTCCATACCCTCTGAAAACGAATCGACCCGGATTTCATAAAATACAGGGTATATCACCCGATGGGACAAAACGTGTTTCTTCGCCACGTACTCCCGGGTAATTTCAACCTTTTCGATACCATCAAATAACTCTTGAAAAACAGCCATCCCGGATAATTCCTCCCACGTAACCGCACGTTCCGTTTCGATTAACGGGAACTCGTAGAGATTACGCCAAATATCATTCCCCGTTCGCTTAAATAAAAGGGTCATACCTTGCCCATGTATATACAAATAATTAAAATAACGGGGCTTCACCACGGTCTTCCCACTTTTCACGGGTAATCGCTCCACTTGCCGGGCGGCTAATCCCAAACACGTCCCATTTAGACGACAATGTTCGCAATCCGGTGATTTGGGTACACATTGCAACGCTCCGAATTCCATCATCGCTTGGTTGAACAAATCCGGACGACGTTCATCCAACAGGGATTGGGCCAATGCCGTAAAGTATTTCTTCCCTTCTCCCCCGTCTATGGGTAAATCTATATCAAACAACCGGGCCAATACCCGGAATACATTCCCGTCCACGGTTGCATAGGGTAACCGGTAGGCAAAAGAACAAATAGCCGCTGCCGTGTAATCACCAATTCCTTTCAACGAAAGCACTTCCTCACGTGTACGGGGAAAAACACCACTGAAATCATTCATGATCTGCCGGGCTGCCGCGTGCAGGTTCCTAGCCCGGCTATAATATCCCAACCCTTGCCAGTACTTCATCACCTCGTCCTCATCCGCCCGGGCAAGAGCCGCCACGTCGGGAAATCGCTCCGTGAATCGGTTAAAGTACTCCAACCCTTGTACCACCCTAGTTTGTTGAAGTATGATTTCCGAAATCCAGATCAGGTAAGGATCGGAAGTCCTTCGCCACGGTAAGTCCCGTTTATTCTCCTCGTACCAACGAATCAATATGTCGCTAATCTCTCTATCTTCCATCTCGTGTAATTATTCGTCACGAAGATAGTAAAAACAATGGAATAGCTCTTTATACAATCTCATCATCAAATAATTGGATAATCAACCAATCTTCCCTATCTTTGCATAAATTAGACGTTTAAAGAAGAAGTGGAAATGACAACAATGGCATTAGAAATTGAAAAAAACGAATTGATTCGCCGTATTCTGGAAGTAAACGACATGGAAATCTTGGAAAAAATTAAAAGAGTACTTCTCCAAGAAGAAAAAAAAATAAATGTCGTGGCAGAAGAAAAAGTCCCTTACCGGACGAAATCGGAGATATTAGCCGATTTTAACGATGCCTGCAAAGAAATAAAGCAAGCCCAAGAAGGGACTTTGGAAGGTAGACCTTTAAAAGACCTGCTTGATGAATTATAATATCAAGACCTACCACCTTTTTGACAGGGAAGCAAAAAGACTAGCCAAACGCTACAAGTCACTAAAACAAGACATTACCGAATTAGCAAAAGAACTTCTGGAAAATCCTGAAACCGGAATAGATCTGGGACATGGGATACACAAAGTACGAATGCCCATTAAATCCAAAGGAAAAGGTAAAAGCGGAGGTGCTAGAGTTATAACCGTAATTATAGCCCTCTCCCAAACAGAAAAACAAATCGGCTTACATTTCATTTACGACAAATCTGAACGAGAAAATATTTCGAACCAAGAACTACAAGAGGTTCTTAAACAAAACGGTTTGTAAACAAAAACAAGAAAAACTTTCGCAACAACAGTATCTCTACTTGCCGCACGAAAGTTTTTTCCATTCACTAATAACAAAAAAATCTATCCCTATTCCAAATGGGCTCGGATCATCCAAGTTACTTTTTCTTTCTTCTCGATCATATCCTCCAAGAAATTGGATGTCCCGAAGTCCTTTGATCCTTCTTTCTCCATGGTTTCCAAATCGGTACGAATTTGTCGAATCACCTCGGCATTATCGTCCAGCAAAGCTGCCAGCATACCCTTCGCATCGGGAAGCGGTTTTTCATCATCATGTTCTTTGATACGATTATGTTCCAAACATCCCTTCAAAGAACCGATAGGACGTTCGTCCAAATCACGAACACGCTCGGCAATGCTATCTATATCTTCAATCAAACCGTTATAAAGATCTTCCAAAAAAGTGTGATAAGACCTGAAACTCGGGCCCTTCATATTCCAGTGGTAATTCCAAGTTTTAGCGAGTAAAACAAAGTGATCGGCCAACAGGTTATTCAAAATGGTTTTGCTGGATTTAATCATTGCAGCATCTAAACCGATATTTCCTTTCATCATAACTATAAATATTTAAAAGTTCGTTTTTATTTCGTTTTCAACACTTATAGAAACGAAAGGAACTCGATAAAGTTTCGATTTTATGGCTTAAAATTTTATATCTTTTTCTCTTGCCGTAATAAACAAGGTGGCTAAAAATTCCGTCCTGTATCCCACCACAAAGGAGTTCCGGCATGATCCGGGCCTCCCAAGGCATCGACCAACATCTCGTATTGCCCGTTATCGCTATCAAAGATAGAAGAGGGATAACTCAGACGACGAATCATCTTTTCCGTGTCAACACACCCGTTACGACTATTATTATACCGCACGGGGAATAATCTCGGATAACCTGTCCTTCGTTGTTCTGCCCATGCCTCGCAACCCTCCGGGAAAACAGCCAGCCATTTTTGCGTGATAATCCGTTCCAGTTTCATCTCGTCAGAGGCGGCATCATCCCAACGGGGAGTAACCAGACAACGAGCCTTGATATTATTCCCGGGGGTAAAGGCATCCTCGAAATCAGCCGCCCGACAATCACTCTGCAAGTAAGTTTCCACACCGGGTACCTGCCACTGGGAGAATGAACACCGGATGCCCTGTTCGTAACAAATTCCGGGGTCCTCTGTCGTCCATCCCCGCAAAGCGGCTTCCGCCCGCAAAAACCAAACCTCAGCAGCCGTCATCAAAATTGGTTTCGTCTGGACATTCACGTATATTTTCGACAAAGCGGAATAAAGCGTGTGAGCAAACATGGTTCCTTGACGGATTCCCCGGTACTGCCCTTTCAAGGGGATTCGAACCGAATCCCGTCCATCCCGATCCTGCAAAAGAACATCATCGGGACAAGGTTCGAAAAAAGCCTCCCGCCGGGGATCATCAAAACCATTCAAAATAGATTCCATGGATGCGTTCATATACACCTCACCCCACACCCGGTTAATCTCGCCCAACGGGTTACTATATTCATCGTCTGTCGTCACGGCCACCTGTTGCGCGGGTTCTTCAAAAATCCCGTGGGGATCAGCGAAAGCGTCCACGAACTCTTGCCGGGCTCTATCCGGATCGGCCATTGCCATCCGGATTGCCAGACGCAAACGCAACGAGTTGGCAAACCGAATCCACGATTCGACCTTGCCATCCAACAACAAGTCGAAACGGGAAAATTCAGGTGTGTAGCCAGCTAAATTCACGTAATTTTCCAGTATTTCCACCGCCGTTTTCAAATCATCCAGAAAACGATAATAAACATCCTGTTGCGAATCCGGCAGGTAAATCATTTTTTTATTTCCGAAACTCGTGTAAATGACAGGACCATAATAATCAGAAACCCGATGCATCACTTCCACTTTCAATATTTCAGTGACAGCATAGACGGCAGGGTATTTTAACCGGGTAGAATCCTCCAGTCGTTTAATCTGGGGCATGATGTAAGCGTAGGTATTCTCCCACAACGTCCCGTTCCACCCGTCTTGCAGGTTATAATCGGAGTTATGACTTCCACCGTTTAGAGGTTTGTAATCGTGCATGTACCCGCTAAACATATCGGCACTCAGATTCTGCATCAACTGATAAGGCCAATTCTTCCCCTTCCCGTAATCATAGTTAAAATAAATCCCTTGCTGAATCACGTTTAACGGTATGCCCAGATGATTCAGATCGACTTGCATATCCTCATCCGTGATCCCCGTCTTATCCGTGTTCAAGTCCTTGAAACGTCCCGTGCAAGAGACGAACATCAACCCCATTATCATGTAGATTAAACCTCTCATTCTTTCTTCCAATTAAAACATGACACGTAAACTGAATCCCATACTTCTCGTGGTGGGCATCCCGTACACTTCTATCGCCTGATTATCATTCCCCGTGGAAAGAATCAGATCCGGGTCAAAAGGCGCTTTCTTGTATATAAAAAACAAATTTCGGGCAGTAAAAGCCAGTTGAACATCCCGGAAAAACTTTGTCGCCTCCATCCAGCGCTTCGGGAAGGTATACCCCAAAGCCAACTCCCGCAAACGGAAATTAGTGGCATCATACATATAATATTCCGTCACCCCGGCACGTCCCCCGACGATAGACTTGTAGAATCCTTTCACGTTAGTAATCTTCTCACCTTCCAGCATCACGAACCCCTTGTCCCGTGCATCCCCGGTAACTTTTGTCACCCCGTACATATCCATGTCGGCCTGCGTCTGCGACAACACTTTACCCCCGTACCGGCCATCTACCAACAAACTCAACACCAATCCCTTCCAAGAGAAAGTGTTCGTCCATCCCAACGTGAAGTCCGGATTGGCATTTCCCACTTTCACCGTGTTCCCATCTCCTTCAATCATCGGCAATCCTTGATGTTCCCCATCCGTCTCGTAAAGAATTTTCCCGTCAGCATCCCGCTTGAACGCTTTACCGTATATATCCCCGAAAGACCCGCCTTTCTTCAATTTCATCGCGTAACTGGATGAAAAACCATAAGGCCCGTATTGAAACACGGGTAACTCGGCGTGCAAACGAACCACTTTATTCTTGTTGAAAGCGTAATTTATTCCTGTCTTCCAACTGAAATGTTTAATTTCAACCGGAGTACCCTCGATCATCAGCTCGACACCTGTATTCTGAATATTTCCAGCATTCACGTAACGATAGGCATACTCGTCACCATCTTTTGCCGGTAATTTGAAAAACTGATTCTTGGTATGTGTCTGATAATAGGTAAAGTCAACGTGCAGGCGAGAACCAAAGAATTTCCATTCCGTTCCGACCTCCATTGACAAGCTCATCTCCGGTTTCATCTCTTCAAAAGGAGCCGCATCCGATGCCTGTATTCCCCCACCGGCCAGAACGTGAGCCACGGGATTCGTGATATACAAGGGAATGTCATTTCCCACCTTACTCCACGTGGCCCGCACCTTACCACTCGTCACCTGTTCGGGTAATTTCAGCACCCGGTTCACCAACCAGGAAAGACCAACGGACGGATAGAAAAAGCCTCTCGACTCCTTGGTCGTGTATGCTAAAGTAGAACTCCAGTCATTTCGGGCTGAAACATCCAGAAATAGATAATCTCGAAACCCTATTTGTGCCGTGACAAACAATGACTGCATCTCCCGGACGGCATCAATCTGCTCTGAAATATAGGCGGATGTATTCATGTTTATGTTCGCGATATTAAACACGTTAGCAAACTTCAAAGAGGCGGTCTTCGAATCGTATCGAAGTTCATTGACTTTTTTCCGGTTAATACTGGCCCCTAAAGATACATCCAGCGAAAAGTCATTAAACTTTCCTTTATAAGTTCCAATCACATCCCCGTACGTTTGCACCTGCTCGTTCCCGGAATCTATATAACGCCCGTTATCTCCTGCCAGCGCGGGAGCCGTCGAGGCATAATATTTTTGACGGAATTTATCGTTCACGTAATCCACGTTTCCACGGGCCTGAACTGAAAAACAATTTGTAATTTTCAAGTTCAACGCGAGGGAAGCAATAGCCCGTATCCGTTGATCCCGGCTCGTGATTCGCTCCTGTATCCAATATGGATTCTGCTCAAAATCCTCTGTCGGGGCATGCCAATTCTGCACGTTCAAATGCCGTTCCTCATTCCATACTTCAAAATGTTCTTTATATTCGGTTATATCCATTCCCCGGGGAAAACGATACAGACCCACTAACGGGTTCATGTAGAATCCTCCCGGAACAGGACGATTTTTCACGTGCTGACTCAATAGATTCACATTCCCGTCTATTTTCAAACGTCCCTCGTAAAATGTCGCCGTTTCCCGCAAATTAATATTGTGTTTCGACAACTTATGATTCTCCAAAATCCCTTTACCCGTGGTATTAGCATACGAGAAATAAGTTTGCACTCGCTCATTCCCAGTCATGAAGGACAAAGAATGAATCGCTGTTACTCCCGTCCGAAAAAAAGAGGGTATCGGGTTACCCGTGGTTATATTCTCTCGCTCTCCCCAACTCTCGATTTCATCGCTCATCCCGTAATGATTCTGCAACTTCGGTAACATCATCGCCTTATCAAAAACCACGCTGGAAGTGAAAGAAACCTCTTGTTTCCCGGCCGATCCTTTCTTCGTGGTAATCAAAATAACCCCGTTGGCAGCCTGTGTCCCGTAAAGGGCCGCAGCCGGGGCTCCTTTCAAGATACTGATACTCTCTATATCCTCCGGGTTCAAATTAGAAATTCCATCTCCGGCATCCCGATTTCCCGCATCAGCCGTTCCCCCGATAGCCGTATAAGGTTGTTCGCTGCTTTCGTTTAACATCGGTACCCCGTCAATCACGTACAACGGTTGATTATTCCCAGCCACGGATCGACTTCCCCGCATCACGACTTTCACGGAGCCACCCATTCCCGAAGAACTCCGGTTCACTTGCATTCCGGCCACTTTTCCCATCAACGCCACGATCATGTTCGGATCTTTCACCCGGACTAACTCATTCTTGTTCACCTGAACAGTAGCGTAAGACAAGGCCGATTCTTTCTTTTGCAATCCCAATGCCGTCACGATCACGTCATCCAAAAGAATATAATCATGCTCCAACGTGATCACTAAATCGGTTCTCCCATCAATCGGGATGATCTGGGTTCGATAACCAACAAAAGAGACGATCAACGTTCCATGCAAATCTACCTCAAGCGAGAATTTCCCTTCCCGATCGGTAGTTACCCCGTTCATCGTTCCTTTCTCAATAATATTGACCCCGGCTATCGTCTCGCCTTGAACATCATACACGACTCCTGTTACAACAGCACATTTTTCATTCCGAGCCAATGAATCAATTCCCCGTACCACGGCAAACAGTCTTCCACCCTGTAGAGATAACAAACAAAGCAAAAGAACAAATACACGCACACACATCGCAATAAGTTTATAAAGGGGCAGTCTAAAAAGTCATTTTATTTCCAGGAACTCCTCCGTCACTTCGTGCCACCTCCTCTATAAACAGAGGAGGAACTGGTGACTCTTCCCGAAAAAGGGAGTATTTCAACTCTCCCTCTGTTTATAGAGGGAGTACCCCGAAGGGGGGAGGGAGTTTGAGAAATGACTTTTTAGACAGCCCCTTTCCTGTTATTTCAATCCTCTCTTATACAACAAAGGATCTTCCGATGGTTCCTGACCACGGAATTTGATATACTGCTGCATAGGGTCAGCATATCCGCCTTCTGACAGGACATATTTTCTAAATTTAGCTGCCAGTTCTTTGTTATAAATATCCCCGGAAGATTTGAAAGCTTGGAAAGCGTCAGCGTCCAACACTTCGGCCCAGAGATACACGTAATATCCAGCACTGTAACCGCCATCAAAAATATGAGAGAAATACGTGGAACGATAACGAGGTAATATCTCTTTGATCAAACCGTATTTATCCATAGAGGCTTTCTCGAAAGCGCTCACGTCAAAATCTTTCACTTCTGTATTAGAGTACCAATCCATATCCAGTAAAGCCGCAGCCACATATTCTACCGTCGCGAATCCCTGATTAAAATGTCCGCTCTCCTGAATCTTCTGGATTAACGCATCCGGCATTGTCTCGCCAGTCTGGTAATGTTTTGCATACATTTTCAACACTTCCGGTTCGCTCGCCCAATTCTCCATCACCTGTGAAGGTAACTCTACCATATCGTGAGGAATAGTACCCGCAATCCGCTGGTAATCGCCACGAGTAAAGAATCCGTGTAAGGCGTGTCCGAATTCATGGAACATCGTTTCCGTGTCATCCCAACTCAACAAAACGGGAGCATCCCCCACGGCAGGAGAGAAATTATAAACCACGGAAACTAACGGCATTTCTTCCTGTCCGTTCACTTTCGTGTAATGACGGAATTCGGTCATCCATGCTCCCGCCGACTTGCTGGCACGAGTGTAATAATCCAAATACAAAATTCCGAGAGAAGTTCCGTCAACATCTTTCACCTCGTAAGTTTCCACTTGCGGGTGATATAACGGAATATCCGTTCTTTTATGCATGGTGATTCCATATAATTTATTGGCAACCGCAAACATTCCATCCCGCACGTTTTCCAATTTCAGATAAGGAGCCATCTCGGATTCGTCCAGATCATATTTCTGTTTCCGCAATTTCTCCGCGTAATACCACCAATCCCAACTTTCCAGTTTAGACGTCATCCCTTCTTTTGTGGCAATAGCCTGCATTTCAGCCAATTCCTGTTTGGCAACTTTCAATGCCGGTTCCCACACACGTCCCATGAAATCATAGATAGCCTTCGGGGTTTTGGCCATGTTCACATCTACCACGTAAGCGGCATAAGTATCAAATCCCAGCAATTTAGCTTTTTCCGTTCTCAAATTCACCATTTTAGCTAACACGGCCTTGTTATCATTAGCATTGTCATTATTCCCACGCATATAATATCCCTTGTACAGCTTCTCCCGCAAATCACGATTTTGGGCATACGTCAGGAAAGGAATCATACTTGGTTTTTGAACCGTGAAAACCCATTTACCTTCCATTCCCCGGTCTTTAGCCTCGGCGGCAGCGGCGGCAATAGAAGTTTCCGGAAGTCCGGCCAAGTCTTTCTCGTTATCAACAACCAACGTGAAAGCATTTGTCTCTTTCAATAGATTATCACCATATTGCAAACTCAATTTAGCCAATTCACCATTAATCTGCATCATCTTAGCCTTATCTGCATCATTCAGATTCGCACCACCACGCACGAAATCATTGTAATACAGTTCCAACGTACGCAAAGCCAGAGCATCCAATCCCAAAGTCTCCCGTTTATCGTACAATGCCTTGATCCGGGCAAACAATTTAGGATTCATGTTAATCTCATCCCCGTGGGCTGTTACGGCAGGACTGATTTCCATGGCTAATTGTTGCATTTCATCATTCTTCATCGCCTCGTACAGGTTGAAGAATATCGCAGAGGTCTGATTCAGCAACTCCCCGGCTTTATCAAGAGCCACGATCGTGTTCTCGAAAGTCGGTTCTTCCGGGTTATTCACGATAGCCTCAATTTCTGCCTTGTGTTGTTTCATACCTTCCTCGAAAGCCGGCTTGTAATCCGCCGGTTTTATCTTATCAAAAGGCGGAGCTTGAAACGGGGTTTCAAACTTCTGCATTAACGGGTTGTTCACCCGCTTAGCTCCATCCTTACAAGACGTTACTAATGCGGTAACACTCAAAAGTAATATAACGCTCTTTTTCATGAATAAAGTAATTTATATTTAAGTATATTTCTCCCCACGTCCACAAAAACGAGGTAAAGATATAGATTATCCGCTACAAAGCATTCGTTTTGCAGATAAAAGATTATTTTTAGTGTATGCAAAATTTTAATTAACTTCGCCACCAAAGTAAAAATACCAAAATTAATCAGATATGATAAAACATTCGTTCTTATGCATGGTCATCCTGCTTGTTTCTATCAGCACGGCCGTGTTTGCACAAAAAGGCGGACCTCGTTCCGGCTACAACTTTACAACCGTCGTTGACTTGAAAACGACTCCGGTAAAGAATCAACAAAGCGTGGGAACCTGCTGGGACTACGCAACTCTCTCATTTTTAGAATCCGAATTACTGCGTAAAGGCAAACCTGTCTATGATCTTGCAGAACTTTACGTGGCTAAAAACGCCTACTTCGAGAAAGGATTACGTTACGTTCAGTTCCACGGGAAGACAAACTTCAGCGAAGGCGGACAAGCTCATGACGTAATAGACATGATCAAAAAGTACGGAATTGTTCCGGAAGAAGTATATACCGGATTGCAATACGGACGGGACTTTCACATTCATGCAGAAATGGTGGATGCTTTGCAAGGAATCCTTGACGCCGTGAATAAAAATCCGAACCGGCAAATTACCCCCGTGTGGACAAAAGGTTTCATGAGATATATCGAGGCTTACCTAGGTGACACCCCGGAAACATTCACTTACGAGGGCAAGGAGTATACCCCGCAAAGTTTTGCGGCATCCCTAGATCTAAATTTAAATGATTACGTGGAATTGACTTCTTTCCAAATGTACCCTTTCTACGAAGAGGTGGAACTCACGATTCCCGATAACTGGATGCACGCCCGTTACTACAATCTACCGATTGACGAGTTAATGGAAGTGATGAATAACGCCTTGAAAAACGGGTACTCCGTATGCTGGGATGGAGACGTAAGCCACAATGGTTTCAGCCACCCGAACGGGTTGGCCATTCTCCCGACCAATAACCCGGAGGAAATGATCAATGCCGAGATCGACAAGTGGACCACACTTAGTGCGAAAGATCGGGAACGTAAAATGCAGTCTTTCGAATCTCCCGTACCGGAAATGAGAGTAGATGACAACAAACGTCAATTCACTTTTAACAACCGCCAGACAACAGATGATCACTTGATGCACATCACCGGAATGCTAAAGGATCAGAACGGAACGATCTACTATAAGACCAAAAATTCTTGGGGAGAAGATCGTAATCCGTTCGGTGGTTATCTTTATATGTCCGAACCATTCTGTCGCTTGCAAACCGTGGCAATCATGGTTCACAAAGATGCTATCCCGAAAGCAATACGTAAGAAATTAGGATTATAATAAGAAATGAAAAAACAGCATCGGTTTTGATGCTGTTTTTTTATTATCGTTAAAACGAATTATCATCCGCTATCGACATGAATTTCTTACGAATCCATTGAGAAATCTTCGTCGTGATCTCCGGGCCGGAATAAGGAATAAACTCTTCATACATATCCGCCTGTTCGAAATTATCAATCCCCACGGACAGAACCTCGATTCCTCTCTTCTTTCCTTCCCGCACGACTTCCCACACGTGTTCACGGGCATCCTCCCCGTCATACCCCGTGGCTGAGGGAGCCCCGTCAGAAATCATGAAGAACAATTTATTCTTGGCATCCGACTTGAACTTATCAAAACAATACAGCATGGCATACCCGTCAGCATTGGCATTTAACGCTTGTTGAGAAAACAGTTTCCCCAGTTGCAGTTTTGCGCCCCGATCGTGGAAACGAATAATCTCGATGCCCTCATCTCCACAGCGATGCCCGTATATCGAGTAATACACCACGTTCGGATACTTGTTGAAAGCCAAGGCTAACGCAGAAGAGATCACAATTTGCGTGGAAATCTTGTCTCCCGTACACATCGAACCAGACAAATCCAAAAGGATAACCACTTCCAAAATAGCCGAAGGAGCCATTACTTCCTCAAAAAATATATTCCGGTTATATCGGGATTGATACAATTCATCCTCATCCAATTCCCCGGAATCCTGCTCGTAGATCACCCGGGTTCGATCCATTTTCCCGGAGAACATGGCCAGACTCAACTGTATTTTGGCCGCCAATTCCTTTGCCCGGTTCAATAAATCATCCGAAATTTCGGCCACATCAGCCTCGAACTCCTCGATACGGTCACAAATTCCCAATGTTCCCTTCCATTCCAGCTTTGACCGTTCCGGGCTCACGTATAACTGGGTCGAAAAAACAGGCTCTTGATTCAACGTTTTCCGCAAATCACGAATAACGGATTCAGCCATTTTAATCTGCTTATCCGTCTTGAAATCCTCGATACCCTTCATCGCCTTCTTCATCTCTTGTAAAAAGAAATGATCCGGACATATCTCCTTTTCTTGAAACAATTCTGTCAACATTCCCGCGTACCAAACAACCTCCTTGTAAGTCAATTCCCCGTAATCCTTGATCGATTTCAAGATCGCATTCACTTGCCGAACCTTCCCGTCATTACCGGGAAAAGACAATACTTCCCGCATATAATTACTCTCATCCAGAAGATTCGGGTACAATATTTTAGAACAGATATAATCATACAAAGCCTCGGAACCATCCATTCCCCGATGTACGCCATCTTCACTCTGTCCGCCATAAAATCCCATATAATGTTCCACGGCATTCAATCCCATCGCCAACCCCAACTTACGAGCCGCATACAAATAATAGTGATAACCGGGAAAATCCTTTACGAGTTTCGACTCCACTCGCCGATCCTCAATAAAATGAATCATATCATAATGCATTGGTGTGTAGCGCAATTCATCGTCACTCAACTCTGCAATATCTTTTCCCGTGTAAATCAGATGTGCCAACTCGTGAACGAAATACCCGAAAAAGACAAATACTCTTGTCTCGTCCGACACGCCCAATCGCAACAATTTTAAATTCAGGGCTATATGTTTGGGATTCATCGACAAACTAGGAACCCGATTGGAAAGTACCATTTTAGGAATCTCCCCCGTGACATGAAAAGCGATCCTCGCACATACCGGGACCAATTTCAATAAATCCGTGGTTCCCAAATCCCGAGCCAGTAAATTTCGAGCCATGGGAAAATTTCCCCACCAATCCCGGTCGATAAACTGTTCGTCATATATCTCTTCTATCCGTCGATAATCCATGACCGTACGTTCAAAGGGTCTGTATTAAGGAACGAGCCACTGTCTCTTCCCCTGTAATCACGTAGTTTGTGAGAATCACCCGCTCGATCACCTCATCCAGCCTGTACCCTAACGGGATATAAGCCGCCGCATCCAGCACCTGACGAGTCGAAAGTGAAACGGATAGCGTTTCTTTCTGTTCGGCCAAACGTAACACCTCGGCGACCTTGGCCAATTGAGTAGCCGCATCACGAGACACCTTCGGGAACCGAGCCTGAATCAATGCAGCCTCTTCTGCCGTGGTCAAGTAATTTAACCGAACTTTGATAAACCGATCTTCAAAGGCTGTATCCAAACGCTGCGTGGAAACATAGGCAAATCCCACGTTACCTGCTGCCACGAAAAGCACATTTCCGCCTTTATTATAGCGTTTCCCAGAATCCTCATCATAGATATACGATTGTTGACGATCCAAGATAGTCATCAGGAAATTCGCCGCCACCATCGGGGTACGTGTCAACTCATCTAAGAATATTAACGTTGGTTTAGTCGACACAAAAGCCTTAAAAAACTCCGAACGTACCGCTTTCGTTTTCCCGTCATCCCCGATAATCAATCCTCCCACGAACATCTTTTTCGGCTTAAAAGCCTGCCCCATATCGAAAGCAAAATACTCCATCCCCATGGCATCCGCCAATTCCTTAGCAATGGAAGACTTCCCACATCCTTTCGGACCGAGTAAAAAAGGATACCGCTTTAAATAGAGCGTGTGACATAAAAATTCCCACGTCTGTACGGGAATACACAAACTATCCGAATGTTTCGGCGGGGTAAAAGGGAAAAGAGTAGCCTGTTCGGCCACGGACATATTATTTTTCATGTTTTAAACCTTACTTTATTAAGGTGTAAAATTAATATTTTCTTGACGTCAAACCTTGATAAAAATCAAGCAAACGATATTTACTTTCAATCAAATCGTTGATAAGTGTAGTAATATTCAGTATATACAACACCATCAACCCCATACGAATTACACGACAAAAGATTCCCTGCCTCATCGTATTTATGATCTTTAAGCACGTGTGCGGGTTTTCCATCTTGATATTCCTCCTCCAATATCAAGTAACCCTCGGAATCATAAGAATACTCCCACATAGTAGTAAGCGTTCCAAAACTCAAATACGATGTCACCGTGCTTTTTTCTATTTTCCCAGCCCTATTATAAGTAGCCTCATATTTCATTTTAAGTTGCCCGTCTTTATCAACATCATGAACCAAAAGCAAATTCCCGGAATTGTCATACTTGTAATTCGTATGTACCCCAAGAACCTCGTCATTGAGGTAAGAAAGCTGCTGAATTTCACGATCCTGTTCATCATACGTGTATTGTGTCAGGTAATGATCTGTCTCCGCCCCGTACCCGCTCTCTGCTGTCGGAAGAAAAACTTTGTCCTCCACCAATATCTTTCCTGATGCGGAATAAGTATAATCCATCGTTAACCCTTTCCTCCCATCCGGGGCAAAAGCTTCCCAATGCAAAACTCGTCCCTGTTCATCATGCTTGTAATTTTTCCTTTCCTCCACGTTTTCGCCATCAACGTACAAGATAAAACTATCTTCATACCCGAAATCGTTGTAAGTATAGACCTCCTTCATCTCTTTACCCTTTTGGTACTCAGTTGGCAACATTTTTACAGTCCTAGTCAATACTAAAAACCTTGGTTGAGAAGGCTTGTTATCACTTTTCTCGCATGAACAAATTATACATGCGAAGATGAATAAGGTTATAAATTTCTGCATATCTTTTTGTATTTCTACAAATATATACATTTAAATCCTAAAATATCTATTATCCCCCATAAAAAAACACCCCAAACTTAACAAGTTTGGAGTGTTTGTATTTTTTATCGAGTTAATTCTATTCCGCCCAAAGTTGAATCAAGTTCAAAATCGTCTGCTGCGCACGTCTCATCGTGTCCAGAGAACAGTACTCGAATTTACCGTGGAAGTTCATTCCCCCGGTGAATAAATTCGGACAAGGCAATCCCATGTATGAAAGACGGGCGCCATCGGTACCTCCACGGATCGGACGGACAATCGGGGTTACCCCGGCTTGCTCCATAGCCTTGAACGCCTTGTCGATCACTTCCGGATGCGGCTCAACCATCTCACGCATATTATAATATTGATCCTTCAAAGTTAACGTCAACACGCCTTCGCCATACTTCTGGGTCAACAATTCTACCACTTTCGTCATGAACTGTTTTTTAGCCTCAAACTTCTCCCGGATATGATCACGAATGATATAACTGATTTCCGCATTCTCCACGGAACCACTCAATCCTACCAAATGATAGAAACCCTCGTATCCATCAGTATGCTCCGGACGCTCCCAGGCAGGTAACAAGCTATTCACCTCGGCAGCTACCTGCAAAGCATTAATCATCTTATCTTTAGCATAACCCGGATGCACGTTACGTCCTTGAATAGCAACCTTGGCACTGGCGGCATTGAAGTTTTCATATTCCAATTCGCCCTCGAACCCACCATCAATGGTGTAAGCGAATTTAGCGCCGAATTTCTCCACGTTGAAATAATCCACTCCCCGGCCCACTTCCTCATCCGGAGTGAAACCGATACGGATCTTCCCATGCTTGATTTCGGGATGTGCCATTAGATACTCGGCAGCCGTCATGATCTCGGCAACACCCGCTTTATCGTCAGCACCCAACAAAGTTGTCCCGTCGGTTGTAATCAACGTATGTCCTTTAAACGCAGACAATTCCGGGAAATCCTTCACCGTCATCATCAGATCTTCGTTCAAACGAATATCCTTTCCATCATAATTCTCGATAATCTGCGGTTTGATATTCGCCCCGCTCATATCCGGACTCGTATCCACGTGAGAGATAAAACCAATCACCGGACGATCCTCATAACCCGGAGTAGCGGGAATTGTACCCATAGCATAACTATGCTCGTCCATCTCCACTTCGGTTAACCCAAGAGATTTCATTTCCTCTACCAAGTATTTCAGCAACACTTTCTGCTTTTCGGTAGAAGGGAAAGTCTCGCTCATTTCGTCACTTTGCGTGTCGAAACTCACGTATTTCAAAAAACGATCTTTTAAATCCACCATTTTTATTTTAGATTTTAAATTTTAGATTAAAACAGCTTAATCATTATTTTAGATTGCAAATTTCCAATTGCATTGTCCAATTTAAAATTTACAATCTAAAATTTAAAATTAATCCGCCAGTTTAGCTTTCATAGAATCGTAGATGAAGTAAAGGATGATCAAAATATACATCACGACAGCCAATACTTCAGCACCACTCCAAGTGATAAACCAGTCAGCACCGCAATATTTCAGAATAGCACTGATCACACCCATTAAAGCCCCACCAGCAATAAATCCGGAAGCAATTAATGTACCACGTTCACGGCGAGCTTTATTCACATTCTCGTCCTTACTACGAGTACCCACGTACCAGCTAACCAAACCACCAATCAACAGCGGAGTATTCAAATCCAACGGGATAAACATTCCTAAAGCAAAAGCCAATGCGGGAACACCGATCATCGTCAAGATCAATGCCAAAGCCGCTCCGGCAAAGTACAGCAACCAAGGAGTTGCTCCGCCTTCCATTAAAGGCTTGATCACGGCAGCCATCGCATTTGCCTGCGGGGCAACCAACGCGTTCTCTCCCACGAAACCATAAGTCTGGTTCAACACCATCATTACCCCGGCAATCGTGGCGGCAGAAACAGCCGTACCCAAGAACTTCCAGCCTTCCTGTCTCGCAGGAGTTGTCCCCAACCAGTAACCGATCTTCAAGTCGGTAATGAAACCTCCGGCCATAGACAGTGCGGTACAAACCACCCCACCGATGATCATGGCAGCCATCATTCCGCTCGTTCCACTCAACCCGGCACTAACCAATACCAGCGAACTCAAAATCAACGTCATCAACGTCATTCCGGATACCGGATTCGAACCCACGATAGCGATAGCGTTTGCTGCCACCGTCGTGAACAAGAAAGAGATAACGAATACAATCAACGTCGCGATGATCGTGTGAGTTAAATTACCCAACACGCCAAATTGGAAAAACACGAAAGTAGCGATCAGCACGGAGATAATCCCGGACAGGATGAACTTCATGGAAATATCACGCTGTGTACGCTCCACCACACCATCTCCTTTTTTCTTACCACCTAATTCACTAACGGCCAATCCTAAAGCCTGCTTGATAATACTGGAAGAACGGATAATACCGATAACACCGGCCATGGCGATACCACCGATACCGATATGACGGGCATAATTCGAGAAGATCTGCTCCGGGGTCATATCCCGCAACAACACTGTAATTCCCTCCCCAACAGCTAATGTCTGTCCATCAGCGAAATGGCTGATAAAAGGAATCAATACGAACCACACGGTGAAAGAACCGGCACAAATAATCGCCGCGTATTTCAACCCGATAATATATCCTAAACCGAGTACTGCCGCACCCGTGTTCACTTTAAATACCACTTTCATCTTGTCGGCAAGCACTTCTCCCCATCCCATAATACGGGTTGAGATTCCTTCTGCCCACCAACCAAAGGTACTCACGCAGAAATCATAAAGACCTCCGATCAGTCCACTCACGGCCAATAGTTTAGCTTGGTTACCTTTCTTTTCACCGGAAACCAGAACTTCCGTGGTTGCTGTTGCCTCCGGGAAAGGATATTTCCCATGCATGTCTTTCACGAAATATTTCCGGAAAGGAATCAATAACAAGATACCCAAAAAACCCCCGAACAGAGAAGAAAGGAATATCTGGTAAAATTGAGCCTCCAGTCCTAAAATGTAAAGAGCCGGTAGCGTAAAGATTGCCCCGGCCACGATCACACCGGAACTAGCTCCGATAGACTGGATAATCACATTTTGTCCCAACATATTTTTCTTCCCCAACATATTGCCCACACCAACAGCAATAATAGCGATAGGAATCGCGGCCTCGAATACCTGTCCTACTTTCAGTCCAAGGTAAGCTGCTGCCGCGGAAAAAATGACCGCCATGATAATACCGAATGTCACGGAATAAGGCGTAACCTCCTTGGGTTTCGTGTTCGCCGGCATCATCGGCTTGTACTCCTCGCCCGGGGCGAGTTCCCGGTACGCATTATCCGGGAGTGAATTCATTTGTTTGTTCTCTTGCTCCATTGTTTCTTTATAGTAAGTGATTTATTTTTACAACACCCCAAAGATAACGATTTTAGCGAAAAAACGGGAATTGTAACAACCTTTATACAAAAAATCCGTAATTACGACATTATAAATACCACATCATGAAAATCATGCACTATCTTGAAATACTATCCACGGGTATCAGCGTCATCAGCCTGATCATCGTTATCTATGGGGCGATAATTGCTTTTTGCGCGTTCATCCGTAATGAATCCCGACGTTTTACCGGGAAATACTCGTTCACGGCAACTCGTGAACTTCGTGCCGATCTAGGAACTTATTTACTATTAGGCCTTGAGTTTTTGATTGCCTCCGATATTCTAAAAACAGTTCTGGAACCCAGCTTGAATGAATTGGCTATACTTGGGGGAGTTGTAATTTTACGGACAGTCCTGTCCATTTTTCTCAACAAAGAAATCAAAGAATTACAAGTACAAAAAGAAGGAACGGGTGGTCCCGAAAAGGATTAATCCAACGTTTGGACACCGCCCCCGTTCACAAATAACACCTGCCCAGTGATCCAACTGGAAATCGGTGCTGCAAAAAAGAGGACCGCCCCGGCAATATCTTCTATTTCACCCAATCGCTTGATTGGTGTGTGTTCCAACATCTTTTTCTCGATCTCCGGAGTCAGCACGGATGCGAGTGCTTGCGTTTCCACGGCTCCCGGTCCCACGGCATTAATCCGTACATCGGGTCCGAAATCCATTGCCAAGTTGGCTGTCATGTGATTCAAAGCCGCTTTTGACGAGGCATAGGCACTCATGTTCGGACTCCGGTTGATACTTCCCATGGAAGTAATGTTCACGATCGAACCATAACCAGCCTGTTTCATATAAGGTACGGCCAACTGGCACAATCTCCAAGCACTGAACACATTTACCTTGAAAATACGTTCGAAATATTCCACCGTCACCCGAAAAGGATTTTCACGGCCTCCCCCGCCAACTCCCACGTTATTCACCAGAATGTTCAATTTACCAAACTCCACGATGGTCCGTTCCACGAGATTCATCAAATCCGCATCTCTCGTCACGTCACATTTCAGAGCCAGAGCCCGACGCCCCATTTCACGTATATCTTCTGCCACCTCTTCGGCTGCCGCCAGATTCACGTCACCAATCACCACATCAGCTCCCGCCTCTGCCAAAATACGGGCACTCCCGCAACCGATACCATTACCGCCTCCCGTCACGAGAGCTACCATTCCCGTCAAGTTCAACATTTTATTCAAATCCATCATCTTTCTTGTTTAATTTTCACACATTACGCTTTTCCCCCTTTTAAGGTTACTTCGAAACAAGAAAATTCCCAAAACAAGCGACGGGAAAAGCTATCTATTTCACGTATTTTCAATCTTTCTGATATAGGTTTACTCTAGTTTACAATAAACTTTTTCAGGGTAATAACCGTGTTTACCCGTTGCATATTCGATGCACTTAGGGATTAAAGACGTATCAACTTCGCTACAAAGACGTATCAAAGACGTTCGTGAACGTCTTTGATACGAACTTGATAGGCTTTTACTCTATGATTATCTGGCAATTACCTTAAGTACTCATTCCTTCTTCACTTGATAACGGGTAGTCCTATACGCATTCTTGCATTTAGGAATTCACATTTCACTACAAAATTGTATACAAGTACCTTAAGTTACACTTCTATGTATTTTTCTCTTCGCCAGAAAAGGATCCCTATTCAAATGACCAGCATTTCAAACTAACTTTCAAATAATAACCATTCACGGGAATCTTGAAAAAGATTTCCGTGAATACTTTATTTTATATGACCGATCTGAATCCCTCAGGTAATTACTTCCACCCGGCCAACAATAATATTTTCAATTGATTCCCTAATTCATCATTACGCCCGGCTCCCCAAACCATTTCCACTTCATTTCCTACCTTTTCCTCAAAATAATTCATTACCCGGACCAATTCATCCATCATCAAATCCTCCGCACCATATTCAATGTACATCAAATACCTAGCATGATCCACTCCTTCGATAACCGATCCCAATTTTGTCAGCACATCTCCGATTGCATCTATGGCTCGACTTTCACCGACTCCGGTCCCGATCTTCAACCGAAACTTTACCATCCATAAGATGCTCCACATCCCCTCGATCCAGACCTACCAAATTCTCTCCATGCACGAGAGGTACAAGGTCTTTTATAAATACATTTCTTAATTCTTCAACTGTAAGTGACGAATTATTAAACAATTCCTCCAATCTTTTTTCCATGCAATATTATTGATTACCATTTTCTCAAAAGTAATCAATTTTTGGAAATTACAAATCCTCTCCCTCATCTTGAATGTGCCACGTCCAATCATTAATGATCACTTGCACAGCATGCCATAGGCCTTCCCCGTTCTCCCCGGCAAAATAGAAAACAACATCCCATTCATCCTGACGATCAAAATACTCTTGGGTACTCCAATTACGCCCGGCCATCATGGTCTTGCTAAAATAATCGGTAAGACTTATATTAAACACCGGCTTATTCGTGGCTTTCTCCGTCACGACAAAACGAGTCGGCCGATCGTCCATCAAACGCATCGTGTTCAATTCCACACCAATAGCGGCAGGACTGATCTGTTTGCTATAATAGGGACGAAAACTCAACTCATCATCATCCTTCAATTGATTCTGATGATCAAGATACCCGTTCGATTCAAGAATCTCGTAATCATAATCATCCACGGCAAATCCACCTCCACCATTCTCCGGCTGTTGGAAAATAAATCTTACGGTATTTGTATTCTTGATCAAGTTAATCGTCTCGACAAGATTAATGTTACCGGTAAAGTTTACATCATTGATTTCACCATACCAAAGCGGTTCCAACGCTTTATCAATAATAAGCGATGACGTTCTCTTCAATTTTAATTCCAACTCCGTGATCGACGCACCCGGAGCCAACTGAGGAACATCGTACGAATCATGCACCCCGGCCCAAGCCATCAACTTGTATTCTCCCAAAGGAAGTGCCACGGACATCTGGTAATTACCGGTAGCCAACGCATCCCCCTCTTCGGCTTGTTGGAAAAGGAATTTGCCATCCCTGTCGAAAACATAGAGCTCCACTTTATCTACCTGTTTATGAAAAGCACAGACGGATAGCATATTATAGTCATATTTAAACTTGACAAACAAGCGACACTCCGGCAAATCTTCATTAAAGGCATCACAGGATACGAGTATCCCAGCACCAATCATCAGTAGCCCAACGATCAGTAAATTTATATGACTTTTGAAATTCATTTCTTTCTTTTTTGGCGTTCCATTTTATTAATGGCAGACAACATCTCCTCCCATACCAAGAGGTATAAGCTTGTGAGGGACAAACGTCGTCCCCCACAATTTGACAAAATCATCGAACTGATTATAATTCTTCAGTTTGAGTATACCAAGTCCAAGGATTCACGTTAATTCTGATAGACAAATATTTGTCCTCATCCTCATCTTTGGTTCCCGGATCCGGTTTCGGAACATTCGGATAACCCGGATTGTTTACCTTAGAAATATGCACGTCGTAAACAGAGTTACGAACCACTCCGAATTCTCCGAATTCATTGTAAACCTGATCAGTATCGTCATGTTTAATCATAATCGGATAGTAATTTACTCCACCCTTGTAGTAAGATACGGTTCCATGACGGTAAGCTCCATAATTTTCCACGTTACTTCTTTTCAGATTAAAATTAGCAACCACCTCATCAGCTCTCGCTTCGGGAGTTCCACTACCCCTGTCAATCGATACCTCCGGAGTTCCGATAGCTACCAGATACTTATTCACAGTTTGGGATAATGCTGCAGTATAGATAATACTAGGATCCTTATCCTCGCTGGTGTACTTGTACAACAATTCCGCTTTAATATAATCCATCAACAAATTCCAAGTATAGTACCCGCCATTAACCATAAGCCAATCTGCACCTGCCATCAATTCTCCATGATTCACATTATCCGCAGGATTATCGTAAACATTCTTATCCGGAGTAACCAATCCTTTCGGAGAGTAAATAACTTTAAACAGGACCTGAGTTGTGTAAGCCCACACGTTATGCTCGGCTGTTTGGGTGTTCTCAAGACAATACTCCACGTTGTTCACGGATATTTCAGTCGGATGCCAAGCTCCGGAAGCTATATTCGCTGCATCCATCTCGTAATTATATTCTTGTAAATAACTTGTAAAATTCGGGTCGGACATCAAGGGTTGTACGTCATGATTCGGATCCTTTCTATATGACCCCAGATCATACTGGTCAAAAGGAGTGATACATCCTCTCGGAGTCTCTTCCATCCATGTCTTCACACGCTCAGATACCGGGAAATATTTCTTGTTCGTTGCATTCAAAACCCAACCGGGTTCAGAGATATTCGCCTGCAAATTATTAGCTGCGATATTACCGTTGTCAGTATATACCCGAACCTTTGCCACGGCACGGTCTATATGAATAGAAAGCGGTTGGCTCTCAGCCTTTGATGCTGAATTATAAAGAGTCAGATCTGTCTCATCTCCATTGGGAAGAGATGGCTCCAAACCACCTTTAGCATTCGTCATCATGAAATAAGAGGGTGAGGATAACGAGGCTATAGCCACAATAGCTTGATTAAACTCATTATAAGTACTAACGTTCGTAGGTAAATCTGGACTTGGATTTGCAATCACCAGAATCCGTTTAGAAGCAGCCGGAACTTTAAAAGCCGTCCCCAGAATTCCTTCCGGTTGTCCGGGTTCTCCCGCTTCTGTATCAGAACCTACAGTAAAAGACTTATCAGCAGTCACATTATGTGCCGCATCAAAGAAAATAACCCGAAGTTTACTCACGGTAGATTCTGCCGGAGTTCCCATCTCCTTATCCGGGTTATTCAATGCCCTACCCAAGGCCTTCGCTGCGGCAGTCTTAATATCCAAAGAGATCCACGCCTCCCCGGTAGGATCCGTTACAATCCCGTCATCATCATCATCTCGACCGATATGGTCATTACTACACGCCGCAAACAACAATACTAAAAGTGTCGCAGCAAAATAATACATCTTCTTCATAGTTACAAAGTTTAATTGAAAATTGGTTGTTTGTTTGTTAAAAAATTGATTGGTTTATTTATCAAATTATTATCAATTGATTCTATCTCTACTCTTATTTATAAATCACCCTAGATTTCATTTCCTGATCATTCGCTTTCTTTTTACCAAGCTCCTCCAAGTTTTTTCCTGCAACTTCAAGCCCGGCATCCGAAGCTGCCTGCAAGAATCTTTCGGCAGCATCGTAGTCACCCTTCAAAAGGGCCAACACTCCCGCAGCATTCGCATATTCCGGTAATTCCTGATGTTTCACCTGAGCCAAGAATTGACCTGCCGTTTCCGTGTCTCCGCGAGAAAGTGCCGCTATTGCCGCATTCAATTTAGCAACATCATCTTCCGGGAATAATCTCACGGCAGTTTCAAACACGTTGATAAACTCACGAGATCCATTCGGGTAAGTATTTGCCACCAAGTACATCTCATTCAAACTCAAGTTCTGCGGACGCACCTTTATAATCTCCTTCGCTTCCTCCACGTTGAAATTCTTAACATGGTACTCAACCTTGCAAATGGCAACACGCAATCCCGGATAAACATTTCGAAGCAAATAACGATAAGGCACCCCTCCCTGCAACTTCATCAAACGTTCTTTTCGCTCCTGCCCGTCATAGTTATCTATGATTGATTCGACCGCAGTTTTGTAAGTGACATCAAGATTCGCCAAGGCTTTGCGCAAACCTTCCCAGTTCTCACCACCGAAAACGATGTGGTAAAGTGAAGGAGCAAACGAGTAACGTCTTGCCAGATAATTCTTCAACGCCAAAGCTCGTCCTTCAGACAATCGTTTATTACCGGCCAAAGAACCTTCCGGAGAAGCATACCCGATAAGATCCAAGCGGTTAATCGTAATATCATGATCAACATGCAATTCATCAATCATCGCCCGAATCTTCGCCAGCTCCACGGGATTATTCATGTATTCTGGCTGAATATAAGTCTGGTTCACCTCGAAGTCCAGAAAAGCCTCTACTTGTTTTTCCCGGTTTTTAATTGGTTCGGGTACGGGTTGCACGTAAGCCAGATGGGGTACCACCCGGTAAGGAACCGGAATGAAATCCAGCTTCACTGTATCAATGGTCTCCACTTCCATCCAAGCCACTTCCCCACAACCACATTCATCTTTCTGAACGTCCAGATAGGCTTCCGCCATCCAAGCTTCGAAAGGAAGAGTATAGCGATACTCTATCGTTTGATTTTCAGCTTTCACGTTTCTCACCACCTGATAATGGGTTGGGTAAGCCGATCGTTCCGAGGAACTCATCAGGGAAAGAACCCGCTCGTAGGTTAAGTACTCGTTACGCCCTTTAAGCGAAACTTTGGGAAGTTCAAGCGTGTCCGAAGAGGACACTAACCGGGGGATAATATCTACTGCCCCGGCAGACTTCACTTTCACGTGGACCAAGACAATATCCATTTCCACGTAAAGCGTTTTCCCCGCTTGTAACACTCGTACCGGATTGACATTAATAGTTCCGGTATAAGAGGATTTTGACTGGGCTGCCGAAGTTAATGTCCCTAGCAAGAAGGCCATCAACACGCAAGCCGTGTATCGTATCATTATTTTCATACTTTACTTGATTAAATAGATTAGTGAAATACCGACCTTTGTCGGACCGAAGTAATTCCGATTTCCGGATTTTAACCGGGAACCGCATTCGGCACATGGGTACTTGTCATACACGATACGGGCATATCCCAATCCGAGAGTGGCTTCAATCCCCCAACGTCTTTTCAGAATCCAAGCGTGACCGACAGAAATCCCGGCTCCATAAAGATATCCCTCGTACCGATTTTGTTTCATGTTCTCGCTGATAAAAGACCAGTCCGGCAAATTACCCACGTTAAAATCAGCATAATGAGCATGCAAACCGATAAATGTCCGCCGAAAGCGTTCACAAAACCAGTAACGAACCTCAGGCTGTATGCCCCAATGTCGCAAACGTGTCCCGTCATTAAACTTCCACGGGTTCAGATTCACCGGCACATCCAGCGTCCACTTCCGGGCCAAGCTAAATTCCACGCCTAGATTAAAGGTCGTTGTTGCATCGTATAACAGGTTTGTCTTCACGGCCACTTTCTGGGCATGCACCTCAGGAATAGCACAACAGGCAAGTAAAAAAATAAATATTAATCGTAGTTTCTTCATAGTTTCTTTTTTAGTTGATCCGCATTATCAGGAAGGATATGTCGCTTGAGTTACATAAACTTTTATTCTTTGAGTTGATCCTTTACCTATCGAGACATACACAATTCCCTCCCGGCGACTAGATGATCCGTTTTCTTCGATTTTCAAGTTAATCTTTCCATCATCCACGTATATATAATCCGGGTCATTACGGATCTCCCCGTTCCCGGGAGCTAATTGTAGCCAACCATGATTCGCGTAATCCTCCACGAAAGCCGAAACATAATACCCGTTATTAATAAATTCACCAATTGTCCTAGCATTAGCAGAAATCATATCTTGCCTTCTAACCGTGATAATCTTCCTGAGATTACCAAGATACAATTCAATCTCTCCCGAATCAAAACCTGCCAACATCTGAATCTCAACCTCTAAAGGCGAAGTCGTTGAAACCGGAATCTTTCCATCAGCAGGAGAAACAATCTTCAAGTTGCTCGTCAACGAGGTAATCGTCCTTTTTTCCGGGAACTCGGTCTTACAATCCGTGATCAAAGTAAAAGCCGTGTATATTCTAGTTGTTCCCGCACTTGCATAAATCTCAAAATGAGAATTCGTTACACCAAGATAATACTCGTTATTACTCACAATCTCATAGGCTGATTTATCTTGTACCAAAATAGTATAATCCAGATTCGTGTTCGACGCAAGAGAAGCTTTGACATCAGCTATCGAACTAAATCCTCTCCCCTTGATAGAAGTGATCGTAAAAATATACTCCGTGTTACGCTGGATATTCAACATATTCCGGTTATCATCCACGAGAGCCATCTTGTAAAAAAAGGATTCTCCGTTATAACGTCCTCGAATAATAAGATAAGTATCATTCGACGATGTATGAGTTTCGTAAACATAGAGAGGATTATCCCCCGTTGTTTGTTCTTGCGGCATAATCTCGTCCGTTTCCACTATATCTGATATATACGAATTATCCCCTCTATATTCCACTAGATTTTCGACACCAATATTCTGTTCCAGTGTTTCGGTTAAATTATGCAGTCTCGAACTCTTAGCCACATTCGTCACCGTGGTAATTCCATCCAGTATAAAACCGGGAGCCGTGTTTCTCACGACAATCCTCCCGACAGCACGTTTCAACTGCATCTGGGGCATGGTCACCCCGGTACCAATCCTAGGCAAATCGATCAAATCACTCATAGGCAACTTTTGCCCAACATAAGGCACCGTGTTCTGCGGATCTGTCAATGCCGCCGTATGCAAATTCTCACAAGCATAAGCAAGGGTCTTATTTTCAAGACAAGTACTAAAGTTCTCCGTTGAAAATGCGTATGGCATATTCCCCACGTAAAAATGACTTGCCGGATTTGCCAGTATCAACAGCCGACAGGCATCAGAAGATTCCGTCAGGTAAACATACGTTTTACCATTAAGTTCATCTGCCTGAACCGCCTCTACAAATTCCGCATTCCCATCTGTTCCCCGAAAAACAAGAACCCAAATTCCTTGCTCCACGGCTGTTTCACTCGCACTAGCCCGGGCCACAGGTAACCCGTAAGCTCCGGTTTTAGTGAATAGCTCGAACCTGATTTTTTCATCTGTAACCACAGGCCCTCCCCTTTCATCCTCTTTTATCGAACACGCCGAAAAAGATAATAACAACGTAAATAATATCAATATTCCCTTATACATCACTCATCAATTTGAACTCATTTCATCTTTCACGCAACGGATTGAATAACCGAATGTCGGCAAAATATGCAGGTGCCCGGGATTCCAGCCGGCAATCTCCACTGACCAAACTGATTTCACGATACTTCCTTGTGCAGTAGCCGTATTCGGTCCCGTAGATGAACTCCAATAATATCCAGTCTCACCAACATATTCCAGATATCCACCCCGATCCAAACGACGTCCCGCGGCCGGGAAAAAAGTCGAGGCATTATTTTCCGAATTATAAACCAATGTTCCCCGGTAAGCCACACTTGGACTGTTTATGGAAACCCCAACTCCCAGTCGAGCTGTAAGCCTTGAAGTTGTTGCAATCTGTACTTTCATCGGACGTCGATCATAGTAACCATCAGCGTAAAAACCAAACAATAAATTTATATCCTTATTGGCCACGTACGCTGGTGAGGTCTTCTCCCTGATCGCTATTTTCTCGTTTTCTTCATCTCCTTTTCCAACAAGGACCTCTGTATCGGGAATGGTCTCCCCCTGCCAAGGATTTAGCCATAAAGATTGCCTCCATTCCGAGAACGCGATATTCTCTTCTCCCTTAATCCGTTCCGTGACTGTAATTCCGTTAACATCAACATAGCCATTCCCGTACCTATAATTCGGGTAAGGTCCATTATATGAAACCTGATCAATATACCCATCTGATGGGCGATGATAACCGGGAGGACAAACCTCAACCTCTTCCCCATAGCCATACTCGTATTGCTCGTCAGACCCGGACGATGCCCATATTGGAATCTTATTCCAGTATTGGGTAGAGGTCCAGTAACCTTCGGGAGAATCCGTATTATATGGCAATGCAGGATTGTAAGCCCGGCGAATAAAGTCAGCCATATCCTCGTCTGTCTTGCTTAATGCCCACTGGTAAAAAGCTCCTGCCTGCGTGGGATAATCGACAAACTTGGCATCCCGCTTGGATGTCTTCGCGTACAAGCCCACGTAATCTTCTGTTTTATTCTTCAATTCACGATCCGTGATATTAAAGGCCGAGAATTTTCTGGCATAAGCACGAGACTTACCTTGTAAGGGCCCGTCAAGTATACTCGATTGCGGATTCATGATATAATCAGCCGCCTCTCCTTGTCGAAGATAAATCTTATACGACGGGCGCCAACCATTTTCAACTGTAGTCGCCTGCGTAAAAGTCAACGTAACCGTGGCATATCTCGGAGTTTTCTCTCCTGTACTTCCCGTATTCGGATTAGGACTTCTCCAACCAACACGGAAATAAACACGTCCCCTACCATTTATCTTAGTTCCACCACTTTCCATTTCCCCCTTCTTATATTCATTCGGACGCACGGGATATTCCTCCGGCTTACCGGGATTATCCGTTCCGACATAAGGATCGAAACTAGGTGTCGTACTCAATATAACTTGATCTTTATAAGGTTCGTCAACTTCCACTTCCCAATACCCTAAAGCATAATCCTGTTTTTCCAAACGTGGTAATTGCGTGGAAATAATCCGTTCGCCAACCTCATTTTCCCGGAAAAAAGCACCTATATATCCATAACCATTCCAATGGTCACCTTGAAAATGCGCACCATACTGGCTCGTATTCACCGTTATCTCCCGTTGAAGGCTGTTCTTCCCATTCTCATCCTCCGCCGACAATATCAACCGGAAAATAGAATGCCGCCCATCAGGATTTACCAGAGAAGTCTCCACGTCCATGTTGTACTCATCCAATAAAATATCCATATACCCGGTTCCCTCTCCACGTATAACATCATAAGTATATGCAAAACGTGTCGTTGAATTTTCCCCCGCAGCAAGTATAAGATCGTTAAATACCTTCTCCGTCTTCATCGTCTTAGAACCCGCAACAATCACGTCCGGCAACACCTTCACGACAGGCATATTCGAAGAGAATGTAATTCTGGCCCCGTTAAAGTCGGTAATGTTCACACTTATATCCGAAACATTCAGATAACGATTCTGCGCTTCCCATCCATGTTCTTCCTTTCCCCAAGGAGTAACTTGAATATTGATATTTATCGGGTCCTTGATAACGCCCGTAAGCAAAAGTGCCGAATTGTAAGGTAACGTGTAATTGTCCTTTGAAGCACCACTCACGCCCGCAGTTTGTATCTTTAAATAACAGGAAGGGCTATGTCTCTCTTCCAAATCCACCTTAAAAGTAATAGCCTTACTATCATCATTTTCAGGAGTAAAATTACTGAAAGGCAAAATAAAACGTGTAATCTTTTTTACCCAAACAATACCACGAGACCGCTGTTCCGCACTAGGCGTAACACTTGTAAAATAACCGGCATCATCCGCCAAAGTATATTTCCGGGTTTTATTTCTACCAAGTGATGTATTACTTGCTGACATCAATGTAATCCCCTCCGGAACATTAAAGAAAGTAACCCCTTTAAAATAATCTGTCAAATCTTCTTCTCCTTCCAACACAATATCCACACGTGTTGCCAGTCTTTCCAACTGCAACTCGATCTGACGCTGTATCTCTCCTCCGTCCACTCTCGCTCCATCCTGTCCCGGAAGGACCTCTACATTCTCCAACTTCTGGAACATCGGAATAGAAACACTCGATTGAAAAGCTTGTTCCGGGTACATGATACTTTCAAGATCAGCATACTCATAGATTCCATTTAATGCATCTACAATAATCACAATATTCGGCTCATTAGCCAAGAATACGAAATCATACGTACCATCATCTATCGGATGGTTAATTACTTCATTCAGCTCTGCATAATACAATTTATTGCTCACGCATCGCCCCGTATTTTTATTAAATGCAAGAATCCGAAGTCGCTCGATCTCGTTGTCAAGTGGATCCGTTGAATTCAACAGACGTCCTCCTCGCACCTGCAAATATGCCGCTGCATTCTCTGCATCATCCGCTTTCAAGCGTTCTTCAATACAGGACATCAGTAGCACAGATGCCAGAATTATCCCCAAAATATGTATTTTCTTAATCATTCCTTCCAACTATAAATAGCCTTATACACTCATATTATATTGAGATAAACAAAAAGATGTTATTTTACTTCAAACAATACCTGTATGACCGATTATTATCAATCATCATAGTTACTTTATAAAATAAGTAACTACCTTTGTCATCTGTAAAAAAATACCTGATTATTATCCATTATTCCTTTTCATTTTATACATTACAAAAATACTTTCAGGAAATCAAGAATTAGTACTATTTATAGTGTATTTACAATCTATTATGCCTCTAATGAAGTAATTAAAATTAACAAATGACCCGCATTTAGGTAATTTCACTATATGCAGGCACATTTTGTTTCATTTTTCAAAATATATTAAAACGGAGGCACGGATAACAAAAAAGAGTTGTATTTATAGCTTGACAGGGAAACCCACACAAAAAAGATCGCCCGGAAATAAATTCCGAGCGATCTTTTTCTATTATTAAGGAGTATTACTCGCCGTATTTCATTTCTGCACGACGCTTGTAACCTTCATAACGCCATTTAGCGTCAGACTGAGTCTTGGCAAACAATTGCTCAGCTTCTTCCGGAGCAGCCTTCAACAAGGAGTTGAAACGAACTTCACCCATCAGATAGTCACGGAATTTGCTATAATCCGGCTCCTTAGAATCCAATTGGAACGGGTTCTTACCCTCTTCTTCCAATGCCGGGTTATAACGGTATAATTGCCAGTATCCGCATTCAACAGCCTTCTTCTCTTCAGCTTGAGATTTACCCATGCTTGCTTTCAGACCGTGGTTGATACACGGAGCGTAAGCGATGATCAATGAAGGTCCGTCATATGCCTCTGCCTCTTTCAAAGCTTTCAAATATTGAGCTTGGTTAGATCCCATAGCAACTTGTGCAACATACACATAACCATAAGACATTGCCATTGCACCCAAATCCTTCTTGCGAACACGTTTACCGCTGGCAGCAAATTTAGCCACGGCACCAACAGGAGTTGATTTAGAAGATTGACCTCCAGTATTTGAATATACCTCGGTATCAACCACCAATACATTCACGTTATGACCGCTTGCTAACACGTGATCCAAACCGCCGTAACCGATGTCGTATGCCCATCCGTCACCACCGAAGATCCATTGAGATTTCTTCGTGAAGTAAGCCTTCAATTCTAAAATCTCTTTAGCGATAGCTGAATTTTCTTTAGCTAACGCAGCAGACATATTGTCGCTGACAGCTAAAGTCTTCTCTCCATCCTCGAAAGCAGCAAGCCATTCGTTAACAGCAGCCTGAGTTTCGGCAGAGAAACTTGACAAGTTCTCTTCCAACAATCTCTTAGCACGGTCACGCAAACGGTTATTACCCTCTGCCATTCCAAGACCATACTCGGCATTATCCTCGAACAATGAATTAGCCCAAGCTACACCACGTCCTGATTGATAATTCTTGCAATACGGAGTTGAAGGAGCTGAACCTCCATAGATTGAGGTACATCCGGTAGCATTAGCCACCATCATTCTCTCTCCGAACAATTGAGTAATTAATTTAATATACGGAGTCTCACCACAACCGGCACAAGCTCCGGAGAACTCGAACAAAGGTTGTTGGAACTGAGAATTTTTCACGTTATTCGGCTCAACTACTTTCTTGTAGCCAACCTTTTTATCCATGTATTCGAAACGAACGATTTCAGATTCTTGAGATTCAAGCGGTTTCATTACCAATGCTTTCTCCTTAGCCGGACAAACATCGGCACAGTTACCACAACCCGTACAATCTAACGGAGATACTTGAATCTTAAACTTCAATCCTGCAAGTTCCTTACCAATAGCCGGCTTGGTTTCTGTTCCAGCAGGAGCGGCAGCTAATTCAGCGTCAGAAATCAAGAACGGACGAATAGCAGCGTGAGGACAAACGTAAGCACATTGATTACATTGAATACAATTATTCACTTGCCATTCCGGAACATTAATAGCGATTCCGCGTTTTTCGAACTTAGAAGTTCCGGCAGGGAAAGTTCCGTCTTCACGTCCAGCAAATGCACTAACAGGAAGATCATCCCCTTTTTGTGCGTTCATCACGTCAACCACGTTACGGATAAATTCCGGACGTTTTTCGTCACAAACACATGCTTCGTCTTTCAAGTTTGCCCATTCAGCAGGAACAGTAACTTTCACTACGTTTTCAGCCAAACCACCCGCATCAACAGCAGCATAGTTCATCTTCACAATAGCCTCACCCTTCTTTCCGTATGACTTGTCGATAGCTTTTTTCATCTCACTAACAGCCAAATCGTAAGGAATCACGTTCGTGATTTTAAAGAATGCAGACTGCATGATCGTGTTCGTACGGTTACCCAAACCTAATTGTTGACCGATCTTCGTTCCGTTGATAATATAGAAATTAATTTCGTTTTCAGCCAAATAACGTTTCATTGCATTCGGAAGATGCTCTCCCACCTCTTTTTCATCCCAAAGAGAGTTTAACAAGAAAGAACCACCTTTCTTCAAACCTTTCAATACATCATACATGTGAATGTATGCAGGCACGTGACAAGCCACGAAGTCAGGAGTAGTTACCAAATAGGTTGAACGAATAGGATCATCCCCGAAACGAAGGTGAGAAGCCGTAAAACCTCCTGATTTCTTAGAGTCATAAGCGAAATAAGCTTGGCAATATTTATTGGTAGCTCCACCGATAATCTTGATAGAGTTCTTATTAGCACCTACAGTTCCGTCAGAACCTAATCCGTAGAACTTAGCCTCATACATGTGGTCTGAGTTCACTTTTACTTCCGGTTCAATAGGAAGAGAACGGAAAGTTACATCATCCACGATACCAAGAGTGAATTGGTTCTTCGGCTCGTTCATAGCCAAGTTCTTGTAAACAGCAATGATTTGTCCCGGAGTTACATCCTTAGAACCTAATCCATAACGTCCGCCAACGATCACCGGGGCATTCTTCTGACCATAGAACACGTCTTTCACGTCAAGATACAACGGATCTCCGTTTGCACCCGGCTCTTTCGTACGGTCAAGCACTGCAATACGTTTTACCGTAGCAGGAACAGCTTCCATGAAATATTTAGCAGAGAACGGACGATACAAATGAACAGCGATCATACCCACTTTCTCGCCATTAGCAAGCTTGTAATCGATCACCTCACGGATAGTCTCGGTTACAGAACCCATAGCGATAATGATATTCTCGGCATCTTTAGCTCCGTAATAAACGAACGGACGATAGGTACGACCGGTAATCTTGGACATTTCATCCATATAACCAGCCACAATATCAGGAACTGCATCGTAGAACTTGTTAGCCGCCTCTCTCCCCTGGAAATACACATCCGGATTTTGAGCGGTTCCCTTTGTTACAGGGTTCTCAGAATTCTGAGCCCGATCACGGAACTCCTGCAAAGCCTTCATGTCAACCAAGCCACGAATATCTTCCATATCCAACTCTTCGATCTTCTGGATCTCGTGAGAAGTACGGAAACCGTCAAAGAAATTAACGAAAGGAACTCTTGACTTGATAGCCGTCAAGTGTGATACAGCAGAAAGGTCCATTACTTCCTGTACAGAACCGGAAGCCAACATAGCAAAACCAGTTTGACGGGCAGCGTAAACGTCTGCATGATCACCAAAAATAGAAAGTGCATGAGCAGCCAAAGCACGAGCACTCACGTGGAACACGCAAGGAAGTAACTCTCCTGCAATCTTATACATATTAGGAATCATCAATAATAATCCCTGAGAAGCCGTGTAAGTCGTGGTTAACGCACCAGCTTGTAAAGAACCGTGAACAGCTCCGGCAGCACCTGCCTCTGATTGCATTTCCATCACTCTTACAGTCTCCCCGAACAGGTTCTTTCTACCTTTAGCAGCCCATTCGTCTACATACTCAGCCATCGGAGACGACGGAGTAATAGGATAGATACACGATACCTCGCTGAACATGTAAGCTACATGAGCAGCGGCCGCATTACCATCACATGTGATAAATTTCTTTTCTTTTGCCATTTTTTTAAACATTAACTAACAATAGTTGATCATTCTATTTAAGATTCTTATTTCTCTCAATACACAAAACCGGCAAGCCACAAGGGTATGACATTCTTTTTACCTCGTTCGATCATATCGGTCATCAGAATTACTGAATCCCGGACTCGCCCTTTATCTCCTTGTTGCCGTACGGAAACCTCATATTTCTGGTTCACGAACAAATCTTCATTTCCAGAAAAATTCAATTTTGCCACGGCACATAACTGACTAATTAAAAATGTTTTTCGAATCATCAATGAATCTGTCTGATCCAGACAAACTGCATTCAACAAGTTCGGATTATGCAAAAATACTTGATTCGGCTTTAACCCGTTCTCATCATCACTTTCCCGATCAAACAACAAGGTCAACAACCGAGCATTCTTCATGTAATGCAGGTAATTCAATACCGTTGCACGAGAAACACCAATCTGGGCACTCAACTTACTGATATTAATATTACTATTACCATTTGCCACGATAAAAAGTAATTGTTTCAATTTTGTCAAGTACTTCAGTTCAATTTGATTATTGTACGGAATATCAAACTCCAATGTTAAGTTGATGTTTTTCAGCAAATAATCAATATGTGATTTCTCCTCCAAATATATAGGATAATAACCATATTTCAAATAGCTATTAAAAAAAGCTAACGGACGTACTTTCTCCAAAATATCATTCACGATCTCCTCGTGATGTTCCACGATTTCCTCGAAAGAATAAACAGGAAACTTATATCCTGTTTCTAACTCCAAAAACTCTCGAAACGACAAACCGCTCAGGTTGTACATCTCCACAATTCCATGCAAATATTTGTTGGATTTGACCCGTAAAATAGAAGATGCGGTGAAAACGATCTGCAAATCCGGGAAACGATCGTAAGCCTCCCGCAATTCCCGGTCCCAATTTGGATACTTATGGATCTGATCCAGCAACAATACTTTCCCTCCCAGCTTGTAGAAACGTTCCACGAAATTAAACAATCCTTCCATCGCAAAGAACAAGTTATTAATGTTCACGTAAAGACAAGAAGGATCGTCCTTGTAATGATCCTTGCAAAAATCTAGTAGGAAATTGGTCTTTCCCACACCACGACTTCCCTTTATCGCAATCAACCGGGCACGAGAATCTATCGTATCCAATAAACCGCGACGGATAGCCGACGTCCTTTCTTTCATCAGGATCTTATGCGTGTTACGTAAACTCTCCATTTTTTATTCTTTGCAATGCAAAGGTAATAAAAAAAGCATGGTTTTGTAATCTACATGTTGCAAAACATACATTTCATTGCCATTTCATACATCCCAATGAACATTCATTCACGCATAACCCGCTACACCATTGCGATATAAGCACGTACTTAAAATGATTCTATATTTGAGGCATCAAAAAAGCGAGTCCAAATGAACTCGCTTTTCCATATTATAAAACTTATAAAACTATTTATCATTCATCGAGATCAAAAATTCCTCGTTAGATTTCGTCTTTTCCAAACGATCCTTCACGAATTGCATTGCCTCAACAGAATTCATATCCGTCAGATAGTTACGCAAAATCCAGATACGGTTCAACGTGTAGTCCTCCAACAACAAGTCATCACGACGCGTGCTTGATGCCGTAATATCCACAGCCGGGTAAATACGACGGTTGGACAATTTGCGGTCTAACTGTAACTCCATATTTCCAGTACCCTTGAATTCCTCGAAAATCACGTCGTCCATTTTTGAACCGGTCTCTGTCAACGCAGTTGCCAGAATCGTCAACGAACCACCATTTTCGATATTACGGGCTGCACCAAAGAACCGTTTCGGTTTGTGTAATGCATTTGCATCCACACCACCGGAAAGCACCTTTCCAGATGCAGGAGACACCGTGTTATAAGCACGAGCCAGACGAGTAATTGAATCCAACAGGATCACCACGTCGTGTCCACACTCAACCATACGTTTAGCCTTTTCCAACACGATATTAGCCACCTTCACGTGACGCTCTGCCGGCTCGTCGAAAGTAGAGGCAATCACCTCCGCATTCACGCTACGAGCCATATCGGTTACCTCTTCCGGACGCTCGTCAATCAACAGGATGATCAAATACACTTCAGGATGATTGGCTGAAATTGCATTAGCAATTTCTTTCAGCAACATCGTCTTACCCGTTTTCGGCTGAGCCACAATCAAACCGCGCTGGCCTTTACCGATCGGGGCAAACATATCCACCACACGAGTAGAAATCGTAGCCCGCCCACTTCCAGTAAGATTGAATTTCTCATTCGGGAAAAGCGGGGTTAAGTGATCAAACGGGATTCGGTCACGCACCGCTTCCGGAGACTTCCCGTTAATTTTCGATACTTTAATCAACGGGAAATACTTCTCTCCTTCTTTCGGGGGACGCACGGTTCCTTCCACCGTGTCACCCGTTGACAAACCAAATAACTTGATCTGACTTTGAGACACGTAAATATCATCCGGAGAATTCAAGTAATTATAATCAGAAGATCTAAGGAATCCATACCCGTCAGGCATGATTTCCAACACACCCGAATTTAAAATAATTCCTTCGAACTCGTAATATTTATCGCGTTTATCAAAACGCATCTTGTTTTGACTTTCTTTTCTTTCTTCAAACTCAGCAGGAACACTTTCATAATTCTCATTTTCAGCCTCACCCTTAACGCCAGATTCATTTTCGACATCTTCAAACTCATTCTCTTCCACATCTTGACGAATGGTTTCTTCATCTCTCTCAACACGTCTATTCCGTTTTACAAACTTCGGACGGCTGGGTCTTTCTGCCACTTGTTCCTCTTTAACAACCTCTTCAACCGCCTTTTCCTCTTTCACCTCTTCTTTTCCTTCTTCACTTTTCACCTCTTCCCGCTTGGTTTGTTTCCGGTTACGCTTATCGAAAAACTTACGGTCTTGCTTTTGTCCGGCTTGCTCACGTTTAGGAGCCTCTGAAGTTTCATTCTTTACTTCCGTTTCCTGTGGTTCTGCAACAACCTCTCCTTTTTTCTCTACAACAATACCGTTTTCCGTACGACTGAAAACCAGATCCTTATCCAAAATATCACTATGCACGACATTGATCGGCTGCACTTCCTCTACGGGTAAAACTGCATCTTTCTTTTCGGGAGCCTCTTTGACAGTTTCATTTTGGGTTTTCTCCTGTTTCGCATCGGCCTTCTTATCTTTATTCCGATTAAATTTGGCCAATCCACCTTTGGAATCTCCCACTTTTTCAGCACCTCCCCTTATCACTCGCACACGAGGTTTCTTCTCCTTCGGTTCAACGGGAGCTGTTTCCTCGGTAGCAATCATGGCTTGCTGATCTAAAATTTTGTATATTAATTCTTTCTTTTTAAAGGATTCAATCCTTTTAACATTCAGTTCTTTTGCAATTTGACGCAAATCTGAAAGTAACTTTTCATTCAGTTCTAAAATATCGTACATATAGTCACGTTATATTTGGATAATTTTCATTACGTAAGTAAAATCACCCGGCATGAACCAGGTGGAAATGTAAACTGCGACAAATTTAAGAAGAATTCTTCTTATTCCCAAATCGTTAATAGAAAATTATTTGAGGAATTTCATATAAATTAATTTCTTCGTTTCGAAAAACTCTTCCTCAAAAAAATCAGGAATATTATAAACAGAAATTTTATCCTTGAAATCCCGAATCTCTTCTTCAAAATCCCCTCCCTTCAGATACAAAATCCCATTGGACAAATCGTTGAAACTATTCTCTCGAATACGCTTTCTGGTCAAGGCTACAAAAGCCGGAAAAGCCGTCACGGCACGACTCACGATAAAATCAAATTTTTCTTTCATCGTCTCTACTCTCAATTGCCTTGCTATCACATTTTTTAAGCCTAAAGCTCCTGCAACACCCTCTACCACTTTAATTTTCTTCCCGATAGAATCTACCAAGAAAAAATCTACCTCCGGGAACATAATAGCCAACGGAATTCCGGGAAAACCTCCTCCCGTTCCGACATCCAACACTTTTGTCCCCGCTTTGAAAGAAATCACCTTTGCTATCGCCAAAGAATGTAAAACATGATGCACGTTCAAAGCATCTATATCTTTCCTCGAAATCACATTGATCTTTTCATTCCATTCCCGGTAAAGCCCCTCCAATTGTTGGAACTGTTCCGACTGTCTCTCACTTAACCCGGTAAAATATTTTTCAACAATATCCATAAACATGAAATTTACTTCCGATTATATATTGGCAAGAATAACAAACACAACACGCCTACCACAATATACAACAACGTCATCGTGCCGTGAGTCAATAAAGCAAATGTCTTGGACAGACTGGCAATTTCTTCCGTATGCGGTAAATAAATCATCAAGGCTGCAATCACCATGAAATGCCACGCACCCACGCCACCTTGTACCGGAGCCACCATCCCGTAACTGGAAAGAACAAACACGGTCAAACCAACCATCGGTCCCAAGTGAGAGGTGAACTGGAAACAGAAGAAACAAACGTATAGCATCAGAAAATACATCAGCCAGATAAAAATCGTATGACCGACAAATAACCACTTATGTTTCACGTCCTTCACGGTCAATAAACCTTCTTTCATTCCCGATAAAAAATGATGTAACCGGGTGAAGAAAGTACCTTTTCGTACAAACCAGAAGAAACCTGCCACCCCCACGATCAATACTCCCAACACCACGTAAGTCCATGGGGAATGAAACATCGTGTATAACTTTTGTTTAATCTCTTCATTATTATTCAGGAATATCCCGACCTGTTTAAATTGCGAAACGACAACAACCAAAGTAAGCAACAGCAACATAATCATGTCAAATACCCGCTCGGTAACCACCGTTCCCAATAACTTCGAGAATGGCACATTCTCATATTTACTCACCACTCCGCAACGGGTAAACTCACCCATCCGGGGGATCGCCATATTAGCAAAATAACCAATCATCACCCCCATAAAACTATTCATGAAAGAAATCTGGTATCCCATAGATTTCGTCAACATCTGCCAACGCAGAGAACGACTCACGTGGCTAAGTAAACCGAAAACAATCGCTACCCATATCCACGTATAGTCGACATCATCACGCAAAACCTTCATCAAGTCATCGAAATTTTGATCTCGATACACCAGCCAGAACAAAAAAACTGTTACCAGCAAAAAGGCAAAAAACTTTATAACCTGTTTATAAAATGGCTTCATCCACAAAATTCGTCAAGATTGACACTCTAATAATTTTCACAAATCAAAATAAAAGCATTATTTTGTAAGTCGTTTGCAAAAGTAAATAAATAATTGGAAGTTTAACCCATAACACCCTGAATTCATACTATGAGTATCGTTCGAGCAAAAAAACATCTGGGACAACATTTTTTGAAAGACCAAAACATCGCTTGTAAAATCACGGCGAGTTTACTACCTGTCACCAAAGGGGTTCTGGAAATCGGGCCGGGTATGGGAGTACTGACACGTCATTTATTAAAAGATACGAAATTTTCCGTGCTTGCCATTGACATCGACCAAGAGTCCATTGACTACCTGCACGAAGAGCTACCTGCCCATAAAGAGCAGATTATTTACGGGGATTTTCTAAAATCGGATATTCGAAATTTTTACACAGAACCGTTTTCGATCATCGGGAATCTTCCTTATAACATCTCTTCGCAAATCTTTTTCCGTATCCTAGAAAACCGGGATCTAATACCCCAAGTCGTCTGTATGATACAAAAAGAGGTGGCCGAACGCATCAGCGCCTCTCACGGGAACAAAACATATGGGATTTTAAGCGTATTCCTACAAACATTTTACGACATCGAGTATCTTTTCACCGTGGGAGAACAGGTTTTCGATCCACCACCAAAAGTAAAATCCGCCGTAATCCGACTCATCCGGAATAAAAGGGAAAAACTCGATTGTGACGAAAAACTTTTTTTCAATATCGTAAAATCAGGTTTCAATCAACGACGAAAAACCTTACGTAATTCTTTAAAATCAATTATTTCTCCGGATTTTGCCTCAGAAACGTTATCTTTGCGCCCGGAACAATTAAGTGTAGAGGATTTCATTACACTATGTAAAGAGATTCAGCAGGCAAACAAGTAATTGATGAACTATGCAACAGTTTGAACTCTCGGAAGAATTAGTTTCCCAGATAGAGGGACTGATAAAAGCGGATAATAAAGAAGATGTCGCCAAGTTGGTAGAACCTCTTCATCCGGCGGATATTGCCGAAATCATGAATGAATTGGACACCAAAGAAGCCCAATTCCTGTTTCTGTTGCTAGATGAAGAGAAAGCCGGAGACGTTCTGGCAGAAATCGAAGAAGACGAAAGACAACGATTTATCGATTCTTTCCCCCCGGAAGTTATAGCCAAACGTTTCGTGGACAACATGGACACGGACGATGCCGCCGACCTCGTGGGTAGTATGCCCAACGAACAGCAGCAAGAAGTTCTTTCACACATGGAAGACCTCGAACAAGCGGGAGACATCGTCGATCTGTTGCATTACGACGAAGATTCTGCTGGTGGACTTATGGGTAAAGAACTAGTGAAAGTCAACGAGAATTGGACCGTCCTCACCTGTCTACGCGAACTTAGTAGACAAGCAGAGAACCTAGATGAAATATTCTACATCTACGTCGTTGATGACGACAACATCTTGAAAGGAAGACTTTCATTGAAAAAGATGATTCTTTCCCCGACATCTACCAAAATCCAAAGTATATATAACCCGGACGTAACCTACGTGACCACCGATGAACCGGCCGAATCCGTGGGACGTATCATGCAGAAGTACGATTTAGTCGCCATTCCTGTAGTTGACTCTATCGGCCGACTTGTCGGTCGAATCACGATCGACGACGTGGTTGACGTGATCCGGGAAGAAGCAGAAAAAGACTACCAGATGATGTCCGGTATCTCACAGGACGTGGAATCATCTGACACGATCTGGGACCAGACCAAAGCACGTCTTCCGTGGCTGATCATCGGTTTATTCGGAGGAATGCTTGCAGCCTATATGATTTCTTTCTACGAGGCAGACATTGCCCTATTCCCAGCAACAGCCATGTTCATTCCTGTTATCACCGCCATGGGGGGAAACGTGGGTATCCAGTCTTCCGCCATCGTGGTAAAAGGACTTGCCTCCAACACCCTGACATCAAAAAACATATTACAGAGTATTTCAAAAGAAATTTCATGTGCAGTCATAAATGCCTGCATCTGTTCTTCCATCATTTTTATCCTATCCCTTTGTTTCAACCTAACATCACTTGCCATGCCCATCACGGTAACTATATCCTTATTTATCGTGATCATGTTCGCATCCATGTTCGGTACAGCTTTTCCTCTATTACTCAACAAATTAAAAATAGATCCGGCACTTGCCACCGGTCCGTTTATCACCTTAACGAACGACATCATCGGTTTGAACATTTATCTTTTCACGGGAAAGGCCATTCTAGGCTGGCTACTGTAAGTAAAAACCGTGTCACAAATTGAACACTAATAATTACGGAAAAAATTGTTTAATTAAAAGAGTGTTGTTAACTTGCACCCCTCTTTCAAGAGGTTAGCTAATAATTAAATCATAAGAAATCAAAACAAAATAACTTGCTATGTATCAAGGAATCAAAACAGTGTCATTTGAAGAGGCTGTAAAAGTTGTAAAATCCGGAGACCGGATTCACATTCACAGTGTGGCTTGTGCCCCCCAAGGTCTAATTCAAGCTCTTTGCAACAGAGGACGTGCAGGAGAATTGAGAGACGTCAAGTTGCAACACTTGCACACGGAAGGTAGTGCCCCGTATGCAGAAGCAGAATTCGAAGGAATCTTCTTCCTAGAATCCTATTTCGTGGGCAGTAACGTGCGTAAACCGACTCAAGAAGGATATGCAGATTATGTACCCGTTCATTTGAGTGAAACCCAGAAACTGATCAGAAGCGGTATTCACCCGGTTGATGTTGCCATGATCCAAGTTTGTCCCCCGGACAAGCATGGTTTTGTATCCATGGGAACCTCTGTTGATGCCACGTTAGCTGCCGTACAGAATGCGAAAACAGTTATTGGTGTTATCAACCCGAACGTTCCTAGAGCATGGGGAGATGCTATCATCAAATTATCAGATATCGACATCTTCTGCGAGGACAATACCCCGCTTATCGAAGCTCATCCGGCAACATTAACAGAGCAAGATATTGCTATCGGTAAAAATGTAGCCTCTTTGATCGAAGACGGAGCTACCCTGCAAATGGGAATCGGAGCAATCCCTAATGCGGTACTTTCCCAACTAGGCAACCACAAAAACTTAGGTATTCACACGGAAATGTTTGCTGACGGCGTATTACCCTTGTATGAAAAAGGTGTTGTCAACAACATGAATAAGAAATTCGACAAAGGTAAGATCGTATCAACCTTCTTGATGGGATCAAAAAGAGTATATGACTTCATCGATGATAACCCGGGAGTAGCCATGATGGATGTAGGTTACACGAACGATCCGTTCATCATCGCACAACAACCGAAAATGACAGCTATCAACTCAGCCCTTTCCGTTGACATCACGGGTCAAGTCAACGCAGACTCTTTAGGTATTAAATTTTACAGTGGTAGTGGTGGTCAATTAGACTTCATCCGCGGAGCAGCAGCCAGCGAAGGAGGAAAACCGATTATTGCATTACCGGCAGTAACAAACAAAGGCGTGAGCAAAATTTGCCCGACCTTGTTAAACGGAGCTGGAGTTGTTACCACCCGTTTCGATGTACACTACATTGTTACGGAATTCGGTATCGCAGACCTTTACGGTAAAACCCTTCAGGAAAGAGCAAAGACTTTAATCAATATTGCTCATCCCGATCACCGAGAAACGCTCGATAAAGCAGCATTCGAAAGATTTGGTAGTCACTACCACTTCATTTCAAAATAAAGATCGAAAGAGGAAGCAGTTTGCTTCCTCTTCTTTTTATTACTACATTTGTATAACCGTTACAGGTCTCCAATTGACATACTTTACTTAAACCTGTAACCTATAAATTTGTAATCTGAACTACCATGATGGACTGGAATAAATTATTATCATCGAGACGTTATCAACCGGGAAGTACTATCACCATGTTTCGTTCTCATGACCGATCACAATTTCAAAGAGACTACGATCGTTTAATCTTTTCCTCACCGTTTCGACGATTACAAAATAAAACTCAGGTATTCCCGTTACCGGGCAATATCTTTGTACATAACCGTCTAACTCATAGCCTAGAAGTAGCTAGCGTGGGACGTTCGCTAGGAAACAAAATTGCACAATTTGTTAAAACCAAAGAGGCATTAGAGCACCCAGAAATCCTCGAAGAAATCGGAACCATTGTTAGTACGGCCTGTTTAGCTCACGATTTGGGGAATCCTCCTTTCGGACATTCCGGCGAAGAGGCTATTTCTTATTTTTTCACGGAAGGAGAAGGGCAATACTTGAAAAAACTCCTAACGGACGAGGAATGGGCTGACATCAGTCATTTCGAAGGTAACGCAAATGCTTTTCGGTTATTAACCCATAGCTTTAACGGACGCAGGCCAGGTGGTTACACAATGACCTTTACCACTCTTGCATCCATTGTTAAATACCCATTTGAATCTAAAGCCTCCCTCAAAGGACATAAATACGGATTTTTTCAAAGTGAAAAAGAAATATACAAGGAAGTAGCCGAAGAACTTGGTATTATCCAACTCAACTCAAAACCTTTGCAATACGTCCGCCATCCACTCGTTTATCTAGTTGAAGCTGCCGACGATATTTGCTATCAGATCATGGATATTGAAGACTCTCACAAGCTAAAAATTCTATCCTATGATGAAACTACCCGGATACTTCTTAATTTCTACGACAAAGATACAGACAAGGAAGATTTAAAGACGATCTCCAGAACCTTCAAAATTGTCACGGACAAAAACGAATGTATCGCATTTCTACGTGCAGGTATTATTAATAAATTAATCAATGCCTGTGCAGACATCTTTTGCCAAAACTACGAGGCAATCATGAACGGAACCTTTCAAGGCAGCTTGATACATCACTTAACAGGCACCAATAAACAAGCCTATGAAACCTGTACTGAATTAGCCTATTCCCGGATTTATCACACGAATATCGTTACACAAATACAGATTGCAGGTTTCAAAATCCTTGCCACCATATTAAAAGAATATATTGATGCTGTTCTGAAACCAGAAACCTATTATGCCCGGAATATTCTATCCGTTATGCCAGAACAATACAAAGTTCATCAAGATGATTCCATTTACACGAAAATACAAACGGTAACGGATTACGTCTCAGGAATGACGGATTCTTACGCTTTAAATTTATATCGTAAAATAAAAGGTATCGAGTTACCAGAAATCAGATAAATTGCCTTCGGCAAGTTACAGGTTACAAGTTGGCAGTTAGAGGTTCTCCACGAGACAAAATAAAAAAGAGCGAGTCTTTTGAACTCGCTCTCTCTTCTAAATTCGGCATCGACCTAC
>NZ_JAHZBP010000009.1:0-209368 GCF_019423355.1 Butyricimonas sp.
GTTAAATGTTTATTCATCAAACGGTTAGACGAAACCGTTCAGAATTTAAAATAAGTATGTCTTGGTTAAGTGAACTGTTTTTTGGACAGGGAATTGCTCATTCAGTGTTAATGTTCGCAATCGTTATCGCTCTGGGGATTGTGCTTGGAAAGGTAAAGGTTTGGGGGATTTCTTTGGGGATAACCTGGATTCTTTTTGTGGGGATTATTTGTAGCCATTTGGGAATGCGGGTGGACGGTCATACCTTACATTTTATGAAGGAATTCGGATTGATTCTATTCGTGTACTCTGTGGGATTACAGGTAGGACCCGGTTTTTTCTCTTCTTTCAGAAAAGGAGGCTTAACCTTGAATATGCTGGCCGCGGGCATCGTGTTCTTGGGCGTGGTGACCACATATATTATTCATGTTGTGACCGGATTACCGATTACAACGATGGTCGGTATCCTTTCCGGAGCAGTGACGAATACGCCGGGATTGGGTGCTGCTCAACAAGCTTATTCGGATATGGCAGGGGTAAATGACCCCACGATTGCTTTAGGATATGCGGTGGCTTACCCCTTGGGAGTGATCGGTATTATTGGGTCGATTCTGCTGATGCGGGTGATCTTCCGGGTGAAGTTCGAGAAGGAGAACGAGGATTTGGAGCGACAGGATGGGGAGCGTGCGAACGGGGCTCAACAGTTTTCCGTGCGAGTAACAAATCCGGCTTTGTTTGGTAAGGATTTGATGGAAATTACCCGTTTGATAAATCGAAAGTTCGTGTTTTCACGGGTTTGCCACGAGGATGACCGTATCGAAATCGGTTCTTCCGAGACTTGTCTACGTGAAGGAGATAAATTGCTTGTCGTGGCTGCTTTACAGGACATTGATGCGATTGCAGCTTTTCTTGGGGAACGTGTCAACGTTGCTTGGGAACAATTGGATAAACAACTGGTATCTCGTCGGATCGCAATTACGAAGGGGGAGGTGAACGGGAAGATGTTAGGAGAGATGCGGTTGCGGAATTGTTTCGGGGTTAACGTGACTCGGGTAAACCGTGCCGGGGTGGATTTGGTAGCTAAACCGAATTTGCAGTTACAGATTGGAGATCGCTTGACGGTTGTTGGGCCGGAAGCTGCCGTTACGAACGTGGCGAAAGTGTTGGGTAACTCTTTGCGTCGTTTGCGGGAGCCTAACTTGGTAGCCATATTTTTAGGTATATTCTTGGGTATTTTACTGGGAAGTATTCCGTTTACTTTCCCCGGTATTCCTCAGCCGGTAAAGCTGGGATTAGCGGGAGGTCCATTGATTATTTCTATTTTGATCAGTCGTTTCGGTCCCCAATACGGTTTGGTGACTTACACGACAATGAGTGCTAACCTGATGTTGCGGGAAGTAGGTATATCCCTTTTCTTGGCAAGTGTCGGGTTGGGGGCCGGAGAAGGTTTCGTGTCGACCATTATTGATGGCGGAGGGTATGCTTGGGTAGGTTATGGTTTTATTATTACCGTGGTGCCTTTGATTATAATCGGGATTATTGCCCGTTCCATATATAAAGTGAATTACTTTACGTTGATGGGGTTAATGGCTGGAAGTATGACAGACCCGCCAGCATTGGCTTATTCCAATGGTATCGTGGGAAATGACGCTCCCGCCGTGAGTTATGCCACGGTGTACCCGCTCACGATGTTCTTGCGGGTACTGACAGCACAGATGCTGATTTTGTTTTTTGTTTAGCGGTGATGCTCGTGTAAGATTTATTTCAAGTGTGCCCGGATCCGGCTTAATGACTGAGGCGTGATGTTTAGGTATGAGGCGATTTCTTTTAACGAAACTCGTTGTAAGAGTTGCGGGTATTCTTTTATCAGTATTTGATACTGGTGGCCTTTGTCGGCCCAGTAGTACTCGATGAAATAATGCTCGTACTCCTGCATGGTCTTTTCCATCAGTTTGCGTCCCCAGTTTGCCAGTTCTAGGGAATGAAGGAAGAGGTATTCCAAGTGAGAACGGGAGATTTGCACGAGCGTGGAAGATTCGAGGGTTTCTAGCGTGAATTTAGCTGTCGGTGTTTGTGACAGGTTTGGCATGGTGGCGGCCATATCTCCCTCGAATGCAAACAATAGGGTAAACTCCTTACCTTCCCGTTCGATAAATCCTCGGACAGAACCTTTTTCCACGAAATAAATATACTCATTGCGTTGCCCTTCCTGCACGATGGGTTCTTTTCTGTTGAAAGAGATGGTTGTTACATCTTTAAGGAGAAGGTGGATACTATCCTCGGATAGTTTATATTGTTGTTGGAGTATATCTGAAAATGTCATGTCATGATATTTTAAAAGGTTATAGGACGATCCCCCCACCGATTACCCGGTCTTCCCGATAAAAGACAGCCGGTTGTCCGGGGGCAATGGCCCATGCGGGAGAGGAAAGTTGTACGTGTAATGTCCGATTGGGTTGGAAAGATAGTTGTGCGAATCCTTCCGGGTTCAGCCCGATACCCCGTACTTTAACTTCTATGTCTTGTGAATGAATTTCTTCAGGATTAATTAAATGAATTTGCCCGAGAGTAAAGGTCGTTCGGTGTAGGCTTGCCTTATCTCCCACGACGATTTGGTTCGTGGACGGGGATAGGCGTGAAACATATTGTGGGAATTGTCCCTTGGACGGGATTCCTCTCTTTTGTCCCACGGTGTAATTCACGATTCCAGTATGTTCTCCCACGTGATTTCCGGATTCATCCACGATCCGGCCGGGTGTGAAACAAGAGTCTGTTCCCGGCTGGCTGGCGATGAAAGCCCGGTAGTCTCCTTTTTCAAGAAAACAGATACTCATGCTTTCTTGCTTTTCAGCCAGACGGATAAACCCGTGTTCTTTGGCCATTTCCTTTACCTGTGTTTTCGTGTAATGTCCTAATGGGGTGATGGCCCGGCATAGGATCTCTTCCGGAACGCCCCATAAGAAGTACGATTGGTCTTTATTCGGGTCAACTCCTTTATGGACGTAATAATGGTTCGCGAAAGGGTGAATCCGAATGTAGTGTCCCGTGGCGACATGGTGTACTTTTAGTTCGTTTGCCAAGTCTCGAAGTAGATTCCATTTGATAAAGCTGTTACACGTGGCGCACGGGTTGGGGGTAATTCCTGAAAGGTAGCCTTGGATGAAGGGTTGGACCACTTGTTTTTGGAAAAGTTGCCTGCCATTTAACCGGTAGAGCTTGATGCCCGTTTGTTTACACAATTCCTCGACTTCCGGTTCTTGCGAGGAGCTGGCCCGTGATGCCCATAATTGCAGGTGGACACCAATAACTTCAAAACCCTGTTGTTGTAACAGGAGTGCCGTAACAAAACTATCCACGCCTCCGCTGAGACCAACTACAACTTTTTCCATGTCCTTTTTTATTGAAGTCGGGGGACAAAAATACGGTTTAATTTTAGAATTGTCATAGGGTTTTGTATTTTGTTGGATGAATTTGTTGCTTGAACTCCTGATACTTGTGGGATAGCAAGCATTTTTAAGGTAATATTTTTACGAGTACTTCCGGGTGGGACTTGTTTTTCTCGTTTAAATTACCTTAATTTGCAGCACGAAATACGGGAGTGGCTCAGTTGGTAGAGCATCGGTCTCCAAAACCGAGGGTCGGGAGTTCGAACCTCTCCTCCCGTGCCGAAAAGAGGTTGTTATTGCAGCCTCTTTTTTATTTCCCATGTATGTATACTTTTGTGATGTAAAAAGAAATATAGGAATGAATTATGACAAAGTTGGTGATTTTTGATCTAGATGGGACATTGCTGAACTCCTTGCAGGATTTGGCCGCAAGTACGAATTATGCTTTACGGCGACATGGATACCCGACACATGAATTGCCCGCTTTTCGTTATTTTGTGGGGAATGGGATTAACAAATTGCTTGAACGAGCCTTGCCGGAGAAAGAGCGGACACATGAGAATATGCTGAAAATCCGGGAGGATTTTATGGCCTATTATGCTGTACACAAGGCGGATTTTACGACTCCTTATGATGGGATTTATGATTTGCTGAAAGCGTTAAAGCGTCATCATTTATTGCTAGCCGTGGCTTCCAATAAATATCATGAGGCCACTCGGGAGCTGATTCCAGAGTATTTCGGAGAGGGGCTTTTTGATTTTGTTTACGGGCAAAGGGAAGGAATACCCGTGAAACCGAATCCTACCATTGTTTTTGATATAATGAAAGAGGCAGGAGTGACAAAAGAGGAGGTCCTCTATGTGGGAGATTCCGGCGTAGATATGCAAACGGCGGTGAATAGCGGAGTAACTTCAGTTGGGGTGACTTGGGGATTCCGGGATCGGAAAGAATTGTTGGCTAATGGAGCCCAATACATTGCCGACGAGCCTTGCGAAATTACGAGGTGGGTTCGTTAGTGAATCCTGTTTTTCTTGTTTACTCGAAAATATATATTATTTTTGTGCCAAATGCGTGTGAAAATGGCAAATTCGGGTGATATATTATTATTGTATAAACAAGATGAAAGGGCGGCATTACAAAAGCTTTTTACTGTTTATTATGAGCCTCTTTTGCTTTATTGTTATCGTTTGATTCGAGAGCCGGAGAGTGCGGAAGATATTGTACAGGAATGTTTTGTACATATATGGCGTTCCCGACGTTTGGAAAATTTTGAAGGGGAATTGGATCGATTCATGTTTCAGGCTGTAAAGTTCAGGGCGATCAATTATGTTCGAGATAAATATCGTCGTGATCAATTATATAATAATGCTTCCGGAGAAGAACATGATTCCCCGGTATTCTTTTTGGAAGAGGAATCTGGCAAAGAAATTGAATTATTGTATCGTACGATCAGTAGTCTCCCTGACGAGTGTCGCAAGATATTTTTGATGGCCTGTTTGGAGGATATGAAATATCGAGAGATTGCTGATGCTTTGAGTATTAGCATAAACACGGTAAAGACCCAAATGAAAATTGCATTGCGATTTTTACGGGAACATCTGACACAGGATGCCTTTTCTTCTATTCTGCTTTTTATTTCAACAGGAAATTAATCGTTTTTTCAAAAAAAATCTTTTTTCTTTTCACCCTAAATGAAAAGTGTAGTGATATATAGATAAAAGATTAAATGTATTACGATGAAAGAAAACGAAATCGATAGAATACTGGCAGAACTTTTTGCAGGAGAAAATATTTCCGAGGAGGATCGTCATGTGTTGGAAGAGTGGAAACGGGAAAATGGGCGGAATGAGCGATTTGAGGAGGAATTACAGGACCTGAAAGAATTCAGTATGGGCCTAAAAGGTCGCAGAGATAATCGTGGCGTTTTTGAACAGATTGAAAAAATAGTAAAAAAACAACGAGAAAAGTTTTTGTTGGTTCGTTGGAGCGTTGTGGCAGCTGGGATTGTACTTTTGTTGGGTTTTGCTTCTTATTTTATGCTTTCAAGTGGGGAACGAGAAGTGGAGACTTTGCGATTGGCGAATAATGTTAAAGTAGGAACTTCCAAAGCTGAGCTCGTGTTACCACGGGGACAAGTTATTCAATTAGATTCTTCTTCTAGGGATATTCTTTTTTCTGGGGATCAAGTAAAAGCGTCAAGCGCAAAAAATACTTTGGTGTATGCGGTAGGAATAGATTCGGAAATTGTTGAGTTTCATACGATACGAGTACCTTTCGGGGCAGAATTTAATCTCCAATTATCGGATAACACGCGAGTGTATTTGAATGCAGGCTCTTCTTTACGCTATCCAGTTAAATTTACAGGAGAGATTCGGGAAGTGTTTTTAACAGGAGAGGGGTATTTTGAGGTTATGAAGGATGCTGATCACCCTTTTGTAGTGAATGCAGGGGAGATTGATGTAAGAGTGTTAGGGACATCTTTTAACGTGAATGCTTATCCGGATAATGGAACGATAGAGACGACTCTAGTCGAGGGAAAAGTGCGGGTTGAACATGAAGAGAAAGAACAAGTGTTAGATCCCGGTATGCAACTTGTTTTTGACCGTGCGAGTGGGAAAACGGATGCACGTGTTGTCGACACGGAAGTATATACTTCATGGAAAGACGGTTATTATTATTTTAAGCAAGAGTCTTTAGAAAAAATAATGGATGTACTGGCCCGATGGTATGATCTGAAAGTGTTTTTCCAGAATCCGGAATTGAAGGGAATGGAGTTCGGGGGACGCTTGAAACGGTATGAAAATATTACTTACCTGCTGGAAAAGATGGAAGAGACACAGGATGTGAAATTTATAATTAACGAAAATACGATTACTATAAAACGAAAAACAGATTGAAGATCTGATCACTCTCCAATCTGCTAGATTAAAATATACTTTTCATCTCATTAGCACCGAAAGAAAAGTATATCATGTATAATTATTATCACAAATCTATGAAAAAAAAGCGAAACGGCGCTTGGTCATGCTATTGGATGTCATGGCGCAAAATGTTAATGTTTATGAAATTTTTGAGTGTATTGTTGTTTGGTATGTGTATGTCATTGCACGCCAAGGTTTTATCACAGGATGCAAGGGTCACACTTGATATGAAACATGTTTTGTTGACCACTGTGCTAGAGGAGTTGAGTAAACAATCCCAGTGTGATTTCTTTTACAATTACGCTTTGATAAAAACCAAAGGAGAAATAAATATCCAGGCGGAGAACGAAGAATTAGCTAAAGTTCTTGACAGGGTATTACCTGAATTGGGGTTGACGTATTCTTTTGACGGTAATGTAGTGGTTATTCGAGAACAAGTGAAAGATGAGAAAACGACCTCATTGACGTTAAAAGGATGGGTAATGGATGCGCAAAAGCAACCAATGCCGGGAGTGACGGTAAAAGTTGAAGGAGTGAATATTGGTACGGCAACAAATGCAAAAGGTTGGTTTGCGATTACTTTACCCATGACGAAAGGAGCTTTGGAATTTTCTTTTGTAGGTTACAAAAAGGAGATTGTAGAGTTCACGGAACACACGGATACTTTACGTGTGATTATGAAAGAGGATATGGCCGATTTGGACGAGGTAGTTGTTCGGGCTTATGGATCTCAGAACAAGAGAGAGATGATTTCTGCTATTTCTTCTGTGAAAGCTGAAGAGATGAAAGAACTTCCTTCGGCAAGTATCACGAATATGTTGCAAGGGCGTTTGGCCGGGGTGAATATTATTCAGCAATCGGGAGCTCCCGGTAGTGCTTCTGTGATTGCAGTTCGCGGTTTTAACTCTTTGTTAGTAAGTGGTGCAAGTGATGGTCAACCGCTTTGGGTGGTGGATGGTATTCCAATGCATTCTTTCGTTTCTCCAGTGACAGGTACTAATACGTTGGCAGATTTGGACCCGAGTATGATTGAGTCTGTGGAGGTTTTGAAAGATGCGGCTGCCGCTTCTATCTATGGTTCTCGTGCCGGGAATGGTGTTATTTTGATCACGACGAAAAAAGGAAAAGCTGGTCAGGCTAAATTTGCGGCTAATGTTTCCTACACGATGTCCAAAGTAATGGAATATCCGGTGCAAACGGGAGGTCGGATGGATCGTTGGTTACAACTGTTGTCTAGAAGAAATCAGCAAATGGCTTATTATGATTTTGCAGCACATGCTCAATTTTGGCCGCAGTCTTACGAGGATGTTTGGGGAAAATATGGCGTGTACGATGCGTTTTGGCAGAATGGTAAAACTGATAATGTGAAGATCGAAGCTAATTTGCAGGATAGTTTGGACCCCTATTATAATAATTGTACGAACTGGTGGAAATATGCTTTCCGTACAGGTAAAGTTTTGAACGCCAACGTGCAGGCTTCTGGAGGTACGGATAAATTCCAATACATGATTGGTGCCGGGATTTACGATGAGAAAGGAATCATGGTAAATAGTGGTTATACTCGGGCAAATTTGATCTCGAATTTAACTGCTCAACTCACAAATAAACTACGGTTAGATTCTCGTATTTATCTAGCTTACATTGATCGAACGATGAATAAATCTGGAGATGGAAGTAGTCGTTACGAAAAGATGAGTGTAGTTCCGGAGAAAATGAAGACCTATTGTGCAGCGAGTGATGAGATCGTCGATGAGTGGTTATCTGCCACAAAAGGGATAAAAGACCGAACCGATGATTACCGGGGTATGGCGAGTTTATTCTTAGAATATAAATTTTTGGATGGTTTCAGTCTTTCCGCTTCTGGTAGTGTGGATTATTCACAAGGAAATATGAACAAATTCACTCCAAGTAATTTGGATGAGTCTTATCATGAAAGTAAATCTGAAGGAGCTATTATGCGGAATATTATGATCTCGACGGAAGAATTACTTCGTTATAATAAAAGTATTAATGAGATTCATAATTTTGACATTCTGTTTGGATTTAACGTGAATAAATCGCAGGATTTTTATGTTGGTGGTTATGGGAAACGGGGATCAAGCGATAACGTAAATTACTATGATCCTTCGATTAATACACCGATTTTTAACTATGGTACAGAGGCTAGTCCCGATTGGCGCTCAACGACAAGCTACGAGTCTGATTTCCAGGAAAAAATAATGGTAAGTTATTTTGGTCGTATCGGGTATAACTTCAAACAGCGTTATCTTTTAGAGTTTACGTTCCGTCGGGATGGTTCTTCTACTTTTGGGGAAGGGAATCAATGGGCTAATTTCCCCTCTGTGGCAGTAGGTTGGAGTTTCTCGGAGGAACCTTTCATCAAGCGTTGGACAAGCGGTTGGTTGAATTGGGGAAAAATCAGAGGAAGTTACGGTACTTCCGGTCAGATTTTTTCAGATGCTTATCTTGCTCACGGTCTGATGACCTCCGGTATGACAACTTTTCAATTTCATTCGGGAGTATCGACTTCTGCACCAATCTCTCCGGATTTGACTTGGGAAAAGACCGAACAATATGATTTAGGGTTGGATATGGATATGTTCGATTACCGGATCAATTTAAAACTTGACTATTATTATAAATATACGAGTGCATTGATCAATAAGGTGGGACTACCCGGAGGAATCCTTCCATTTACGGCTAGAATGGAAAATGCAATGGCTGTTTCGAATGAAGGTATTGAATTGGAATTACAAGCGGATATATTGAGGGATCGAGCTGTTAGTTGGCGTACGAAATTTAATATCGCACGGGTTTGGAACCGTTTCGAAGAGTCATATAATGATAAGGATATTACGATTTTGCGAGGTAATCAACAGGATCAATTTGTTATCGGACGTCCGATGTTCGGGTTGAGAGTGTATGCTCATGATGGTTTTTATGAATCGGAGGATGAAGTGCCAATCTATTATCGTGTAAACGGTGATGCAACTTATATCGGAGGAGTTTCTGTTCGGGGAGAAATAAGTGGTAAAGTAGGTGATTATAAATTGAAAGACTTTAATAATGATTCCTATCCGGATAAGTATAATGCCGGGTCTCCTCTACCGATCGCTCATGGTGGTTGGGTGAACGAATTGAAATGGAAAAATTTTGATTTGAATATGTTGTTTAGTTTTTCTTTAGGACGGAAAGTTATTCGTACGGCAGGAGAACAGATGTTCGCTTCTATCCCGCAGTTATTCTTTGATTATCGAGATGTAACTTTCTGGAGTGCACCTGGAGATAAAGCTGATTTTCCTAAATATGGTAAGACGATTATGCCTTTACTTGATAGTAATATCGAGACAGTAAATTCTCTTAGTTTGCGACAATTGACTTTGGGATATAATATCGAGGACAGATGGATTAAGCGAGTTGGACTTTCCGGGGCACGTTTCTTCATGACGGTGGAGAACTTGTTCTATTTGAGTAATTATTCATACGGGAATCCGGAAACAATTGACGTGTACACGGGAATTGACGACGGGAAATCTTATCCTCTTCCGAGAAAATGGACATTGGGTTTAACTCTTAATTTCTAACTGGTTATGAAAAGAAAAATATATTATTTTATCTTGTCAATGGGATTGATTGCGGGATTAACCGGGTGTACAGGATTGATTGATGTACAACCGGAGAATTCAACTACATATACAAATTATTTCCAGACACGGCAAGATGCGGAAAGTTTATTGACCGAATTGTTACTGCGTATGCGTAACGGAGAATCTGCCCGAAAAGGGTTGGGGTATATTCTGGATGAGGATAGTCGATATACATCACTTCGTACGATGCAGAGCGGTACTGGTGATGCGGCTTCCGTGTATAGGCTTACTTATCAGGCAAATTTGATCCTAGAGAATGCACACCGTTTTAAAATATCAGAGGAAGAACTGAAGCCTTATTTATTACAGGCTTATTTTGCGAATGCATTGGGATACTGGAGATTGGCAAGAGATTGTGGAGAAATGGTGATTTCAAAATCCACTACAGATTTTGGTCCTCGGGCGAAAAGTTCCGTGACGGAAATGCTTGATGAGGCTGAAAAGTGGGCCTTGTTGGCGATGGACTTACCTAAATATGAGGAGTTGAGTGGGTTGGATGGTCCGATTATTAAAAACTATGGTAGTAAGGGAGCTGCGGCAGCTTTGTTAGCTCATCTTTATGCTTGGCGGGCAAGTGTGGAAGGGAAGGATGAGTATTGGGAAAAAGCCGAGGAGTACTGTTCTATGATTATTGAGCAAAAAGTGGGGAACTATGAGTTGGCTGCTGATCCGGAGGCTGTGGTTACGGATGTCATGTATCGTGATAGCAAAGAAAGTATATGGGAAATTGCTAATTCTGCTCAAGAGGAAAGATTCATGCAGAATACATTTATTGGATTTCCGGTGATTACTTCCGGTTTTACTCCAGAATCAGGTTACTATGCAAGTACGGTTTATAAATCTACGGTAAACAAGATGTATGAGGAAGGTGATAAACGGAGAGAGGCTTATTTCTTTGCGTTGGATGCGGATGTTATTTACTTGAAATATGATAATGGAAACGTAATTCCTGTTACCGAATGTAATCCGGGTGATTCAATTCTTCCTCCCGGTGGATATGATAACACGAAGATTAAGAGAGCGTTTATTTATAAATTCAGATATCCGTATTATAAGATTACCCTAAATAATCCCACACCTCAATATCGAGGATTAGATCAGAGTGAGGTCGTTTGGCGTTTAGGGGAAATTTATCTATTAAGGGCTGAGTGTCGTGCACGTCAAGGGAAGGATAATGCCGTGGATGATTTGAACGTGATTCGACGCAGGGCTTTTGGAAACACGGAACACGACTTCCCCAATGCAGCCGATGTTGAGAAAGGGTTAGCTAATAATATCTGTTTGGCAATATTCCGGGAGAGAGAGAAGGAGTTGTTACAAGAGAATCACCGGTATTATGATGTCGTGAGAAATGGTTATTGTTTCTTTAATGGTAAGGACACTTATGATTATGTGCGGAAAGAATTACCACCAGCCTTCGCTTTGTTGACAGATCGGGATATTGAGGATGGTGCATTATATGCAGAGGTCGAATCTATTTTCTTCACGAACAATAATTTGATGCGACAGAATTTGTATTGGAATAGAAGTAAACAATAATATACAAGATAGATATGAAAAGAATATATGTATTGTCTGTGTGGGTTTGCCTGTTGTTGGGGATGAGCTCTTGTACAAAAGATAATTTTGCTTATTCAGGTATAAGTAAGGCTCGTTTTGACGGGAATATGCTGGAATATATGGATGCCCATCCTTATGATTGGAATTTAACTGCTGCGATGATTCGCCATGCGGGAGAAGATATGGTGAAGTTATTCGAGGGGAACGATGAAAATCACAAAGAGATTACCTTCTTCGGAATAACCAATCATTCTATCCGTCGTTATTTGTTAGAGAATGGGCTGGAAAAAGTTACTGAGCTTGATGCAGATTGGTGTCGTTCTATCCTTTTGCAACATATTGTTGATGGCAAACTTTATCGTAAAGCTATTCCTGCCGGAAAATCGGCAGACTATGGCTCTGTCGGAACAGGCGGTGAAATCTATAATACGCTTGCCGGTACGGAGGTGTGGGTGTATGTTTTTGTTGAAGAAAAAGACGGGGTCGTTCAAAATGCAGCTCGTCCTATTTATATCAACTTCTTGAAATCAGGTAATTTGTATCAGGTGATTTCCGGGGATATTGAGCCGGATGATTGTTTGGTTCATGCGTTGGATTACAGATTCACGCTGGGAGAAGAAGAGTAATTGTTTTTAATAGATTGAATAATGAAAACGATAATTTTATTTGTGGGAGTATTGTTGGTGACTTTGGTTGCCTGCCACGAGACAACAGAAGGATATTTGATCACGGAGAATGCAGCTTATGCTCCGGATACAATGTATGTTTATAAGACTCCGAACCCGGTAACCGATGCGTTACGGATTCAAAATAACGCACCTTGGGTGAGTATTGCCATGCAAGGATTTGAGGGGACGGAACCGATTTATTTTACGGTAGAGTCCGTGACTTCCCCGTTAGGTGATGAGGCTGCGGCTACATTTAAGAATGAATTGGAAATTCGAGGAGGGGGAGCTTTGATTTATCCTTTGGAGAATAATGCTAAACCGGGAGCTTATGTGGTTTCCGTTCGGTTGACAAACCCTGGGTATAGCCAGGTTGTGGAAAATGCAATGACAGTTATTGTAGTTGAATAGAAATAGAAAAGGAATCATGTTATTGAAAAAGTATTTTGTATTGGTACTATTTTGCCTTGGAAGTATATGTTCTCAGGCAGAAGGAATCGAGTTTTTTCAAGGAAGCTTGCAAGATGCCTTGAAGAAAGCTAAGAGTGAGAATAAATTGGTCTTCGTGGATTTTATGGCTACTTGGTGTGGTCCGTGTAAAGCACTTGCTACAAAAGTTTTCCCGGAAAAAGAAATCGGAGATTATTTTAATGCCCATTTCGTGTGTGTACAAGTTGATGTTGATAAAGAGAAAGAGCTGGCTCGTAAGTATCAGATTCGAGCAATGCCGACATTGGTTTTTATGAGTGCAGAAGGGAAAGACATCGTGAGAGTGACTGGTGCGGCTTCAGCGAACCGTTTGTTGAAAAAAGCGAAGGAAGCAACTGGGGAACTCCCGACTTTTGATGAATTATGGGCATCACTCAAGAAGAACAAGAAGGACGTGGGTATTATGCAGGAGATTTTACATGAAGCTCCATATATCATACAGGAACGTCGGGGACAAGGTTGGGAGTCTCGTATAAAGAAAGTTTTTCAAACGTACATGGAAACGAAACCTCGTTCTGAGATGGTAAATGCTACAGACTTCACAATTATCATGGGATATGCAGAGATGCAGAAAAATAATGAATACGTGGAGTTTGTGATTAGTCATTTACCGGATTATCTGAAAATCATGCCATTCCGTAGGGTCGCTAATCCGATTTTTAGCTATACCATGGAGTTGATTAATAAGCTGGCAAGAGAGAATGATCCTGATTATAAAAAGGAATTGGCTCGTGTTGCCGGAGATCAAAAAATTGTATTTGATTCTTTAAAGCATGATAAGTATACTCCGATAGAATTTTTGACGATCTTGGCGGATGCTAATAATGCTCTTTACGGACATAAAGATCAGGCTACTTATGTACGTTTATGTAGTGATTACTTGGAAGCTACCGGAGATAAGGTTATGTTGCCCGAATATAAGAGTTTTGTTACTGATTTATTCACGGCTACGAAAGGGCATTTGACAGAAGAGGCAGCAAATCAGGCAATTGTATGGCTAAATGCCTATTTAGTTAAGGGTACGAAGGATGGAGGACAACTTCAGCCGCAGGATTTGTTTTGGTATTATTTGACAAGTGGCGATTGTTATGCTGTATTGGCTGATGATCTAAAAGCGAAAGAGGCTTATACACAAGCTTATATGTTATCCATGCAGTCTGGGAATCCACAATTACAGGCTCATGTAAAACAGAAATTAGATGCACTCAATGCGAAGTCGTAGGTGCTGAGGTGTGTAAATATGGAAAGACCGACTGATTTATTTTCAGTCGGTCTTTTGTTTCAATATTTAAACGAACTTCCTCCCAAAAACTCCCGGAGGATGGAAGTCGGTGGTATTTCCCGAGTTGGTACGGCCTGGACGTACGAGAAGAATTTCAACAAACGTTTCGCTTTGGAGTGTTCCGGGTATTTCACCAGTACTTCTTCCAGCAATGGAACAGCTTGTTGTTTCAAGGCTCCCAACTCATACACGAGAGCCGAGTTAAACATGACATCGGCCTCTTCTTGGTAAGGTGTGATGTGTTTTTGTTCACCGGAAAGCACGCTTTCCCATCTTTTCAAGGTGTCGAGAGCCGAGTAGCCCCGGTATTTGTGATCCCGGACCATACGGCGAATCAAACGATTGTCCGATGGGTTGATAATGTTATGGTTATCAATGGAAATTACCGTAAGTGCCGAGATGAATATTTTGAACAGGCTTTCATGAGGCAGGCATTCGGTTAATTTGGGATTCAGCCCGTGAATGCCTTCCACGATAATCACGTTGTTGCGGGTCATTTTTAATTTCTCTCCGTCATAGAAACGTTGGCCTGTTTCGAACGAGAATTTGGGTATCTCCACTTCTTCACCTCTTAGTAGGCTCATGATGTTTTCGTTGAAGGTATTGATGTCCAAGGCGTCAATCGTCTCGAAGTCGTATTCCCCTTTTTCATCCCGAGGAGTATCTTCCCGGTTCACGAAATAATTGTCCAAGGATAGATTGACGGGTTTGATGCCGTTCACTAATAGCTGGATGGCTAATCGCTTTCCGAACGTGGTCTTGCCCGAAGAGGAAGGACCGGCGATAAGCACGACTTTTACCTTTTTCTGTTTCTTGATTTGGTCAGCGATCTGTGAGATCTTTTTCTCGTGCAGGGCTTCGCTTACCTTGATCATATCCCCGGCGTGTTTATGTTCGATGGCTTGGTTTAAATGCCCAATTTGCATAACCTCGGAGATCTTTCCCCAGCGTTTGAACTCGCTGAACGTGCTGAACAGTTTTTCTTGGGGTACGAACGGGACTATTTGTGTCGGGTTCGTGCGTTCGGGTGGCATTAATAACATCCCATCCTTGTAATCCATCAGGTCGAACACTTTCAAGCATCCGGTGGAAGGGGCCAGCGTCCCGTAGAAATAGTCACAAGTGCCGTCAATGGAATAAACGGAGGTAAACATCTTTCCTCGTGTGGAAAGTAATAATTCTTTATCCTTTAGACCCTGTCGGTTAAAAAGCTTGATGGCTTCTTCCGTGGGGGTCTCCGTGCGCATGATCTCGTAATCGTGGTCGATGATGCGTTGCATCTCTTTTTTTATCTCGGTGATCCTCTCCCCCGTGAGAATAAATTCTTTATTTGCCAGACGGCAGAATATCCCGTTAGAAAGGTGATATTCCACGACAAGCGTTTTTTTCGGGTAGAGATTATGTATCGCCTTGTAAAGTACGAAAATAAGAGAACGCAAGTACACGCTATACCCGTCCAGTGTGGTTACGTCAACAAAGTTCACGTATTTCGGGTTGTATATCTCGTAATGCAGGTCCTGTACCTCGTTATTTACTAGTGCTCCCAGAATGTTTTGGTGATTCATGGGGAACACGATTTTTTTGAATTCTTTTAAACTAGATCCCGTGGGTATCTGGTATTCTTGTCCATTGTTTTCACAAAAGACGGTTATTTTATTCTTTTCCATGTTGGGAGGTTTTTTACATCCAATATAGGCAGGGTGGTACAAATAGCGTGCCGAATATTTTTACTTGTATGCCTGCTTGTTTTCCGGAATAGCAATATAGTACGTTTTATGCTTTCCAACTTTTAACGAGGTCTGTCGCAACCAAGGGTTAAAGCGTTTCAGCGTTTTATAGGATATTCCGTGTTCTTGGGCAAAATCCGCTAGGTTTTTTATGTTTTTAGTCACTTTCACTTGTGTGGTTGGTTCCACGGGATACAAATGGTCCACGTAAAAATCGTATAGGTGGGGTTCTTCCATGATTTGCTTTAATGCCAGCATACGGTACACGTATCTTCCGGTTTCTTCACCAAGCAAAAGATCGTAAAAGTTTTTTTCCTTTTGTCGGTCCATTTGTCTGGTGAGCATATTCATGCCTCCGTTATAAGAGGCTGCGGCTAATGTCCATGAACCGAATTTTTGATAGGCTTTTTTCAAATAGGTACAAGCGGCACGGGTAGCTTTTTCCACATGGTAGCGTTCGTCCACGTCATTCGTCACCTCTAGCCCAAGTTCTTTGGCCGTTGCACTCATGAGTTGCCATATTCCCGTGGCTCCAGCGTAAGATACGGCCAACGGGTTCAAGCTACTCTCGATGACGGCTAGGTATTTGAAGTCGTTGGGAACTCCTTCCGCTTTTAGGATAGGTTCGATGATATGAAAATAGCGGGGAGCATTTTTCAAAACTTGGATCGTGTGTGAATGCAAGTAGGTATTCACGATGAGTTCTTTTTTGAAGGCTTCCGCCACGTCAATTCTTTCTAGGGGAACCGGTTCTCCTGCCAAGCTGAATGTTGTCGGGAAATCCACGTCTGATGATTTCATGAGGTGGAATGGTGGTTCCTCGTTTTCTTCATGTTCCTTCTGATCATGATAAACGTAATATCCGATCGCCGCACTATTTAATAAGACAAGAATTGTCAGAAATGTAAGTAAAATGTTCCTTTTCACAACCAATGATTTTATTTTTTCGAAAATACATCTTTTTCTTGATTTTTACAGCAAAGTGGAGAGAAAAGATGTGTGTAGAATCGCTAAGAATTGTTCATTTTAAGCGGGAGGGGGATGGTTGTGGGAGGGAAGTTGAGGGTATATGATTGAGGATGAGAGATACGATGTTAAAATAAAGGAGCTGTACAAAAAGTCAATTTTAAACAACTACCCCCACTGACTCCCCCTTACACAGGGGGAGCTGGAGGGGGTAGTTGGCAAATACAAGCCGGACTTTTTGTACAGCCCCTTTATTAGTTACTTTTTCGAATTCTTGTCAATGTGTTTCAAGAAAAGGCGTTGCAGCAAATCCCGATCTACGGTAACCGCATCATTCTTTTCAAGTTCCTTATACAAATTTTTCAAGTAATCGTCTCCTTTGAGTTCCAGAACGATATAATTAATAAATTGTCCGGTCTTTTCGTCTTTGTCCCAGCGGTCGAATACGATCGTGGCTCCCGCCAAGGTTTGATTCACGGTTATTTTCGTTTTATCCGTAAGTAAAGACTTGGATTCGGAAGACATACCTTCTGACAGGATCGTCGAGTACTCTTCGGTTGTAGATTCCACCGTTTTAGCCAAAATAGCGGCTAATTCTGCTGAAGCGGCCATTTGGGCTTTTTTCCGGGCAGAGGCTTCGCTGTCGGACCTGCCTGAACCCCAGCCCCGAAGTACACCGTTGCCGCTGACAAGGTCTGCTCCCGGCATGATAAACGTGGCGACGGGGCTTTTTTCTTGGATTTTCTTTGACGAACCGCAACTGCTTAATAAAAAGAATGCAGCTACAATCAATCCCCATAAGACATAGTGTTTCATAATACTACCTTTTAATTGATTTTTAATTTTTTAATCTGGGCCGGCAATTCCCGGTTCACTCGTTTTATCACTTCCCGGATACACATCGAGAGTGATGCGGTTGCCGATTTGTTTACGGGTACTAGAACTTTAACTTGGTTTACCGAATAGTTTAAGAGCATTTGCTGTGTTTTGTTATTGTAAATCTTTAGAACTAGGGAACAGTAACATGTATTTAAGTCATACGTTCCCCCGGTAACGACTTCTCCCATTTCCAATTTAGTGGATAAATCCACGAAGCACGTGGCGGCATCGGGGTCTTCCGATAATGTGAAATAATTGTTGGTCAGTAGGCTACTGATCTGGCGTTCGATACCTTCCAGCTCGTTATCCTCGTTTACGTAGAGGTAGGCCGTGATCGGTGCGCTCTTCAATGAAATCGTGACTTTAGCCGAGGGCCAAGTTTGATTTTGCAACAATTGACGATATGCCTCGGGTAGACTATTCATGAACGAGTCGTCAATGGTGATGCGCAATTCCTGCACCTCTTCTTTCGAGGTAATATTCGTTACGTAAAATTCCGCTGTACCCGTGTAGTCTGTCTGTATGGCGGGGGATACTGTGCCATTACCGGATGCGAATGAAGCCTTTAATTTAACATTCGGAACGACAACCCCGTTTTTGGAAAGACATCCGGCGATAGGTTCGGCAATTGCTTTAAAGGCCTCGCCTTCTACCATCATGACGTTGGTCGTGATGGCCATTCCGCTGAACACATTCACGTAAGCGTTATAGAGTTCTATGGGAACATTCACGGATGAACCTCCGGCATTTGTAGTCAAATCCATAAATGCCCAAGGCTCCACGGCTTCCAGTCCTTTGCCGTAGAGCTGGGCAGCTTGCGAAAGATTCATGGCGCTTTCCTCTCCACGTCCTTTTTGCAGGTAATCCATGCCTGTCCTGATCGCTTGTTGTCTGCGTTCTTCGGCTTTTCGGGCATATACTTTTTTATCCAAGGCGTAATACACGTAATATTTTTGTTCCGACTGGTAACTGCCTTTCAGTTCTTGTCCTTCCAGCCAAGCTACCATTGAACTGTGAATTTTGTCTTCCAGCATTTCACGTGTTTTGCCATCCACGTCTACCCGGTGCAAAAAAGAATTGTTTTCAAGTTTTACAGCGATCTGTGAAACGATGTCCAACAAGGCGTTCTGGGTCGCTTTTTTCATGTAATCGGTTTCCGATAACGATGCGACGCCAATACCGATGTAAGCGTCAGACGAAGTCGGGCGTTGGGTTACCCAGTCGGGTGCTTGTGCCTCGGCATGGAAAACACTGCATATCGAGAGTAACAGGCCTAGAATAATCTTTCGCATAATTTTATTATTAATAGTTACAAGTTTAGTGTCAAGTAGATTGTGTTTCCTCCAACGCTATTGGAGCATTCGATTCCTTGAGCGTATAAAGCCGCCTCTAATTTTTCTGCAAACTTTGCTGCGTTCATTTTGGCTCCCTTCTTGTCTTCTCTAGGGATCATCACGTAGTCAAATTTGGCGGATACATCCACGATACCTTGTAGGTGATAGTCCCCTTCATAAGCATTGTCATCCAGCCAACTTTGAATGAAACTTGTGATCTTTTCTCCATTCTTGCAACGTGCATTTTTTAAAGAAATTCCCGTCATGTCGTTTTCGTCAACAATGATAGATACGTGTAAAGCGACACGAGACGGGAGGGAATACTGTTTAACGATCTTTTCCATGAAAGACGGGAGGAGGTCTTTGACTGCGTAAGAGCATAAACGTTTGGTATCCGTTGAACGGAAACGGTTTGTGCTACCATCTGCCGTGGCCCAGATAGCGCCACTAGTTACTTCGTAAGCTTGCAGGATTAATGATAAGCTAATTTCTTGTCCTGTATTGTCTCTCATTAAATCCACCGTGACATAAACGTCTGCGCCTGATCTTAACAAAAGTTGTTTATCATTAGATTCTGTAGCTCCTGCGTTTTCTTCGTACTCTCCGCTCAATTTCATAGCTTCAATTTGTTTCAATACATTCTGAGTTGTTATGTCACAAGCCTCAAAGCCTTGTTGTACGGCACTCACGGCGATACGGTAATCATTGTCGTTTTCCAGAATTGATTCATAACTTTCCCCCTTTTTCTTGATTGGAACAACGATAATGGTTGGTTTGGGTAATTTCGGTTTGGGAGTTTCAGCCAACATTTCGTCATAATGTGTATTTTTCCGTACATCATTAATCAATTGACGAAGACGCAAGGTAATTCGCATCGTACCTTGGAAACGTCCGCCTACTTTCGTGGCTTTTACGGCTTCTTCTGCGCTAACCACGTAAGGAGTGTAACGAGCCAAGTTATTAAAGAAGGTATTCGTGTAAGCCTCATTGGGTTTGCTGACTAAAGGTTTCCCGTCATTAACACCTTCTACACCCTGAAAAAACAGGGTGTAGATAAGTGATTTGATGGCATCTGTTTCGATCCCTTTCTTGTTATCTGCGATTCCAGCCGAGGAGAAAACGGCGTTTGCTCCTTTGTCGGCTTCTAGAGAAACGATCTGAAGGTACTCTTGGGCTTTGACAGAAGTTGAAAAGAGGAGTAACAGCATGCCAAATATGTTCACTACTTTCTTCATAAATAACCGATTACAATGAGAATAAAGGTGCTATCGTTGCTTTCACTTTTAGAGGTTGTTGCTTTTGGGCAGCCTCGTCAAGAGCTTGGAAAGCTTCCATGGCAGTGAATATTTTCTTGTCGCCTTGTACTACTTTACATTGTGACATGGTTCCATCTACTACTTCTTCCACTTTCATTTTACCGATCTCGCTGTATGTCGTACGACCCGCTCTTACGCTAGGAGCTAATACGGAGAAATAATCTCCTTTTTTCACTCCATGATCAGAGCCTAGGTTGATATAACATTTCACCAATTTGTCTTTTTTCACTTCATAATCCATAGGAACAATCGTGCTTTCCAATGGAAATTCTTTGATCAGGAAGTTTTCAATGTCACTTGCGATCATGTTGACTGCACTTGCGATGGCTTTGTCTTTTGAATCCGATAAATCCAAAAGTTTACCTACCGTACCACCAATCCCGGAGGGGGAGTGATCAAATGTGGCACTTGCAACCGTTGTTGAAGTGGCTACTTCTGTCACGGTTACTGAATAATTCAATACGCAGGAATACATCGTTTTCCCGTCTTTCTGTTCGGATTTTACGGAGCAGGCCAGTACGTTTCCTCCTAAAATGTAATCATGTCCGGCAGCGGTGATGGTTTGTGTGCGTGATTTCTCGTCACTCATTGCTTTTTCATCCGTGCGCCGTTCTTCTTCTTTTTTCATGGAATACTCGGCATCTTGATCTACCAGTTCAAATCGTTTCGTTTTGTTGAGGGCAGCCATGACCGCTTGGCGAACTTTGTCGCTATTTGCTTCCTCAACTCCATCTGCTTCCGTGAAGTATTCAACATACATCCTCGGTTTCTTCACCTCTTGTGCTTTAACTGCGATAACAGCAACACAGAGTAACGCCATAATTGTAATAATTCTCTTTAGCATAATAATGAATTTAAATTAAAGGTTAATAGAAATATGATATTATAATTTCGATTTTGCTTCTTCGTGTCCCATCTCTGCGGCTTTTTTGAAATTCTTCCGGGCCATCATCCCGTTACTTCCCACTGTGCCGCAGCCGTTTTCATAAATCAATCCCAGCATGTAATATGATTTTGCACTTCCGGATTTTTTGAAAAGACGAATGGCATCCAGTCCTTTCCCTTTCTCGTAAGCTTCCATTCCTGCGTCATAATCGGCATCTTTCTTTTCCACGGCGGGTTGCGTCTGCACCTTTCCCGTTTGTATCTCTTTTTTATCGGGAGTGATTGCAGGGGGAGTAGTTTTGGTTTGAACCGGGGGAACAGCCTTTTGTTTCGTAGCTGTCTGCTTCTGTTCTGTCGGGGATGGCACGGGAGTTTCCTTGATCAGATGTTCTTTCTTCGATAAGATAAAATAACCGGCAAGTACAACGAGTATGATGACACTCAGGGAAATCCATTTGTTTCTTCCCGATCCCGGCCGTGAAATGGGATGTTGGTGAGTCCCGGTTAAGGCTCCTATACCTTTCTGGTTGGCTTCCTGTGATTGAGCTGGGCGATCCGAGGAAGGGGGAGAAACCACGGCCGGTTGAGTGGCTTTACTTGCCGGTTTATACAATTCTATCATCTCTTTTTCAATGTCGGCTTTCACGTCTTCCACGTCCAATTCTCTGGCTTTTTGATCCATCATCTGTCGGCCGGCGATACCGATATTGCTGTTGGTCGTCAGAAGTAGCTGTTGGAAAGCAAGGCGATACTCGTTAATAGATTTTTTTTCGCATTCCACGCAACGATTTTTTCCTTTTACTTTGCAGTCAAAGCAAATCTCTTTCCCGCATTTGGGGCATCTGGCATGCCTTTCGTCAAAAGGATTTCCACATACCTCACAATACTCGGCTTCTTCTTTCTCCATGACAATCGTCGTGTTGTTATGGACCGTGGAAGAGTTATCGACACTGGATGTATTAATATTAGCATGGGTGGTGGAGGTTTTATTAATTCCTCCGGTAATATTTGCACGTGCTCCTGCGCCTATAATCGGTTCGCTTGTCTCTGAAGGTTTCACTTTATTTAGTGGGCCTTCCGGGATGCCCGTGTTGTTGGTGGGTTCAAACGGGACTTCAGCCCCGCAATCCGGGCAGAAACGTTCGTCTGCATTCACGGGCTGACCACATTCCGGACAAAATCTCTCTTTGCTCATAATCTTGTAAGTTTATTTATTTTTCTTTTTCAGTGATTTTTTTGATTTATGTGGTAAGGGAAGTTCGATGGGATCCCCGACAGGTATTTCTGTCGGCTGAGGAAAGACTTCCGTGCCATCATCCAATAAAATGGATGTAACTAGAAAACTCCCTGTTTCTTCCTCTGCGTTCCCGGAAACTCCGATATGCATTCCATCGTAAGGGATAAAAAACGGGTCACCGGCGGGTAATATCCCGGCCCGGTAAAGTTTATATTTTTTACCCTCATCATCTGTCAAGATAGCTCTCCGGCCTTCGGATTTAGACCCGAGGTTCAATAAGGGACATTCCAGAATTCCATGAATGATAGTCATATCTTTATACATTGAATTGAAAAATCGTTTTTACATGATTCCGGCACCGCAATCAGCACAGAATTTTGTTCCGGGTTCCAATGGCGCTCCACATTCCGGGCAGGTTGCCGGTGTGGCTGTTTTGGCCGCGGGTGATTGTGGCTCTTGCGTTTGCTGTGGTCGTGGGGCTTGTGGTTCGGGTTGTGCGGGAACCGCTTGTTGTGGCATTTGCGGTGGCATATTATTATGGGTCGTGTAATCCAATGCCCGGTCATAAGCCGTGTCCATCCGTCCCTCCTGACGGAGAATACGTTCATCACGTTCGCGCAATTGACGTTCTTTTTCATCTACCTTTTGGGCTTGGATGCCCCCGGTCATGGTCATCATATCCCGCATCATCTGGAACATTTGGGATTGATTTTCCCGGTGTTCGCTATCACGGGAGGCCCGTTCTGCTTCCAACCGGGCTTCCATTTCCCGTCGTTGTGCTTCCAACCGTTCGCTTGCCTCGCGTTCGGCCTCCGAGCTGTACTTGTTTTCCGCGTACGCCACGGCGGCATCCCCGCCGTTTAGAGCCCACACTTTTTCATCGGAAAGTTCTTTCGCGTTTTCCCATTTTAAACGTTCCATCTCCTCGGCCGTCTTTAAACGGTTTTGTTCTACTTCCGCCTCATGCTTGCGTTGATTTTCTCTTGCTTGTTCTTCCGCGTTTTGGATCGCCATGAATTGTTGGAACTGCGTGTCATCATCTTCCCGTTCCATGTCGTGCATCCGTTTGGCATCATTGTAATCCATATCCCGCTGGCGTTGATCCAGATCGAGATTGGTTTCGGCAACCGTGCGTTGTTTTTCGACTTCTTTATAGAAACGGCCATCCGCGTAATCATCTTGTAGTTCTTGTAATTCAAGCTCTTTTCTGACAATCAGGGTCGCTTTTTCAGCTTCGCCCTCCATGCGGGTACGTTCGAACTCGATACCGTCACGGAGTTGCATCATTTGGAACATCATCCCCCGTTGGTAATCGTTCGTTTTCAATTGATCTTGAAGGGCCCGTGCTTCATCTTCCCGGATGAATCCTGTTTTGGCAATTTCCAGAAGAGCGGCATTTCGTTCATCGTCGTTTTGAGCCTCCCGTACGATGCGCTCGTTCCTCAAGAAATATTTAAACTTCTCCACCTCGTCTTCATGCAACAGCCGATCGTGATTTATAGTCTCCAGTTGTTTGTCCAATTCAAGATCCGTCGCGGCCTCATGCAGTCGTTGCGAATTTACGGTATCCGCCATCCGGTTTTTGAAATCATTGGTGCGTCGGAGATAATCCAGTTCTTTGTCCGAGAGGTAGAGTTCGCGGCTCAATACCCTGAAGCGCTCTAAATCCTCGCTGGTCGCTGAAATTTCGACAATACGCACGATGGAAATGCCGAAAAAGGCTTCTGCGGCGATGGCATTAATCTTTTCTTTCAGTAAGGCGTGGAGTTCTTGGGGTATGCGATTGGACGAGAGTTCCGTGTCGTATAACGTTTCCTGCAAAATGTTCCGGATGGTATCCGTGAGTTCATCCACGATGACCGTTGTGTTCAACATCTGGCGTTCGGTCAGGTAATGAATGATAAATCGTTCCGGATCCGAGATTTTGAAATACGCGTTTACGCCTAACGCCATATCCAGATACCGGGTTTGTATGTTCATCGGGACGAAATCCTTGTAAGCATCAAGCGTTCCTTGCTTGGAACCGAAAAGAAGCGGGAAAGACTTATCCAGTAAGATAACAACAGAGAAAGCGGCTCCTTTCTTGGCGTTTTCCAGAATCAGATTTTGCTGTTGTAGGTAGAGAGTTTCCGTTGTCGGTTTCTCTTCCTTTTTCTTGTTTTTGAATAAGTTGACGATAAATTCCCATCCTTTCCGCAGTGAACCTGTCAAATGGTTGGAAGAATCACTCGAAGAGCCTGTGAAATTATAGGTTCCCCCGCTGATAGAAGCAATCGTGCGTCCGTTGGCACGAATATAGGCGGTTGTTCCTTCCGGGATAATAATACCTTGAATATTGTTATAAGAGTCAAATTCCGTTTCGTTAATGATGCGAGCCACTTGCCCCGGTTGTATGTTCCAGTAGATGCGTCCCTTGACAGAATTAATGTCCGATGTCGTTTCTTGTGACGGGGCGGATGTCTTTTCTGCAAGAGTGACCCGCTGTCCGCATTTGATGCAAAATTTGGCTCCTGATTTTAACGGGGCTCCGCATTGAGTACACGTGGCCGATGTCTCTATTTTTTGTCCGCAAGAAGTACAAAACTTTACTCCCGGACGAAGAATGGCGTTACATTTAGGGCAATTCATACTTGTATCGTTTATTGTTTCACTTTAAGCTGTTTATTTGGTAGAGTAAACTCTCTTGATTTTCCCGTCCGTGCTTGTCGTGACAACCCAACGGGTCGGTATTTTCCTTTCGGAAGTCAGGTCATAATTGAATTTCAACTCTTCCTGTCCGTTATTATATTTAATCTTTAAAATCTCTTCTACTGGCCGCGGTTTTATCCCGTAATTTGTGTACAGGTACTGGCCAATCGTGGCATGAATCTGTTGAATATTAGCGTCCACGGCTCCTCGTACCTGTTCTAGGATAGAACCTTTTCCCGTTCCATGTCCCACCTTCTCGATTGTACATCCTATTTGGGTATCTTGTTCAGCTAGAGCCGTTTTTCGGGTCATTTTATTTCCGGACTTCAAGCTTGTAAGAGCGTTCATCGTGATCATCGGGTCGCCGAAAAGATTGAATTCCACGACTGTCAACGCGGTATGCGGGTCTCCCGGGACGGTTTCTTGTAACACGGCACCGCGGGCAATAAATAATGCTTCGGCTACCGTGTATCCTTGTAAGATCGCGTTGATGAAATAACCGGCTATGATGTCCGCGTAGCTAACCGATACCCGGGATTGGGACGAGGATAGATCATCAACGGCTCCCCAAGCCACGCGTGATGATCCGACGAATGCTAACGTGTTGGTAAAGAGTGAAGCCAGCATCATGCTGTGGCGTTTATCCAGACCGATAAAACGTCCTCCATAACAAGCCTCGCTGATCACGATATTAGGTTCCTCGCAGGTCATCATGTGTTCCGGTTCTATGGCCGGTAAAGCCCCGTATTCTTCCTTGTTAAGCATAACTCCTGCGTAACCGCGAGATTCCCGTCCTTCCCCGCCGTGGAGATTGAAATAATATAGCGAGGCATTCGTGTGAAAAACCTGATGAAGATTTCCTTCCACGATCATGGGGGAGAGAATCAATCGGTTATAATAGTAGTCGGCTGACAGGTAATTACCTAAGTCGCGCAAATAATTTCCTTGCAAAAGGTCATTTGCCACGCGACTGGACACCTTTTTCCAGTGGGGGTCACATTGGCCGTAAGCCTCGTTCATCGGGAAACCAAGGGAATAATTAACGTCACGTTCCAAGTAATCGCGTAAATCTTCAAATGAAGCATCTTCTCCGAGTGGCAACCTCCCCACGAAAAAGAGTTGATCGTACGTAAACGCTTCTTGGTTTTCGAGCAATGCAAGCATCTCTTTGCCATAGGGATAAGCGTAGAGAATGTCCGTGTCGATACTGTCATCGTTGGCATCGTCGGAGATGTAGTGCCGGATGCACGGCATGGGAATAATGTCATTGCTACCTATAATAAATAGGTATTGCGATATTTCATCTCCTCCCGCTTGTTCCCCGTTGTGGACATCCATCAGTATGTCCATGTAATCCCACAACGGGCTGTTGGCTTTTAAATGTGCTTTCTTCGTGTTTCCCCAAAAACCACTTTTCTGGTACGAATAATTACCGGCATCGATAAGTTTGTACGAGATCCCGTATTCCCGTTTCTGTTGGATAAATTCATCAAAAATGGTGATCAAGATTTGCTCGTCCACTTCCAGCTTTCCGGCCAGTAGGTGCAAGTTCGTGAAAATCAACCCGTGCATGCCCATGTTTTGGGGGTGGGGCGTATTCGGTGCTTTCTTCTCGGTATGACAAAGCCATTCTATTTTTGTTCCGCATTCCGGACAAAAATGTATATTCTGATCTTCTATACGATGGCCACATTCTGGACAAAACATTGTTATTCCTTTTTATGGTTTAAGATATTTTTCCCGTCGCTTGCTCACTCCTGAAACATAGTTTCGGGCTTCGCTCGTGCTTAAACGATTCGTGAGATGGTGGTACAATTGTTCATAATTGTATTTATTAATTAGCGGGATTGCCTTATTTAGATTGGTGGCTCCGGTGAAAGCCCTGCTCACGTTTCCGGCCCCGGTGTTATATCCGGCAATGACGCAAAGCCTGCGGCAATGCGGGTCGGTAACCGATGAGAATTGATTCATGAGGACACGGAGATAGGCTGTGCCCAGTTCTATATTATTACGTGGTATGAAAAGATAGCTCCGTGTCGGGACCCAACAGTTCTTGTACACGTAATTATAGGCATCCAACCCTCCGGAGGTGGGAACCAATTGCATCAGCCCGTAAGCGGGAACCCAACTCGTGGCCTCCGGATTGAAACGGGATTCTTGTTCCATCACGGCAAAGATAAGCGGTTGTTCGATCTGGAAAATTTGTGAGAATTCTGCCACGAGGTCTTTGTAAAGAGCCGCGTTTTTCGAGAGATTGTCGGAAACGAGGTTCATCTCTATTTGTACTACTTGACGTACTTTCCCGTCATTCCCTTTTATTTTCGTGATCTTTTTCTTGCTTTGTGCGGCGATCGTTTTTATCATAATGGCCTTTTCCGATTCATTCTGCCATGCCTGTGCTTTTTGTTCTGCTCGTCTGTGGGCATCTTCCCGTTTGTTCGCGAGAGGATTATTGGAACCTCTGTTTCCTTCTTCCTGTACGCGGCGGGCCATGGTAATCCCGGTTGTGGTGGAATCCCCGGATGAATCTTCCTTTTGATTGTTATTGAGAGTTAGTTTTTTCCCTTTGACCGTTGGCGTGGGAGGTGCTGTACGGGTAAGTGTCGGATTTTGTCCCGTCAATTCTAGTGATTTATCAGGTTTGTACATGGAAAAATCAACCAATCCATCCAGTACGGGGTTGTTGGTCAGCGGCTTTGATACATCAACAGAGGATGGATAGGGACAGGTTGATCCCTGACTATTCAACATGCGTTCAATGGCAACAGCCAGACAGGCATTTATCGTGGCGGAATCCATCGTGTTGCCATCCTCAAGTGCGACTTCCACGAGAATTTTTCCTTTATCAAAATTAACGATCGAACGATTTTGATAATCATTACTGTATTCTACCCATTGTGTCGGTGTATTATCCACGATACTGTCACCGCCCCATGTTTGTTTGATCGAGCGAGTGTAACGAGAATAGTCCGCACGGGCTTGTGCCTCGTATTTTTCGTATTCTTCCCGTGCTTTCTTGCTGTATGCTTCGAAATCAGCGATTGTTTGTGTCGCTTCTTTTTCGAATTGCCTGCGAATAGAATCCATTGCCGTTGTGCTTGTTGATCTCACGGATTGAGCATAACTGACAGCCGGCAACAGAATGATACACAGAATGAAAATAAATCTTTTTGTGTTCAAGTAATATTTAAATTTTAGTTCCACGCTTAAATAAAATTGTTCCTATCTAGTGTGTTTTTTATTCGATCAAAAAAGGATCGTTTAAAAACGAGTGGAATTGAGCTTTAGGACTTCTTATCTGTTTTGTGTCTAACTCTCTGTTTACGAGAAATAATAATTAATAAACAAAAATTTTTCAATTAGTAAAAATGTTTGTATATTGCGATGTTTTTAAACGATCGTTAATTGATATTTGTGATATCAAGAAAAGCGATTAAGTCTTTCCAATATATATTCCGAATCTGTTTGATTTTATTTGATCTGAGGGAAACTGAAGAATGGTAAAAAGTGAGCCTATTTTGTATCGGAGGTCACCTCTTATTTCGTGGTGATTAATGGATGAATAGTATGTCAATACCGTCATGAACCTTATAGATGCCTTATAGGTACATTATATGAACCTTATATAAAATAAGGTTCATAAAGTATATATACAATATATAGAAAATATTACTTACGGTATTGATGAGTTGCTGATGCACTATCAATAAAGTTGCCTTTAAGCTACTGTTTAGTATTTTCGGACTACTCCCTCCTGTTCTCTCTTGCACGGGGAGGGAGCAGATTATCAATCGGTTGTCCCTCCTGTGCAATGAGTGGTTAGGGGAGGCAATCGTTTCCTTATAGATAGAGCATCATCTTCAAACTTTCTTTTGTTGCCATTTCGTGTACTTGAGGTAGAGTAACGAAACGACACCGATTAATATGCCATAAGTGATTTCTACAGTCCACACGAATGCCACATCGGAACGAACGACCGTGGTGAACAGCCACGTTTGGAACGTGTAAAAAATAAGGACAAAACTCTCAAGGATGAGTGCATGCGTGGTGTTTCCTGTCCCGGAGATGGCCTCGAAGAACGTGATCCCGAAACAAAAACTGAGGGCTGCCAGACCGACCACGTAAAGAGACGGAATGGATGCCGCGATCAGTTCGCTACTATTGGAGTAGATGGATAGCACGTAATGTGGGAATATGTAGCATATAAGTAGAACGGGAAGGACGCTTAGCATGGAGAGCTTCACGATCCGGCGTAAGGTACTCATGATTTCCGGTTGTCTTTGTTCCCCGATCAAGCGGCTGGTCAGCGTGTTTGCAGTCGCACCGTAACCAAATACCGGGATGAGGATAAGCATATAGACACTACGTACGATAATGGTTATCGCGATGGGACGCTCTCCCATGTGTTCGATGAGCATGAAAAATATGTACCATGTCCCGAATGACAATAGCTTTTGCAACATGGTCGGGAAGGCTGTTTTCAGCACGGTGAGCATGAGCCAACCTTCCAATTTGTGGAACGAGAAAAGTGCATATTGTTTGATCGGGAGTTTTAATATAGTATAGAAAATGAAAATAAGACAAGCGGAAATCTCTGCCATCACGGAGGCTAGTGCCGCACCACCGACTCCCAATTCCGGAAAACCGAATTTTCCGAAAATGAGTAGGTAGTTGAAAATTACATTAATGGTGGCCATGGCAGCCGTTGAGTAGCCGATGATCTTCGTGTTGGAGAGGCCGATGTAAAGAGCCCGGAACAGGAAGTTGAAACACACGAATATAATCCCGTAATGGCGGTAGGACATATATTCCATGGCTGCCGCGTAGATGTTCGGGGACTGGATAGAGGCTCCGAGCAATACATCACTATAATATCGTTGAATGAGGAAAAGACTCATGGACAAAAGGAACACGAAACATAGTCCGTGTTCGAAAACGACACCGATCCGGTTTAATTTACCTTCTCCCAATCTTCTCGCCACGATGATTTGTATCCCGATAGAGAACCCCCAAGCCAAAGTGGAAAAGACATAATAGTAAATTCCGGCCATGGCGGAGGCTCCCAAGGCAACTTCACTGACCCGTCCCAAGAATGCCGTGTCGGTGAGGGTGATCAGGGTTTGTGCCAAACTACCCAAGATGATCGGGTAAGCTATGTTCCAGATGGTTTTGTTCGTGATGATTGTTTTCATGCAGGTGTTTTTATGATACAAAATTACGTCGGTATTTCGAAAATTAAAAATGGTTAGTGGAAATTTGAGGAATAAATAGTAACTTCGTGAGTTTAAATTTTAAATTCAGAAACAATGACAATAGAAGAACAGGTTAGCAAAGGCATCATGGCTGCCATGAAGGCTAAAGATACCATTCGTTTGGAAGTTTTAAGAAATATAAAGAAGGTTTTTATCGAGGCAAAATCTGTTGCCGGGGCTCCGGAGCAAATTGCTGATAGTGAAAGCGTGAAGATTATCCAGAAGTTAGCCAAACAAGGACGCGAGTCGGCTGAAATATATAAAAATCAAGGACGTGAGGATTTGTATGCTCACGAGATGGCTCAGGTGGAAGTGTTGAGCGAGTTCTTGCCAAAACAGTTGAGCGAGGAGGAACTGAGGGCCGCGTTGAAAGCGATCATCGAGAAGGTGGGAGCGACTTCCGCTAAGGAGATGGGGAAAGTGATGGGTGTTGCTTCCAAGGAACTGGCCGGGGTGGCTGACGGTAAGACGATTTCCACCATTGTAAAAGAATTATTAAGCTAAGGTTCATAGGGATCTAAAAGAAAGGTCTACCGGGTTTACGATTAGGTTATTGATTTTCTTTATCGGCTGATTGAAAATAGATATTGGAAATAGAGGGGATTGATGAAATAATTAACGACCTTTGTATATATGTAAAGATATTCACGCGACGGGAGGTAGGGAAGCAAACGTGTCGGGTGAGTTTTGTAGATTTTAGGACTTTTATGAACTTGTAATCGAGTAAAAAATGAGTAGTGTAAAAGATTGGACTGCCAGCGTGATCAAACAGGCAGAGATCGATAAGTATCTGGATGGGGGAAAGGATTTTATTGACGAGGAACAGATATTTGCAGATATTGAAAAGTATAAAAATCCCGATAAGCAACAAGTTCGGGATATTTTACAAAAATCTTTGGATATAAAGATTTTGACTCCGGCAGAAACGGCTACATTGTTGAACGTGGAGGACCCGGAATTATTACATGAAATGCAGGAGGCGGCGTTGGAAGTGAAGAAAAAAGTATATGATAATCGTATCGTTTTCTTTGCTCCCTTGTATTTGTCGAATCTTTGCGTGAACAGCTGTAAATATTGCGGGTTCCGTGCGGAGAATAAAGATGAGGTTCGCCACGTGCTGACGATGGATGAGGTGCGGGATGAGGTGGCTGCCGTGATTGACGAGGGGCATAAGCGAATGATTGCCGTGTATGGCGAGCATCCTAAAAATGGAGCCGACTATATCGCGGATTCTATTTCCACGATTTATTCCGTGAAACGCACGACGCCTACGGGGAATGGTTTCAATAATATCCGGCGGGTAAACGTGAATGCGGCTCCGATGGAGATCGCTGACATGAAGAAATTGTGGCGCGCGGGAATCGGTACGTTCCAAGTGTTTCAAGAAACTTACCATCGGGGAAGATATGCCGAATTGCATCCGGCAAACACGGTGAAAGGAAATTATCGCTGGAGGCTTTATGCCATGCATCGAGCTATGGAGGCCGGGGTGGACGACGTGGCTATCGGGGCTTTATTTGGTTTGTACGATTGGAAGTTCGACGTGATGGGGCTGGTTCACCATGCTTGGGACTTGGAGAAACATTTCGGTATCGGACCGCATACCGTGTCATTCCCGCGTATGCAACCGGCTCCCGGTTCATTCTTGAGTGAACATTCTCCTTATATTGTGAGTGACGAAGCCATGAAACGGGTGGTTTCCGTGTTGCGTCTGGCAATTCCGTATAGCGGGTTGATCGTGACGGCACGTGAGAATCCGGAGCTGAAACGCGATCTGATCAATCATTACGGGTGTACGCAGACGGATGCTTCTTCCAAGTTGGGAATCGGGGCATACGCCAAGAAGTTGAAACAGGAGGAGAATCCGGATAAGGTGCAGTTTATGTTGGGTGACCAGCGTTCTTTGGACGAGGTGATCCGTGAGCTGGCCCATGACGGGATGATTACTTCTTTCTGTACGGCAGGGTATCGCTGCGGTCGTACGGGGGATAAGATCATGAATTTGTTGGAGAAAGGTGTGGAAGGTAAATTCTGTAAACTGAATGCCGTGTTAACGTTCCGGGAGTATCTGAATGACTACGCTTCTCCGGAGACTCGTGAGATCGGTGAGAAACTGATCGCACAAGAGTTGCAGGAAATTGAAAATATGCCATTCTTTACAGACAAAAAGTTACTCCCCACGTTCCGTTCCTATTATGATAGAATCGCAAGAGGGGAGAGGGATCTGTATATGTAATTTAGAGTTTAGAATGAAAAAGATTCCGTGATTGTCGATTCGATGATTGGGTGATTAAAATCACTTAATCGAAAATCATTAAATCACTTAATCGATAGGATCTAAAATCATAAATCTAAAATATTAAAAGGGGAGTTTGAGCGTGATGCGTTCAGCTTCCTTTTTTCTTTTTATTTCTTCTTTTTCACCTTTGCGGAAGACGTAGACTAGGCCGAAATGTTCGCATTTCTGGCGGCGTATTTCTTCGTCTTCGAGGTCTGCGTAATGAGCCTCGATTTCGTTCCATAAGGTTAGAATGTATTCGTCAGCCTCACCCCGGTATTGAGCGACTTCTGCGCTGCAACGGGCAGAGTTTTGTTGGAATTGCTTCTGGGAGGCGTAGGCTTGTTTAAAGTTTTCGTAGTTTACTTTCACCAAGGCGATGGAAGGACTGTACACGGGGCTACCGCCACCATTGCGGGTGCGTTCCTGTTCTCCGGCAATGACTTTTGCTCCCCATTCCAGTAAATCCTGATCAGAAACTAGTGAAGGGAGTTTTGTGTCGTTTTCATCAATTCCATAGAATGTTCTTGCCACGGGTTTTAATTCTCCCCGGGCGATCGTGAAGTTCAGTACTTGCAGGAAATGGGAAATGTATAATTTTGCTTTTCGGGTATATTCTGCATATTTCCTACTGTTCACGTTTTGTTTATCTCTGGCGCACTGAGAATTCGTTATTGCCGTTTTGAATCTTGGTAAAAAGAATTCAATCTTTTGCCTAAGATTTAATGAAAACGGTAAGTTGTTGATATTAGAAAACTCTTCGTTATTCAAGGCTGTTTCTAATGCCCTTATCCTTGCTGCGTCTGTATTCGGTAATCTTCTGTAAGGCATATCCTTAGCAATTAGTTAAATAATGATCAAAACTCTGATGCGAAGGTATGAAAAATATTAATGTAAATCAATATTCGCCTTCCGAATTTTAAATTGCATGATTTTAAATTTTAAATTGAGGGATTCGGTCATTTCATGATTTTAGATTCTGTGATTCTATTCATTCTGAATTTTTCGATTTAAAATTTAAGATTATTTTTTGATTGTGTTTTTATAATGAGTATAGTTTTCCATAATATTGTTGACGAAGTTGAATGTTTGTTTCCCGTCACAATAGCCGAAGCGGACGACAGAATCCCGGTATATCTCCGGTTGGGATTTGTGGAGGATGAAATAATCCACGTTGTTGTCCCATACTTTTGGGTTTTTCCCGTATGATTCGGCTAACCGGATGGCATCGAGTACGTGTCCCAGACCTGCATTATAAGCAGCCAGAGTGAACTTGATTTGTTCCAGCGTGTCGAGGTCGAATTTGTTGAATTTGTTTTCTAGATATTTTAGATAGTACGCCCCGACGTGAATGTTGTCTTTGGGTTCTTCGTATTCCTCGAATCCGAGTTGCAGGGAGGTCTCCGGCATAACTTGCATCAGGCCGACAGCCCCAAGGTGGGAAGTGGCTTCCGGGTCGAAACCGGATTCTTGGTAGATAACGGCTGCCAACAGGCGCCAGTCCCAACCGATTGCCCGAGCCTCTTTTTTAATGATCGGGTCAAAACTGGAGATAACTCCATTTTTCAGTTTGTAGTATTTGGAGTTGTGCAGTGACGTGATGTAACTGTTTTTGTAATAACGGTTATACAGGACGTTTAGTTTCCCGCTCTTTTTAATGGCGCCCAGCCAAGCATTGATTTCTTCATCCAATAGAGTAGCCTTCTTCGTGACGGCCCAAGCCACGGGGTTCTCGGAGGATAGCTGAAGAGAGTAATCAATATGCTTCATGTACTGGGAGGCAATCTGGGCAATATTTTTATCGATGACCGTGTAGGGAATTTCCCCGTTTTCTATTTTTAGTAGAATGTCTTCGAACGTGACATCTTCCAGTTCGGTGATTTTCAGATTTAATTGTAAGGAATCGTTTAAATGTTGCAGGAATCGGGTGAAAGAGGTGCCTTCCTGTAAAAATATTTCTTTACCCTTGAGGTCATCTACCGATTGGAGAAGCGTGTCCGACGTGTGTTGAACGAGTACTTGACTGGTCGTAAACAGGGGAAGGCTGAATTGCACGTCTTCTTTTCGGGAATCCGTGACAGAGAGGCTCATGGCGATCAAGTCATATTGGCCTTCATTCAGTTTTTGAATGCTTTCGTCAATATTCGTGTTTATTTCGATATTTAGCTTTACTCCCAGATAATCGGCGAAATCTTTTACCAATTCGTAGTGAAATCCTTTGGGAATACCTTTATACACGTAGTAGTCTGTCGTGTTGTAATAGCTACATACATTTAATACCCCGCGTTGCTCTATTTTTTCCAGCGTTCCGGGTTCTGGTATGACTAGTGGTAGTTCTTCTTGCTTTGTTTTGCACGAGGCGAAACAGGATAAGAACAACAGCGTGTACGTAATAGTTTTTATTATATACATACCGCAAAAATACGGAAAATGTTGTAAACTACCAAATTAGTGAAGTTTATAAAGTCCATAAGGTCCATAAAGTTTATGGATTCTACGGGTGTTATTGACAAAAGGATTTGTCCGTTTTTCCACGCTAGTCAAAGAAGTTCCATCGGATACCGAATTTCACCTTTGCCGGGTTGATGGGATAGGTATATGCCGAGAAATAATCTCGACTTCCGAAGAACTCGTTGAAGTGTTCATATTTAACGAACAGGTCGGCTCGTTTAATATTCAGCGTGACGAATACATCCATTTTCGGGTAGTTACCGGTTTTCTCGATCTCTTGGTTATAGAATTGCATGATTGCCGGGTCGTACGCATTAGCGTAGAACGAGGTGTTGTAGAACAAATCTATACCGATCTGGAAACCCAAAGCTTTTTTGAAAAAGCGGTTCTGATAGTAATTGTGCGAGTAAAGTGCCACTTGGGGTAATGGTAATATTTCCTCCTTGTTGGTCACTTGGTAATATACTTTTTGGTCGAAATAGAAATGCCCTAACCGGAATATCTGTTTTGCCCATGCCGTGAATACCATAATATTACTATTGTATTGACGGGGCATGGCGGTGGTGTCAAAATAGATGTAGTTTTTCGTGTTGTTGAGGGCTACCCCGATTTCTGTCCGAAGACGTTTGTTCGTATAATGGCCTCGTAAATTATAGGCGTGTATCTTGTCAAAACTATTCTCCCATTGGTTGTGATTTCCTTGGTACTGGAGGTAGTAGCGATTCGGGGTTTTGGTTTCCAATAAGGCATGGACGGTGACAGAAGAGTTCCTCCCTTTGTTCAAATATTGGATAATCTCCCCCTCTAGCGAATAGTCGGCAGAGTACTCGCCGGCGAGACAGAAACTTCCCCAAATGTCGAAATTAAACATGGTGGTACTATCCATATTGAAGGTCCCGGCTGTCAAGTAAGTCCCGGTATATTTGCTAGTTCCCATGTTGTTAACCGTGTCCAGCGAAACACGTTGATCGTAACTCAGGTACTTGAATTTTAGCCCGGCATATACTCCCGGCAGATATTTATATTTGGGGTGTTCGTTCAAAATAAATTTGGCATCCACCTCGTATTTCCGATTTTTGATCAAGTCGGAGTTTGATTGGGTGCTGATATAGGTCGTGTCAGAGAAAAATCCTTGCTCAACGCTTTCCTCTTTGAACGAATAACGGTTATCTTCAACTTTAAAGGCTAAAGCGAATTTCATGGGATAGGTGATCGTGGTATCGAGTGTCACCGAGTCTTTTTGCGTGATGATCTCTTTGGGATTACCGATGTTGTATTGTGCCAGAGTTTTGAAATTGAAATTCATGAGGTTGTTTTTTGGCTCCATGGCAAGGCGTGTACCGACAACTTTGGGGTCAAGCGAGGTGTCCCGAATATCCGCTAGGTTTTCGATACCACCATTTTCGGTGATATGTGCCATATTCTGGTTGATAAACATGGATACGGCCATGCGGTCTTTTTCGTACGAACTGAAGAATGAGAAATTGTATGTTTTTGATTTCTGGTAAGAATAGGCTCCGTCCGATGAAATGAGGTTATACCGGAATCCGGCATTCCAATAGGGGCGGATATTCTGGACGTGCCATACATCCAGCCAGTCTTCCGTTTTTCCCCGGCCGCCACCGTTGAAATAGCTTAATTGGGTGAAAGGGGTCGTGGTGTTATATTCCAATGCATCTTCCGGTTTGAAGAAATAATCTCTTAACCGGTCTTGCGGCAGGAAGTCTTCCCCTTGCGGACGCAGGATATAGATGTCTGATACATAAGGAGCCGGGAAGTTTCCCAAATATGTATTGGAAACACTGTGCTTGAATATCAAGTTCGTGTTTTGTAAACCGTCTTGAAGCGTGTCAAGCTGGTAAAATTTCTGATATACCCCGTCATGTACCCATTTCCAAGTTAGCCGATAATGCGGAACGTAACGTTGTTCTTTCGTGGAATCGCGTTGCATTCCTTCGTCTTGGGGATCCATTCCATCCGGATTCCCGTAGCCAAAATCACTCTGGGCTAATGACGTGAGTGAAATCAGACAGCATATTATGGTATAAAATATATTTTTCATGGCCTGCAAATATACAGAAACTTTTAAAACTCTCATAAATTAATTACCTTCGCGTCGAATATGTTATAATAATTTTAGTATGGATAAAAATCATCTCGTGGAAGAAGAAGGTGAAGGTAAATCATTAAACTTCATCGAACAGATTATTGAAGAGGAGTTGGCCGAGGGAAAGAATGGCGGTCGGGTACATACTCGCTTTCCGCCGGAACCGAACGGGTACCTGCATATCGGGCATGCAACTTCTATATGCTTGAACTTCGGATTGGCAACCGAATACCATGGAAAATGTAACCTGCGTTTTGATGACACTAATCCCTCGAAAGAGGATGTCGAATATATTGATTCCATACAACAAGATATTCAGTGGTTAGGTTTCCAATGGGAAGGAGAACCGCATTTCGCATCTGATTATTTTCAACAGTTATATGATTGGGCTGAAAAATTGATTCTGGAGGGGAAGGCTTACGTGGACGATCAGCCGGCAGAGGTGATCAGCGCTCAACGTATGACTCCCACGGAACCCGGAGTGAATAGCCCTTACCGGGATCGGACGCCGGAAGAGAACTTGGATTTATTCCGCCGGATGAAAAACGGTGAGTTCCAAGCCGGAGAGAAAGTTCTGCGGGCAAAAATAGATATGGCATCTTCTAATATGTTGATGCGTGACCCGATCATGTACCGTATTATGCACGTGGCTCATCACAGAACCGGGGATAAATGGTGTATTTACCCGATGTATGATTTCACGCATGGTCAGAGCGATTATCTGGAAGGTATTACGCATTCTATCTGTACGTTGGAATTTGAAGTTCACCGTCCTTTGTACAACTGGTTCTTGGATCAGTTGATTGACACGGAGTATCGTCCCCGTCAGATTGAATTTGCCCGTCGTAATTTGAGTTACACGGTGATGAGTAAACGTCGTTTGCTGGAGCTCGTGCAAAAAGGAATCGTGGCCGGTTGGGATGATCCCCGTATGCCGACGATTACCGGGTTGAGACGTGCCGGATATACTCCTGAATCTATCCGTAATTTCGCAGAAAAGGTGGGTGTTGCCCGTCGGGAGATCGTGGTGGATATGGCTTTATTGGAATTCTGTGTTCGGGAGCATTTGAATAAGATCGCTCCCCGCGTGATGGCCGTGTTGGACCCGGTTCGGGTGGTGATTGATAATTACCCGGAAGGACAAACGGAGACCGTGGAGATCGAGAACAATCCGGAAGACGAAACGGCCGGAACGAGAATGGTTCCTTTCTCTCGTGAACTATATATCGAACGGGATGATTTCATGGAGGATGCTCCGAAGAAATTCTTCCGGATGACTTTGGGTAACGAGGTGCGCTTGAAAGGGGCTTATATCGTGAAGTGTGAGAGCGTGGAGAAGGATGCGGAGGGAAATATCACGACAATTCATTGTACGTATGATGCGGATACCCGTAGCGGTACCGGATCGGCAAGTAACCGGAAGGTGAAAGGTACTTTGCATTGGGTGTCAGCTCCGGATGCTATCGAGGCGGAAGTGCGTTTGTATGATCGATTGTTTAAAGATCCGGATCCTGCCGGACATAAAGATATTGATTTCAAGGAATTTTTGAATGAAAACTCATTGAAAGTTTTGACGGGATGTAAGTTGGAGCCGAGTTTGAAGGAGGCGAAAGAAGGTGACCGTTTCCAGTTCCAACGTTTGGGATATTTCTGCGTGGATAAAGATTCCAAGCCGGGAGCGCTGGTGTTTAACCGGACTGTTGGTTTGAAGGATACGTGGGCAAAACAAAATAATTAATGTGATGAAAGTTACAAAGGAGAAGTTGATGAGTGAAATCCGGGCGTATCTGTTGATCACGTTCGGTTTGTTGATATACACGTTTGCCGTGACGGCATTTTTGGCTCCGCATCGTATGGTCGGTGGTGGAGTGACCGGTATTTCAACAATTATTTATTTCCTTTCCGGAGAGGTGATCCCGATCGGGTATAGTTATTTCGTGATCAACTTTTTGTTGGTGGCAATTGCTATCAAGATTCTGGGACCTCGTTTCGGGTTTAAGACGATTTATGCTATTTTCATGAGTTCTTTCCTGTTGAGTGTGTTTCAGAACCTGATACACGAACCTCTGCTGGAAGATAAATTCATGTGTGCTGTGATTTCCGGTATCATGTGTGGTGCGGGTATCGGTATTTCTCTGGTAAACGGGGGAAGTACGGCCGGTACGGACATTGTTGCCATGATTATCAATAAGTACCGTAATATCAGTCCGGGTAAAATTATCATGTACATCGATGTGTTTATCATCGGGTGTAGTTATTTTATCGGGGAGGATACGGCGATAGATCCCACGGCAAAAATAGCCACTATTATCTATGGTTACGTGGTGATGGGGGTTAACTCCTACACGATTGATTTGGTATTTACTGGACAGATGCAATCGGTACAATTCCTTATATTTTCTCAAAAATACGAGGATGTGGCGAATTCCATTATCCGGGATTTACGACGCGGTGTTACCGTGGTGGATTGTCAGGGATGGTATACGGGAGAGGCGCGTAAGATGTTGATCGTGGTTGCCCGTAAGAGCGAGATGCAAAATATTATGCGTGTAACGAAGATGGCAGATCCGGATGCGTTCTTGACGATGAACACTGTTATGGGGGTTTATGGTCGGGGATTCGATACGCTGAAAATCTGACGATTTGTTTACAAACTTTATAAAAAAGAAGTGGATCAAAAGCCTTTTTGATCCACTTCTTTTTTTAGTATATTTGTGGGGTTAAAATTCATATCAGATGAAAATTAAAGTATTTACAAATAATCCATGGCAGGAGAACACGATCGTGTTGTATGACGAGACAGGGGAAGCCGTGGTGATTGATTGCGGTTGTTTTTCGAAAGAAGAAGGACAACGTTTGAAGAGTTTTTTAGCGGAGAATCAGTTGACACCGGTAGCATTGTTAAATACACATTTGCATATCGATCATATTTTCGGGAATAATTTCATGCTGGATGAGTTTGGGCTATCAGCCCGGGCGCATGAGGCGGATTCGTTTTGGGTAGAGGATGCCGAAAGGTATGCGGCTATGTTAGGTGTGAAAGGAATTACCCCGCCACCGGCTTTGGGGGAATACCTGAAAGATGGGGATGTCGTGAAGTTCGGTCATTCGGAATTGAAGGTGATACATGTACCGGGACACTCTCCGGGAGGGCTTTGCTTTTATAGTGAAAAGGATAGATTACTGATTGCCGGGGATGTTTTGTTTCAGGGGAGTATCGGCCGGGCTGATTTGCCGGGCGGGGATATGAATCAGTTGTTGAATGGTATCCGGGAAAAATTGTTTGTATTACCCGATGATGTTCGTGTTATTCCCGGACATGGAGGATTCTCGACGATCGGGGAAGAAAAAAGAATGAATCCATTTTTTCAATAGAGTTATATGAGAAGGATCGGAATAATTGTGGCCATGACATCCGAATATGGACTGGTGAAATCATTATTGGAACAGACAAAAGAAGAACCTGTTCGCGGGCTTCTTTTCACGGAAGGACACATCGGAGACGTGGAAGTTGTTTTGGCTAAGTGCGGCATTGGAAAGGTGTGTGCAGCCGTCGGTACGATGGAAATGATACAGCGTTATGCACCGGATATTATTGTCAATACCGGAGTTGCGGGAGGGATAGATCCTTTGACCCAAGTGATGGATATTGTCGTGGGCGAGAATATGGTTTATCATGACGTGTGGTGTGGGGATGGAAATGAATATGGTCAGGTGCAAGGTTTGCCGGCTCGTTTCGTTTCGGATAAGGAGCTGTGTAAATTGGCATTATCTGTTGCTCATGATGGTAATGTTTACGGAGGTATGATATGTAGCGGGGATAAGTTTATTACCGATAAAGAGGAGTTGACGGAGATCAAAAAACGTTTTCCGGAAGGAATGGCGGTAGACATGGAATCGTGTGCCATTGCACAGGTTTGCTATATGTGCGGGGTTCCATTCTTGAGCTATCGTATTATCAGTGATACTCCCGGGGTAAAAGATCATTACAAACAATATTTGAATTTTTGGGAAGAGGCACCTAAACGTTCTTTTGAAATGATTAAAGTGTTGATCAAAGCCTTATCAGAAGAATAAAATTTAAAGCATGGAAAAAATACCGAGTTTTACGATTGATCACCTGCGTTTGTTGAGGGGAATTTATGTTTCCCGTAAAGACTATTTAGGTGATCAGGTGGTCACGACGTTTGATGTACGCATGAAGGAACCGAACCGGGAACCCGTGTTGGGACAGGGGGAGTTACATACGATAGAGCATCTGGCAGCGACTTATTTGCGCAATCATAAGGAGTGGGGTGACAAGATCGTGTTTTGGGGACCAATGGGATGCTGTACGGGAAATTACTTTTTGATGAAAGGCGACTTGGAGTCCCGTGACATCGTGGAGCTAATGCGGGAAACCTTCCGTTTTATCCGGGATTTCGAGGGAGAAGTCCCCGGTGTTGCCGCTAAAGATTGCGGTAATTATTTGTTGCACAATTTACCCATGGCAAAATACGAGGCTGCAAAATATCTTTCCGAAGTGTTAGACGTGATCGAGGAGAAGAATTTGATATATCCAATATAATGAAAATAGGAATTATAGTTGTTTTGATGGCCTTGTTAACGGCTTGTGGGGAGAATAAAGACAAGGAGAGAACGATTAGCGTGAGTATTTTGCCACAGCGTTATTTCGTGGAGAGAATTGCGGGGGATTACGTGAAGGTGAACGTGATGATCCCACCGGGGGCGAATCCTGCGGTGAGTGATTTGAGTACGGAGCAATTGAAGGCTTTGCACAATAGTTCCATTTATTTTGCGGTGGGATATCTGCCTTTCGAGTTGAGTAATCTGTATCCTTTTCTGGAAACGCAGAAAAATATGTTGCTCGTGAAGCAATCTGTCGGGATGGATTTGGAACAAGGAGCTTGTAATCATGACCATGGACATGGGCATCAGCACGATCATGGTTCGCATGAAGGGAATTTTGATCCTCACGTGTGGATGTCTCCCCGGTATGCAGAGATGATGGCTCGCACGATATTGGATGTGTTGGCGGCTAAGTTCCCCGATCAGCGGGAGACGTTTGAAAAGAACTATCGCCAGTTTCGTGTAGAGATAGACAGTATTGATCAGGCTGCCCGTCGGATTATCCCGGAAAAAGAGAATAAAACTTTTTTGATTTATCATCCGGCGCTGACTTATTTTGCCAAGGATTACGGGATGGAACAAATCTCTATTGAAGATGAGGGAAAGGAACCGAATCCTTCTCATTTGAAAGCGGTGATTGATACTTGTCGGGCTAAAGGAATAAAGATTGTTTTCATTCAGAATCAATTTGACGTGGCTAATGCTAAGGCTATTGCCAAGGAGATAGATGGTGAGGTGATTGCCATAGACCCGCTGAGTTCGGATTGGAAAGCCGAAATGTGTTCTTTATTGAAGATCATTGAACAGAAAATGAAATAGAAGGATGAATGAACTTCTGGAGTTAAAAGGGATTACGGCCGGATACGAGCATACGGTCGTGTTGCGGGATGTGAATCTTTCCATTCGGGAACATGATTTTATCGGGATCATTGGACCGAACGGGGGAGGGAAAACAACTTTATTGAAGGTGATTTTGGGATTGCTGAAACCTTTCTCTGGTGAAATTGTTTATCATGTTTCCAAACAATCTTTGTTTGGTTATTTGCCTCAGAACAGTCGTTTTGATGCGAGATTTCCGATTAGTGTAAAAGAGGTCGTCTTGTCCGGTTTGATGTCGGAGAAGGGGATTTTTAAGGACTACACGAAGGCTGATCGGGAAAAGGTGGATGAGCTTTTAGAAACATACGGGATGGGAGGATTCGGGAATCGTCCGATAGGAGAGCTTTCCGGGGGACAGATGCAACGGGTGTTCTTGTGTCGGGCTATTATTTCTTCCCCGAAGATTCTGATTTTGGATGAACCTTCGACTTACGTGGATGCGAATTTCGAGAATGAGTTTTATTCCGTGCTGGGCGAGTTGAATAAGACGATGAGTATCGTGATGGTTTCTCATGATTTGGGAACGATCTGCTCTTATGTGAAGACGATAGCCTGCGTGAATGGTGGCTTGCATTACCATGAATCAAATCTGATCACGCCGGAACAATTGAAATTGTATAATTGTCCGATTGAATTGATCTCTCACGGTACGGTACCTCATCGGGTGTTGTTGAAACACGATCGTACAATTGAAAATGGAGAATTGAAAATTGAAAGTGAAGCACTAGATTGATTGTTTTTTCAATCTAAAATCATTAAATCTAAAATTAATAAGGTGTTTGAATTATTAGAATATACTTTTTTCCAGAATGCACTGTTGTGTACGATTCTGATAGGTGTGAGTTGTGGATTGATTGGGACTTATATCGTGGCGAAACGGATGGTCTTTATTAGTGGGGGAATTACACACGCTTCTTTCGGGGGATTGGGATTAGCCTATTTCCTAGGACTATCGCCTCTTTTTGGGGCGGCTGTATTTGCTTTGGCTGCCGCTTTTTGTATTCTATATCTTTCGGATAACAAGCGATTTAAGGAAGATTCCCTGATCGGGATATTCTGGTCTGCGGGTATGGCCATCGGGGTGTTGTTTATTTATCTGACACCGGGGTATGCTCCTAATTTGTTATCTTACCTGTTTGGTAATATCCTCACGGTGACGGGGGAACAGGTTATTCTCTCGCTTTTGTTGTGTTTGGTGATCATCGTGTTCTTTGCTAAATTTTATCGTCCTTTATTTTATATCGCTTTTGATAAAGAATACAGCCGGACACATTTCGTCGCGTTGAATGGTCTGGAAATCGGAATTACGGCATTGATCGCTTTGTGTATCGTGTTGTGTATGAAACTAGCGGGAATCATTCTCGTGATTTCGTACCTCACCATGCCACAGGCTATTGCCGGGATGTTTCATAAGAATTTCACGAAACAGCTCGTGTGGGCAACGATTATCAGTTGTGCCGGTTCGGTTATCGGCTTGTTTACTTCGGCAGCACTGAAATTACCTTCGGGGGCAACTATCGTGCTTTGTTTCTTGTTGATATTTATTGTTTGCTATTTGTGGAAAAGGAAAAAATAAAAGTCGCCGAATTCGGCGACTTTCACTACTTATTCATTCTGTAACTCAATGCTCTAGAGGGACATTTGTTAATTTGTTCGATTAATTCTGCCGTTGTGGCGTTCTCGATTTTGACCCAAGGTCTTTCTTTAGGATTGTATACCTTGGGTAACATTTTCACGCATACTCCGGCGTGTTGGCATAAACCCGGTTGCCAGATAATGGTTAGCTCTCCGTTTGTATATTCAATTTTCTTATCCATGTGTGGTTATTTTATATTAATGCCTTTCATCACGATGCGTCTCCATTCGGGGTGTTTCTTGATATAAGCTGCCACGAAAGGACAAAGCGGAACGAGTCGAAGTCCTTGACGTTCGATGTCTTGTAGTGTTTTTTCAACTAGTTGACTGCCTATCCCTTTCCCTTCCAGTTCTCGTGGAACTTCTGTGTGGGTAAGGTATATCTCTCCGTTGATTGATTTTATATATTCGATTTTCGGTGTATAGTTCCCGATACGAAATTCGTATTGTTGCCGATGTACGTCATCTTTTAATTCATAATCCTCGGTCATAGCCTTAATTTTAAAAGTTTAATTATAAATTAAACGCTTAAAGCTTCTTTTTTGTTTGCATTTTATGGATTATTTTGGATAAAATATCCGAGAATTAATATTGCGAGGAAAGTATGAGAAGAAAAATAGGGGAACTCCTTAATAAAGGAGACTCCCCCAGATCCGATTATTTAATGTAATTTTGTGCGAATTCACGTCCGGCACGTAATGCCTTCAAGTTCATTTCTACCACATCGGCACCTTTACGTTCGAAAATAGCCATGATGCCTTTTTCTAAGTATTCAAAAGGAATTTCGATGAAAGGAGAACCGGCACCCATCATCACGAAGTTGCTGGCACGTACGTTGCCTGCAGCCTCTTTAGCGATGCTGTCAGCGTCAATGATTACTTGATGAGGAAGGGCTTTCAACGTGGCCATCAAGGTTTCTACTTCCGGATAGTTCGGAATATTAATGAACGGAGTGGCGTTGGTTACCACGTAACCTCCTTGTTTCAAGTAGGGAAGGTAACGTAATGCTTCCATCGGTTCAACTGAAAGGATAATATCGGCTGTTCCTTTGGCGATCAGGTCAGAGAAAATCGGTTTGTCGGAGATTCTCATGAAAGACTGCACATCCCCCCCGCGTTGACTCATTCCGTGAGTCTCGGCTTGTTTCATGTACAGGTTATTGTTGAGGGCGGCAGACCCCAATGCTGCTGCGATAGAAAGGATTCCCTGTCCACCTACACCCGCTAATATAATATCTGTCTTCATAATTTTAAATTTTAAGTTTTAGATTTTAAATTGATCATTGAATCAATTTATTTTTTCTTTTTCTTAGCGTCTCTTGCAGCTTTCTGGATACAAACTCTTCTCGGGATGATCACGGATACACCCTTGTATTCGATCTCGTCACGGATGATCTTGCATAATTCATCGTGATTTTTCGGTACGGGAAGTAGAACACGGATATGTTCCGGTTCAACACCAATACCGCGACAGATAGATTCCAAGTGTCCTAATGCTGAAGATTCCTGACCTCCGGTCATGGAGATGGATTCATTGTCGGAAATGATAATCGTGATATTGGCTTTTTCGTTTACAGCATCCAGTAACCCGGTCATGCCGGAGTGAGTGAACGTGGAGTCTCCGATAACGGATACAGCCGGGTATAATCCAGCGTCAGCAGCACCTTTTGCCATGGTGATGGATGCTCCCATGTCCACGCAAGAGTTGATCGCTTGGAATGGAGGAAGGGCTCCTAAAGTATAACAACCGATGTCAGAGAATACACGTGCATTCGGGTATTCGGCAACAACAGCATTCAATGCGGTGTACACGTCTCTGTGGCTACATCCCACGCAAAGGGCTGGTGGACGAGGTGCCACGATTTCCGGTACAGGCGATCCTTCGATAGAAGGTAATCCGAATGCTTTCGCCACGTGATCCGGATTCAACTCTCCGTCTCTGGGGAGCGTGCCGTCCAAACGTCCGAGTACACATTCTTTTTCAAGGTAACCTTTCAATGCTTCTTCAATGATCGGGTAGCCTTCTTCTAAAACGAGCAATTTTTCAGTGCTTTCTGCCAACTTGGTGATCATCTTTCTCGGAAGAGGATATTGGCTTACTTTGACTACCGGGTAAGGACAGTTTCCACCGAACACTTCCATCAGGTAGTTGTAACCGATACCGCAAGCGACGATACCCATTGATTTGTCAGCCCCGTCAATGTATTGGTTGAAAGAAGAGTTATCAGATGCCTCTTCGAAAGCGGTTTGTTTCTCTAGTAATAATTTATATCTTTTTTTAGCGATAGCGGGAAGTAACACGAATTGACGTTTGTCTTCCGGTAAACGCATTTCATTTTCGGCTTTAGCCTCTCTTGGTTCAACACCGGAACGAGAGTGTGCCAGACGAGTCGTGATTCTTAATAACACGGGAGTTCCCATTTGCTCTGACAGGTCGAATGCGTAGCGGGTCATGTCGTATGCCTCTTGTTGGTTAGAGGGTTCCATGATCGGAATTAAGGCAAATTTACCGTACACGCGTGAATCCTGCTCGTTCTGAGAAGAGTGCATGGATGGGTCATCGGCAGCGATAACAACCATACCTCCGTTGGCCCCGGTAATTGCAGCGTTCATGAAACAGTCTGCAGCCACGTTCATTCCCACGTGTTTCATACATACCAAGGCTCTTTTTCCCGCATAGGACATTCCCAATGCGGTTTCCATGGCAGTTTTTTCGTTTGCAGACCACATCCGGTGAACGTTACGGGCGATAGCCTGTTTCGATTCCTGAATGTATTCCGTGATCTCTGTTGAAGGGGTTCCCGGGTACGCGAACACGCCGGATATACCTCCGTCTATAGCACCTTGTGCAATAGCTTCAACACCTAATAATAGTTGTTTTTGCATAATTAAAAGATTATTGATTTAAGTTGTTTGTTTTGCTTAAAAGAGAGCAACGTGATGTGTTGCCAAAAGATGCCTGAAATTATTCCGGCGGAATTTTCATAGTCCCCCGAACAATTTAAGTACGCCCACGATGTAGGCTAAAACGAAATAATATTCTGATGGCTTGTACATCTACTAAATATTTAAAACGTTTTCGTTTGTAATTCGCGACTAAATTAATATTAATATTTAATAAGAGCAAATATTTCGAATGAGAAGTCTGCGTGTTTATAAATTCTTTTTCGGGTTTATTTTTCCTATTCTCTACTAATGGAGCTTGTTAGCTGGAATCACTTGGAAAAAAGAGATTCGAATAATTACTTTTTGTACTTGTTTTATAGTTTTTTTGTATATTCGTGGTTTATTATGACGGGTATAAAAAGGAACTTCTCATCAATTGTTAATTGTTATGTTTGATCGATATAAAAAATCTTTTCCTGCTAAATTGAGTTTGTATGTGATTTCGTTCATTACAATTCTTTCTTTTGTTTTAGTGGGCGTATTTTATCATTACTCAACGGAAACGTTGTCGCAGGAGGCCGAGGATAAGATTGAAAGTATGGCTGATCAGGCGAATTTGCGCGTGAGTGCGTTGTTGAGTAAGGTGGAAAAGATTCCTGAAAATCTGGGATGGATGATCGTTGAATATGTAAAGGAGCCGGATTCTTTGTTTGGTATCACTCGGCGGATTGTAAAAGATAACCCGGAGATTTTTGGTTGCGCGATCGCTTTTGAACCTTACTATTTTCCGGAAAAGGGACATTATTTTGCACCTTATTCTTATATGGTCGGAGATTCCGTGAAGACCATTCAAGTAGGGAGTGAAGATTACAATTATTTTGAGAAAGGCTGGTACAAAGGTGCGAGGGAACACCGATACTGGAGTAAGCCCTATCGGGATGCGGGAGATCCGGATGTGATCACGACGTCTTACGCGGTCCCGGTTCATGGGGAAAAGAATGAACTAATTGGTATTTTATCCGTGGATTTAACCAATCGATGGTTGCGCGATCTGGTCGATTCGATCAAGCCTTACAAGGGTAGTTATACCGTGGTTATTGACAAACAGGGACGTTATATCTTGCGTAGGGAAGGGGAGGTGATGATTGGTCAAAATATGTTCGAAACGGCAAAAGAGGCACGGGATACGAATGTTACTATTCTGGTAAACGAGATGGCAGCCGGGAAAAGTGGTAGTATCATCGTGGACGATGGGGGAGTTCTGTCCTATGTGTATTACACGCCGGTAGTGGCAACTGATTGGTACATGGCGGTAATTTGTCCATACGATCAGGTGTTTGGTAAGTTGAGCAAATTTAATATGTATCTGCTGATTGGCTTTGTCCTGTTGTTGTTATTTGTTTATTTTATTTGTTTTGTGGCTGTACGACGAATCACAAAACCACTGACGATATTTGCTGCTTCAGCCCGAGATGTGGCCCGAGGAAACTTTAACACTCCGTTGCCACGTATTCGGTCTAAGGATGAATTAGGTGAGTTGTACGAATCGTTTCTTTTCATGCAACAACAATTGACGGAGTACGTGGACCAGTTGCGCCAGACGACGACAGCGAATGAAAAGATCGAGAGTGAGTTGCGTATTGCCCATGATATTCAATTGGGAATGGTTCCGAAACAATTTGTCCCCACCTTTGGAGCCGAATGTATTGATATTCATGCCGTGTTGCATCCGGCTCGTCAGGTAGGAGGGGATTTATATGATTATTTGATGCTGAACGAGGATGAGTTTGGTTTCGCTATTGGGGACGTTTCGGGGAAAGGAGTTCCTGCCTCCTTGTTTATGGCAACCACGATCAGCCAGATGCGATCTTTGGCCCTGCGGGATACTTCTTTGAATTATATCATGAATTTGATGAACCAAAGCTTGATTCGGACCGGGAACACGAGTATGTTTATTACTTTTTTTGCCGGGGTGTTGAATCTGAACACGAATCGTCTGAGATTTTGTAATGCGGGACATCCTTACCCGTTATTGATTGCCCCGGATGGAACCGTGTCTTTCTTCAAGACTGCGGATAATTTACCTTTGGGTGTTACTTCTGATTATGATTACGAGGAACAGGAGTGCTATTTTGCTCCGGGTTCTCAGTTGCTTTTGTACACAGATGGGGTATCGGAAGCTCAAAATGAACGATCTAAATTTTATAAGATAGATCGGTTATTTAACTTGGTGGCAGGTCATCCCAGACTTGCGCCACGGCAAATGGTGGATAAAGTGGTCGGGGATGTGAAACGTTTTGTCGGGAATGCGGAACAATCGGATGATTTGACCGTGATGAGTTTTCGGCTTAATGCCCGAGGGAAAAAGAAAACAGAGGAGCTTTTGTAGGCCCCTCTGTTGAGAAAATTAAAATTGCACCTTATTTGGATCTCACTACGATGTCGATACATTCAGCTGTTGCGAAGAATTTCCGGGCGACTTCTTGTACTATTTTCGGGTTTAGTTTTTCCAGTGGTTTTTCGAACAAGTCGGGAGAGTCAAGGTCCTTTCCTGTTTGCACGTAATACCGTAATGCTTCCTGCCAATGGGCGTTGCCCCGGTTTTCCAGTACCCCGGCACGTCCTTTTTTCATCATCAGTATCATGTCGTTCACGTCGTCCTCGCTCACACCTTCGGCAATGAGCTTGTCGATCTGTTCATGCACGATGGCTCGCATCTGGTCACCTTTCTCCGTGTTGCTCTGAAAGTTAACGGAAATCATTTGTGCCGGTTTCGGGGCATTCTCGTAGGCTGCCCCGACGTTTACACCGTAGGCTCCGCCTTCATCTTCCCGGATAATTTCGTGGTAACGGTTGGAAAGTGCGAAACGAATCACGTCAATGGCCAGATTCTCGACAGGCTTTAGCTTCAGCGAATTTCTGTATTCTATATTCGTCATGTATTTGTTGTCCGGAATATTTGCTACAATGGTTTCTGTTATGGAACCCTTTTTTTGCAGGTCATAATGTACGGCTTTCTCTTTCCGGTAAGTAGAGGGGATGGCACCCAGATATTTTGCCACGAGAGCTTGAGCTTCTTCCCGTTGGATATTTCCGGTTAGGTAGAATGTGAAATCGGAAGCATCTTGAAAACGATCCTTGTAAATAGCGACCATCTTGTCGTAATTCATGGCATCGTAGAATTTGCTGTCCGCTTTCCATAACCGGGGAGACTCTTTCACGCGGAGTTGCTGCATCTGTTCGCTGATGGTGTCGTTTACCGTGCGGGGCGTGTTTTCAACTTGTAGCTTATTCATGTACACGTATTTGTCGAAATCATTCCGGTCGAATCGGGGATGCTCGAAGAACAGGTAAATGATTTGGAATAGCATTTCTGTCTCGTTATTATCACATACCCCGCTTACGCCTTCAAAGGTTTCTCCTAACGTGATATTGGGCATAATATGGTGACCTTTCAGGATGGCCTGCATCATTTCCGTGTTATGCTTGTATAGTCCGGAATACATTATCAGTGTTGATAATGCCGTGGCTGAAGGCAGGTCTTCGACGGGGAGTAGTGACTGGCCTCCGGCACTTTCTCCCAGTAAGCTTACTTTCATCCCGTCTTGGTCACTGAATTTGTAGTACACTTTACAGCCGTTAGAGAGTGTCCACTCCTCTGCATCCAGCATCTTGATTTTCTTGGTTTTCACAATGCTACCGCTTTTAATCTCGAAATCGATTAGAGGTACTGCTTTGACTTCCTCTGCATGACTGGAAAGTTTTTTATGCCGGGCTTCTTGTATGATATTTAAGATTTCCTCTTGTGTCGGGAAATCGTAGTCCGGGTCATTCCCTTGCATGATGAACACCCAGTTTTTGGAATCGCTATTCCATGACGCGATCCAATCCTGAACATCTTTTGTCGTGAGCCCGGATAATATTTCTCGAGAGAGGGCAATATCTTCTTCTATACTCGTGAGGGGTTTCCCTTCCAGAAAATTGTTCTGGTACATTTGCACGTAGACCTCGTTAGGGAACTTGTCTTTGTTTTTTTCCGTTTCGTCCAGCCCGGAAAGATAAGCATTCACCTGCTCTTTGACCTCTTTGTCGTTGATGGCGTATTGGTGGATGCGTTCAATCTCTTCCATCAGTTCTTTTAAAGCCTGTCGTTCCTTGTGAGGATAGGCTTGTATGTAAATGTTCCATCGGTCGTAATTCCGCACTAATCCGCCGAAGCCGACCATCGTCTCTAGAAATGATGGATTTTGAGTTTCAACATACTTCCTCAGGTATTTCTCCATGATCTGGTTATAGAACCGGTTGATCAGGTTTTGTTTCATCATCTCTTTCAGGGATGCCGGGGGATTTTGTTTCACTCGCTTGAGTAAAGTCATTGACGCTTCGGTCATCTCCTTGTCGAAGGCTTTTGCGTAGAGGGGGAATGCGTTGTCTTGAATTTCGTACACTAACCGGGGCTTCGGGTTTACTCGCTTCGGGATCGGGTTGAAAAGACGCTGAATTTCCGCTTCTATCTTGGCGGCATCCACGTCTCCGACCACGATTACGGCTTGTAAATCCGGGCGATAGAAATCGTTGTAATAGGCCCGTAACTCTTCGGGCGTGAAGTTCTTCAGGATTTCTTCGCTACCGATAATATCGTGCGTGGCGTACTTGCTGTGATTGTACACGTGGGCGTCCGTCTGTTCTTTCAGGCGGGTTCCCAAGTTTCTACGCATCCGACGTTCTTCCTGAATGACACCCCGTTCCTTGTCGATTTCGTCCGGTTTGAGTAATAGGAAACCCGACCAATCTTTCATCACGATAATGCAGGAATCCACGAGTTCCTTGTTGTTTGTCGGCACGTTTGTCATGTAATACACTGTTTCGTCTTGTCCCGTGTGGGCGTTAAACTGGGTGACACCGTGACGTTTCAGGAAATTAGGAATCCCTTCTTTGAAGCTCTCGCTACCGTTGAAGGCCATGTGTTCCAAGAAATGAGCCAGTCCGTTTTGGTTATCGTCCTCCATGAGGGCTCCCACGTTCTGTACAAGGTAGAAATCAGCTTTTCCCGGTTGAAGGTTTGTATGGCGAACGTAATAGGTTAACCCATTTTCCAGTTTTCCGTGTCGGAAAATTGAAGGGGAGTCCTGTGCGTGCAGGAGCCTCGGTATTTGGATACTTATAATAATAAGGAGTAGTATGTTTTTCATAAACCTTGTAACGATTGTTGTATAACTTGTTGTAATTGTTTCATCATCATTTTGTTCTCGATCTCAGCACTCACGATGAAGGCTTGGTTATAGGATTGTTTTGCTTTTGCGGTGTTGCCCGTGTTCTTCAAACAATCGCCCATCATCATCAACAACCGGGCACGGGTTTCTACCGGCATTTTGAACGTTAATGCTTTTGTGATCCACGGGATACATTTACTGTAAGCGTTTTCCGACATTTTACCTTCCGATACAACGGCGATGTCTTCCAGCGGTTGAGCGTAATCACTGAACGTGGTGGAATCCCCTTTGCCAATAAAGTAAGCATTCATTTTATCAAAGAATGTATTCTCGTCGTGTCGATATAGGCTATATGTGGCATCGGCCAATAACGTGATAGCATCCAGCACGGGTAGCGATCCGAAGGAAATTCCCGCATAGGCGTCTTTCAAGTCTCCGTTTACCCGGGCTAACCGTTTTTTATAGTTGATGTCTCCTTTTTTGCAGAGCTGGATGATATAACTGTTGTTCATGGAGATTAAGTAGTGTGCCACCTCGGCCTTCCCGTCGCTATTCACGTCTTTCCCGACACCTTTCGCGAATTTATCGAAATTGTTGGCGATATAATCAAAGATGGGGTCCTCTTTGGAAGTCGAGCGGTGGTACATGGTCAGGATCATGAAATCCCCTCCATTTGCCATATTCTCTATTTTCTTGTTTTTCACGTAATCCGGGAAAAGTCCGTCCATGCGGGTTCCCCATTTCTGACGGTCGTACCCTTCTTGCGTGGCGATAAACATCGGTCCTTCCAACAATAATTGTTGTTGAATATCAAAATTGTTCTTTTTCTTTTTGTATTGCTCGTACAGTTGTTCGAAACTCAACTCTTCGCCCGTGGCGATTCGAGCCTCTTTGATTAACGCATCGGGAGGAACGGCTCCTTGCACCCGGCGCAGTTCTTTCCCGTCACGGCCAATGAAAGCCATCGTCGGTAATGCCGTCACGTTGTATTTTTTTGCCAGTTCCTTGTTCTCTTTGGCTTCTACGTCCACTTGCACGCACACGAAATGAGCGTTAAAATACTCCCCGACTTTCGCATTCGGGAATACCTCGCTGGCCATTGCCTTGCAAGGTCCGCACCAGTTCGCATAAAAGTCCACGAATAAATCTTTTTTCTCTTGTCTTGCTTTATTCATTGCCTCGTCAAACGTACCCTTAAATAGTTGCATTTGAGCCGAAAGGTTTCCCAGTATTCCTAAAGTCAGGAATACCATCAAGTAAAATGTTTTTCTCATGTTATAAAAATTAATGTATTGAAGGGGGAATTGAAACTTGTCCGTAAATTCTTCCCTTGAAGTCAAAGGATATAAAGTCAACGCCTCTTCGTGCTTTTGTCTGATATCCTTTTGACTTTATATCCTTTGACTAATGTTTTTTCTGGTTAATATTCATCCGGCCATTCCGGTTCTTCCGGGATTTCCGGTAGAGGGTCTTCGGTGGGAACATCCTTTAGTACAAACGTGAACACGTCTTTCAAAATTCTGGTTCTACCCTCGTTTTCGACTTGCAGGGTTACCGTGTAGGTTCCAACCGGGACATCCGGGTTATAGTCAACGTACATGATTCCTTTACCCACGGCTTGAACACATTTCATGAATTTGGCGGCGTTCTCCGGTTTTTCGCTTTTCACGCTGATAACCGTGTATACTAGAGGTTCTGTTCCTTGAATTCCTTCGATGTTGGAAGTTGCCCACACCAACTGGAAATCTACTCTGTTTTGATACTCTTCGACTTGTTTTTCTAGTATGGCCCAAGAGGTGTATCCCATTTCGATGGCATTTTTATTCAATAAAGCCTCTGCATTATCTAGTGCTTCTTGGAGAGGAGTGATCCCGAAACGATCGGCTAATTCTTTCTCTACTTGTTCCGCATATTTTGTATCATCCCAAAAATTAGGATTATTCGCTTCGGCTTCGGCGTATGCCTCATCACTTGCATCCCAAAATTCGTCACTATTGTATATATCATCTATTTGTGCCCGTAGCTCGTCTTGTTCATTCTCGACTTCTTGACCGACCACGATTTTAATGTTCTTCAATCTTTGCAACTCGTTCTCTGCTTTTGTCACGATATACATCGTGTCTTTGGCGTACCCGGCACTTTCGTCCATGATCAAGTAGCCAACCGTGACATCCTGGCAGGCAGAGAACAGCCATGTAATGCCTAAGGCTATTATATAGATTAAATTTTTCATTGTTTCTCTGTTTTAAAAATTTTCAATGCTGAAATCATAACCCATCGAGTGTACCACTCCTGTATTTGTTTGAATATCGGTGGAAGCAATTCTCCAATTGCCGGATGTATTCAGGCGACGGGCGATATATAATCCTTTTTCTCCCGCATCCTGAACTCCACCGTAGTCTCCTGCCTCCATCCACACGAATAATTCCCCTTCCAAAGCCGGGTGTACCGTGCCTCTATCTTCGATATATAAAGAACCGTCACTTGTTTTCAGGCGGGTACCTGCGGGTACGTCCTTCAACATGAAACGTTGGGGAATAATCATTTTTTCCAGAATAGATTTGCACGTGCTTGCCGGAATATCCTTGACTTTATGCCAGTAATCACTTTCTTCTACCGGTAATCCTTTCTCCTTGTTTTCGTCTAGCTGACGGTTATGTCCTAGCATGTATCGCACGATCACGAGGTCGGTGATCCCGAAAAAGGTGATTTGTTCATTCTGCCTACTGCCGTCGAAGTAAGATTTCATTCCGGCTTGTTCGATCATGAGTCTGGTGGAATCCCAATCTACAGTCTGACGTTCAAAATATTCCCACATGGTGCAATCGTGAATCCCTTTTGCCAATCCCCCGTCAATGTAATTGTAATCTGTGCAAGAGCACAAGTTTATCAGGAGTAACAGGGCAACTCCCTTGAGCGTGTTTATTATTGTACTAGATGCCATGACCAATAGGTATTTTGTTTCATTAATGTGTTATTTCTATATGCATTACCACCGACCGGAAGGTAGAGGGCTCCGTCCTTGATGTCTTCGTCGGTTAAGGTTTTGAAATTTCCCTTGAATATTTCTTGGAAATATCCGTTTCTCACCACGTCGAAATAGCGGCAGATTTCCCCGAATAATTCCCGGTCACGTTCATTGAAAATCTCTCTCAATAGCGTTTTTTTATCCAATGCTCCTTTGTATCCTCCGAGTCCGGCACGTTGACGTACCCGGTTAAGGTCTTGCACGGCATTTGCCATATCCAGATGGGCACGACATTCTGCCCGTAACAAGATCAAATCTGCCAATCGCCAATATATGATGTTACCGTCCATGGCCAGAAGTTTTCTGCCTCCTTCGTTCACGTCCGGGTTCACGGAGAAGATCGTTTCACGCCATTTGTTTATAAAACCGTATTCCGAAGGTTCATCATATATAGATTCGTCTTCGGGGGTACTCGGATCGTCTTCTTTTACGATGATTTTTTGTCCGAGACGATACCAAAATTCTTTGAGGCGTAGATCTTCCGGTTCTGAATACAATTCCATTATCGTTTCAACTTTGATACGTGTCATTTCTGTCCCATCTGGTGATGTGACAAGTTTGTAATCTGTTGAGGCATACGGATAAGTGATAAATGCCATCCCCGGGTAGTTATGTGTGAATTTACCTTGCATAAATCTGTCTTCATCCTGAGAGTTTATCTCTATGGCATGAATTACCTCGGTAGTGTTGCGTGGGGAGCCGAATGTTTTCGTCACGAGATCGCTCAGACTGACCAGATCGTAGGATCCCGCTTTGCCGTCGAGTACGAACGACGCTTCCTGCTCTGCCTTTTCCCAGTATTTGTTGTCTCCGTACAAACCGCCCATCCATGCGTAGATATTGGCGAGTAACGTGTGTACCGATCCGAGGCTGGCGTATTGCCTGCTATTGACTGTGTTTCCCTTTGCATCCTTTAGCTTGTCATGTGTCGGCAGAATTAAGGCAGCCTCTGCTGCCCGGATGGCCTGTGCCAGTACCGAGTCTACTGGGCTTTTGGCCAGTTCTTTAGCATCCTCCGAGCCGGGTGCTATCGGTGCTTCTCCCCAGCGGCGGGCGATTTCGAAGTACATCAATCCTTTCAGGAAATTTGCTTGTGCGATCCAGAAATCAGCCCGTTCCTTGGTCACATTTTCAAACCGGTACCGATTTTCCTCCAGCATATTGGCAAGATAAATGATATTATAATATGAACTCCAACTAATTTTAGTCGTTTCGTATAGAGAGGGATTCAAGGTTTGATACCCTTCGATGGAAGCCGGAATATTATCACAATATAAAGAAGTCCAAGCCATGGGTTCTGTATCCCAGTTAGAGTAGATTTTCTTTTCTGCACCGCACATTGTGGCAAAAATTTGCTCGATGTCCTGTTCGTTTTGAAAATAGTTGCGATAGGTAACGGACACCTCCGATTCAACCTCCAGCCAATCGTTGCAAGAAAACAGGGGAAAGAATAGGATGATAAATATTATTTTTTTCATGATCATAGACTTTAGAAATTAATGGTCAGTCCAACGGTGAATTTGCGCGGTAACGGGTAAGATTGTAACTGGTCTATTCCCGAGGTGATGTCTACTATTTCCGGATCTAGTCCGGAGTAGTTCGTGAGCAGCAACAAGTTTTCTCCCGTGAGGAAGAGGCGTGCGGATGTCAGCCCCAGTTTCTTGACAATTCTCTCGTGCAGGTTGTAGCCCAGCGTGAGTTGTTTCAGGCGAATCATGTTTACCTTCTCGATGTCGCAATCATAGTAGCCGCTGTATTGTTCTCCCACACGATACATCATGGGACGCGGATAATCCACGTTTTTACTGTCGGGACCGATCCACGTGTTAACGTTCCGGACATCGGCGGTGATTACATCCCCTGCCGAGTTTGGTTGAAGAGACAGGTCATCGTACACTTTGAGTATATGTCTTCCCAGTGAATACGTGAAAAAAATGTTCAAATCGAACTGTTTCCACCTGATCTCGTTGATAAAACCGCCATGTGCCAAAGGGAGAGGACTGGCTGCGTAATATTGGTCTGCAAGGCTCTTCATGATCACCCCGTCATTATTCATGTCAACCAGTTTCCTTGTTCCGGGATAAAATATACTGCCTATCGTTGTCCGAAGTGGTGTGGGGAAACCATGAGGTTGTGGATAATATTGGAGTTCGTCCATCGAATTGTAAAAACCGTCTGTCTTATAGGTGCGGATATTGTACAAAGATTTCCCGATGATGTTTCCCAGAAAGTCGCGTCCGTTATTGCTTTTCTCGAAACGGTTCCAGTTTTTGCTTACATTCAATTTCATCCGCCATTTTACAGCTGTTTCCCGGAGAATATCTGCGGTCAGTTCTAGTTCTAACCCCTCGTTTGACACGGCAAGGGCGTTTTGCCACTGGAAGGTTTGGTAACTCCAGTCTCCCGGTAAGTCGATTTTTTGCAATTGGCCTTTCGTGTAGCGGTAATAGTAATCTAGGGTCATTTTCAGGCGATAGTTCAGGAAACTGACGTCCAGCCCGAAATCATAGTGGTCTGTTTTCTCCCAGCTTAAATCCCGATTCAATAGTCCACCTTGGAGATCGGGCCCCATACCTTGTTCTCCGAGGAATGTCTCGCCTGAAGGAGCCATTAATCCATGGGCAAGGTAACGTTGTGAAAATTTTTGCCCGGATCGTCCCCAGCTAGCCCGGATCTTTCCAAAACTCAGCCAGTACAGAGGCTTCATGAATGCTTCGTCCGAGAAAGCCCATCCAGCCGCTACAGACGGGAAGGTTGCCCAACGCACGTTTTCCCCGAACACGGACGAACCGTCCCGGCGAATGGTTGCTTCCAGCATGTATTTTTCCTTGTAATTGTATCTGAATCGACCAAAATAACTGTTCATTCGTTCCTCTTCGAGACTGGATTTGAAAGAGGTGGCAGGTGCCCATACCGGATTTATGTCTTTGTCTTTGCCATAGTTTTGGTTTAACAAACCATTTGCATCCCCCCATTTCCCGGTGGCGTAGTGAACATAGTCGTTGGGACCGTCTGTTGCGTCTCCTTGGTTCAGATAACTTTGGTCTTTCTGGAAGGATAAACCTAACAGGATATTAAAATGATGATCCTGTTTGATTTTGAAATCATACGTTAACAGATTCTCGTTCAGAATAGAAATACTTTTCGAGATAGTTCCTTTCGTGTAGGATCGGTTATAATTCTTGTCCGCACTACTTGGTGAGAAGTTATTCTGGTTCTGTTGATTGTAGTCAACCCCGCCGGTTACCCGCAAGTTCAATCCCCGGATAAACTCGTAATCCAACACGAGATTGTAGCGCAAGGAGTAACTTTGATTTTTTTCGATGTTGGAATTCAATTCTTCCAATAAATATTCTTTGACATATCCACTTCCCGGTAACAGGGAAGATTGTCTTTGAGGATTGACAGAAATTCCTTCTATTTTTTTCCCGTTATTTCCTCTGCCTCCGCGGCTACGGTCACTGTAAGTTAGTGCTATCTGGTTATTCAGTTGCAGGCGTTTTGCGGGATGTGCCGATACGTTGGAAATGACGTTAACACGTTCGAAGTCACTACCGATCATGATTCCTTCTTCCTTGTAATATCCGGCACCGATCATGTAGTTCATCGTTTCACTTCCGCCGCTGGCTTGCAAGTTTGCGTTGTACACGTTTGCCGTGTGGTAGGAGTATCTCCACCAATCCGTGGAATTGTTATAAAATTCGTTCAAACTGTCTTGAAGAGCGTAGGCATTTTGTCCTGAGGCGGGAGTGCCGAAGAAGTAGTTGTACATGGGTGCGTATGAATCTCCGGAATAATTGAACACTTCCTCGTAAGACGTGGGCATAACCCATTTCCCGTCGGCTCTCTGGTACGGTTGTACCGAGTTGCGCAGGGCATTCATGTTGTAATGGCGAACCAATTGACCGCCGCTTTGAGTGGGAGTTGCCGGCAACCAAGAGGTAGAATACGACACGTTGGCCGTGAACTGGGCTTTCCCGGAGCGTCCTTTTTTCGTGGTGATCAGGATGACTCCGTTTCCGGCACGTGAACCGTAGATAGCAGCAGACGCCGCATCTTTCAATACTTCGATGGATTCGATCATGGAAGGGTCGATGTCCGACAACGTGTTCGATCCCGTGATTGGGGAGGTAAATGCCTGCATGGGTACCCCATCAATCACGTAAAGCGGTGTACCATATGTCCGGTCGTCGCCTTCTGCACTCGTTTCACTACCAGCGTCACCTTTCACGAAGAAGGAGTTATATCCCCGGATAGCCACGATGGAACCGCCACCACCGGGAGCCCCGGAAATGTTGTTGACTTCCACGCCCGCCATGTGTCCTTGTAACAGACTTTCCAAGCTATGGGTGGGGAGTTCCTTCATCTCGTCGGCTTTCAACGTGGAGATGGCTCCGACCACCGTGCGTTTTTTTTGTGTACCGTAGGCAATCACCTGCACCTCTTCCAATCCTGACACGTCTAATTGCATTTTTACAATGACTAATTTACCGTCGGTGTATTTTACTTTCTGAGTCTTGTAACCGATAAACGAGAGAACCAGTGTTCCCTTGGGTTGCGGCAACGGTAGCACGAAACGTCCTGATGTATCCGTGGCCGTCCCAACTCTCGTGCTGTCCAACAGTACCGTTACACCCGGCATGGGGCGATTGCTTTCGTCCACAACTTTTCCCTCGATAACATACGATTTCTTTTTGTCATCTTTCGTCTGTTCCCGGAAGAGAATGATCGTCTTGTCGAGTACCCGGAACGAGAATCCCGTGTTTTTCAGGCAAGTCGTCAACACTTCCTCGATAGAGGCTCCCTTCAGATCCAGCGAGATATTAGAGATTTTTTTCACGGCTGCGTCGTCGAAGAAAAAACTGTATTCCGATTGCGTGCGAATGTTGTTCATCACGCTTTCGAGAGAGGCATTCTTAACCTTTAAGTCCAGCCGAGTATCTTGTGAATAGGTGGCTGCCGAAAGGTGCATGATGCCGATAAATGTCAAGATAAAGCATAATTTCATAACTCTTACTTGTTTTTGCCATAATCCACCCGAGGAATGGCTGTTTTTGTCCATTTTTTTCATACATTTGTAATGTTTTTAATGAGAACTAGAAAATAGTTTGGGCATTTGATGTTGCGAGCGTCAGATGCCTTTTTTATTTCGCTTGAATAAAAACTGTGCGTTGATTTACTGTAAATGTCACTCGTTCATTTTGTTCAATTATTTTTAATATGGATTTGAAATCATCGGTTTTGTTCAGGTCACCCGTGAACCGGATGTCTTTGGCTTCCGGGGACTGGTAGAAGACGCTGAGGTCATACCAGCGGGCTAGAATGTTGAACAGATCTTCCAACCGTGCATCACGGAAAGCGAAACGCCCGTCTTTCCATGCCGTGTAGAGGTACGTGTTCACTTCCTGTTTCGTGAGATTGGCGGACCTCTTTTCCAGAACGCCTTGTTCGCCGGGGACCAGCTTGATCTGTTGTTTGTATTTTTCCGATTGCATGATCACGGAACCGGAAACGAGAGTGGTCTGCACGTCCTGCTCGTCGGGATAAGCTCGGAAGTTGAATTGTGTTCCCAGCACGGACACGCTGGCATGAGTGGAGACAACCGTGAAGGGTTTCTTCTTGTCCGGGGCTACCGTGAAATAAGCCTCCCCGTCAAGGTAAACGACACGTTTGTTGCCTGTAAACTGTACCGGGTAACGGATTTCCGTCTCGGCGTTTAGCCATACTTCCGTGCCATCGGCAAGCGTCAGGAAATATTCCCCGCCCCGGGGAATCTGCAAGGTGTTGAATATAGGGCTTTCTTGTGTGCATAAGCTATCTTCCGGTAGAGTATAGAAGACCTTGTTGTTCATGACGTTCACGATCATCCCGTTTTGTTCCTGTATCGGGGATAACGTGCTATCCGACAACGTGATTCGCTCGCCTCCGCCCGTGATTAATACTGCCTTGTGTTCTCCCGGCTTGATGACTTCTGAAATAGAGACGATGGCTTGCCGATCATTTTTTTGAAGTAGAAAAATACCTGCCGCTACGAGCGGAAGAGTAAGTATTGCCGCGTAACGGATGATCGTTTTTATCCTTCTGTTCTTGCGGGTGCGTTGCCGTTTAGTGATGAATTGTTGATAGTCTTTCTCCCAATTGATCTGTCGGGATTCGACTATTTTTTGTTCCAGACGCTTTCCGTCTTTGAATCCGTCATAAATCTTTTTGTTTCTTGTGGATACGGATAACCATTCCCTCAAGGTGCGTTGTTCTTCATCATTTGCTTTCCCTCTAAGAGACGCTGCAATGATGCGGGCTAACTGAAATATATTATTCTCTTTTTGACTCATCTTTTCGCTCATTTGATAGTAAGTCCCCTTGAGCGTAAAAAAGAGTGAGTCAAAAATGAATTATTTTTGAAAATATTGCAATATTGTGATTACGGTGATAGGTGTTTTCTTGTAAAGATGAGTATGTTATTCATTTTTAATCTTCCATTCCCCGATATTTCTTTTTTCGGCATTGAAATTAACTCCGACTTTCATAAGTTGTCGGCTGTCTGCCGTGTACGGGATCAAATAGCCCCTGTTGTCGATTTGTTGCAGGGCTTGTTCCGTACTGCCATCCAGTTTGAATTCAAATACATAGATGTATTTGGGAGTTTTAACCACGGCATCAGCCCGTCCGGTGGCACTACGTACTTCAGCATCTACAAACTGTCCCATGAGTTTGAAAACGAGATAGAATACGACTTGATAATGTCGTTCTGTCTAGGCATTTAACTCATAGGGGAAATCGGCAAAGAAGGCTCGCAACCGGGTCATTAGTAACAAAGGTAGAGAATAAATTGTAAACGGGCAAACACAAATAATGGGATGAAGCCGTTTAAAATTCCAGCAAGAAAATGAGAATCCCGACGGGAATAATGTGTTTCAGTTGATCGTAAAGCAACTTTTTCCCGACCTGCTTGTGGGATTTGACGGTTTCGATGTTTAGTTGGAGTTGATGGGCAATCTCTTGATTGCTTTTACCTTCTAAAACAAGCAAGTACACTTTTTGGCATTGTTCCGGTAAGTTCTGAATGGCTTTTATCAAGAGAGCGTAAACCTCTTCTTCAAGAACACGTTCTTCGTAAGTTCTGGTTTCATCCGGAGCCTCGCTTTGCATATATTTTTGGTAGCGTCTTTTTACCTCTTCGTGGCGGAGATATTTCAGGCATTTGTGCCTGACCGTACCGTATAGATAGGCTTTTAGATTATCCACGTCATTGAATGTCTCTTGGGATTCGATTAACGAGAGAAACACTTCCTGCACAACATCTTTGTCCGTGTCCAAGTCGGGGATATAGCCTTTTGCGAATAACACCAAGGGCGTGTAGTGCTGTTCGAAAAGTTCCCGAATGACTTTTTCGTCATAGAAGGAACTAGAATTTGAAGGTGTTATTGTTGCCACGTGTTATTATTTTGCCGATATGAACGTGAATCTTTTTATTTATTCGTGGCAAATATAAACTAAATTGGAATATTTACAAAATATTGAATGCGTTTGTGCAACGGTTTATGCTAGGTTGTATCATTAAGATTACACTGGGACTACCTTCGTGTTAGGCTATCCTCGTTTTACTTTTTCTTAATAGTTTCCTGATAGTTCATTTAGACCACGGAGCATTCATCCTGCATTCCTCTTGCATTCTTGTTCGATAAAATTGATTTTTGATACGATTATATTTGCCGGATGGCTCGGTCGTGTAGTATATTTATTCATTGGAGAGATATGCTTGAGTGACAGTGTACGTATGACGAGGGGATGACCAACTTATACGAAAATAGAGACAATTATTTTCAAATGAATAAAATATGTGTATCTTTACATCATGTTAAAAACTAGATTACAATCGGATTTGGTGTAATAAACAATCTGTATTTCTGATACAGGTTGTCCCTTCGCTTGCTTTCGGAAAGCTCTTTCCGGGGGTGATTTTTCTATTATTATAATTTGAATTTTTAATCCGTGTACAACGAGGAAAGTAGAATTATGCTTTCACGTGTATGCTTTATATTGATCAATCATGAGTAACGAAAATAATACCATTCTTGGAATCGACGTTAATTTAATTTGCGAATTCTTCTTGAATACAGAACGGCAGGGGCCCGGAAGTCCCGAAGTAACGCTTAAAGCGTTAAGCTTTATAGACCATCTTACGGATCATTCCCGGATTGCAGACTTGGGATGCGGGACAGGAGGACAGACGATGACGCTGGCACGGCACGCTCCGGGGCAGATTACAGGGCTCGACTTTTTTCCGGGATTCGTGGAGCGTTTTAATCATAACGCTAGGGTGTTGAATCTTCAAGGACGGGTGAAAGGCATTGTCGGTTCAATGGATGCGTTGCCTTTCGGGGAGGAAGAATTAGACTTGATCTGGTCGGAAGGTGCTATTTATAATATCGGTTTTGAGCGGGGATTGAACGAGTGGCGCAAATATCTGAAGACGGGAGGATATGTTGCCGTTTCCGAGAGTTCGTGGTTTACCGAAGAACGTCCGGCAGAGATCCATGATTTTTGGATGTCCGTTTACGAGGAGATCGACACGATACCCAATAAAGTCGCCCAGATTCAGAAAGCGGGGTATATCCCCGTGGCGACTTTTATCCTGCCGGAATATTGTTGGACGGAGAACTATTTTACCCCGTTAGTTAAAGCCCGGGAGATATTCAGCCGGAAATATGCCGGGAATAAAACGGTCGAGGAACTAATAAGTTTTCAGCATCACGAGGCTGAACTATACCGTAAGTACAAGGAGTTTTACGGTTATGTATTTTATATCGCTAAAAAGATAAAGTAATGATAGATTTAAATTATTATGGTTGGAATGATAAGTTAAACCAACTGAAACAGGAATCGACGTATGGAACTCTCACGCATGGGCGTGTCGCTATTGTACACCGGACGTGTTACGAGGTGGTTGCCGGGAGCGGAGTGTTCCGGTGCGAGTTGACAGGAAACATGATGTACGGGAAGTCGGATTTCGAATTACCCTGTACCGGGGATTGGGTGATCTTTCAGCCGTTTGATGAGGGAATGGGGATTATCGTGGATATGTTGCCTCGGTCACGTACTTTGTCCCGCAGAAAAACCGGAACGGTTGCCGAAAAACAAGCCATAGCGGCTCATGTTGACAAAGCCTTTATTGTGCAAAGTCTGGATGATAATTTCAATGTCCGTCGTGCCGAGCGCTTTATGGTTCAGATGCGGGAAGAAAATATTACTCCCGTGCTGGTGCTTAATAAAGCTGACTTGGGTTTTGACCAACAAAAGGTGGAAGAACAAATACGGCACGTTACCCGGCAGATTCCGGTGTTTTACACGAGTATTCACGAGTCTCGGACGATTTTTCGTTTAAGAGAATTTATCGCGGCGGGGGAGACGGTCGTGTTTGTCGGTTCTTCGGGTGTCGGGAAAAGTTCTCTGGTGAATGCACTTTGTGAGAAATCCGTGTTACTCACGTCCGGAATAAGTCAATCCACGGGAAAGGGGCGTCATACTTCGACCCGTCGGGAGATGGTGTTGATGGATGGAGGCGGTGTCTTGATTGATACTCCCGGGGTTCGGGAATTCGGTCTTGCGGTTGATGATTCCGGTGCGCTTGATGAGATACTGGAGATTACTGACTACGCACAATCGTGTCGTTTCAAGGATTGCGAGCATATCAATGAGCCGGGTTGTGCCGTGTTGGATGCGGTGAGTCGTGGTATACTAGATCGTCAGGTTTACGAGAGTTATTTGAAACTTCGACGGGAAACGTGGCATTTCTCTGCCTCCGAACACGAGAAACGGAAAAAAGAGAAATCTTTCACGAAACTCGTGGATGAAGTGAAGAAACGCAAGGATCATTTCTGATCTCTATTCACTTTTTTTCTGAATCCCTAGTTCTGCCGCTACTTGGAACATGTATTCACGGGCCTCAGTGGGATTATTGCTGATTATGCCATCAAGGATAGCTTCTTTGATGGCATTTTTAATATCCCCGATTGCCTTGCAGGGTGGGAGTTGAAATGTCTCCATGATCTCTTCCCCGCTGACGGGAGGTTGGAAATTCCGGATCGCATCCTTCTCTTCGACTTCTTTCAATTTCTGGCGCACGATCTGAAAATTTGCCAAGAATCGACGAACTTTCTCTTCATTTTTGGACGTGATGTCCGCCTCGGCAAGTGTCATCAAGTCGTCGATGTCGTCACCCGCATCAAAAAGGAGGCGACGCACGGCAGAATCCGTCACGGTGTCTTCCGAGAGAACGATCGGGCGCATATGGAGACCGACCAGTTTTTGCACGTATTTCATCTTTTCATTTTGGGGGAGTTTCAGGCGGTTGAATAATCTTCCGACCATACGTTCGCCCACGTGATTGTGGCCGTAAAAAGTCCAGCCTTGTCCCGGAATGAATTTTTTGGTGACCGGTTTGGCTATGTCATGCAGTAAAGCTGCCCAGCGTAACCACAGGTTGTCGGAAACACGGCTTACCGAGTCCACGACAGTCAGCGTGTGGTAAAAGTTATCTTTGTGTCCGATGCCGTCCACGTGTTCCACGCCTTTTAAAGCGGATAGTTCCGGGAAGAAGACACTCAACAGGCCGGATTGTTCCAGTAATTTTAATCCCACGGAAGGTTTCGGTGAGACCATGATCTTGTTAAACTCGTCCATGATGCGCTCTTTGGAGACGATTTTCAACCGATCCCGATTAGCGATGATACTTTCAAATGTCACGGGTTCGATCGTGAAATTCAATTGTGAGGCAAAACGGACGGCCCGCATCATACGCAAGGGATCATCGGAAAACGTGATGATCGGATCAAGGGGTGTTTTTAATATCCCGTTCTCCAAATCCTGAAGTCCCCCGAACGGGTCAACAAGTGTCCCGTAGTTTTCTTGGTTCAAGGATATGGCCAAAGCGTTGATCGTGAAGTCACGCCGTTTCTGATCGTCATCGATGGTGCCTTCTTCGACGACGGGTTTACGGGAATCGAGATGGTAGGATTCCTTGCGGGCTCCCACGAATTCAATCTCTACTCCTTTATAGCGGAACATGGCCGTTCCGAAATTTTTAAACACGGAAACCGTTAAGTCTCCGAGTTGTTTGGCAGCCGTCTCAGCTAATTCGATCCCGCTCCCCAACACGACAATATCAATATCTTTGGAGGGACGGTGTAATATCAGGTCGCGCACGTATCCCCCGATAACGTAAATTTCCAACCCTTTCTCTGCCGCGATTCCGGATAATATCTTAAAAATAGGATGAGTTAACTGCATATTCTTTATTTTGGTTGCAAAATTATCAAGTTATCCCGTACAGACCAAATAAATTGTTTCGGATTTGTCCGGATTACCCTTTTTTCGATATTTTTGTGACCTATGTATTATTGAGAATAAAGATTATGGATAGAGAGCGACGATTAGCGGCATTATTCGATATGGATGGGGTGGTGCTTGACACGGAAGGGCAGTACGATAATTTCTGGCGGGAACAAGGAAGACGTTACCATCCGGATAAACCGGAATTTCATAAGATGATCAAGGGGCAAACGACGGAATTGATTCTGAAGAATTATTTCGAGGGAAATGTTGCTTTGCAACAACAGATTTCACGGGAACTTGACGAGTTCGAGAGCCGGATGGATTTCCCCTACTTCCCCGGTGTGGAGCTTTTTATCCGGACGTTACAGAAACATGGGGTGAGAACCGCACTGGTTACCAGTTCAAACAACAAGAAGATGGCTCATGTGCTAATGGCTCATCCGGAGTTTACCGAGTTATTTGAACGTGTGATTACGGCAGATAAGATTACTCGGTCTAAACCCGATCCGGAGTGTTATTTGCTGGCAGCACGGGAGTTGCAGATGGAAGTGGATGTTTGCTGTGTCTTCGAAGACTCTTTTTCCGGGATCGAGGCCGGCCGACGTGCGGGAATGAAAGTTATCGGTCTGACAACCACGAACCCGAGAGAGAAGATACAGGATAAAGTCGATTGGGTGCTTTCCGATTTCACGGGATGCGTGTATGATGAGTTTATCAGCTTGATGAGAAAGTGAGTCGAAAGTTTGTAAAGTTCATAAGGTTCATAAAGTGACAGGTGTCCTTCGGACGGTATTTAACGGCAACTCAAAACTGCCGTTGACAAAGCTGCCCGAGGGGGGAAAGGGAGTTTGAAAAATGACTTTTGGGGAGCCCTATATTTTTTTGTATAGAGATTGTATAGGAAAAAATAATCTTAACAATGTTAAATATGTATTTAAATTTTGATATATATTTATTTTTACATAATTTACATTCATAATATACGAATTAATTAACTTGTTTTGGCGCTAAGACTATTTATTTCCTAACTAAAATGACTATTATGAAAAAGAAATTGATGTTATTGATCTTAATGGTTGTATTGATAATCCCGGTACAATCAATGATGGCTCAAAATAAAAATGAGTATAAAGGTATCCCTATGAGAGATGTTGAACCTTATTCGATTATATATCCGGTTTATCTTTCCGTGAATGTGATTAATGCCGAGATAGGGGGAGCATATCCTAATGTATATGTATATACGGAATGTTATGCATATGCGTGGGGAGAAATAACAGGAATCCAAACAATGGCTACGGGTGTTACGGATGAACTAGGGTATATTGAAGATTATTCAGGTGATCCTTTAACAGGACTTGCCATGACATATCGTATGCGAGTTGTTGTGGGATTGTTGACAGGATATCCAGCGAGGGAAGTAGATGTTCCTTTTCAAACTGGACTTACGGATGTACATATTTATTTGAATAGAGATGGAAGCGGTTATGTTGTAGTTAGGTATAATGATGGCTCTGCTTTGCAGGCAACTTTAGGGTATGCTTAAGACGATTGTATATTATCAACTGCAACTTCTGTTTCGAAATTGGATCGTTCGCTTATTTTGTTTGGTAAGCATAATGGCGAGCGTGATCATATACATAGAAAATTGGGTGATGCCGAACCCGCTAGAGGTGATGGCATTACCTTCTTTACTGGCATTTAAGGGAGTTTGGGTATTTAATCTGATAACATCCTTATTTTTGATTTATATAGCGGGGAACGTGATGGAACGGAACAAGAGGGGAGATTGGGAGGCTCTATTCGTTCGTCCGGCGAGTAATTTATCATGGGTAGCAGGAAGAGCGATTGCCGTGTTGGTGGTTATTGGAGTGGTTGAAGTGTTGGCATTACTTGTATTAGGCGTACTTTTTGTGAACGATGTAGTTTTGTGTTTTGATATATATTTATTCTACTTGCTCACGTGGAGTTTCCCCATGAATGTATTTTGGATAGGGGGTATAGCATTACTAAGTCGGTGGACTGTTGCGAGAGAAGTTCGTACGATTTTGTTATTAATTATATGGGGTGTGTTGTTTTTCTGCTCATCTTCATGGGGGTATGGTATCGGGGATTTTATGGTACGGCAAATTCCCAATCTTTTTTCCGATGCGGTAGGACATGCGGGAATCGGTTTTTATCTTTTACACCGTGCTTGTTATTTTTTGTTGGGGAGTGCTTGTTTTTTGCTGGCCGTGGGAGGTTTTCGGCGTTTTGACAATGACAGGCGAATGAAGTTTGTCGGCAGTATCGTTGGAATTGTATTGTTCTTGGGGGGAGCTGGCATTGTGTGGATCTTTGTAAATGAACATCGGGATGATATTTCCAGACGAGAGATGTACAGGGCATCATTATCGAAATACGAGGATACCCAAAGAGTGCATGTTATTCAGCACGATATAGCCTATCGGCAAGAGGATGACAGTGTGTTCGTCAAAAGTAACCTGTGGATAGAGGGAGCCGAAACAATCGGTATGTCTCGGATTATTATGTTTTTGAATCCGGGGCTACATGTTCGGAGAGTAAGTGTTGAAGGGGAAAATGTACCATTTCATAGGGAAGGAATGAGCGTGATGCTGGAACGGGGAATACAACAAAAGGAAAAATGTCGGATTGAAATGGTTTATGCCGGGAGGATTGATGAGGCCGCGTGTTATCTTGATCAACCGGACGAGAATTGGAATTCTTATCCGATTGCGTTTACATGGCCTTGGGTGACAACTAATGATATGTATCGTTTTGGGGGGTGGTGTGCGAAAGTATCGGACAAATACACGTTGCTACATCCTGAGATCGGGTGGTATCCGTCTGCAGTACCTTTTGTGAATCCGAAACTTCCTTTGGCCCGGGAGTTCGATTTTACCCGTTACTCGCTGAATGTAGAAAAACAGGATCACCACGTGGTCATATCACAAGGAGAGAAGAAGGAATGGGGAAGAAATGTAGTTTTCGATACACGAGTTCCTCTATCGGGAATATCCTTGTGTATGGGCGATTACGAATGTGAGCGAGTAAAAATAGATTCTTTGGAGATTGAATTTTATTATTTTCCAGGGCATGATTCATGGACAACCGGGTGGCAGTTCTCTGAAAAGGAAAAAATAACAGTGATTAGAGGAATTCGGGAAATTTTGGAAGAAAAATACGGTTCTTCGTTTATATTCAATCCTTTCCGAATCGTGGAGATTCCCGAAAGTTTCACGTTGAAACGTAGGGCTTGGAGAGAAGAAACAAATGCGGTACAGCCTGCGTTGATGTTTCTGGAAGAAAGAGGGATTAATCGTGATAGAAAGAGTACGCTGGAGTTTTTTCATGACACATCCCTCGAAGATCGAGATAAAACATACTGGTATAATCTGATTCATCATGCCGTTAATTATATGAATGGGGGAACGGGGTCTTTCCGTCCTTTGTTTGAGGATTTGGCGGGGTGTGTGTCAGACCCGCACTATCCGGGAATATCTTTGATATTGCGGCAAATGTTGACTTATGGTCAGCTTGCGGCTGATGAAAATATGAATAGAAATGACGTTTTAGATATACAGGCTGTCGATTACCTGGATTCCAATAGTTTTAGAGATGCTTTACGGGATGTGGAGTTATCTCCGGATTTATTACAACGCATGATTTATTTGATATCGGGGGATTTGTTGGCAAGTTGGTCTGCGAAAATCGGTACGGATTCTCTGCGGATGTTTTTGGCTGATTTTTTTCATGAATGTCGTTATCGTAATGTCAGCGTACATCAATTGAAAGCGGCCTTACGAGCCCGTTTCGGATGTGATTTGGGGTGTCGTATTGATACATTATACGATAGAATCGGATTACCGCAGTTCCGTTTTGAAAATGTCGTTTTTGAGCGGGTCGATGAGAATAAGTTTAGGGTGGCTGTCTCCGTGGTGAACGAGGGAAATTCGGAAGGTGTGCTTTCGATGATGCATACCCGATTTGACGGTCGGAATGTGGATTCTTGGTTCGATGCTTTCCTGTTTCAACGGGGAGAGAAAAAATGTTGTGAATGGTATAAACATGTACCGATAGTTCCTGATGAGATAGAGATAAGGACTCATTTGTCGAGACACTTGCCTTTAAATATTGTTGCAAGATCAAATGAAAAAAACGATACAATAACAAGAATAACTGTTGATAATGAGGATAAAGGATTCCAGATTCTTGAGAAAAAAGGAATTCGGAAATTGTTATTTCCGTTTGGTGAAAGATCCATTAAGAACACTTGTTTTATGGATAATATGCAACTTGTTACCAATAGTTGGCGGTGTTATGTGGCACAAAGTTGTTATGGTGATAGAATAAAAAGTGCTGTCGGTAAAAGTGAAGGAAGTGGTGAAAGTCGTGTCGTGTGGAGTACAATTTTACCGTCTGCCGGGCGGTATGAACTGGAGGTGTACATCCCAAATTCAGCATGGAATCGAAATCGTTCCATGCAAATGATATATTTTTATAGGGTTGTTCAACGGGGAAAGATTGAGAATGTGTCGTTAGCGTGGGGAGATCAAGAATGGGGATGGTTGTCTCTGGGTGAATTTGAATGTGAAAATGGCGAAATTACAGTTGAATTAAGCGATAAGGTCGGAGGTTCAAAAATGCAAAATGGAGATGTCCGGGTGGTTATTGCTGATGCAATCAGATGGAAAAAATTGAGTATTAATAAATAACGTCTCCGACAAAAGGAGACGTTATATATATAAGATTCTTTATATTACACAATCCCCGAAAATCCCATGAATGCCATGGCCAGCAATCCGGCTGTAACCAGTGCGATGGGTGTTCCTTTCATGCCTTGAGGAATGGAGGATAGTTCCAGTTGTTCCCGGATTCCTGCAAAGATGGTTAAAGCTAACCCGAAACCTAACGCGGTTGAGGCTGCAAACACGACGGATTCCAGTAAGTTATAATCTTTTTGAATCACCATGATGGCCACACCAAGTACGGCACAGTTTGTCGTGATCAAGGGTAGGAAAACTCCTAATGCTTGATAAAGTGACGGACTTACCTTTTTCAGAATGATTTCCACCATCTGAACGAGGGCGGCAATGATCAAGATAAACACGATGGTTTGCATGAATCCGATGCCGAACGGGTCAAGTACGGTTTTCTGTACGATAAATGTTACCATGGTGGCCAGAATCATCACGAACGTAACGGCTCCTGTCATACCGAGTGCCGTGGGTACGCTCTTGGAAACCCCTAAGAACGGGCAGATCCCCAAGAATTGTGCCAACACGATGTTGTTGACAAATACGGCGGCTATAAATATAAAAACGTATTCCATGTTTCTAATTTTAGATTTTAAATTTTAGATTTTAGATTGCTTTTTCAATTTACAATTTACAATCTAAAATTTACAATTAGTTGGTTTTTCTTATTCTGTTGATGAATGCGATCAGGTAACCCAAAGCGATAAACGCTCCCGGGGCTAGAACGAAAACGAGCATTCCGTAATTTTCATTGTAAAGGGTCATGTTGAAGAACTTCCCACTACCCAGAATCTCACGGATAGAACCTAATATCGTTAATGCCATTGCGAAACCAAGGCCGATACCCAAACCGTCCAGCATGGAAGGAATGGCCTTGTTTTTGGATGCGAATGATTCAGCTCGTCCCAGCACGATACAGTTCACCACGATCAACGGAATGAATAATCCCAAAGATTCGTGCAAGCTCGGCAGGTAAGCTGCCATGCACATATCGACCACGGTAACGAATGCAGCGATGATCACGATAAAACCGGGAATCCGGATTTTGTCGGGAATCAGGTTTGCCACGAGCGAGATGGCCAGATTGGATAGTACCAGAACGAAAGCCGTGGCTAATCCCATTCCCAAGCCGTTAATGGCAGAGGTGGTAACTCCTAGCGTGGGACACATCCCGAGAAGGAGTACGAAGGTCGGATTTTCCTTGAAGAACCCTTTGGTAAAAGTTTGCCAGTTGTTCATATCTTTATTCTTTCATTGATTTTACGTGTTATTTTGCGGATTCTGCCAATGCTTTTGCCGCCCGGTTTACTGCATCTAGGAAGGCTCTGGATGAAATTGTTGCAGCCGTGATTGCATCCACGTCTCCTCCGTCCTTTGAAACCTGAAGTCCTTGTGTACCCGGAGTCTTTCCGGTAATATCACCTTTGGCTCCTTTCACGAACCATGCATCCATCTTGGATCCCAGACCCGGGGTTTCTTTATGGCTTAGTACGGAATAGTTGTATACACTTCCGTCCGGAGTGAATCCGACCATCAGTTCAACAAGACCACTGAAACCGTTATTCGTGAACGTTTTAATGGCTGTCCCCACGAGTTGCCCGTTTGCTTTGGCCGGATAGAATTCTAATTTTCCTCCATCTACTTCCACGATTTGTTTTTCCGTCATCGGGTCATTATCGAAAGCGGGAACCACGGCACGAATGGCCTGTACTTGTTTTTCAATTTTTACTTTTTCAATTAACCCGGACGTGAGTGAGTTCACAACTCCCACGGCGGCTGAGGAAACCAGTGTTACCAAGAATAACACCAGTACCATATTCTTAAAGCTTGATTCTAATTTCTTTCCCATCAGTTTAGATTTTAAATTTTAGATTTTAAATTTTAAATTCCATTTGTAAGTAATTTACAATCTACAATTAGTAAATTTAAAATCGTCGGGGTTTACAATATCTGTTTATCAGCGGTGTGAATCCGTTCATGATCAGGATGGCGAAAGACATTCCTTCCGGGTAAGCCCCGAATACACGGATGATTACGGTCAACAGCCCGATACCGACACCGTAAATAAGCATTCCTTTATGTGTCATGGGAGAGGTTACGTAATCCGTGGCCATAAAGATGGCTCCCAACATCAAACCTCCTGTAAAGAGATGGAAAACTGGACCGGCAAATTGTGCCGGATCAGCTAGGTTCAGAATCCCGGAGAACACGATAACCGTGGCGAAAATGGCCACCGGGATGTGCCAACTGATGATCTTACGGATCAGCATATAAGCGAATCCTAATAAAAGTCCGATAGCGGCAACTTCTCCCAAACTACCCCCCATGTTACCGAGAATCAAGTTACCGGTAGAGAATCCGGCTGAAGAGAGTGCGTCTCCGACAGCTTGTCCGTTCTTAACGGCCTCTTTTACAAGTGCTAGTGGTGTAGCCCCGGTTACTGCATCCGCCGTGGCGAATCCGTTCGGTACAGGCCAAGTGGTCATTTGTACCGGGAACGAGATCAACAGGAAAACACGACCCACGAGAGCCGGGTTGAAAATGTTGTTTCCTAATCCTCCGAAACTCATCTTACCGATACCGATGGCAACCAATGCCCCGATGACCACGATCCATAAGGGAAGGGACGAGGGAAGATTAAATGCCAGCAATACTCCCGTGATGATGGCTGACCCGTCCCATATCGTGGGACGTTGTTTCATGAGGTATTTTTGAATAACATATTCGAATACAAGGCAGGCAACTACCGAGGTGAGGGTTACCAGAATGGCTCCCAACCCGAAAAATACGATAGAAAAGATAAACGTCGGTACTAATGCGATAAGCACGCCGTACATGTTTTTTTCTATCGAATCCCCGCCGTGAACGTGGGGGGAGGGGGATATGGTGAAATTACTCATATTTTTTTATTTAGTGATTTAGTGGTTTCCGATTCTGTGATTTCCACCCACGAGTCAACGCTTGTTAATCATTAAATCATTTAATCGGCAATCTCTGAATCGATTCATTCTAAATTAATTTTTTATTTTTTTCTCGCCCGGATCATTTGACCTGTTCTGGCTTTCCCCAGACGGATCACGTCAAGTAACGGACGGTTTGCCGGACAGGTAAAACTACATGAACCACATTCGATACAGTCCATGACCTTTTCTGATTCCAGCATTTCCAGCTTGTTGTGTTCTCCAAGTAACATCAAATAATAGGGTTCCAATCCCATGGGACACACGCTAACGCATTTCGAACAGCGGATGCAGTTCCGATACTCTTTACGGGTAGATTCTTCTTGACGCATAAGTAAGATGCCACTCGTGCCTTTCGTGACGGGAATGTTCGTGTTGGTCAAGGCTTTCCCCATCATGGGGCCTCCTCCAATCACTTTACCCGTGTCTTCGGGCAATCCCCCGGCAGCCTCGATCAGTTGTGAGATCGGGGTTCCGATGCGGCAAAGGTAATTACCCGGTTCTTTTAAAGATTTTCCGGTAACCGTGACTACCCGTTCGAACAAGGGCTTATGTTTCATGACTGCCTCGTACACTGCATACACGGTACCCACGTTCTGCACCACAGCCCCAACGGCAATGGGTAGTCCGCCCGATGGAACGAATTTTCCGGTGGTGGCTTGTATCAATTGTTTTTCACCTCCTTGCGGGTATTGTATCTTTAACGGGCATATCTCGATTCCGTCCGCCAGTCTGGCTAGTTTACCCAGTTCTTCAATGGCGTCTCGTTTATTGTTTTCGATTCCCACGATTGTGCGTTTCACGCCGAGGGCTTTCATGATGAGTTCGATACCGATGATCAGTTCTTTCCCGTGCTCCAGCATCAAGCGGTGGTCTGCCGTGAGGTAAGGCTCACATTCCACACCGTTGATGATAAGTACCTCGGCAGTACTTCCGGGAGGGGGCGATAGTTTCACCTGTGTCGGGAAGGTGGCACCACCCATACCGACGATTCCTGCCGCACTGATAGCTGCCAGAATCTCTTCTTTTGTGAATGTACCGGGTTGTTTGTTGATGGGATCTTTTAGGATGTTTTCATCCCATTCGTCACCTTCTACTTTAATGGTTACAGCCGGGCGGGGGTAACCGCTGGCGTCGATTACCGGATCAAGTGACATAACGGTTCCGGACACGGAACTATGAATGTTTGCCGATATAAAGCCGGCAGCCTGACCGATGATTTGTCCTACTTTTACTTGATCTCCTTTTTTCACCGTGGGAACGGCAGGAGCCCCGATATGTTGTGATAAGGGTATGGTTACTTGTTCGGGGAGGGGAAGGGTGATAATTTCCCCTTGTGCTGATAATTTATTTTCTGGTGGGTGAACTCCCCCAATTTTAAATGTCTTAAGCACGGTGTATTAATTTTAGATTTTAGATTTTAAATTTTAGATTGAAAAACGGATGAATTTGTTGATTTAAGATTTATGATTTCTTGATTTAAGATTTTATTCATCGTAAACCGTAATTCATAAATTGTAAATTAATTCGTTTCAGTTTTCAATTGATCAGCAGGTTCGGTGATTTTCCGGGGAGGAAAATTAACCTCGTGGATTGCGTGTGTCGGGCAAACACTGACACATTTCCGGCAAAGTCTGCACTTGCGGAAATCGATGTATGCCAAATTGTTTTCTAGCGTGATGGCCTCGAAAGGACATTCTTTCACGCATTTCCCACATCCGATGCAGGCTGCTGTACAGGCTTTGCGGGCAATGTTCCCCTTGTCTTTGTTCACGCAGCAAACAAAAACTCGCCGACCTTTCACTCCTTTGTTTCGTAACTCGATGATGTTTCTCGGACAGGCCTTCACGCAGGCTCCACACGCTACGCACTTCTCCTCGGAAACGACCGGGAGACCGTTCTCGTCCATGTGAATGGCATCGAACGGACAGGCTGTTACGCAATCCCCGCAACCCAGACAACCGAAAGTACAATCGGTTTCACCCCGGTAAAGGGAATGTTCGATGGCGCATGATTTGTAACCGTCATATTGACTGGTACGTTGACGATGGTCACACGTGCCGTTGCATCTTACCACCGCGATTTGCGGGGTTTGTACCGTTACTTCCATGCCTAAGGCAGCGGCAACTTTCGTCATGGTTTCCGCCCCTCCAACCGGACAAAACAGTCCATCTAAAGAAGTAGCCTTTACCGTGGCTTCCGCAAATCCCCTACACCCGGGTTTGCCACATCCTCCGCAATTTGCTCCCGGCAGGATGCTTTCCACGGTATCAATTCTAGGGTCTTCCTCGACCTTGAATTTTTGCGCGACAAAATAGAGAATCACGGCAGACGCGATCCCAATAGCGCACAAAGAAATAATGGTGTAAATAATGGTAGTAGTCATCATAAAGGTGTTTGTTTTGTCTCCTCTAGTTTGTTATAACGCCCGTAAAGTTATTATTTTTTTCTAGGTTATGCTATTTTAACCTTGAATTTTATTTTTTGGGCAAACTTGTTTCTTAGTAAATACAGGCAAATAAAGTAGGCCGATATTGCAATCAGGGATAATGTAGCGGCCATAACTTCACTGACTCCGGCAAGGATAAGCAAGGTCAAAATAACGATAATTAAAACAGAAGGAACAATGTATGCCAACAGCACGGAAAGCATGGCATTTTGAGTACTGGCACTGACGATTACTTTGTCTCCTATTTTGATCTCTTCATTTGGTTTTTCCGCCGTGATGCTCTTCAAGGCCATTTCCGACATACCACAAGCTCCTTTGGCATGACATCCCGCACAGGCTGTTTGGCTTTGTATGGTCACTATAATAAAGGTATCAGCCACCTGTGTCACGATTCCATCATGTTCTATTGTATTTTTTGCCATAATATGATTCTTTGAATAGAGCAAATATAATGATAAAATAAAAACCATCCTGCAGCGAGGATGGTTTTCATTTTTTATTTTTTACGCATGAAAATCTGAATCGGTACACCCGTGAACTTCCAGTGTTCCCGGATTTTATTTTCCAGAAAACGCTTGTAGGGGTCTTTCACGTATTGCGGTAAGTTGCAATAGAATGCGAAAGTTGGGGTTTTCGACGGTAATTGTGTCACGTATTTTATGCGGATATATTTTCCTTTCAAGCTGGGGGGAGGGAAGTTTTCGATCTCTTCCAGCATGATGCGGTTCAGTTCGGATGTTTTCAGTTTTTGTTTCCGGTTTTCGTAGGTTTGGATGGCTGATTCAAGCGCTTTCAACAGACGTTGTTTCGTGAGAGCCGAGGTGAAAATGATCTCCACGTCGTTGAAGGGGGCCATTTTTGCCCGCAGTTCTTTTTCGAAATTGATCGTCGTTTTGTTATCTTTCTCGATCAGGTCCCACTTGTTCACGAGGACTACCACGCCTTTTTGGTTCCGCTCGATGAGGTGGAATATGTTCAAGTCCTGAGATTCCATTCCCCGGGTAGCATCAATCAGTAGCATACACACATCACTGTCTTCGATGGCACGCACGGAACGCATCACGGAATAGAATTCCACGTCTTCATTGACTTTCGCTTTCTTGCGTAATCCCGCGGTGTCTACCAGCAAGAAGTCGTGTCCGAAACGGTTGTAGCGGGTGGTGATCGTATCACGAGTAGTTCCGGCAATATCGGTTACAATATTACGTTCTTCCCCGATAAGGGCGTTGATCGTGGAGGATTTTCCCACGTTAGGGCGTCCCACGATAGCGATCTTGGGAAGTTCTTCCATGTCTTCGAGCGGGTCGGTGGTGAAGTGTGAAACCAGTTTGTCAAGTAGTTCTCCTGTTCCCGAACCGTTGATGGATGCTATGGGGAAAATCTCTTCTCCGACTCCCAGTTTATAGAATTCGTGGACATCGTAGAGACGTTCTCCGTTATCTACTTTGTTTGCCACGAGATAGATGGGCTTGTTGACTTTCCGAAGCATACGGGCGAAACTGTGGTCCAGATCGGTAATCCCGAGTTCCACGTCGCAGACGAATAGGATCACGTCGGCCTCGTCCATGGCGAGTAATACCTGTTTGTTGATCTCCTCCTCGAAGATGTCCGAACTGTTGGAAACGTATCCTCCTGTGTCAATTACCGAGAATTCTTTACCGTTCCACTCTGATTTTCCGTAATTCCGGTCACGGGTCACCCCGCTTTCCTCGTTCACGATGGCTTTCCGGCCACCGACTAAACGATTGAAAAGTGTTGATTTTCCCACGTTGGGACGTCCTACTATTGCAACAATATTACTCATTGGAAAGATAAAAGATAAAAGTTAAAAGATAAAAACTAAAAAATTAAAGTTGTTTGTAACCGAAGCGTTTCAGGTCGTTTTCCTTGTTTCGCCAGTCTTTGAGGACTTTGACGTACAGGTTCAGGAATACTTTTTTCCCGAAGAAGGCTTCGATGTCAACACGGGCTTCCGTACCGACTTTTTTCAGCGCGGCTCCCTGATGCCCGATAATGATGCCTTTTTGGGAATCCCGTTCCACGTTGATCACGGCCATGATGTTGATACGTTTGGTTTCTTCCTTGAATTCTTCCACGACAACCTCGACAGAATAAGGAATTTCTTTATCGTAGTTCAACAAAATCTTTTCCCGGATAATTTCGGTTACGAAAAAGCGTGCCGGCATATCGGTCATCTCTTCTTTGTCGAAATAGGGTTCTCCCACGGGTAACAATTCCAGAATGCGCTTGTATAAATTGTCTACATTGAAATTCTCGGTAGCCGAGATCGGGAATATTTCAGCTCGCGGGATGATTTCTTTCCACTTGTCGAACAGGGCATCCAGTTTATCCGGGGTGGTCAGGTCAATTTTGTTCAACACCAGAAGGATGGGAACTTCGCTTTGTTTCACTTTCTCGATAAAGTCCGCGTTCTTTTCGATATTCTCCACCACGTCGGTGACATAGAGGATGATGTCGGCATCGATAATGGCACTTTTCGAGAAATCAAGCATGTATTCCTGCATCTTGTAACTGGGTTTCACGACACCCGGGGTATCGGAAAACACGATCTGAAAGTCCTCTCCGTTCACGATCCCCTTGATCCGGTGACGCGTGGTTTGGGATTTGGACGTGATAATCGATAATTTCTCCCCGACTAGTCGATTCATCAAGGTTGATTTCCCCACGTTGGGGTTTCCTAAGATATTGACAAAACCTGCTCTGTGCTCCATTTATTTTAAAATTAATTGGGCACAAAGGTACGATAACTAATTGAAAATTGAAAGCCTAAACGAAAATGTGCGGGTCTATTTTTTGTTTTGCTTGTAGACATAAGCGATTTTCTCGCTGTCCGCCGGGTTCGTTTTGCTCGTTTTACTGGTCCATGCTCCGGTCTGGTCGTAAGTATATTGGTAATTAGGATTGATCGGGTTACCGAATTCGTCGTAAGTTAGTGTCATGTTACTTGTTATTTTTTCATTTTGCAGGTTTTCCTTCACGTAGGAAATGCTTACGAGGTAGCCGAATGGGTCATACGTGTAAAGGGTGACTTGTTTCGTGGCGGGATGGTCGGTATCCGGTCGGTTGTTTATCCATGTTTTACCGGAGAGACGTCCTTGGGTGTCGTAAGTGTAGTCTGTTTGAGCGCAAATCAGCCCGTTCCGGTATTCTTGTGTCCGGTTGACCTGTCCTCGGTGATTGTAATAGTCAATAGTGTTTTGCCCGTGGTTCCACTTGGTCGTTTTCATGACGGGATGAGAGGTCGTGTCATACTGATAATTGATTAGGCATACGGTTGCTTTGGCAAGAGAATCAATGGTTTCCTCTTCGTAGCATTTACCGAGGTCGTTGTACTTGAATGTTGTGACAATCAAGTTCAACGGGGTGGTGGTAGTGGAATCTTTTTGCAGTCGTGTGCTTTGAATGATCCGTGTTAAAAGTCCTTGAGGGGAGTATTGGTATGTGGTGATTGTGAGTGAGTCATTGTGAGTTCTAGTTTCCCGGACGATGTTTGTTCCAGAGTAACAACGAGTGATCGTGGGAGATATATAAGTCATCGAGTCGATAAATTGTTCCCTTAACTGCTGGGCTTTGTCCCGGAATTGCTTGTATTTATGTGTTTGAAGGTAAGCCTTGATTAGCGGAAGGCGTGGGAAAGAATCCACCTGTGAAACGAGAATGATCAGGTCTATGCTGTCGTTAGCGTATTCCACTTGTGGCAGGTATCTGCGGTTACATCCGGCTAGATAGGGACATTCGATATAAGCATTGATACAATGTTTTTGTGCTTCCGGGGAAGTGGCCGTTTGTATCGCTTTGAACAGGCAGTCGTCATAGAGTTTTTGTACTTCAGTCAGGTAGGGACGCGGTTCCTTGGTGTTGGCGTAGAATGTTTTTAGCGTGGTGTCGTTAAAATAACAGAGAATGGTTGAATCGTTTTGTTTGTCAAGGGCAGCTTTGTATAACAGGTCATTGTATATTTGGGCTACCTCAACATAATTGTATTGGTTGTGAAAGTCTTTGAAATAGGTGTCACATTTTGCCTGTGTTGGCTGGGCTTTCAGGTCTGCATATTGCACTTTTTCCTTTAGCCGGACGATCGCCTCGTAAATGTCGGGGTCAATGTTGTAATCGTATTCCTTTATTTGTGCAAGTACTGTACGGGAATCTTCGAGTTGATTCTTGGAATAAACAAGTAAAGCAAAGATTGTGGAGTCGGCTTTGTGACGGAAAAGGTTGACATTGAGGTTTGCTGCTTGGCAGAACGAGCGTAACCGGGCGCCGCCATCTTGTTGCTGGATGGCCATGTTGCTTTTCAGGTAGGGTTCGATGGCATTGATGCCGGGTGTCAGTAACAATTGTCTGAGGGCATCGGCTAAGGTGATTTCATTTTTGTAGGCATCCATACTTTTGGTGTCCATTCTTTCTCTCAACCGATCGTACTTGTCTCCTTCGGACCAAGCGATGTGTTGGTATAGTCTTTCCACGCGGCTCTGTTTTTGTGCCTGCGTTTTGGAGCAAAAACTGATGGTAAAAATCGTGAAGACGATCATCGTAAGGTATGAGTTTTTCATAGTGACTAAAATTTATGTAGTTCTAAATATAACGTTTGGCCTAGAATATGATGGAAACCGGGCAATGAACACATTTTTTAGAAGAAAATGTGCGTTGTTCTTGCTTGGTTTTCTTGTTGTTAACGTATTTTCGTTATCTTTGTTGTATAAAAAAATTGAAATAAAATTATGATTGTAGACGTACTGGCTAATAGCGAACGAATTGAGGGGTTGAACCCGTATTTTAAAGTTGTCTTTGACTATATAAAAACGCATGATTTGGCAAGTATGCCCGTGGGGCGAATTGACATTGACGGGGATAATGCCTATCTGAAAATTGAAGATGCCAAAGGACGAAAAACAGAGGAGGCCGTATATGAGCGGCATGATAAATATATTGATATTCAAATGCCTTTGAGTACACCTGAAGGATATGGCTGGAAGGATAAAAGTCTGTTGGGCGAGGAGCGGGCGCCGTATGATGGAGCGGGTGATTTTACTTTTTACCGGGATCCGGTGGAGCGGGTGTTCACGTTATCTCCCGGAGAGTTCGTGATCTTTTTCCCGGAAGATGCTCATGCTCCTTGTATCGGGGAAGGGGTGATCCGGAAGGTAGTGGCGAAAGTCAGGAAAATTGAAAATTGGAAATGGAGAATTGAAAATGAAGAAAAGATATAAGATACTTTTGACGGTTGTGGTGGTGCTGGGGATTGCTTATTTCTGTTTGCCTTACTATGCACGGCAAGCTTTGCTTTACTGGTACCCGTCGATAGATGATTTGTCGATGTTTGACAAGCATACGGTGCGGAAGGCCGACACGTGCTGGACGTGGGGGATTGCCAAGGATTATAACACGTACGAGTTGAGTCCGGAGGATGATGCTTACTTGAATGATTTTCGTACGGTTTCTTTTCTGGTGATCCAGAATGATAGTATCGTGTACGAGGAGTATCGTTCCGGTTGGAATGACACGAAAACATCAAATATATTTTCATCGACAAAGAGTATCGTGGGGCTGTTGGTCGGCATTGCTTATGACGAGGGGAAAATTGCCAGTCTGGATGATCCGGTGGGGAAATATATCCCGGAATTTAACGAGGGGAAAAAGAAAGATATCACGATTCGCAATCTGTTAACCATGAGTGGCGGGTTGAATTGGGATGAGGCTTACGCGTCGCTGTTTTCGGTAACTACACATGGCTACTACGGGAACGATCTTTATGATTTAGTGACTACGTTGGACGTGATCGAGGAACCGGGGAAACAATTTTCATACCGGAGCGGGGATACGCAGATATTGGCTTTTGTCGTGGAGAAAGCGACCGGGAAGAGCATTAGTGATTATGCCGAAGAGAAGTTATGGAAACCGATGCAAGCCTGTCAAGATGCTTATTGGTTGTTGGATAAAAAGGACGGGGACGAGAAATCTTTCTGCTGTTTTCACACCACGGCAAGGGAAATTGCTCGTTTTGCCCGTTTGATGTTGCATCACGGGAACTGGAACGGGAAACAGTTGGTTTCGGAAGAATATATCAACGAGGCCATGAGTCCGGCGGGGTATCTGAAGGACGAGTGGGGGAAGGATTCTTTGGATTATTATGGTTTCCAGATTTGGATTATGAACTATAAAGGGCAACAGAATCCCTATTTCCGGGGAATGTTGGGACAGTATATTATTGCTATTCCCGAAAAGAATGCCATAATTGTCCGGTTGGGGCATAAAAAGGACGAGGAACGTATCCGGGAGACCACCCGGGATGTGTATCGTTACATGGACATCGGGACGAAGATTCTAGATAGTAGAAAATAGGAGGGAGACTTGTTGATTGATTTATAAAGAGAACCTAACGAGTTCCTAAGGAGAACCTAAGGAAATAATCCCACATATTCGAACATCATTCGAAGTTTACTCAGAGCTTAGATATGCCGTAATGCATGAGCAACGAATAGGCGACGAATAAGCTCTGTATAAGTGGGATTATTGGGGTAGGATTACCTCATTATTTGGGTTAGATTGGTGTGGGAATCGTTATCATGGATCGTTGATAAATAGACATTATCAGTAATTTTGGTATTTTAATCTGTAATTCGTGTACAAACTTTAGTGTAAACATTCCATAATTTTGTAATGTTTTAATAACTAAAATAACAGCTTATGCTACGCAGAATCAGATTAATAGTAGCCCTTGTGTTTTTTATCTTGATCACCTTGTTGTTTCTCGATTTCACGGGAACATTACACGGGTGGTTCGGATGGCTGGCGAAGATACAGTTCCTGCCGGCCGTGTTGGCCTTGAATGTCGGGGTCATTCTTTTATGGGTGGTATTGACGCTCGTGTTCGGACGGGTGTATTGTTCGGTGATTTGTCCGTTGGGTGTGTTTCAGGATGTAGTGTCTTGGTTTAGCGGACGGCGAAAGAAAAAGAAGTATCGTTTTTCGTATTCTCCCGCGGTTTCGTGGTTACGGTACGGGGTATTGGGACTGTTTATTATTGCCATGATTGCCGGAATTGGTTCGGTTGTGGCATTGTTGGCTCCGTATAGTTCTTACGGGCGAATAGTTTCGAATCTTTTCGCTCCCGTGTACCAGTGGGGAAATAACGTGTTGGCTTATTTTGCCGAAAGGAGTGATAGCTACGCTTTTTACGAGACTTCGGTATGGCTGAAGAGTTTGCCGACGTTTATTATTGCGGCAGTCACGTTTGTCGTGTTAGTCGTGCTGGCATGGCGAAATGGTCGAACCTATTGCAACACGATCTGTCCGGTAGGTACGGCGTTGGGATTCTTCTCCCGGTATTCCTTGTTTCGTCCGGAGATTGATGCGAAGAAATGTACAAATTGTAGTTTATGTTCCCGTAAATGCAAGGCAGCTTGCATTAATGACAAGGATCATCGGATTGATTATAGTCGTTGTGTGACTTGTATGGATTGTATTGATTCCTGTAAGCATGGTGCGATCAGTTATAAATATCGGTTTGGGAAAAAAGAGATAAAAGAAACTTCCGAAACGGGAAATACACATAATGCTCGTCGTAGTTTTTTGACTGGGATGGGACTGGTTCTTGTTTCTTCGGCTGTCAAGGCGCAGGAGAAAAAGGTGGATGGTGGTTTGGCTGTTATTCTTGATAAGAAAGTCCCTGCCCGGACGACACCGCTTGTTCCACCGGGAGCCAAAGGACTACGTAATATGCGGACACATTGTACCGGTTGTCAGCTTTGTGTTTCGGTATGCCCGAATCAGGTGTTACGTCCCTCTACCAAGTTGGAAACGCTTATGCAGCCGGAGATGTCATACGAGAGAGGGTATTGCCGACCGGAATGTACGAAATGTTCGGAGGTATGTCCGGCAGGAGCAATCTTGAAACTTACCCCGGCGGATAAGTCGGCCACACAGATTGGTCATGCCGTGTGGGTAGAGAAGAATTGCGTACCACTTCGGGATAAGGTGGCGTGTGGCAACTGTGCCCGGCATTGTCCGACGGGAGCGATTACGATGGTTCCTTCTGATGCTGATGACGCGGATTCGTTGAAGATTCCGGTTGTGAATGTGGAACGTTGTATCGGTTGCGGGGCTTGCGAGAATCTTTGTCCGGCACGTCCATTCAGTGCCATTTACGTGGAAGGACATGAACAGCACAGAACGATCTAAAAATTACGAGTACATGGAAAAGAAAGATAGGAAAGAAGAGATAAACCGCCGGGAATTTTTAAAGCGATTAGGGGTTGGTGCGGCTGCATCGACAATCGGTTTGGCGGGTTGTAATTCGAGAAATAATATCGTGTCGGGCAATCGTTCGGCACAAGGGGAAATCCCGACAGATCAAATGACTTACCGGACGCATCCGAGGACGGGTGATAAAGTCTCCTTGCTGGGATATGGTTGTATGCGCTGGCCGGATACGAGTGGCGGGGCAGGACGGAATCCTGATGCAGATTTGGATCAGGAGACGATTAATCGATTGGTGGATACGGCTATTGCACATGGTGTTAATTATTTCGACACGTCTCCCGCTTATTGTATGGGGCGTTCCGAGCGTGCCACGGGTATTGCCCTTAAACGTTATCCGCGCAACACGTATTTTATTGCTACCAAGTTGTCTAATTTTGCCCCTTCGACTTGGAGTCGTGAGGCTTCTATTGCGATGTACCGCAATTCGTTTAAAGAATTGCAGGTGGATTACATCGACTATTTGTTACTTCACGGGGTCGGGATGGGAAATGGAATGAAGGAGTACGAGGAGCGTTACGTGAATAACGGCGTGTTGAATTTCCTGCTTGAAGAGCGTGAGGCGGGGCGGATTCGTAACTTGGGATTCTCTTACCACGGGGATATAAAAGTCTTTGATTATTTGCTCTCGATACATGATCGGGTAAAATGGGATTTCGTGCAGATCCAGTTGAATTACGTGGACTGGAAACACGCGAAGGAGGTGAATACCCGGAATACAGATGCCGAGTACCTTTACGGGGAATTGCAAAAGTTGAACATTTCGGCTATTATCATGGAACCCCTGTTAGGTGGCCGTCTTTCGAACGTGCCGACTCATGTGGCGAACACGTTGAAATTGCGTAAGCCCGAATCTAGCGTGGCCTCGTGGGCGTTCCGTTTTGCGGGTTCGTTTCCCGGGGTATTGACTGTTTTGAGCGGGATGACTTACATGGAGCATTTGGAGGATAACTTGCGTACATTCTCACCGCTGGACCCGTTGACAGATGATGATAAGGTGTTTTTGGAGGAAACGGCACAACTGATGTTGAGATACCCGACGATCCCTTGTAATGATTGTAAATATTGTATGCCTTGTCCTTATGGTTTGGATATTCCGGCTGTGTTGCTGCACTATAACAAGTGTATTAACGAGGGTAACGTGCCAGCCTCGTCACAGGATGAGAATTACCGTAAGGCCCGGCGGGCATTCCTTATCGGGTATGACCGTTCGGTTCCCCGGTTGCGGCAGGCCAGTCATTGCATCGGTTGTGACCAGTGTGTACATCATTGTCCGCAGGGAATTAACATCCCGAAAGAGATGCAGCGAATTGATCATTTCGTGGAGGATTTGAAACAGGAACGGGTATTTTAAATAGAGAAAATGAGCATGATGGTTGAAACGGACCGAAAGGTGTTGATTGAGCGCTTGGATGCGGAACAATGTTCCTGCGTGATTTATAACGAGGGGGAGACCCGGTTGTTCTGGGAGCGGGGTGTACAGGATTTGTACCGGTTGTTGAAGACGGAACCGGATTTTCTTCGGGGAGCGTTTATCGCGGATAAAGTGATTGGCAAGGCTGCTGCCGCCTTGATGGCTTTGGGAGGAGTGGATGAGGTGTTTGCCCGGGTTATCAGTAGCCCGGCCAGAGAGCTTTTGGAACGGTCCGGGATTAAGGTGGATTGCTTGTCGGAGGTGCCTCATATTATCAATCGTACCCGAACAGGCTGGTGTCCGTTGGAGATTCGCTGTTTCCGGATGCATACGGCAGAAGAGTGTCTGCAACAGATAGAGGAATTTATACATACGATGAATAACGTGACAAAATAATGCAGGATGAAAAAGATACTATTTACCGTGCTATTTTTGGGTGGGCTCGTTTCCTTGCGGGCTGAGGAAGTGCCTGATAGCTTATTGGTGCAGAAAAAAGTGACCATAGGAGAGGTTGTTGTTACCGGAACACGAAACGAGACGGACGTGCGGCATTTGCCGATGACCGTTTCCGTGGTGAACCGGGAACAGATAGAACATCGTAACGATCCCTCGTTATTGCCTCTTTTGACCGAGTATATACCGGGACTTTTCACGACTTCCAGAGGGCTGATGGGATATGGGGTATCCGGGGGGGCTGCCGGGGGAATGAGTTTACGGGGAATCGGGAGTGTGCCACAGGAGGGATTGCCGACCACGGGAATGCTCGTGTTAATTGACGGACACCCGCAATACATGGGGCTGATGGGACATCCGATTTCCGATGCTTACCAGTCTTTGCTGGCGGAACGTGTAGAAGTGCTACGGGGTCCGGCGTCCGTGTTATACGGGTCGAACGCGATGGGGGGAGTGATCAATATTGTAACCCGGAAGATGCAACAGGATGGAATCCGGACACATGCAAACGTGGGGTACGGTTCGTATAACACGTTGCAATCGGAGGTTACCAATCGCATCCGGAAGGGACGGTTCACAAGTATTGTTAGTGGTTCTTATAATCGTACGGATGGCCACCGAAAGGATATGGAGTTCGAGCAATATGGCGGTTATGCCAAATTCGGGTACGAGATTTCGGATGCGTGGAATGTTTGGGCCGATGTGAATCTGACTCATTTTGATGCCTCGAATCCGGGAGAAATTTCCAATCCATTACTTGATAACGACCAGAGGATTACACGAGGAATGACCTCTTTTGCCTTGGCTAATCATTACGCGAAAACGTCGGGAACGTTGAGTTTCTTTTATAACTGGGGGAAACATTGGATTAATGATGGTTATCATTTAGGGGGTGATCCTCTTGATTATCGGTTTCATTCACGGGACCAGATGTTGGGTGTCTCTTGGTACCAAATTGTACAGCTTTTCGAGGGGAATCGCCTGACCGTGGGATTTGATTATTTCCATTTCGGGGGAGAGGCTTGGAACAAGACGTTAGCGAGAGAACGAGATACCCAAGCGGATAAAACACAGGATGACGTGGCAGGATATATTGATTTCCGGCAGAACTTGGGTGACTGGCTTACTTTTGACGTGGGACTCCGTGTTGACCACCATTCGCAAGTGGGGACAGAATGGGTTCCGCAGATCGGATTTTCTTTCCATTTGCCGAAAAACAGCGAGGTGAAGTTGATGGCAAGCAAGGGATTCCGTTACCCGACGATTCGTGAAATGTATATGTTCCGCCCGGCCAACCCGGATTTGAAACCGGAGAGGTTGTGGAGTTATGAACTTTCATTTGCACGGCGGTTGCTGGATGGGCGATTGTCATACGGTGTGAATGTTTTCTATATTGACGGGGAGAACCTGATCATGCGTGTGCCGATAGACGGGCGTCCCTTGAACGTGAACACGGGAAAGATTGAGAATTCCGGCATAGAGGCTCAAGTGGCTTACCGGATTGTTCCCGCTTGGTCCGTGGATGCGAATTATAGTTATTTGCACATGGATAATCCCGTGTTAGCCTCTCCGGAGCATAAACTTTATGTCGGAACGGCTTTTTCAAAGGGACGCTGGAACGTGTCAACCGGATTGCAATATGTGGCCGGGTTGTATAAGGAACTTGATCCGGAGGAAACCGAGGATTTCCTGTTATGGAATGTACGCGGGTCTTTCCGTGTACTGGATGGGTTTGATGTTTGGGTGAAGGGAGAGAATCTACTCGCTCAAAGATACGAGATCAACGCCGGATTCCCGATGCCTAAGGCGACGGTGATGGCGGGAGTGAATATAAAATTTTAAATCGTAATATATAATATCATGAAAATGAGAAGGAATATTTGTATGATTTTGTTCTCCGTGTTGTCAACCGTGACAGGGATGAATTGCGCTAACGCACAAGAACAAAAATCCGATGGAAATACTAATGTACCGAAAGTGTATATGTTCAAGGAGATTTCCCCGGAGAATTTGGTGAAGATTTACGAGGCTTTAGGCCGGGAGGCAACAGGAAAAGTTGCCGTGAAATTATCCACGGGAGAACCGGGTGGGCATAATTTCCTGCAACCGGCTTTGATCAAGGATTTGGTACAGAAAGTGAAGGGAACTATCGTGGAATGTAACACGGCTTACGGGGGCGGACGTGCTGATACCGAGAATCATTTGAAAGCGGCTAAAGATCATGGGTTCACGGCTATTGCCCCGGTAGACATCATGGATGCAGAGGGAGAAGTAGCACTTCCCGTGAAGGGGGGTAAGCATTTGAAAGAGGATTTTGTCGGTTCGCATTACTTGAACTATGATTTCACGATTGTTCTTTCACATTTTAAAGGCCACGCGATGGGTGGTTTCGGTGGAGCTATCAAGAACATATCCATTGGTATTGCATCTTCTGCCGGAAAAGCTTGGATTCATTCCGCCGGGAAAACGAAAGGCAACCCGTGGGGTAATTTGTCCCCGCAGGATGATTTTCTAGAATCTATGGCCGAGGCCGCAAAGGCAATCGTAGACCATTGTGGGGACAAGATTTTGTATATCAGCGTGGCGAATAATCTTTCCGTGGATTGCGATTGTGATTCTTCCCCGGAAGATCCCAAGATGGGAGACATCGGTATTCTGGCTTCTCTTGATCCGGTTGCTTTGGACAAGGCCTGTACGGATTTGGTTCGGGCTTCTGAAGATCATGGAAAGATCCATCTGATTGAGCGTATTGATTCCCGTAATGGAATGCACACGCTGGAATATGGCGAAAAGATCGGTTTGGGAAGTCAGAAGTATGAATTGGTGAAATTGGATTAAAGAATATAAGAGTATGAGAACGACAACAGTAAAACTTTATTCATTGGAATATAATCAGTTGAGGACCTATCTGGCCGTGACTTTATTCGTGGCGGGTAATATTATCCTGCCGCAGTTGTGTCATCTGGTTCCGCAGGGCGGTATTCGCTGGTTACCGATTTATTTCTTTACCCTCGTGGGGGCTTATAAATACGGTTGGAAGGTGGGTTTATTGACGGCACTAGTTTCTCCATTGGTAAATTCGGCCCTTTTCGGGATGCCCGTAGTGGCCGTGTTGCCTGCCGTGTTGCTGAAATCGGTATTATTGGCCGTGGCTGCCGGGTATGCGGCAACCCGTTTTCGGAAGTCCTCTTTGGTATTACTCGTGGGAGTGGTACTTTTTTACCAGATCGTGGGAACGTTAGGCGAGTGGATGCTGGAAGGTAGTTTTTATGTTGCCTTACAGGATTTTCGTATCGGGTTACCCGGAATGTTGATGCAGGTTTTAGGTGGTTGGCTATTTATTAACCATATAATTCGTAAATAGAGTATGATGAATTCATTATTTATTGGCAGTGTCGGTATGCCGGAAGTGCTGCTTATCGTGTTAGTCGTGTTACTGTTATTCGGTGGCAAGAAGATTCCTGAATTGATGAGAGGAATTGGCAAGGGCATACATTCTTTCAAAGAAGGAATGAACGGGGTGGAGAAAGAAATTACTTCAGAAGAGAAAAAAGAGTAGTATGGAACAAGTCGGTAAGTCTGAGAATCAGAGTTTTTGGGAACACCTAGATGTGCTGCGGGCCTCGTTGGTGAAGATTGCCATCGTGACCGTGGCTTTTGGTGTTGTAGCGTTCTTTTTCAAAGATGAGTTGTTTGCTGTTATATTAGCGCCCAAAGAGGCAGATTTTATTACTTACCGGCTTTTATTTTCGCTTAGTGGATGGGTGACAGGTGCCGAATCCCCGGACTTTTTCGTAAAATTGATCAACACCGGATTGGCGGAACAGTTCCTGATCCACATGAAAGTGGCGATGTGTATGGGGATTTTATGTGCATCCCCTTATATTTTGTACCAATTATTCCGTTTCGTGTCCCCGGCTCTCTACTCTAACGAGCGCAAGTATGTCGTGAGAGTGGTGGGGAGCGGGTATGTCATGTTTATGCTGGGTGTCCTGCTTAGCTATTTTCTTATCTTTCCGTTAACTTTTCGTTTCTTGGGAACTTATCAGGTGAGTAGTGACGTGGAGAATATGATCGCGTTGCAATCGTATATCAGTACTTTGATTTTGATGAGTCTTGCCATGGGAATCGTCTTCGAGATACCTATACTTTCGTGGTTATTTGCCAAGCTGGGATTTATCTCTGCCGATTTTATGAAACGTTATCGACGTCATGCCGTGGTGATTATTCTTATCGTGGCTGCCGTTATAACCCCGACATCAGATATATTCACGTTGTCATTGGTGGCGTTGCCGATGTGGTTGTTGTACGAGGTGAGTATTTGGATCGTGAAACGTGCTGTTCGGTAAGGTAGGTAAATATGAAAAATATGATTTGACCTATTTAGGAATAAGATTCATATTTTAGTGTGATAATATAATTTATTTGGTTTTTGAAAATCATTTTATACTTTTACACGGGTAATGTGTGTAAAAGTATTGAGTTATGGCTTTTGTTGAACAGAATAAAGAAAAGACTTTCACGATGGTTTTCGATAAGAATTACGAGGCTCTGTGTTTGTACGCCGTAAAGTTTACCGAGGATTTTTTGGAGGCGGAGGATATAGTGCAGGAGGCGTTTGTACGTTTTTGGGAAATGTATCGAGATCGTTTGACCACGGAAAATGCCCGGCCTTTATTGTATCGGATGACACGAAATATGTGTGTGGATCGTGTCCGGGAGAAACCCAAAAGCGTTGTGGATGTGGAAGTAATGACAGATCAACTGATCTATTATTTTCAGCCGGAATCAGAAGATGATTCCAAGATTGATTTGTTGATGAAAGCCGTTAAAAATTTGCCTGTTAAATGTCAGCAAGTACTTGTTGCGATCTGTTTCAATGAAAAAAAATATAAGGATGTGGCAGAGGAAATGCAGGTCTCTGTTAATACTGTTAAGACCCAACTGGCGAGGGCTTTGAAGTTGTTAAGGGAAAATTTGAACAGAGAGGATTTCGAGTTATTTCTTACTTTTTTTGTATTTTCTTACTAATTCTTTTCACCCATTTTTCGTTTTTTTCGTTGTATTAATAAACGATCCTTTAATAATAGTTAGAATTTAGTTGTATTAACAGCTATTATTCAACAATTCAAATCTCTTTTTTCTCTCGTAATCAGTTCATTGTAAAAAAGTCTTTTTTCCCACGTTTCTTTCTCAATAATTGATCATTTATTTAGATTTTATATGAACCAAAATTGGGAAGAAATTATATGGAGGGCCTTGCGAAACGAGTGTTCATCGGAAGAGCTGATGAAGTTACAGGAGTGGCGTAATGAGGCTCCCGAAAATGAACAGATGTACGAGAATATAAAGGGAATTGCAGGGATGGGAAACTTTTTGAAGGGGATTGATTCCTTGCACAAGGAAAATGCTTTGGAGAATATTCTGAAAAGAACAAGGCAGAGATCATTGGGGTATGCTCGACTTCTGAAATATGTGGCGGTATTTCTTTTACCCTTGTTGTTAGGTGGCACGTTATTTTATTTTCTCAAGTTTAAACGACAAGTTGGAGAGGAACTTCCTGTATCTGTGGCTAAACAGATTCTACCGGGAGGACCTAAGGCGATTCTTTACCTTTCAGATGGTCAAGTGATTGATTTGAACCGGACCATTGATTCGGTTATCGTTGATAAACATTCAGGACAGGAAATTACGTTATCAAAGGATATAAACGCCTTGAATTATAGTGGTGTGACAGGGAATACCACTCAACCAAAAGAGTTAGCATACAATCGAATCGAAGTTCCGAGGGGAGGCGAGTATATGTTGGTGTTATCTGACGGAACAAAAGTGTGGCTAAATTCAGAAACCCGCTTAGAGTACCCGCTTACATTCGGAGAGTATAGCCGGGATGTACGTTTAAACGGAGAGGCTTATTTTGAGGTGACAAAGGATGAGGCAAGGCATTTTAACGTCATCATGGAGGGGGCGACAATCGAGGTTACGGGAACCTCTTTTAACGCATCTTGTTACCCGGGAGAAGGACAATGCAAGGCCGTGTTGGAAAGTGGTAAGATCAATTTAAGAACAGAGCATGGGGTGGCAGTCGTTGACGTGGGCGAGTGTGCCTCTTATGATATTGTTTCGGGTAAAGTGACCGTGGAGGCCGTTGACTTGAAATACTTCACCTCGTGGCGATACGGTACATTTTATTTTTACAACACGCCATTATCCGAGATCGTTCAGAAGTTGGGACGCTGGTATGATGTGAATTTTAAATTTGCTGATGAATCCTTGCGAGACGTGTGTTTTTCCGGGGCTGCACTACGAAGTAAATCAATTGATTTTATGTTAGAATTGTTGGCGAGTACGCAATCATTGAACTTTGATATACAGGGTGATGGAACAATCATGATATATAAAAAATAAAAGAGGAAGAATTGGTCCTCTTCCCCTTTTCTATTTAGCTAAATCTCTCCGGCAAGAGAGAATTAATAATTAATGGTATACAAATCTATGAAAAAAAAATCAAAAGATGGCACATCCCGGTGCGGGAAAGTGACATGCAAATTTTGGAAAGTTATGCGATTGCAGCTATTAATGATTTTTGTGACACTATTTCAGTTACATGCTGAAAATAGTTACACGCAACAAAAGGTGAGTATCCTGTTTAAGGATGCTGCGATCGAGGAGGTAATCAAGGCGGTCGAGGCTCAATCCGGTTACGTGGTGGTGTATAACAATACACTGTTGAAGACTGTAAAACGGGTTACCGTGACTTTACGGGATGTGAATGCCGTGGAGGCTTTGAACGAGGCTTTAAAAGGAAGTGGTTTACATTGTAAGCTGGTAGAAAATTTCTTGGTAATTGCCAAGGATAACGTGAAAACGGCTCCGGAAGATGATAAGGGGAGAAAGATTGAGGGGAAGGTGACGGATAAGGATAAAATGCCACTTCCGGGAGTAACTGTTTTGATAAAAGGAACTACGGGGGGAGTCGTGACGGATACGGCAGGAAGATTCCGGCTGACTTTGCCTGGTAATAAGGAAATTACTTTGCAATTTTCTTTTGTGGGAATGAAGACGAAAGAGATTAAAGTTACGGATGATAAACCGCTTTTGGTTATTTTGGAAGAGGACGTGACAGAAGTGGAAGAGGTCGTTGTGAATGGTATCTTTCAACGAAAAGCGGGAAGTTTTACCGGTTCGGCTTTGACCATGAAGGGAGAAGATTTGAAAAAGGTAAGTAATTCAAACGTGTTTGCCAGTTTGAAAAATCTGGACCCGTCATTGATGATTTTTGATAACTTGGAATATGGATCGGACCCGAATAAAATGCCGACAATGGCATTGCGAGGAAAGACTGCCTTTGATGTTAATTCGGATGATATAGATTTGAAAGGAAGTTATGCTAATGACCCGAATGCTCCTTTATTTATCTTGGATGGTTTTGAAGCCTCTATCCAAAAAATTGCGGATTTAGATATGAATAGGGTTGAATCATTGACCATTTTAAAGGATGCTTCGGCAAAAGCCATTTATGGGTCTAAAGCTGCTAACGGGGTGATTGTTATCGAGACAATTAAAAATACGGATGCCTCTCTGCGTATTTCGTATAATGGTAGTCTGGAAATTCAGGCTCCTGATCTTTCTTCTTACAATTTAACGAATGCGGCTCAAAAGTTAGAGTTGGAGAAAGATGCAAATATGTTTTATGATAAAAATCCGGATACCTATTATAATTTGCAAAAAGAGTATAATCAGAAATTAGCAGCAGTGGTTTCCGGGATTGATACGGATTGGTTATCCAAGCCTTTGCGTAATGGTGTCGGTACGAAACATGGGCTTTCGTTTGAGATGGGTAATGAACGTTTGAATCTGGTTGTCGGATTTAATTATAATAATGTACAAGGTACGATGAAGGGATCTGACAGAACCAATTACGAGGGAAGCGTGTCGATCTCTTATCGGTATAAAGGATTGAATTTTAGAGATAATCTCACGATTACTTCTAACGTGGCCAATGATTCTCCTTATGGAGCATTTAGCGAGTATGCAGCCGTCAATCCATACCTTTCTCCTTATGATGAAAAGGGCCAGTTGGTACAAAATGCTAACATTATTCCGGGGGCGGATAATTTTGTGGCGAATCCATTGTATAATGCCTCTTTGAATACGAAGTTACAATCGAAGTATATTGACGTGACGAATAACTTGAGCGTGGAATGGATGATCGTGATGGGATGGAAAGTAACGGGACGTTTTGGAATTACAGAAAAGCGAGTACGTGCAGATGAATTTTATCCGGCTAATCATTTAAAGTTCAGGTCTTATAAAGATGATGAATTTTTCCGTAAAGGAAGTTACCAGATTAATGAGGGAGAAGAAAAACGATTGAGTGGTGACGTAAACATGCAGTACTCTAAGCAATTCGGGGAAAAACATTACGTGTTTGCCAATGTGGGATATACTTTGTCTGAAGCTTTCTTCGAGGAAATTATTTACAAGGCAGAAGGTTTTCCGCATGATCGGATGAACGATATTATTTTTGCCCGTCAGTATGCAAAAGATGCCATCCCGACAGGACGTGAATCAACGATTCGGGATATGGGTATCTTGTTTGCAGCGAACTATGCTTTTGATGATCGTTTTTTAGTAGATGGTTCTTACCGGACGAGTGCCTCCAGCCAGTATGGAAAGAATAACCGTTGGGGATCATTCTGGAGTGTCGGATTGGGATGGAATATTCATAACGAGACTTGGTTAAAGGATTCTAAGATTCAACAATTGAAATTACGGGGATCTTTGGGATATACCGGTTCTCAGAGTGCGGATGCTTATGAGTCTTTGGCAACTTACGAGTACGATTTGCAGAGGGTTTACGGTGGATTTTTGGGCGCCATATTGAAAGGAATGCGTAACGATGATCTGAAATGGCAAGAGAAATTTGATTACAATATAGGGGTAGATTTTAATTTAGGACGAGTATTGGGGTTAAAGTTTGATTATTATATCGGCAAAACGAAAAATAACTTGTTGGATTTTGACATCCCGACTTATACCGGATTTGAAACCGTGAAAGAGAATATAGGTGATGTGGAAAACAAGGGATTCGATATTCGTTTGAGTGTTACACCTTGGAATATGCCTAAAGAGAGAGGCTATTTCACGATCACGACGGCCATATCACGTAATAAAAATAGAGTGACGGGCGTGTCCTCTGCCATGAAGAACTTCAATGCAAAACAGAATGAAGTCGTTTCAGATGTATTGAATAATAATAAGCCGGTTCAGAAATATTATGATGGTGTTTCACTGGATGCAATTTGGGCTGTTCGGTCTTTAGGAATTGATCCATCAAACGGTCAGGAAATTTATTTGGATAAAAATGGTAACCGGACTTACACGTATCGAGTAGCAGATCAAGTCGTTTGTGGTGATGAAATGCCGGATTTCCAAGGAACGGCTGGATTCATGTTCAGCTATAAAGGAATAGAGCTGAATGCCACTTTCCGTTTCCAATACGGGGCTCAGATGTACAATCAAACTTTGGTGGATAAAGTGGAAAATGCCTCACTTACGGGGAACGTGGATAAACGTTTGTATGCCGGAAGATGGAGAAATCCGGGAGACATAAAGCCATACAAGACATTACCTAATCGATGGGTGGAAGAAGAGTGCGAGTATAAGGATGAGAAAACGCAACCGACTTCCCGTTTCGTGCAGGATCGTAATGAGTTTAGTCTTTCTTCGTTAAGAATTGGTTATGACTTTTGGAAATACGATTTTATCAAGAAACTTTCCATGGAGCGCTTGCGGGTAGAGTTTTATATGAATGATGTGTTTATGCTGTCTTCAATCAAGACAGAACGAGGTACTTCCTACCCTTTTGCCCGATCATTTAATTTCGCTATACAGGCTACATTTTAAATTTAATGATTATGAAGAGATTATGTAATATATTATGCGTTTTGTTACTTTTAGGAACAATGACGTCATGTGAAGATTGGCTGGATGTAGATCCGAAGTCGGAGGTTAAGGCCGATGTGATGTTTCAATCCGTGAGTGGTTTTAAAGATGCTTTGACCGGGATTTACCTTTTGATGAGTGATCAGGATTTATATGGGCGAGAGGCTACTTGGGGATTCGTGGATGCTTTGGCGCAACAAACTGATGTGAAAGGGGGAGAGTCGTCTGCTTGGTATAATGCGACTCGTTATAATTATTCGGCAACAACAACTTCATCCAATGGAATTTGGAGTAAAAGTTACAATATTATTGCCAACGTAAATTTTTTATTGGAAAATCTGGAGAAGAAAAAAGAGATGTTTTCCCCAGCCATGTACGCTGTCATAAAAGGAGAAGCTTTAGGATTGCGGGCATTCTTGCATTTTGATTTGTTACGTTTGTTCGGATGGGGAGATTTGGCTAAACGTCCTGAAAATTTGGAGCGTTTGTGTTTACCTTACATGAAGGAATATTCTCGGGAGTTACAAAAGCAATTGACCGTGGGGGAGGCGTTGAAGAAAGTCATTGCTGATCTACAGGAGTCCATGGAACTCTTGAATGATAATGATCCGTTTGGATTGACTCCTAAACCGGATGATTATGATTTACCGAATGAGGATAAATTTTTCGAAAATCGGCACAAGCGTTTTAATTATTGGGCTGCTGTTTGTACATTGACCCGTGTGTATATGTGGATGGGCAACAAAACCGAGGCATTATCATTGGCTGAGTTATTTGTGAAAGAAGGTGGTGAAACCTCTTGGATTAGTTCTTACGTGATTGATGCTTACGATCCGGCAGATCGGGATTTGACCTTTACTACCGAGCATGTGTTTGCGCTGGATATTACCAAGCTATTCGAGAATATGCAGTACTATATGAACCCGAGGGCGAATGATCCAAATGAAAACACCGATTTGTTATACCACACAAAGGCTAGAGCTACCGGTTTATTCGAGTCCACGGACTATCGTTTGGCTCGTTGGTATGACCAAACTGGAAACGAGCATTATGATGGATGGGCTTTTGTGAAATTTTGGGAAGTAGAAAAATACAAATACGGTAGTACCATGCCTTTGATTCGAAAATCAGAGATGTATTATATTGCGGCAGAGTGCTTGCTGGCAACCGGAAAGGATGCAGACCGTTTGTTGGCTATCGATAGATTGAATATTGTTCGTGAGAAAAGAGGAATGTCTGGTTTAGGTAACGACTTAACTGTGGCTTCCGTGCAGAATGAGATCACGAAGGAATATCAACGTGAGTTTATCAACGAGGGACAATTGTTTTACTATTACAAACGCTTGGGATTCGAGAAAATTCCTTATGCGACAAAAGCCGCAACTGATGCTGTTTACGTGGTACCGTTACCCACGTGGGATGTGGATTTAGGCGGAATGGAAGATTACAAGAAATAAAAAGAACGAATATGAAAAATATGAAGAGAATTATTGGCGGATGGCTGATGGGCACTCTGTTTTTAGGTCTTTTGTCTGCTTGCGAACAGGAAAAAACATTGATGTACGAGCAAGCAGCCGGCGTGTATTTTTATGGAAAGGCAGAGAGCGAGTATAGTTTTGTAACCAATTTGGGTGGGGATGTTTATGTGCAAAACATCCGGGTTGCTACAACGGGTGATTCTGTGAATTATGACCGGAAAGTCATGATTGCTGTCGTTGAAGGTGATACGAACTACGTGAATACTGCACGTCCGGAGCAATACCAATTGTTGGAGGGAATAGTGCCTGCCGGTAAGTTTGAAGGTTCTGCGGCAGTTGAGCTTCATCGCACGAAGGACATGAGTGATAGCACTTTTATCGTTCACGTGAAGTTGGTGCCCAATGAAGATTTTCCCTTAGCTGGTTTCGATAGACGTTATTTTGCCTTGTCTGTAACTGATCAATTAACACAACCATCCAATTGGAGCTATCTTTCTTGGTATTTCGGTAATTTTTCTGTTAGTTGGTATCGTTTCATTTTAGGAGTGCTAGACTTGCCGTTAATTCCTTTTGATATTGAGGTGCCGGAGGGAATGGTTGAGTGGACTTACACGGAGTTGGATGCTGCGGTGGCCCAAGTGAGAGCTGCATTGTATAAATATAACCGGGAACATCCCGGAGAACCCTTGCGACATGAGGATGGCAAGTATGAGGGGGATGAAGTCGTGATGCCTTAATTGATGATGTTTAATGCGATAAAGAAAGAAATAATGAAAAAATTATCCATATTCTTCTTATTATTCATGGCGATCGTGGTGACTTCTTGTTATGATGACAAGTCGTCCACTGATTTCGAAGTCGTGAAACCCATTGTGATCGACTTTGGAGATGCACCGACTTCGGTGAATGTTTTTCAATTCGACACGTTGAAGATTAGCCCAATCATTTATAAGAATGGGGTAAAAGATGAAAACTTGACATACGAGTGGAAAATACAGGGAGACAAGTATCCGGAAACAGTGTTGTCACACAAGATGACGTTTAGCGGGCCGATTTCCGTGGTTCCGGATAGTAAAGCGTATAATTTGATTTTGATCGTGACAGATAAAACAACCGGGATTCAGGAATTTGCCCGAATTTCAGTTTCCGTGCAGGCTTCCTTAGGAACGGGATTGTTCGTGGCAGACACGCGAGATGGGCAAAATTCTGATATTTCTTTGATCATGTCAATGAATTTTTCCACGCGTAATTTCACGGATAAGGACACTCGTATTTTCAGAAATGTCTATTCTTCCGTGAATCAACATTTGTTGGATGGAGTTGTAACAGGAATGTCTTCATTGATTAGATCCGGTGATTGTCGTACTTTGACCTTCGTGACAGCGGAGAATGTTTATCGGGTAGATCCTTATGAGTTGGTCGATAAGGAAAAAAACAATGATATATTTGTTTTCCCGATAGATGAATCTGAATTTGTACCTAAAGGGATTCTTTTGTGGAATTATAAAGGGTTGGAATTATTAAATTTAGACGGTCATGTTTATCGGAGAACAACCAACTGGGGGAATTTGACGTATGATTTTTATCTTTTACCGCCGGATTTTGATGAACGGGATTATTATGTCACGATGATGGGAGTCTGTGGTTCATATTCTAATGAATTCCCTTATGTTTTTGATAAAAAAAATCAACGAATATTGGTTGTGAGCAGTTGGTATGATTCCTTCCAACAATTCCCGAAACAGAGTTCAAGTGCAGCTTTTGACGTGAATAATATTGGTGCATACGATGCGATATGGATGGGAGAGGGTGAGAATTCTCAATTGTTGACGGTTTTCAAGGCTGAGCAAGGAAATGAAAGATGGTTGGGAATGATGAAATACGACTCTTACGGTTCTAATGAAAAAGTTGGGGTTGGGAAGTTTGATTTATCTCATTGTCCCGGTATAAGCGAGGCTGTCGGTTTTGCCTCATCTCCGGTATCTCCTGATTTTTATTATGCAACCAAAGATCAGATTTATACATTCTTGTTGGGAAATGCAGGTGAAGTTGTGGCAGAGCCTCGTTATGCAGTGGATAAAGAAAGGGATGGTGATATTACTTCGATGAGATTGTGGCGTGAAGAGTATTCCCGAATGAACGTGTCAAATTCTGGTTCTTCTACCGGAATTTCTACTCAGAGTGCGCAAAATAGATTGTTGGTGATAACAACTTACAAGGAGTCAACAGGAGAGGGTAAAGTGATCACGATTCCTATCACACAATTGAGGAGTGGAACGCTGGAGCCCAATCGTGACGTTCATGGAAGATACGAGGGTTTTGGACGGATTACGAGCGTGACTTATAATAATACAAGTGGTTATTAAAATATATTGGTTATGAAATTGATGTTAAGAAATATAGGATGTCTGTTGTTATTTGCTGTTGTCTGGGTTTCTTGTAATGATGACGATGATGTCAAAATGGGCAAGCAAGTTGTTAACCCGGTTCGTGTCAAAGAGGTCACGGGGCATAATGAGCATTGGGGGGATTACACGCTAAAATTGGCGTATGAGAATGATAAGATTTCGACCATAGAGCGATTCGATAAGAACGGACGCCAGAAAGGAGAACTTGTGATCACGAAGGAACAGGGTGTAATGACATATTCTCTGGATGATTATGTGTACAAGATTGATGCGAATGCCATCGCTGATTTGGATCAAGAGTTAGCCCGGAAATATGGAGTGGGAAATTATTCGTTAGAAGATAGTATCCCGTTGGTTGCGAAAACTATTTACGAAGTAGCACTTACGCTTGATGAAGAGAGTGTAGTTACCAGACAGAAAATCTCTTATTTTACACCGAAAAAAGATTTTGGGGTGGGTGAGGATTTTAATAATGATTATCCTTTGGAACGGGTTGAAACTTATATATACGAGTACAACGAGAAAGGAAGTGTGTTGAATGTTCGTTTGTTTATTGATAAGTATAGCCCGGAAAATGCGAAAGATTATGTGTCTCGTGAACTTTATAAATGCGAGTATGAATATCACGGGGGGAAGATTGTGACGAATCGCATTTACACGGTGAATAACCAGAGTGAGGAAAGTTGGGTTTTGATGGAAGATCGGACTTACACGTATTCAGGAAACAATTTGGTTTCGGTAAAGGGTGATGGTTATTCGTTGGAAAAAAATTATAGTGACACCCGAACATTATCGTTGAATCTGAATGGAGCAATGCTATCATGTGCATTGAATGAATATAACTTCTTAACGAAGAGTGATGATGGTAAGGGAAAATCCATAAACGTAACTTATGAACCCGGAAACGGTAATTTTTATCATTTGTATCGTTTGGATCGGGAGCAGGAAGGATTTCCGGTTATAAAATAGTGATGAATGTAGTTTCGAGGAGTCGCTTGCGACTCCTTTTTTACTTGTAAATGAGAAAATATGACGAATTATTTGAAATGCCTGATATTGCTTTTGTTCGTGGGAAATCTGGCTATTGCGGGGGAGAAAAAGGTTCGTTGCGTGATTCATGGCGAGTTGATCGGTATGGAGGCAAAAGAAGTACTTTTAGTGGATGCCACGGTGGATTCCCGTTACCACGGGACGTACGTTCCGGTAGAGGATGGACGTTTTAAATACGTGTTGGAATTACCGCACGTGGAGGGTTACAAATTGATCTTTGTAACTAAGGATCCGAGAGTGTGGTACACTGTTCCGTTTATCGTCGAGAACGGAAAATTGCATATCACGGTGAATGCCGATAAAAGCTACGAGATACGGGGAGGGGTTTTTAATGATAGATACCGGAAATACCAAGAATTGCAACAACAGGAGATCGGCTGGAAACGTTTTTCTTTCATGCATAAATTCTGTGCGGGGCAATGGGATGAGTTGTACTATTTCCTTGTGGTGGATGAATTACAACGGCGTCAGGTGTATCAGGCGGAGCTGGACGATGAATTGGAAAATGCTTATCACGTGTTGGCAGAAAAATTCGTATCCAGTAAATATACCCGTTTGGGAAAGATGTTAATCGACGGTTTTCATTCCGTGAAACCGGGCGGGCATTACGTGGAATTTGAGGCTCCGGATTTGGAGGGGCGTGTGGTAAATGTTTCGGAGGTGATCAAGGGAAAAATTGCGATCATTGATTTATGGGCTTCATGGTGTATGCCTTGCCGGGCAAAGGCGAAAATGATGATCCCGATTTACGAGAAGTATAAGGATAAAGGTTTCGAGATTGTCGGTGTTGCTAGGGAATTCAAGAGTACCGAACGGATGAAGCAGGCTATTGCTCAGGATAAATACCCTTGGTTTCAACTGGTCGAGCTGGATGATGGGCAGAAATTGTGGACCCGTTATATGTTGGGAAATGCCGGGGGCGGTGTCTTTCTGGTCGATCGGGACGGGACGATTCTTGCCGTGAATCCGAAGCCGGAAGAAGTACAGAAGGTTTTAGAGCAGAAATTGGGGGAGTAGAGGATTTTTATTCATAAATGAAGCCGAATCATTTTCTCGTTAGCAGAAATGATTCGGCTTTATGATTTGATCGATATATAGGATTACTTGTGTTTGCCACAACCACCGCAACCGTTACATTCGTGGTCTTCATTTACAGTAGCAGGATCGCCATGGGCGCCTCTTTGTCCGCCACGTTTATCCATCATCTCTTTCCGGCGTTTTTCCATTTCTTGTTTTCTCTTTTCCAGATTAGTCAAGTAAGTTTTATATTGCTCTTCTGTCAAGATTTTCTTTAGGGAAAGGTTTTGCTGGTCTTCCATCTTTTTCATGTTGACCATCACGGAATCCCGTTGGCCTTGATATTTTTTCATGAGTTCGCCTCTCTGTTTGATGTTTTCGGTAAACAAATCTTTTACCTGTTTTTCTTGTTGCTCGTTGAGTTTCAACTCGGTTTTCATTTGTTCAACCTGTTTCTTTACCATTTCTTCGGGGTTCATGTGACCTCTTTGCCCGCGATGTTGTGGGCCGTGTTGTTGTGCGCTTACTCCTAGTGCCATGAAAAGAAAAAGCGACGAGATAATTAGGGTTACTGTTTTCATACTTTGTTTTATTAACGTTTGTAATGGCATGGAATTTAGAATTTTAAGTGGCCGGTAAATTTCATGCGTTTTTAAAATGCATTTACATTTAAGACAAAATGGGAGAGAAAAGGTTTATTGTCGGATCTCTCTATTTTTGTATCTCGTTCTGAAATAAAAGTTTTATCTTTGTAAACGGTTGGAAAGGATAAAAGTTAGATCGTGTCGTTTTAATAATATCAATTTGGGTGATAAAGAGCTAGATATTATCATTGATTTTTCTCAAGGGGACGAGAAGGCTTTCCGTGTCCTGTATGATAAGTATGCGGTCGCGTTACGTTATTTTGCCGCGAAGTACTTGAACGACGACACGATGATTGATGATGTCGTGCAGGATGCTTTTGTCGATTTATGGGAGAAGAGGGCTGATTTTCGAGGGGAATATGCCGTGAAGGCCTATTTGTATAAAGCCGTGCGGAATGACTGTCTCAATTTGATGCGCCATCAGCAGGTGGAGGATAAATATGCTAGGCGGGTGGTAATAGAGGGGGAGGATTCCGAGTCATTTCTGGATCGGATTTTAGAATCGGAGATATTTCAAACCCTATCGGAGGTCTTCAACGAATTACCCCCGGCGTGTAAAGAAGTTTACCAGATGAGCCTCGACGGGAAAAGTCATGAAGAGATCGCGCAGACGTTAAATATATCGGTCAACACGGTCAAAAAGCATAAGAATAATGCCAATCATTATATGAGGGAACGGTTGAAAAACGTTCTTTCTCTACTTACTTGGATTTCCTGAATACCTACTAATACTAGGGTTTTACTACTGTAATACTAGGGTTTAACTACCAAACGGGCGTTACAAGACCTATTCTTTAACCTTTCCTCGTCCTTCCTGAACGGCGATGAAAGGGTGATGAAAGGGAGATAGAAGGGCGATGGGGTATTATAACCTTGTGAAAAGGGTTACTTAACCCTTGAAATACGGTATGATTAGAAAAATATTTTGATTCGAGTAAAAAATAATTGTTTTTTGTATTACACCAAATGAAAGTTTGCGTGCTTTAGTATAAAATGAATATCAAAATATGGAGATTCAGAATAATGACCGGATAAAGCAATTGATCGTTCGCTACGTGAAAGGAGAGTTGAGCGAGGGGGAGATGGACGAGCTAAAGCGTTGGAGAGACGAGCGAGCGGAACATGAAGAGTTGTTCCGTAACGTGGTTTCCATGGAACGATTGGAGAGTGGAATTCGTCGTTTCGTGAAGACCCCGGAACAGCAAGAACTGGAATGGAACCGGATTTTAAGCCGGACAGTACGGAAAAAACGACGTTCTCGGAAAATGGTATGGATGCGTTATGCCGCCCTGTTTATTTTACCTTTGCTAGTAGGTGGGATCGTGTATTTTTCATGGGATACTGCACGGGAAGCGGGGCCAGAGGTGATTTCTACCCGGATTGTTCCCGGTGTATCTATCGCCGAGTTGGTATTGCCTGACGGTACGAAAGTGATGTTGGATCGGGAAATGGACCGGGCTTTGGAAGAGGGGGTGAGGAATAGCGGTGATACGTTGAATTACACGGAGGTTGCTTCGGGTGGGGTGCAAGATTCCTGCGAGATATATCATACCTTGCGTGTTCCTCGCGGGGGTGAGTATACTTTGGTGTTGGCTGACGGAACGACGGTTTATCTGAATGCCGAATCGGAATTGAGATTCCCGAAACAATTTAGGGGAAAGAATCGGAAAGTGTACTTGACGGGAGAGGGATATTTTGACGTGCAGCGTAACGAGAAACAGCCTTTTATTGTCGAGGCACAACAGGTGGAGGTTCGGGTGTTGGGAACGTCGTTCGGGGTACGGGCTTATACGAAGGAGGAGAACGTGTTGACAACTTTGATACAGGGACGGGTAAACGTGGAGGCTGACGGGCAACAGGTGGAATTGAATCCCGGACAACAGGCTGATTTTAATCGGGGAAATGACAGGTTAACCGTGGCTGAGGTAGATGTAGAACAATATGTGGGGTGGAAGGATGGCCGTTTGGTGTTTGATAACAAGCCTTTGGAATTTATTCTGGAGGAATTGGGACGCTGGTATTCGTTTGACGTGTTTTACACGAACAAGGAGTTGAAAGAAATTCCTTATTCGTTGAACATCAAGAAACATGAGGATATTGCCCACGTGTTGAAATTTATCGAGCGAACCGGGAAAGTGAAGTTTGAAGTGAATAAAAACACGATTATTGTGAAATAAAAACAAAGAGCAGTGCTGCAAACACTGCCCCTTGTCAAACTCTTTCAATCCTGCTGCAAACAGGAATTGAATTATTGTCGAATCTTAATTACAAAGTTATGAAAAAAAATCTTTATGCCTGCATGGACAGGCATAGAAAAGTAATGAAGCTTATTTTAATGATGAAGGCGACGTTTATTTTATCGGTTTTGTTTGCGCTGCAAGTACACGCCGGGGTTTATTCCCAGCAGGTACGGTTGAGTATGACGTGGGAAGAAGCGTCAATCAAGCAAATTATTAGTGAGATTAAGAAAAATTCTGAATTCAGTTTCGTGTATAGCGATGCGGATATTGCTGGAGTAAAGTGCAAGAATGTTTCTTTTAAAGACGAGACGGTGGAGAGTATTCTGGCCATTTGTTTGAAAGGAACGGGATTGAATTTTGCCATTGAGGAGAAAACGATCGTGATTTGGAAAGGAAATCCCGTGAAGCAGATCGTGGAAAAAGAATGGGTGTTGAAAGGGTTGGTCGTTGATGAAAAAGGACAACCACTTCCCGGGGCAACGGTAATCCTGAAAGGTACGGCTTTAGGGGTTGTCACGGATACGGCCGGGATATTTAAAATTGCATTACCGGACGGAGACGAGCATGTACTGGTGGTTTCTTTCGTGGGGATGAAATCACGTGAGATCGTGGTGACTCCGGATGTTAAGTCTGTGAACGTGACGATGGAAGAGGACGTGGAAAGTTTGGATGACGTGGTGGTAACAGGATATATGAAACGTTCAAAATCTTCTTATGCCGGGGCCGTACAGACGATGAAATCCGATGATTTGGTTGCTACGGGTGCGACCAGTTTGATCGAGAGTCTAAAGGGATTGGTTCCGGGAGTGGAGGTTCGACAATCCGGGTTGATCGGACGAAATCCGACAATAAAAATTCGGGGATGTAATCGTTTGGAAGAGAGTACTATTACCGGAACTTCAGCACCATTATTCGTAATTGACGGTTTTATCATGAATGATATGTCCTGTTATAATATGTTGAACCCGAAAGATATCGAGACGATGACCGTGTTGAAGGATGCCGAGGCAATGGCATTGTACGGGTCACGTGGGGCGAACGGGGTAATCGTGATCGAGACGAAAAAGGGCAAGAGTGATCAGTTTCAAGTGAAGGTAGATGCTATGTATGGCGTGGTGGATTTAGGTAAACAACTTGATTTCATGTCTCCGCGGGAGACATTGGAATGGGAACGGTTGTTGTACGTGAATTATTACAACGAGTACTACGATGATAAGATTACAGTGGATGGAGAAAAGGCATTGAAATTCAGACCTGATAGTATGTTAGAGAATACAACAGATTGGTTTGATGAGGCTTTGGGAGGCAGTTCGACAACGGATATTAGCTTGTCAGCATCCGGGGGAAATGCACGAACAAAATTCTTTATTCAAGGATCATACACGCATCAGGCGGGAATAATTAAAAAGAATGATATGGATCGTTTCGGGTTGACGGCAAACCTGCAGCATCGGGCGAATGATCGAGTGAGTTTTTCATTTAACACGAGTGCCTACCGTACGGAGACCAAGAATACGAATGCTGCCGATCGTTTATACGAGGGAATTCAGAAAATGTCTCCTTTGACGGGCGCTTATGATCCGGAGACCGGGGAATTACTGGATGGCACGCAGGATCAGTTTGAAGAGAATGAAGGGAATCCTTTATTTGATTATTCCGTGAATCATGACGAGGATGTGAATTATCGTTTTTCGGGAGGCTTGACGGCAGATATACAATTATTGCCTTTTTTGAACTGGAACTCACAGTTGGGATATGAGGTGACGAATACATCCAGCACGTTCTTTGAAGATCCGAGAACGAAACATGACCAGTATTTTTCGCAATTAGGTTCATTGTCTGAAACCTCTTCCAAACGAAATAGTTTTTCTTGGAGAAGTATGTTGAGTGTGAACAAGTTTTGGGAAAATCATTCTTTGACAGGGTTCGCATCCGTGGAGTATCAATACGAGGATTACGATTACACGAATATTAGAGGAGAGTTTGAGGAGTCGTTGCTGATTGAAAATTTGGCATCAATTGATAAAGGGGAGCCGAAAAAAGATATGAGTAAATCTAATTTCATGGGAATTGTGTTCCAAGCGGAATACGGATATAAGGGGAAATATTATGTTTCCGGAAGTGTGCGTACGGATGGTTCTTCTCGTTTCGGGGGAAATAATAAATGGGGTACATTCGGTTCCGTGGGGTTAGCTTACAATATGAAGAACGAGTCTTTTATGGAGAACGTGGGGTGGTTGGATATTTTGAAATTGAGAGCTACTTACGGTAAGGTGGGAAATGCTAATTTCGGTAGTTCTTTCTCGCATTACACGGTGTATAAAAATGGATCTTATAATTATGCGGATAAGTACCCGACTTATTCCATGGATCACTATAAAAACGAGGATTTGAAATGGGAAATGACCGACGTGTATAACGTGGGGGTGGATTTCGGATTCTTTGGAGACCGTTTGTCCGGAAATATTGATTACTATTACAAGAAAACGACCGGGTTGTTGGAAACGTTTTATTTACCTCTTTCTGCGGGGATAGATAGCCAGATGCAAAATACGGCAAGCGTGCAGAATCAAGGGGTGGAGGTTTTCGTGCAATCCCAGAATATCCGGAGAGCATTCCGTTGGTCCACGAATTTCAATATCAGTTTGAATCGGAACAAGGTGTTGAAGTTACGGAATGGGGTTGACGAGATCGAGGATTTCACGTTCTATGCTAAGGTGGGAAAGACGATGGAGTGCTATTTTATTCCGGAATGGGCCGGGGTGGATCCGGAGACGGGAGGTCCGTTATGGTACGACACGGAGGGAAACACGACAACGGATTATTATTCTGCTCAAAAGGTGTTTGTTTCCCGTGAAGACAAATATCGGGGAGGTTTGAACAATTTCTTCTCTTGGAATGGCATAAATCTGGGCGTGAATATTATATTCGCTAACACGACGATGATGGACAACTTGGCTCAGGGGTACACGGATTCTGACGGAGCTAATTTTGGTGGTGTTTATTTGAAAGATGCGGCGAAGGGATATTGGCAGAAACCGGGGGATGTGGTTTCCCGTCCGAAGCCGATGCGTTACGGGAATAATGATTCTAATCAGAGTTCCACGCGTTATATTATCAGTGGTTTCTTCGCCCGTATTCAATCCATGAACTTGTCTTATGATTTGCCGGAGAAGTGGATGGGCAAAATATTGAAGTCCGCGACCGTTTATTTCAGGGGGAATAATTTATGGTACATTTATTCCGATCATCCGAATTTGGATCCGGATGCAAAATCAGGAATGTTGTCTATTCTCTCGAATGGGGTGTCCGTGCCGGCAGGGAGGAATTACCAGTTTGGAATTAATTTAGTGTTTTAGGTTTGTAAAAATATATGTTTATGAAACGATTGATATATTACATGATGTTGCTGGCCTTAGGGGCGGGATGTGACATGACATTATTGCCGGAAACAGAGATCACGGAGGAAGATATTTTGAAGAATGTGATTGATGTACGAAAGACTTTTATAGCTGCTTACGAGTTGCATGATGCGATCAGTGCCAAAATTGATTGTGATCGGGGATTGGCTGATGATATAATTCCGGCTTACGAATCTGCAGATCAGGCCATTGATTTTTATGAGATGGATGCAAGTGGTATGTACAAGAATCAGAATGTGAGTTCACTGTATGGCGGTTTTTATGAATCTATTGCCATTTGTAATCAAACATTGAACTTGTTGGATAAATGTGTCATTACGGACACGGTGTTGTGGAGACAGGTACGGGGAGAGGCCTTAGCGTTAAGAGCGTTTGACCATTTTTCACTGGTAAATTATTTCGGTCGTCCGTATTACGATCAGCCGGAGACGAATCTGGGAATTGTGTTGAAAACAAAATTTGATTTGGGAGAGGCTGCCCGTACGAGCGTGAAGACCGTGTACGACACGATCGTGAGCGACTTGAACCGGGCTCGTGATTTGATGACGTTGGAGGAGGATGGACCGGCTCGTTTCACAGCAGATGGTGCCACGGCTCTCTTGAGCCGGGTGTACCTTTTTATGAATGATTGGGATATGGTGGTTGAAGAGGCTAGTAAACTGATTGGTAAATATGAATTTCCTTCAGATCCTGCCGGACAATTTGAGACAATTAATGGTGAAGGAGAGATTTTCACGTTGGATTTCTCGTACTATTCATCCGGATTTTACTACCCTTACGGACAACCTGCCGGACAGTTTAAGGATATTTTCCATGATGGAGATTATCGTTTTGATAGTTATATTGTCGAAGATATTGATTTTGCCTTGGATGAAAATGGTGATTATATGTTTGATGATGAGGGGAATCTCGTATTAATAGAGATTTCTAAATTTGATAAGATCCGGTTGACCTATAAAGCATTACGAATTGCAGAAGTGTATCTGAACCGGGCGGAGGCCTATTGTGAGTTAGGAGAATATGATCTGGCACGGGCAGATTTGTTGGAAGTGGCTAGTCGTTCCGGGGCAGACGTGACCTATGTGAATACTCTTACCGGAGATGCTTTGTTAGAGGAAATTTTGATGGAACGCCATCGGGAATTGGCCGGAGAAGGGCATCGTGCTTCTGATTTACTGCGGAAAGGATTGCCTGTTGTCCGGTATTATACGGAAGAGGATACTTGGACGGAAGAGCCGGTTCAGACGATTGCGGCGGACAATTTTAGTCGGATTTTACCGATCCCTCATCAAGAATGTTATTTGAACACGAAAGTGCAACAAAATCCGGGGTACCCGAGGGACACGAAGTTGTGATAGTTTAAAATTTAAAGTAAAACAGATTTAGTGATTGCCGATTTAATAATTCATTGATTTGTTGGGTGTCGGGTGGAAATTATGGAGTCGGGAATCACTAGATCAAGAAATTGTATGTTATGAAGTATGTTTTAAGTTTAGTTGTACTGGTATGTATTGGGTGGCATTCCGGTTACGGGCAGGCGAAATACGAGAAGTATTTTTCCCGGTACGAGATATTACATATGGCAGATTCTTCCGTGTTGAAGATTAACACGGGAAGTTGTGGTGCCACGTTTTATGATATGAACGGGGATGGAAAGGATGATCTGGTTGTTGGGGAATTTGGAGAGGTTTTGTGTCCGGGACAAGATCCCAAGGAAAAGAAACCTTTCGTGCAGGGGCGTTGCCGGGTATATCTGAACTACGGGACAAAAGAACGACCTGTGTATAAGGATTTCAAATGGCTGGAGACGAACGGTCAACCGTTATACGTGCCGATCACGTGTTGCGTACCTATGGTTCCGGCTTTTGCGGATATTGACGGGGATGGCGTGGATGAATTGTTTTCAGGATGTTATCCCGGGGATATTTATATGTGGAAAAAGGGTGCTAATGGCGAATATGTCGATCAGGTAATTATCAAGTTGGCGGATGGGAAACCAATTAATATCGGGTATGCCTCAACGGTGTTTCCGGGAGACATGGACGGTGACGGGAAGATTGATTTATTGATTGCCGGTTTATACGATGGTTTATTTTGGGCTCGTAACACGGGAACGAAAGAAGTCTTTCGTTTTGAGAAGGTTGAACGGGTGAATTGCAATTTAGGTGAAGAAAAGATCGGGGTGAATCATGCCGTGTTGTATGATTGGGATGGTGACGGGAAGTTGGATGTCGTGTTCGGGGCCGGTTATGGCGGAAACGTGAGCTGGTGTCGAAATCTGGGTGACGGGACGTATGCAGAGCCGGAAATATTGGTTGAGCGTCCAGAAGAGGTGAGTGCTGGGCTGGAACCGGGCCAAGGGCATGGTGATAAGCCGAAGATTTGTATTTACGATTATGACGGTGATGGGAAGGAGGATTTGGTGTTGGCAACGGAAGTATGGGAGAACACTGGATGTGAGATGACTCCGGATTTGTTTGAAAAGTTGATAAAGGATGAGCGTTTGGTGAAACCGAGGAAAACGTTGGATGCGCTGGTGAAAAAGATGCGAAAGTACACGGATAATATTCCTGAAAATAGCTATACGGAACCGGATAGTCGAATCCCGAAGGATTTATACGAAAAGTGGCTGGCTGCGAATAACGAGTACGACGGTTTAATGCAACGGATCATGAATGAGTTGACCGGTGGAAGTACGAATTTGAATGGTATTATTTGGGTTTATTATAGGAAATAGGTGATATATGAAAAAATGGATTTGTTTGGCGGTATTATGCTTGATGGGTGTGGTGCTGCAAGCACAAGAACACGTGGCTTTGAATGCCAAGGAGGTGATGAAGATCATGAAATCAATGAATTATACCAATCACCAGCACGTGAGGATATATGCCTGTTCCGATTTGGAATCGGTGAAAGAGGGGGACGTGGTGAAAGTGGGGATTTATTTCAGTATTGAAGAGGGATGGAATATCTATGATAATAACCCGGAAGGACACGGGTATTTGCCCACGAGGGTGGAGTGGAACGTGCCGGAGGGATGTAAGGTTGAAAAAGTGGAATGGCAGAAACCGGTGAAGCTTTCCGAGGGTATGGATAAGATGGGGTATTTCCACGGTTGTTTCGTGGTGGTAACGATTCGGGTAGAGAAATTGCCGAAAACGGCTTTCGAGGTGGTGGCCGATTGCGAGTGGCAAATGTGTGACGATCGTCAATGTATTCACAAGAAGGGGACGGCTACCGTGAGAATTGCTAATGAAGGGACGAAAAAGACAGAGTTTTACGGGATATTGAAAAAATGGTGAAGGACAACGATTAAAAGATGATGATGATGAGATTACTGATAAGTTTGTTATTAATAGGGTTAATTGCGTGTGCGGAACAACCCAAAGGATTTACTTTTAAGTTGAGAGGGGATTTTATCAATGTAGATACGGCAACCGTGAACGTGCTTTCCCCGGAAGATGAAGTGTTGCTGTCAACAAGAATGAAAGACGGAAAATTTGTGTTACAAGGAACTCTTCCCGGCCCGGGATATTATGCTATCGATATGGGAAATCAACGGAAAGTGAAAGTCATGTTGGATGCACCGGATATGTATTGGCCGTCGGATTATAATATGGTAGATGCGAGATATGTAAAAAATTCTCCGGGAACGAAGAGTATGTTGGATATATTGGGGGTAGTTCGGGAGACGTACGAGATACCGACGAGGGCTCTTTATGATGAGTATTACGAAAAGGTTGGGAGCCGGAATTTATCTCCGGAGCAAGAGGCCGAGTTGGAAAAACTTGCCGGACAGAAATTTATTGAACGTGGAGAGACGATTCTGGCTTACGTGAAAGAGCATGCAAATGATTTGTATATGCCTGTATTTATAGAAGATCAGTTGTCCGAGTACGATTACGATTGGGGGAAGAGAGGGTATGATTTGTTGAGCCCGGAGATACAGGCTAGCCAGCCGGGACGGTTACTGAAGGAAAAACTTGATAACTTATCACATACTGTCGTGGGTGCGACGTTTCCTACATTTGCCGTTCAGGATGCCAAAGGGAACATGGTGGACTTGAAATTTGGAGACGGGAAGGTGTACGTGATTGATTTCTGGGCTTCTTGGTGTGGTCCGTGTCGTGCCATGATGCAACAGTTGAAAGAGCTGTACAAGACGTATGCCGGACAATCGGTTGATTTTATCAGTATCTCTTTGGATTACACGGAAAAGGCTTGGCTCCCGGCACACGAGGAAGAACAAATTCCTTGGGGAAGTTATTGGTTGAAAGAGAATTTTAAATCGACGATTGCCGAACAATTGGGGATTGAGGCGATTCCTTTTATTGTGGTAGTGGATCAGAAAGGCCGGATTGTCGGGAAGAATTTGAGAGATCAGAAGTTAATCGATAAGGTGAATGAATTGTTGAAATAAAGATACTGGTAATGAAACAAGTTGTATTATTTATATTATTGAGCATTATGGCATATGCCGCTTCGGCTCAGAAGTATTCTTTCACACTGAAAGGAGATATTATAAATGTGAAGGGTGGCAAGGTTTGTTTGTATTCTCCAGTAGATAGTGTACGGGCGTTATTGACGACGGAAATGAAGGACGGGTTATTCACGCTTGCGGGAGAGTTGGATGAGCCCGGACTTTATACGTTGGATGTGGCGGGAGCTCGATTTGCGATTGTGCTGGATGGCAGGGAGATGATGCTTTACGGTGATTATCTGGAACCGGATACCAAGTTATTGAAAGGCTCGGATGCCGTGAAAACTCGTTTGGCATTGGATCAATTGCACTACGAGAGTTTTGATATGGTGGTGAATGAGGGATTGGGGAAATATTATGAAATGATAGAAAACGAGCAAATCGAGGAGGCTGAGGGGTTCATTGGGCAGGTAATTCGGGATGCTAGTGCAAATTGGCGAACTCATCTTTTAGAGTTTGTGAAAACACATCCGGACGATTTGTATGTTCCCGTGCGGCTGATGGAGGAGGTGAAAAAAGCTTCTGAATGGGGGAAGAAAGCATATGAGGCCTTGACCCCAAAGATACAGGCTAGCCAGCCGGGAAGATTGTTGAAGGAAATGCTGAAATAAAGGCGTGTACAAAATGAACAGTGGTAAATTTCACTATGGTGAAATTTACCACTGTTTATTTTTATTCTTTTTAATTCAAGGTGAAGTTGGTCGATAGTAGTAATCACATAACGATATTATTTCGATAACAAATCAAAAACTTGTAGAAATTATCCGCTAAACAGAATATTTCAATAACTTTGTTTTCAGTAAACGTGTTAGTTCATGGATTCAAATGATGTGTTGCTGGTGAGACAATTGAAGGACAGGAAAGAAGAAGCCTATGTTTTCCTGTTTAGGCAATATTATAATCGTTTGTATCGTTTTGCTGCCCATTATTTATGTGATCCGGATGCAGCTCATGATATAGTGCAAGGGTTGTTTGCGGATATTTTCGAGAAGAGTGCGGAATTGAATATCACTACCTCGGTGAAGTCTTATCTTTTCATGGCAACTCGCAATCGTTGTCTGAGTTTTTTGAGAAGTTTGAATATCAAGGATTCGTATAATCAGAATTTGTTGGAGGCTCATCTTTATTCGGATACGGTGGATGCGATAGAGGATTCTTCGCTACTCGAAGAGTTGCAGGTCGTGGTGGATAGGATGCCTCCTAAGATGAAGGAAGTTTTTCGTTTGCGGGTGATTGAGGATTATAAATTCAAAGAGATTGCCGAGGAATTGGGGATTACGGAGAATAATGCCAAGGTGCAGATGAATGGTGCGATTCGTATGATCCGTGAGAAATTGCCAGATCTGAAAAAGCGTTTGTTCTTTTTGATAATCTGGTAGTTGGTGTGTGATTGGAGAAATTATTTTAATTTTTTTGAAAATATTTGTATTTCGTTTTAACCTTTTGTTTTTCCCAAGCGTCTTAGAAATAAATTAAGGCAGAGCTATGGAAAAATCAAACGATGAATCTTTGGAATGGACGTTGATCAAACGCAGTTTGACAGAGGAATTGACCACGGAGGAAAGGTTACAATTAGAAACGTGGTTGAATGAGTCTTCCGCTCACCGGAGATATTATGATCGGATTGTCGGTTTTGATCCTTCAGAGGGCGTGTCCGGATTGTCAGGAGAGCAATGCGAGGAAGAGCTTGCCCAATATGTAACATTGATCCGGAAAGGAAAACGGGAGCAACAGAAAAAGCATTTCATCATTTTCACGAGATATGCGGCTGTGTTATTTGTTCTGTTGGCCGTGGGGATTTATTTTTGGTATCAAGAAAGAGGTGTGTCGGAAACATCTCAGAAAACGATGGTGTTGGCTGTAAAGGGAAAGGTCCAACCGATTTTGGTGACGGAGGAAGGAACACGCATTGAGTTGGAGCAGCAGGGAGGTTTATTGCAGAAGATTTCAGACGGAAGGATTACTTCAGAGGAGAACGCGATTGTTTACAACCAGCCGACCGGGGGAAAAGGACAAGCTGTGGCAGGACTGCATACATTGATAATCCCGCGGGGGGGAGAATATCGAGTGACGCTGGCGGACGGGACGATCGTGTGGTTGAACGCTGAGACGGAGTTCAGCTATCCGGTAAGTTTCACGGATTCGCTTCGGGCGGTGAAGTTGAAAGGTGAGGCTTATTTTGAGGTGGCTAAAGATGCAAAACCTTTTGAAGTACAGGTGAATGACGTGTACGTGAGAGTTTACGGAACTCATTTTAATGTGAACGGGTACGATAATGAGCGGGTTCAAACGGTTTTGCTGAGTGGAAGCGTGGGGGTAAGTTCTTTAAAAAATCCGGGTGTGGAGCAGATGATTCGGCCGAATGAGATGGTGGAAGTAAATGTATCCACGGGAGTGTGTGAAGTGAAGACCGTGGATGCGGCCGCATATGTTGCTTGGAAAGAGGGGTATTTTTCTTTTGAGCAAGAGACTTTGGAACAGATTATGGCAAAGTTGAGTCGTTGGTACGATGTACAGGTGGTGTTTGAGAACGAGGAGGTTAGAACACAACGTTTCACCGGACGGGTGGATCGAAATGAAAACTTTCAGGGGGTGTTGAACTTGTTGCAACGGACTCTTTTGGTGAAATTCAAGGTTGAAGGAAATAGAATTATAGTTTCTAAATAGAAAAGACGGAAAGTGTTCGCGGCACTTTCCGTCCAATAAATTAATCGCCTAAACTCTGTCGTTTAGGTAATTTAAACATCTTAATAATCAACAAGAGTATGAAAAATTTGCGAGAAAAAAAAGCTTTTTCGGGAATTTATTGCAGAGTGTTTATGTTGTTGGCGGTGGGTTTGTGTTCGATAACAACACTTTGGGCATCTTCCAATTCGGGGTCCCCGCAACGGGTGACAATTAATCTTAAAGATGCGGAAATAAAGCAGGTATTTGCCGAAATTCGTAAACAAACGACTTACAATTTCGTGTATAGTGATGATCAGATGGATCAAATGAAGAAGGTGACGGTAAACGTGAAGGATGAAGTGGTGGAAAAGGTGTTGGATCTGATTTTATCCGGTACGCCATATACTTACACGATTGAAGGGAATGCGATTGCGATCGTGGCCAAAAGTGAGGCGGTGGAAAAAGTGAAAAAGATAACGGTTTCCGGTCGTGTGGTGGATAAGGCCGGGATACCTTTGCCGGGAGTTTCCGTGGTGATAAAGGGTACGACTCTGGGAGTTCCCACGGATATTGACGGTAAATTCTCGTTGTCATTTGCGGAGCAGTCGAATGTGGTATTTGTGTTTTCTTTCGTGGGAATGAAAAAGCAGGAGATTTCGGTGACCGATAAGGAATTTATTGAAGTTGTACTGGAAGAGGATAGAGAGGCATTGGCAGATGTGGTGGTGACTGGATACCAGACGATTGCCAAGGAGCGGGCAACGGGGGCTTATTCGATCGTGGATGAGGAGACGTTAAAGAAGAAACCGACGTCCAATCTTGCACAAGCGTTGGTTGGGTTGGTGCCGGGATTAACAGTAGTCAGCGCCCCCGTGGATGGGCAGGTGCGGTTTGCTATTCGGGGGCAGGGCACCATATCGCAAGTCTCTATGGGAAATGCTAATTTTAAGCCGGACAACGATCCGTTGATCGTGGTGGACGGGTTCCCGATCAGTGGGTATAGGCTTGATAGCGATCCATTTTCAACGATTAACCCGAATGATGTAGAATCGGTGACGGTGTTGAAAGATGCGGCGGCAACTTCTATCTACGGTGCACGTGCTGCCAACGGGGTGATCGTGATCACCACGAAAAAGGGACGAACGGGGAGTAAGTTGGAGATTGCGGCAGATGCGTACTGGTCTGTGAGTTCACGGACAGATTTGGACTATTTGTTCAATATGGCTTCGGCGGAGAATCAATTCCGTTTCGAGGAATTGATGCATAAATATAATCCGATTAATCTTGCAAGTAATGATCCTTACACGAAACTTTCCTCCCGGAGGCGATATATGTCGGCTCCATTCGGTATGCTGTACGAGCGGGATAATAAAAAGAATCTCTCAGCGGGAGATTATGAGGCTAAAAAACAGGAGCTTATCGAATTAGGAAACCGGGAGGTGTGGAAAGATGATTTGAACGAGTATATGTTCCAGCGGATGATGCGTCAGCAATATAACGTGTCGTTGCGGGGAGGTTCGGAGAAGTTGGATTACGCATTCTCGGCTTCTTATGATGATGAAGATAGTTACTTGCAAGAAAATGGCAAGCGACGTATGTTGTTGAACTTGGCGAGTAATGCCCGGTTGACGAAGAACTTGACGTTCGAGTTTGCGGTGAGTACTATGTTTGATCGGGATGAGAACAATGGGACGAGCATTGAAAGTATGCGGGGGTGGCTTAGTCCGTGGACGAGACTGACGGATGACGAGGGGAATTTCGTACACGTGGCAACCTCTCAGACGGTATATGAGCCTTTGTTAATGTCGGGGGAATATTATGCAGGAAAGACTCCGACGGACTGGACGTACAATCCTGCAGCCGACCGGAAATACATGGATAACTATTCGAAAACGATGAATTACAGGGTACAGGGAGGTTTCGAATACCGGACAAATTGGGGATTGAACGTGAGTGCCAAGGGACAATATGAACAACGAAGATATACTAAGCACGTGTCTTACGAGCCGGAATCATTTTACGTGAGAAATTTGTATAACACGTATGCCGAGCCGTTAGAGTCCGGGAGGTATGTTTCTTATTTCCCGACCGGGGGAGTGTTTTCGAACGAGGGACACACGTATGAGGCTTATAATTTGCGTGGGCAGGTGGATTATACGATGATAAAAGATAAACATATGTTCAATGCCTTGGTGGGGACGGAGGTTATTTCCGCCACGACGGAGGCGGATCCGAAAGTGACACGCTATGGGTATAATAAATACACTAATTCCGTGTTGACAGAGTTGGATTACGTGACGAAACGGAATAATATTTTCGGGGTATCCGAGTATATGCCTTTCGAGAAATTAGGAAGTCTGTCAACATTGGAGGATCGTTTTTTCTCGGTGTATGCGAATGCGTCATACACTTATGACGATCGCTATTCGGTGACTGCCAGTTTCCGTACGGATGCATCCAATTTTCAAGCGGAAGACGTGCGTGATAAATTCTCCCCGTTTTGGTCGGTGGGTGCTAGTTGGTTGATTTCGAACGAGCGTTTCATGCAAAAGGTCTCTTGGGTGGATCAGTTGAAGTTGCGGGTATCATATGGTATCGCGGGTGTGGCAGCCGGTAAACAGGGAACGTCCAGTGTGACGACGGTGGCTGTATATCCGGGTAGCTTGGTTTATTCTGGTAACGAGTCTTTTAATACGATTGCGGCACGCGGAAACAACACGTTGACGTGGGAAAAGTCGAGGACACTGAATATCGGTGCGGACGTGGCGTTTTTCGGGCATAAATTGAGCGGTAGCATAGAGTTTTATAACAAGTTTTCGTACGATGTATTGGCGAACACGACAGTGCCGGTGATTTCACAGGGAGAGACATCCATGTTGTTGAATAATGCAGAGATATTGAACAGGGGAATCGAGTTTACCATCGGTTCGGATCTTCCGGTAGCGGGGAATTTGAGTTGGAGCGGGATGTTGAATTATTCCTATAATCATAATGAGTTGAAAAAATTCGGTTACACGGGGCCTTATATGCCGGTGGGACCTTCATACGTGGTGGGACACCCGATCGGTTCTGTGGGAGTGCTGAAAGCGGTGGGGTACACGCAGGAAGGATACGTGTTGCTGGAAGGGAAAGACGGTACACGAGAGACTATCATGGATTATAATTCCTCGCACGTGATGGATTTCGTGATACCTCGGGAAGGAGAGACGTTTAATGATAGTAATTGGGCTTATTATTTGGGAACGTTGGCCCCGACGAGTTCATTGAGTTTTAGTAACCAGTTTAGCTGGAAAGGATTGACACTCTCTTTCATGATCACGGGGCAGTTTGGTTATTATGTCAGTACGACTTCTTTTGACAGTTTCTCGCCCGATAGTAGAAATTCGGCAGCCTATTCTAAACGCTTGAACCGGGCTTTGGAGGTATATGACGAAGGATATACCAATCAGACGTCTTATTCCGAGTTGCCGCTTTACACGGATAGTAACGTGGACGCATTCCGGAGTGGGGAAACATATTCGGCCACAATAGGGGCAGCGATGTATTTTAAGAGCAGTTTCGTGAAAGGCGATCATATTCGCTTGAATGAAGTGTTCTTGGGGTATGATCTACCGGAAAACCTGTTAGCGAAACAAGGGGTGTTCAGTCGGGTAAATATTTATGCGCAAGCAAGTAATTTAGGGCTAATTTGGAGTGCTAACGGGAAGATGGATCCCGATTATCCTATTGGAAGTTTGAAACCAATACCCGTGTTCACATTTGGGTTGAGACTCGGTTTTAAAAGTTGGTAGAATGATTATGAATGGATAAAACAATAAGAAATATGAAAAAGATATATGTAATTATCGCCTTGTTGGGAACCATGATATTGGGGGCGTGTAGTGACTTTTTGGATGAGACAACGGACAAGTCGGGTAGTGCTTACATTTACCATATGGATCAGCTTTACGGGTTGATGGGAAGTATTGATCTTTATTTGTTTGAAAATATAGACTCGGATACGGGGGAAGGATCTTCTTCCGGGGCTTACTTGACGGAAGCGCTGCCACTGTCGGATGCGGTGGAGTTGTCGCCGGAGTTTTACGTGTACGGGTTGTTGTCGGGAGAGCCTACGACTTACGAGGCGTATTGTTGGCAAGGGGAGACGTTGATGACTTCGGACTGGATGTTATGGACTTGGACTCCGGTTTGGGAACGGATTTATCGTTTCAATACGGTGCTGGAGTATTTGGATGAGGTCGTGCAGACGACAGCGGCTGTACACGATCAAGTGGAGGGTGAGGCCCGTTTCGGTAGGGCGTATTACCACTTTATGTTGTTGACGCAATATTGTTTGTGGGATGAAGATAAACCGGGGATCGGTTATCGGGATAATGCCAAGGCGGGAGAGATTCCGGGACGGGAGACTGTTGGTTACACGTTGGAGCATATTTATGAAGATTTAAGGTTGGCGGAAGAAGCATTAACGAGAGCAGGACGTACGACGTTTGATCAGACACGTAATTTCCGTCCGACAGTACCGACCGTGCAAGCGTTCCGGGCGCGGGTTGCCTTGTACCGGGGGAATTACGAGTTGGCGTTGGCGAATGCGACCGAAGCATTGAAAGCCCATAATGTTCTAGTGGATTTCAAAAACGAACCGGAGTACGAGTTGGAAGAGTGGAGTTGGATTAGTGTGTTAGATGAAGAGGGAGAACCGGTGGATGAGATTGTTATAAGTTCTATGTTTGAGTTGGACGATATGGATGTGGAGGCGGTAGCCAAGTATGAAGAGTTGTACTTACCCAACGTGTCTTGGGAAGGGCTAGGGGGAACTTGTCCGATATCGGAGTCTTTTTATGAGCTTTGGGATCGGGAGAATGATGCCCGCTGGATTTATTTCTATAGTTCTTGTACGCCTCTTTTGATGGCTTATGCTAATCTTGTCGAATTGGATCCAGAGACATGGACCGAATATATCACTCATGAAAATTGGCAACGTTTGAAGCCTTGGAATTTGTATAGCTATTCACGTTTTGCCGGTAACTCGCTTATCGGGATGACCACGGCCGAGATGTATCTGATCAAGGCTGAGTGCGAGGCTCGGAGTGGCAATACGGGTGCGGCGGCAGAGACGTTGCGAACGTTGAGATACACTCGTTTCATGGATGAGGTGTCTGCCGAGGCCGGGGTAACCGGTAGTGTGCAGGACGTGCTGGATGAACGATTGCGGGAAATGGGTGCTTTCTGGCGGTTCTATGATGTCAAGCGTCTGAACGGGGCGGAGGATGCCGGTATTTATGTGCGCCGAGAGATTTTGACGGATCCTGCCGATTTGAGTACTCGTACCCAATTGGAAATAGCCCCGGATGATCCACGTTGGGCATTGCCTTTCTACTCTTTTGAAGCGGAAATGATGGGCTGGGAGCAAAATGAAGGTTGGAGATAATGTATAGATAGATTTCAAGGAAATATGAAAATAAATATAATTGTGCTGCTCGCAAGCCTGCTTATGACTTGCGGCACACGGGAGGGGTATGTTGTAAAAGGTAGTTTGAAAGGTGCTGGGGATGGGTATGTAGAGTTTTTGGTGCAGGATCACACGGGCAAGCTGGTCATTGCCGATACGGTTGATATGAAGGGGGGAACGTTCTGTTTTGAAGGTAAGACACCTTTCGTGGCAGTGTGTACTTTACGGGTGGTTCCGGAGAGGAAGGATGTTTTGAATATGATCATGGTACTGGAGAATAGTCAGATCGAGTTGCAAGGAGACTGGGCAAATCTTGACCGGGATGCGGGAGGTAACTTTTTTATTCGGGACATGACGACTAAAGGGGGTGAGAATACGGAGGTGAGCAACCTTTTGGATGAGATCTATGTGGCCATTCGGAAGTTACCGGAGTTCAAAGATTACGATCGTTTGGAGAAGTGGTTTGTTTCGCTGGATGAGAATGGAGAGTTGACTGAAGAGGATTATTTGAGGGCGGATACGTTGCAAGCGTTACAAGAGCGCTATTTGGATTTGGTGTTCGAGGAACAATTGAAGATCATGGCTGCTCACCCGTCATTGGAAGCGGCGGCATTCTACCTGACGCCCATGATCGACGGGATGAATTTGGAAGAATTCGAGCGGGCTTTCGGATTGTTTGACGAGACCGTGAGGAATAGCGAGATGTTGACTGCTATACGCAAGGAGTTGGAGACTCGTCAACGTTTGGCACCGGGACGAGAGGCTCCTGCTTTCACGTTGGCACGGGCTGATGGACAGGAGATGTCTCTTGTTGACTTGCGGGGACAGGTGGTGTTGTTGGACTTTTGGGCAAGTTGGTGCGGGCCGTGTCGTGCTTCGTTTCCTTGGATGAGAGAGTTTTACCAAAAGTACCATGACAAAGGAGTGGAAATTCTCGGAATTAGTGTGGATGATGATAAAAATGCTTGGGAAAAAGCCTTGGAGGCGGAAAAGTTACTGTGGCTTCACGTGAGGGACGAAAAACACTCTGGGGGAGAACGTACGGTAAGTGCCTTGTACGATGTGGAAGGTATTCCGCACTTCGTGTTGATCGATCAGGAGGGAAGGTTGGTTGCCTCCGGGTATTTTGTTCGGGAGAAATTGGAAGCGTTGGTTGATGAGTTATTGGATAAATAGAGAAAAATAAATTTTAATAGAATGAAAATGAAAAGTTTTTTGATGTTATTGGTAATTAGCGTGTTATTCTCTTGTAGTAGTCAAGCGGGATACGTGTTGAAAGGAGTGTTTAAAGGTGCGGGCAACGGTCGTGCTGTGTTGTCGGTGAATGGAGTGAACCAACAAATGATCAGCGATACGGTGGAAATGAAGGAGGGGACGTTCGTGTTCGAGGGGGAAGTACCGGAAGCCGTGTGGGCAACCGTGGTGGTGGAATCGGAGGGGGAGGAGACGGTGCGAATGATGTTGGCATTGGAAAATAGCCGGATCGAAATGCGAGGTGATTGGAATAATTTAGGAATGGATGAAAACGAGGAGCTGGCTGTCCTTGGGATGCAAATTATCGGTTCGAAGAATCAAGACGTGTACGAACAAGTGGAGGGGCAGTATAAAGCGGTAGAAGGATTGCCGGAGTTTAAAAAATTTGCAGAGATGGTAAAAAAGGTGCTGGAAGTTCCGGAAATATTGGAAGATACTACTTTTTATTGGGAGTATAGAAAAGAGTTTGATGTATGGTTTGCACGTGTAAAGAAGGAGCAGTTGAAAATAATGGCGGCCAATCCGTCCGTGGAAATGGTAGCTTATGAATTGGGTTATATGAAGGATGATATGACATTGGAGCAACTGGAGCAGGTTTTCGGACAGTTCGACGTGGAAGTGCAGCAGAGCGAGTGGGGAAAAGCGATCAGGGAAAGTATCGAGTTGCGGCAACGGATTGAACCGGGACGCCCGGCTCCGGAGTTTACACTAACCCGGCGTGATGGTTCATTGGTGAGCCTTGCTGATTACCGGGGTAAAGTGGTGGTGCTTGATTTTTGGGCAAGTTGGTGTAGTCCGTGTCGGGCGTCTTTTCCTTGGGTGCGGGAATTTTATGAAGAGTATCGCGAGAAAGGGGTCGAGATTATTGGGGTGAGTATTGATGAGAATAAGGCCTCATGGGAGAAAGCATTGGATGAGGAGAGATTGCCGTGGCCGCAGGTGATAGATGAAATCGAGAAGGGGAGGTCTCGTGTGGGAGGTTTGTATCACGTGTTGGCTGTGCCGATGTTTGTGGTCGTGGACAAAGAGGGAAAGATCGTGGTGCGGGCCCACATGGAAAAAAAGGAGCTGTTGACAGTTGTAGAGAAGGTCTTGGGAAAGTAACAACAGGTTAATAATATCGCAGGTATGCATATAGCTAAATTATAAGCAGCTTCTCAGGGAGGTTGTTGAAGGAAATGCTGAAATAAAGGTGAGTGCAAAATAAACAGCGGTAAATTTCACCACGGTGAAATTTACCGTATACCTTTTATCTTCTTTCCTTTCGATTCGTTGTGAAAGCGGTCAACAGCCGTGATCACGTAACGGCATTTGAATTTTTTCTTCGGGATGTAACATTCCGTGTAGCGGGTGACAGCGACGATGTGAGCCGGGTCGTTCAGGTTGATTTTCTGGCCGGGGAAGAAACGGTAGATGACGAAATACTGGGGATTACGGGAATCTTCCCGGTCACCGCGGGCGAACCATTTCACCGTGTAGCCTTTTTCCGTGCGTTCGGCTCGGGGAGAGGCTATTTTCTTGGGACGGCCGTTGTACATGTGGGTATAGGCCGGGATTAATGCGGGGTTACGGTGGTAATGTTCCCGGAGACTATCGGCAATCCCACCGTTATTCCAAAGAATCTCGTTTGCGGGCCAGAAACAATTGCCTTTCACGTGACGTAAGGAACGAGCGAGTTCCATCTTTGGGGTGAGATCATTGGCTTTCATCGTGCGGGCAACGTCCTGCCCGATGTATAGGTGAATATCATGAGCATTTTTGTCCCACCATTCAGTCAGCGTGATATAGTCTGCGGCCGGGTGGCCGATTTCCCAGTATATTTGGGGTATGTTGTAATCGATCCATTTCTTTTTGACCCATAAGGTTACGTCGGCATACAGGTTGTCATAGTTCTGCAACCCGTTGGTGTTGCTGCCGCTACCGTCGGGAGTACTTTTTTTGTTTCGGTAGATACCGAAAGGACTGATCCCAAAGCGTACCCATTCTTTGGTTGCCACGATGGTGTGTTTCAGCTCGCGGATGAGTTTATTGACATTCTCTCGGCGCCACTCGTCCCGTTCTTCGGGTTTGTAGCCTTTCCCGTAGGTGCGGAAACTGTTGTCGTCCGGAAAGGGTATCCCGTTCACGGGATAGGGATAGAAGTAATCGTCCATGTGAATGGCGTCCACGTCATAGCGGCTCACGATGTCTTCCACGATCCGGCAAATGTACTTCCGGCAAGCGGGTATGCCCGGATCGAAAAGTAACTGTTTGTTGTAGGTAACGAACCATTCGGGATGTTCGTGGTACACGTGAGTTTCAGCCAGCGTAGAGGTGCCGGAAGTCCCGGCGCGAAAAGGATTAAGCCAAGCATGAAATTCCATGTTACGGCGGTGACATTCCTTGATCAGGAAAGCCATGGGATCGAACAGGGGATCGGGGGCAACGCCTTGTTTGCCCGTGCAAAAACGGCTCCAAGGTTCTATTTCCGATAAGTACCATGCATCGGCTTCCGGGCGGACTTGGAAAATGATGGCGTTGATCCCACATTCTTGCAATTGGTTGAGTTTACGAATAAAATCGGCTTTCATTTCGTCCGGTGTCATTTTAGCGTATTCACTCTGGAAAACGGTTTGAATCCATGCCCCGCGAAATTCTCGCTTAGGGGACTTTTGTGCCGATAAGGTGGTTATACCTAAGATCAAAAATAGAATGAGTAACCGGGTATGTTTCATGCGTGTTGATTTATGATGTCGCGAATATAGTTATTTGTCAGAATAAAAGAAAGGGAGACTATGATGTCTCCCCAAAGTGATGGATTTAGATGTACTATGGTGTGAATGGGATCCGGTCGATCCCTCGGCGGGATTAATCCAGTCGTTGGATTAATTGTTCCATTTGTGCTTTTATATATAGTGTTTCTTCTGATTCTTTTTTAGGTTTCAACGTGAGTATCTGACGGGCACATTCCAGTGTTTTGTCCCGCAGGCCCATTTCAAGGTACAATTGGGCCAGTAGGAAATTGGGATACACAAGGTTGGGGACCATGTGATGTGCTTTTTGAAAATACTGTTCTGCCAGTTGATATTCTCCCAGTGCTTGGTAGCTCTTGCCGATACGATTATAAATTTGCGGGTCAGGGAGAATTTGTGCCACTCGTTGAAGGATGGCGATACTCTCTTCATGTTGCCCGGTTTGTGACAAGGCGTACCCGTATTCCATGAAAAAATAGGGGTGACGTAGCGTGTTTGTTAGCGGGGTGTATATCTTAGCTGCCGTGGCATATATTTTCATTTTATAATAAAGGCGTCCATGGGCCCATTGTTTGTATGCTTTAAACATCGAGAACTGGGGGTAAACGATGGTGGTCGTGATTCCGATCAAAAGTAGCGAGGTCATGATCGGTATAACTTTGGGTATTCTTTTTCTTGCGGGCTGAATGTCTGAGGTTCCAAGAGCGATTAACAGTACCAACAAGATCGAGAGGGATAATGATTGAATAGGGGAATTGATGAATCCCGCGAGGATAAAAGCAATTAAGGCTCCCGTGATAGCCAGTTTCTCCGGGTGTTTATCCATGTTCCTGAATCCGGAGAACAGGACGGAAACGATGAGGCCGATAAACAATAATATTCCGATGATTCCCGTGCCGGTTGCCAGTTGAATGAAGTCGTTCTCCGGGCAGTTGGGATTTCCGGCAAGGGCTACTTCCTGTTCGGTTGGTTCTCCTTGTTCAAAATAGGTTGTTTGGGCATCCCCGAATGCTTTCCGGAAATTTCCGATCCCGACACCAGTGATCGGTTTTTCCTTCAGCACTTGCAGGGATATTTTCCAAGTTAGCAGATGTTTGTTTATTTCATCCTTCCGTAATCGATAAAAACCGGTGGTAAGCAAGCCTATCACGAGTAAGAGAGTGATCCCGGATATGGCAATTCTTTTGTGACTTCGGAGTATAGAGGTCTTTATAAAGGTGTGAAGGTCCAATTTAAAGTACAGAACAAATAGCCCGCTACATCCTGCAATAAACCATGCGGATGGGATTCCCGTAAGCGGCAGTATGGATAGAATCCCGATTAGCCCGAGGGCAGAAAGAAGGAATAAAAGAATGTCGTCAACAATTTCCAGTCTCACATGTTCTTCATCGGTTCCGGTAAGGAGACGAGAGTAACCGTATTTTAATTTTTGGAATAACGTGATGGTCCAGTAGAGGGCTATGGGTAGAGTGATGGCCAGAAACATGGCATAGGAGTTCGTGTGGGGTAGCGAACCTGTGAGCGTGAAGTCTTTTTGCATATCGGGGATATAGGCGTACAACTGGCAATATCCCCAGATTACCTCCAGTAGTGCGAAAGCGATCAGCACGAATTGGAATACCTTAGTGGCTTTTTTATAGTGGTGGAAAAAGATGTCGAAGAAGAAAAAGGAAATGATTACTAGCAAAAATATTTTCGCGTTCATCATTTCCATGTTAGAGTAGCGGGATATGTCAATAATCACTACAGTCAAAATCCCTATCATTATTGACTTGGTTATGTCGATACTCGCGACCGACATAGAGTAAAAAGCAAGACCGAATGTTATAACTCCCGTGAGTAATAACGTGGAGTAGAACCAGAAATATTTGGCAAGCGTTAGCCCGTTCATTCTGGCAGGATCAATTACCAGTATGGTCATAACCAGTAATATGAATCCGGCGAAAGCGATCGGGTATGCTATGTCTCGTATTTCTCTTGCCATGGTTTAATCTAACGATTTATTTCTCCGTGGTATTATTTGCCGTTTCCGGGTAAAGGTCCTTGGAAGGAAACCTATCGAGACATCCTTCCAAGGAGCGGTCTCACGCGGAAATTAATCCAATGTATATTTGATTAACACTGAATTCGGGTTGTTTGTCAAACCGTAAATTGCATTCTCTTCTTTGTTGAAAGAAATAGAGGTGAACGGATTTCTTAATAAATAAGTGTGGACGTGATTGCCCTCCCAGTCGAACACAACAATCCGTTCACCGTATACTATCTGGTCTTTATATTTGCGGTAACTTCTACCGGAATACAAGGCGTATATGTACTCGTCAGTAACTTCAATATCACAGAACCCGAAGAGATTGTCTGTGGAATAGGCAACGGGCGTTCTCCGCATATTTTTAACTGTGGCTTTCGGAGAATAAAGATTCAGCTCGGCAACGCGAGTGATATTGGTGCAAGGTATGAGAGAGCAGAAATCGATGATGCCACTCTGCATATTCGCACAGACAAATTTTGTTCCGTCGGGTTTTATCTTGATGATATTACTGGCAAATAAAGCACTTCTTAAAGTATCGTTTATGGTGCGATAACTCGGTATTTCCGGGTAACTTAAAAAGTATTCTTCGCTATTGTTGTTCATTAAACCGTATCTACCTTCGTCAAACATTCCGGTAGAGATAATTGTCGAGCCTGATTTTGCCACGCAAAGGTGTTTTTTATCCTTGGGCATATCAATAAATTTAGGCCCGAATTCAGGTTGTCCGAAGTGATTTAGATCGAATTCAACTAATCTGTCATTTCCAAAGTCATAGGCGGAAAGGATTCCTTTGTCGTCGAGGGTCATCGTGAGAATATAGAGTCCTCGATCCGCACCCATTCCCGTTGGCAGATAACTACCTAGTAACTTCCCGTTTTCTTGGTATATGGAGATTTTATTAAGTCCGTTTCGATCCAATACAATAAACAAGGAATCCTTCTTGATAATTTTTGTTGGGTTATAGATTCCAATTTCATCTAAGTTAATTGTTTCTCCTAATTGGTTCAAGGAGATTGCACGACTTGTACTGAATAATGGATTATCTTGTTTAGTAACCTCGTGTTTCTCTTCAGAACAGCCGAATACGAGAAATAAAGCTATAATTATAAATGCTACTTTTTTCATGATATATTATTCGAGTGATAAACCTGCGTAAAATACGGGATTGCCATCTTTGTCGTATGTCATACATACTCCTCCGGGAGATTTGCATGGATTGTCATCATCATCTTCGTTATTTCCAAATGCTTCGATATTTTGGATTTTTATATCTATATTCGTAGAATCTTTCCTTAGACCTACATTTGTTAATGTAAGTACTAATGTTATAGATATGAAGATTATTATTAATACTATTTTTTTCATTTGTACTGGTATTTGATGTGAGACAAAAATAGAGGATGGATTTGATTTAAATTGTATCAAATTTGTATCTATTTTTTGTTAATTTATCTAAATGGTTTTAGGCTGTGCTAATATGTGTAATAGAGAATATTTTCTATATTTTTGTGTGTATTTATAAAACAAGGGTTTATGAATAGAAGAATTCATGTTGTTTGGGGTGTTTCGATTTTTGCTATACTTTGTTTGTTGATATTTCAAGGTTTTTGGCTGAATAGAATGATTGAGTTCAAAAAAATAGAGTATTTGAATTTGATTAATAATATTTTATCTGGAGCAATAGAATCAGGATTTGAAGAATATGTGGTTGGAAATCGAACTATATCTAAAAATCCTGTACGTGTTAGTATTCATTCTAGTGATAATACCGTAAAGTTTGTTTGGAAAGGAGACACGACAATTGTTGATTACGATAAGGATGCTGGTTATCTAGGTGTGTTTCGGAAAGTATGTTATGACTTGATACAAGAACAGTCCTCTGAAAATATTAATATGTTAGATAGTGTATGTGGTTCTATTTTTAGGAATAATGGTATTAAGGATGAATATGTATTAGAATTAGTAGATACAAAAAGTGGGGATATAATTGCATCAACAGGTAATAGGGCTTTGGGGATAGAAAAGAAACTTGTTTCTAATATGGTGGAATTAGGATTGAAAAGTCATCATGGTGTGATTGTTTATTTTGATACACCTTATAGAACGTTTTTTACCCAAATGACAGGAGCTCTAATTAGTTCTTTTCTCTTGTTAGTTTTGTTAGTCGTGTGTTTTATTTACCAGATCAAAACGATCCTCGTTCAGTACCAAATATCCAAGATTCGGGAAGAATTTATGAGTAGTATGGTTCACGAATTGAAACTTCCGTTATCTGCCGTGCAAAATGCTTTTTCTGGGATTATTTCGTACGGAACTGAGAATTTGAAGGATGCACAGAGAATATTGTTAAATGCGGCACATAAACGGGTGGATCAATTGAATAATTTCGTGTATAAATTATTAATTGTTTGGAAACAAGGGTTTAAAATATCGTGGAATAGATTAAATTTGCGAGAAACTATTGATTCACTGGTTGCATTGTTTGATCCGATGTTAATGGGAAAGAATGTTTCTATCAAGGTTGACTATCAGTTGAGCGTTGATGTAATTGAGGCGGATGATATTCATTTCCCGAATGCCATAAGTAATTTGATAGAGAATGCTATCAAGTATTCGGGTGATCCGGCAAAAGTAGAGATCGAGTGTAAAGAGGTGGACGGGATGGTCGTGATTGCCATTAAAGACAACGGGATTGGAATTCCGGAAAAGTTGAAAGAGAAGATATTCGAACGGTATTACAGGATTCACCGCGGGCGTTCGACTGATGTGCATGGTTTCGGGATCGGGTTAAGCTACGTGAAACAGGTAATCGAGGCGCATGAAGGCGTGATTCGGGTGGAAAGCGAGGTCGGTGTTGGCACGACTTTCACCGTGATGATCCCTTTGGTGAAAGATGAGAACGATTAACAGTTGACAAACGGGAAAATGATTAAGATTTTGTATGCCGAAGATGACGCCATGCAGGCGAAAACGTGTATTGATTATTTGAAAAGAGCCGGGTATAAGGTGGTTCATGCTGCCGATGGAGAACAGGCCTTGTGGTTGTACCGTAGGGAAACTCCTGATTTGATCTTGCTGGATGTGATTATGCCCAAGATGAGCGGGTTCGAGGTGGCCAAAAAGATTCGAGAAGAAGATTTTTCGACACCAATCCTGTTTATCAGTTCCTTGACACATTCTCAACACGCTATTGATGGTTTTGACCTCGGAGCGAATGACTACATACGTAAAGAGGTACTTCTGGATGAAGTGGTTGCTCGGGTGAATCGGTGGTTGAGGAACATGGGAATGTTGAAAGTCGAGACCGATTTCATGAAGATTTCAGGTGATGTTTCGTTTAACCCGATTCGTCGTTACTTGATTATAAAAGGGGAGACGAACCAGCTGACTCCCATGGAAACAAGAGTGTTGAAAACCTTGTGTTTGAAGAAAAATCAATACGTGAGTAAGGATGAACTGGTCAAAGAGGGATGGGGGAATGATTTTAAAGAGTCCTATCGTTACTTGGATAGAGTGATCGCTCGTTTGAGGAAGTTCTTCCCGAAAGGTGATCCGGTTGAGATTGCCACGTCGTGGGGGAAAGGGTTCGGGTTGATGGTTAAGAAAAAGACTTCTCTGCAATAGCAAAAGCGACTCTAAATGATGGATTTATCGAAATAATGCCTATCTTTGTAATAGGTATAAAAAGAATAGCCATGAGATCTAATTTAATATATTTCGATTGGGCGATGAAACGCTTGCTTAGGGACAAGAGTAATTATGTCGTTTTGGAAGGATTTTTGTCAACGTTGTTGCAGGAAGATATACATATTTGCCGGTTCTTGGAAAGCGAATCCAATCAATCGGATGCGAGCAACAAGTTCAATCGGGCAGATATTCTGGTGGAGGATACTAAAGGAGAATTAATGATTATTGAGATCCAAAATAACCGTGAATTGGATTACTTCCATCGGATGCTATACGGGGTGTCTAAAACGATCTCTGAATATATAGGGTTAGGCGATGCTTACAGTGAAGTGCGAAAAGTCTACTCAATAAATATTGTTTATTTCGATTTGGGACAGGGTAAGGATTACGTGTATCATGGGAAAACTTTGTTCCGGGGATTGCATGACCCGAACGACGAGTTGAAATTGTCTGTCCGGCAACGGGAATTATTCGTGGGTAAAGATGCTGGAGACGTGTTCCCGGAGTATTACGTGTTGCGAGTGAATGATTTCGATACGGTGGCTCGGACGCCTTTGGATGAATGGGTCAAATTTCTCAAGACCGGAGAGATTGACCGAACTGCCACGGCGAAGGGATTGCCTGAAGCGCGTGAACGTTTGCGGGTGGATGCCTTGCCGGAGCATGAAAAACGTGCTTATTACCGGGATATGGAAGCTTTACGTTATCAAAAAAGTGTCATTGAAACTGGTCGGATAGAAGGAAGAGCGGAAGGAAGAGCAGAAGGATTCGTGGAGGGAGAAAAGAGGAAACAACAGGAGATAGCCGAAAAAATGAAATCCTCGGGGATAGCTTTAGAGACGATAATTCAAATAACGGGTCTTTCTCGTGAGGAGATAGAACAATTGTGATACATGCAGATTTGATAAATTATTTATTCTTGTAGTTTTTATAATCTTCGATAAGTCCCTCGCACATCCAGTTTGCTAGAGCTTGTCGGTTATCGTCCAGTAGGAAACGTTGCTGGTCCCGGCTGTTCTGGATATTGCCAAGCTCGACGAAGACAGCAACGGGCAGGGATTGCTTGATTACGAACAAGTCACGTGGGGACACGGTGCCGGAAAAACCCCGGAGAGGTTGGTGCTTGTCGTATTTCCGGTTGAAAACATTTTGTAGCGTGTTTGCCAGATGTTTACCCTTGGCACTTCCGTCGTAATGATAGAAAAACACGTCAATTTGCTTACTCTCGCTCCGGCTGTCGAGGTGAATAAAAAGAGCCCGGCGATAGTGTTCCTTGTCTTTCTTGAATAGCTCGTTGATCTTGTCGCAACGTTGTTGCAGACGTTTGACTTGGTTCAAGGGAATGGCTTGTCCCATACAGGTTTCCCTGTCGCTGACGTCAAGAAATTTGTCGTTGCGTATGCCGTCCTTTGCGTCTTGGATAATGATGTGTACTTTGGCTCCTTTTGACATGAGGTTACGGGCCAGACGGAGCATGATGTCATAGGCGTACTCGTCTTCGTGTAACGGGTGGCCTCGTAATTCTCCGATGGCCCCGGGGTCCGGTCCCCCGTGTCCGCTCACGAGATAAAAGCAGGCCCCGTTTAACTCGTCGGAATCAATGGTGTATTTGGCCAGTTTCTCTCCGAATAGAGGTTCGTTGCCCTCGTTTTTCAAAGGGGGGAGGGTGTATGTGACACCGAGTTTTAGCCCGTTATTTTTGTCCAGCTTATCCCGGTTCAGTTCGACGAAACGGTCGAAATGAAATGATTTCGTGCGATTGAAACGTTTTAAAAATTGCAGAACTCCTTCTCCCTTGTTTGCCTTGGCCGTTTCCTGTGCCGTGGAGGAAAACGTGAAAATAATCAGAAATAAGAAAGAAAATATAATGAGCGAGTATTTCATAGGCATTATTTTGTTACAAAGATATAGATTTAGTTGTATGTTGCAAGTTACAAGTTGTCGGTTTTGGCCTTGTTCCGGGGTGTTTTAATATTTGGTAACTTGTTGCTTTTGAGGGTCTGAATATTTTGAAACGAATTTTAAAAAAAGCAATAATATAGCCTGTTGACGCAACTTTTTAAAAATGTAAGCATCTATTTGATGTATTAAAAAAAACAGCTATGAAAAATAAAACATGGAAATTTGCACTTATTTGTTCGTTGATCGTGATGGGTTTTACGGCTTGTGACGATGATGACGAATATTACTACGTGGGCGGAGGTAGCTCATGGCTTAGTTATGGTAACCTCGAAAAAATTGATAATGGAAGCCGTTCCAAGTTTGCCATTCGTCGGGACGATGGTAACCGGCTGATCGTGACGGAAGGGATGCCTATTAATTTTGACGGGGCGGAGGAAGATCTTCGGGTGTACGTGAATTACTCTATCGTGGGTAGCGAACGTGACGAGACCGGGTTGGAAGGTAATATGAATTATTACATTCGTCTTTACGGGTTTGATGACGTGTTAACGAAGGTGCCGGTAAAACAATCTTTTATTAATGAAGATGAGGAAGTACGTCAAGATAGTATTGGTAACGATCCGATCAACGTGCGGGAAGCGTGGTTCGGTGGAAGATACTTGAATGTTGAGTTCCGGATTCCGGTAAAAGACGGTTCTAAAGAGAAACACTTCATTAATTTGGTACAGGATGACGTGGTGGCTCATAATGACACGGTTTACGTGACCTTGCGTCATAACGCTTACGGTGAAAGGCCTGACACGGGTAACGATCGAGGGAATTATTCTTGGGGTCGGGGACGGGTTTCTTTCGACTTGACATCTATCGTGCCTGAGGGACAGACGTCTGTACCGGTAAAACTGCTCTGGACTGAATACGGGAAAAACACTTCAGAAACGGTTAACCGGGAAGATAGTGGTACCTATACCCTGAAAAATACCGGTGAAACGGGTGAAAACAAGGGGTTGAATCAGGATAAGAGTAAGATGGTGGCGACAGAAGAAGTTGGTGAATGTGTGGTTGAATAACGGGAAAGATCAGATAACCAACATTCTATATTCAATAAAAGCCATGCCGAAAAGGTATGGCTTTTTTCATGTACTTTCGTTGGTATCTTGCCGTGGTTGAATAGGTGTTGTAGGTGTGTCTCGTTAGTAAGTCAATGGAAAGTCAACGGGAAGTTAACGGGAAGTGGATGGATGGTGGTGGTGTATTTTTATTTGATTTTATCTTGAAACGTGAAGGATATATTAACGAGTCACCAGTGAGATACCGAGGCAAGTACGCTTTAATACTAAAGAGGAAGAGCCGAACCTTGCGAGTTCGGCCCTTTGTCGATAAAGTGAAATCTTGATACTGTATTTTTAGAATATTCCGAATTTCAGGCCTGCAAAATAAGTTCTTGGCAAGCCCGGACCGTAAATGTAACCGGAATCCCGGAATTCCCCCTTGTCGAAATCGTTCTGGTAACTGTCGAACACGTTTTGCATCCCGATATTGAACTGAATTGTGTAACCCCTGCCAACCTTGATGTCGTATGCCAGTTTAATCGTGGCGTCGAAGAAGGAGTCCGTTTTTTCCAACACGTCTTTCTCGATGTACCCGGCCGAGTGACCCACGTACATGGAGCCCGTGTAAGTCCCGGAGAGGGCTGCCGAGAAGTTTTTGAACGGGAGCAGGTTTAACGTTGCGTAACCGTATTGATCGGGTGAGCGCAACAGTTTGCGACAGGCTTCCACGTCGGGGTCTTTACTCCATGCAACGGGTTCATCGTATTTACTGCTTTGCAGGGTGGCCCCGAATTGTAGTTGTACGGATTTGTGCGGGGCGATCTTGCCTTCAAGGTTGAATCCTTTCACCACGGCGTCCGACCCGTTACGACGTTCCAGTATTTTGTTCTCGTCATCCGATTCGATCTCTTCCAGCACGAAGGGGTTGTGGAGGCTGGTGTAGAATCCTTCCAGTAGGAGGTTGATCTGTACGGGGCCCCAAGCGGTGTAGTAATCCACGGATGCACTGTAACTGCGGGAACGTTCGGTCTTCAAGTCCTTTGCCACTTGTATTAGGGTCACTTCCCCGCCGACGGCTGCCACGTGGAGGTCTTCATCGTAGGTCTGTGGAGCCCGGAATCCCTCGGAATAGCTTGCCCGCAGGCTTAAATCGGGGATCGGGTTATAACGAATGTTCAAGCGGGGACTGAATATCGGATCGTCGATTTCCGAGTTTTTATCCAGACGTCCGCCTAATAGAAAACTGAATCGTCCGGTTTTCCACTCGTTCTGAAGGTATGCGCTGTACACGGAAACTTCTTGATTGATTTCCCTGTGGTACCCCAACATGAGGTCGTTCAGCTTGTTGTAGGAGTACTCTACTCCCGCGGTGAGAGAAGAGGGCATGAACAGGAAGTTGTCGAAGTCGTAGGAGTACTGGGCTCCGCCCACAACCGTGAAGTCTTTGGTCTTCCCGTAAGCGTTCGTGTCTTGTCCGGCTCCATAGTAGGATTCACGTCCTATGTTCTGGAGGGAAGAGTACACGTTCAAGCGGTGTTTGTAGTCCTTTGATGAGAGTGTGTAGTTCAGGCTCCCGCCATGAATGTTGTGATCGGCTTGTTCTGCCACGTCGGCCTCGTGAGGTGGTCTGTCTAAATTGTTTCCTCCTCGACGGAATTCCTTGATATGATGGTATTCTAGGGTGAATTTACTGAAATGGGTCGGTTTGTAGTAAGTCTTGAAACCGAGTGTCGTGCTGTTTATTTTTCCCAGCTCGGAAAAACCATCATCGTCGTGGTCGTAAGCTTGGCGGTCACGCACCATTCCGAACAGGTAGATTCCGGCATCCCGTTGATCGTTGACGATGGCCCCGTTGAAGGAGGTCACGTTGTCAAAACTTTCCCCGTCAATGGCGGAAAGAGTGTGTCCAACCTGAAAAAAATTGTACAAGGGTTCTTTCGTGATGATGTTGATTGTTCCGGCGATGGCGTTTGACCCGAAGAGGGCGGAGCCTCCACCCCGTAGTACTTCTACTCGTTCGACCATATTGGCGGGAATTTGTTCTAAGCCGTACACTCCGGCAAGCGAGCTGCACATGGGACGACTGTCAATCAATATTTGGGAATAGGGGCCATCCAGCCCGTTGATGCGCACTTGCTGGAAACCGCAGTTTTGGCAGTTGTTTTCAACCCGTAGACCCGGCTGGAAGTTTAATCCTTGGGACAAACATACGGAGTTCGTATTCTCGAATACTTTGGGCGATAGTACGTTGACGATAACGGGGGCTTCCCTTCTATCCGTTTCATTCCGGTTAGCGGTGACCACAGCTCCATCAAGCATAACGGCATCCTCGCTGATTTCGAAGTTAACTTCTTGGGTTTTCCCTCTCACGATCACGATTTCTTTCTCTGCACTTTTATAACCAACCCCTTGTACGCGGAGTGTGTATTTTCCTTCCGGCAGGTTTTTCAAGAAAAAATGCCCGGTTTCGTCCGTGGCCGTGCCGATGTTGGTTCCCTTCAACAATATGGTCATGAAGGGGAGATGTTCACCGGTTTCTTTCAGGATAATGTGTCCGGTGATATGGGCGTCCGTGGTTTTCTTCACGGTGTTTTCTTCATCAGCCCAACCGTAAAGGGCTGGGAAAAGTAATATAACGAGTGTAAGTAAGTTTTTCATTTGTACGTAATTATTTTATACCTCATTCCTGTCTGGGAAAGAGGGGTGTTTTTTTCTAAGAATGAAAGCACATAATTTTGTGCATACTAGACTGATAACAAGAGGGATGTCCTAATATTGGGCCATAATTCTCCCTTCTTGGAAAAAGTATGGCTTGGCATGAGACGTACCCGCTTGGAGACAATTATAGTCCCTTGCATTTCTTTGAGAAATGCTTTTTCGTCTGGATGAAATAATTACGCGAGAATGGGAGGAGCCCGGAGTTGGCTTAAGGTGAAAATATGTTTGTCCGGTTCATCTGCCTGATTCCGGATATGGTAATGTCTCTGGGTTATCGAGAAAGAGATCAGTATGAGCAATGCGGCACTGATCAAGGTGATGAAAGTGGTTAAGTAGGCAATTAATGTCAGCTCCTTGGGGGAGTGCGTGTGATCGGCTTTCCCGTCGGTATCGGCGTGACCGCAAAAGAAATGGGAATGGACAATCGTGACCCCGTTAACCACGTGATAATGCGAGAAAAAGGTGATACTTCCGTAATAGCTCAAAAACAGAGCTAGCAGGAACAAGTGTATCAGTTTATTTACATTTTCTCGACGCATATCTAAATCGTTTGCTTGACAAATGTAGATTATTTCTAAATAATAAGCATGAATTTTTTCTTAAAAATGTATTAAATGTTGCCGAAGGCAAGTTACAGATTGGTTGGTTACAAGTTGCAGGTTATTAATTTAGATTTTAGATTGAAGAAACTGAAAACTGGTACACAAGGCCTTTGTTTATTCAGAAATCATTCAATCTAAAATTTAAAATTAATTACTCTCTGTTTATCGTGATCGTGTTCCCCGGAAGAGTGGCGGTAATCGAGTTATCGTACATCGCCGAGCAGGTGATGGCCGGAAGTAGGTAAGTTCCGGAGTACGCTGCGTTAAAGCGAAGTTTGAAAGTTTTCGATTGGCCTTGTGTTAACGAGAAATAGAGGTATGCCCGGTCATCCCGGATGTCCACGTTGTCGGTTCCTTGGAACGGGTTCACGCCTGTCGTGAGACGTTCATTGAGGAACTCGAAACCGGAGGGGAACATGAAAGTTAATGCCAATTCCTCGTATAAACCGATATTTCCGGTATTCTGGATCGTGATTTCGGCCACGATGTCTTCTCCTTGTTTATAATTGGGTTCGTTGTTCCGAGTGCCGTTGCGATAGTAGTTGACCGTCATTTTCAACCCGGACATTTCGCTTTGCGTGATCACTCCCAATGGCGTGGAGCTGTTGATGGTGCGCACGTGGAGCGTTCCCGAAGAGTTGTTTTTCACGGTCACTTCCGATTTGTTGTTCTTCACAGCCAACTCTTTTTGCAACACGGTTTTTGCCGTCTTGTAGTTGTCTTTCCCGATCTGGACATCAATACCGTTACCATCCTTGAAGTATCGTTCCACGTAGTTACCGATGGCACACAGGCCAAAGGCACTTTCTTGTGTACTTAACCATTCGTTGGATGCAAATTTGCGGGCCATTTTCTGCATGAGCTTGTATGCCTCGTTTTTCATATCCATGTTGATCATGCTTTGCATGATGATCGCGTTGTCACGGAGGTCGGAACCGTAACATCTGCCAAGCTGACGATATAGTTCAGCTTCTGCCGGAAGATTGGCGATCAGCGCTTTGGCAATCTTTTCGTGTTTGCCTAAGGCGTAGGCTCCCGCCAGTTGCCAGCGGGCAATCGGGTTTTTGTAGGTATCTTCCTTCATCCGGTTCATGGCTGCCATATTAGGTTTGCCGGCAAGTGCAAGCACGTAGAGGCGGTAGGATTGTTCGATTTCCGAGTAATAATCTCCCCGTCGCCAAGCATTTGCTTGTTTTGCTAGGTAATCAAGAGCGGAGTTTTTCATGGAAGTCGGGATTCGATAACCGACTTTCTCTGCTTGAATTAAGAAATCCGTGATGTAGGTGGAAACCCAGTCGGAAACGTAGCTGGAGTTCGACCAATAGCTGAACCCACCATTGCTTACTTGGTAGTTGCGCAAGCGGGTGATAACGTCTTTCACGTGCAATTCTGCGGTAACTTTTTGAGCCTCGCTGAGGTCCATAATTCGGTCGAGCATGAGCTGCGGGAACACGGCAGAGGTGATTTGCTCTCCGCATCCGTGCGGGTAACGAATCAAGTAGCCGAGACGTTGTTCCAGATTAAGCGCCGGGATGGAGGTGATTTCGAGGAACGAGGCGGGTTCCAAACCTTCCATCGTGTTGTTGAAGGTGATGGATTCTCCACTTGCCACTTCCCGCGCATCTACCCGGGTTACTTTGGGATTCGGTATACGGATGTCGACATCACAACTGAAATGGGCTTTCTCCGAGCCGCTTTGTGCCGTGAAGGTCAACGTGGATTTACCAATGTTTTCTTTGATTTTTACCTTGAAGAATATGATCTGTTCTCCCGTGCCGGAGAAGTGGGCTTCTTTGCTTGCGGGTTCAATGATTTCAATCTTATCGTCGGTTTGGATGTTCACGGTAACATTCTTGATGTTCTCTTTCATGGCGAACAGGGTTACCGGAATTTCGATCACGTCTCCCGGGGTGAACAAACGAGGCATCGTGACGTTGAGCATCAATGGTTTGTTGACTTTCGTGCTTTGCGAGGCGGAACCATAACGTCCGTTGTCCTCGGCAACGACCATTGTGCGTACTTCCCCGATGTATTCCGGCATCCGGAAGGTGTGCATTTTCTTTTCCCCGTTCTTGATGGTGAACGGGCCTTTGAAGATTACCACGGGAGTAAAACGATTGCTTTTTCGGTTCTCTTCCGGTTCCAAGGATTCGTCACCTCCCACGGCAAATGCTTTTTCCAGACGTCCCCCGAATGCTCCGATGACATCATCGTAGAAGTCCCACGTCTTTACGCCGAGGGCCTCTCTGGCATAGAATGCGGGGAAGGGGTTCGGGGTTTTGAAGGAGGTCAGGGATAACAATCCTTCATCGACAATGGCAATGGAATAAGTCATCGGTTTTCCGTCCTTTTCGCTCACGGAAACCGTGAAATCCTGTGACGGGCGAAGTTCCTGTGCCATATCGATCTTTGGGGTCAGGCGTAAGTTAGGATCGTCAATATTGATGTTCAGTACTCCATACAGACGAATCGGTTTGTCATTGTTCCGGTTTTTGTGAGGTTGAATGAGGGAAACATTGATGTAGATATTGGGACACATTTCACTGGTCGCCTCGATCTCGAAAGAGGTGGAACCGGCAGATGTCGGTACACGGAATATGTCTTTCACAGTTTTCCCGTTTTCAACGCTCACGAGTGCCACGCTACCCTCGGAAGAAGGGAAGGTGATTTTTATTTTTTCCCCGGCACGGTAGGCTTTCTTATCGCTGGTCAAGGTGAGTAGGGTGGCCATACCCGGGATATTCATGTCATTCCGCCAAGAACTTACGTAGAAGGTCGTTCCACAGGAGTGGCCGGAGGATTTATCTCTTGCGATCACGTAATAGCGTCCCCATTGGTTGCAGGTAACGTCAATATTGAATTTACCATTTTGGCTTTTCACGGTTTTATTGAAGATCGGTTTCCGGTAGGAGCGGTTCACGTATGATCCGATATTGTCCCTTTCGGAATCCCACCACCAGCGCCATTCCAAGGTATAGACTTCAACTTCGATTTCCCTGTCAGATACCGGCTTCCCGTCGGCCGTAAGCACGGCTCCCGCGATGGGGATCGGTTTGCCGGCGGAGTACCAGTTATCCTCGGAGTCGGGAAGTTTCACGCCGACATATTCTTTATAAGGTGAATATTTGAATCCTGCTGTCGTGATGCTGAAGTCCCCGCCGGGTTCGAATACCCGCAGCGTGAGTAGTGCATTCAACATTCCCGGGGCGTTCTCCGTGCTGATTTCATCAGCCGATAGGGTAAAATTACCCTCCGCATCGGTAGTTCCTTCAAAGAAGGTTGTTGTGGTCGCATTAAAATAACGAGATCGGTCATCAAAACTATATTCTTTGTATCCCGGGAACGTGGTGTTACTTTGGGATAATTTTAATTCGGTGTTGACCTTCAGCGAGCTGGTTTTAGCTCCATGCAACCAACGGGTCTGCACGGGAATGGAGTTATCCGGGATACCATTTCCCAGAATGTCATTCGGCAGGTTGGTCACGATACTGAGGCGATTCGGTTTGATACTTTCGATTCGGACGGTTTTCCAGAAGGAGACTCCCCCGATACGTACAACTGCCCGCCAGTAACCCGTGACGGCTTGCTCGTCTGTTTTGAAGGTGAAACAATAGAGGCCGTGTTCGTTACGTCCTTCCCGTTTCGTTTGCACCACGTTACCATTCGGGTCGTAGAGTTCGGCAATGATGGGGTGTCCCACGGGAATCACCTGCTCTTTGTCTTCCAGCATGAAAGAGAGATGTATTTCATTTCCCGGACGCCATACGCCCCGTTCTCCATAAATAAAACCTTTTATTCCTTGTTGCACGACTTCGCCACTGATGTCAAAGTTGCTGTATGATAGAGAATTTGCATCGCTTACTTTTAAATAGGCCTTGTCGTTTCCCTTGACGGCAAGCACGATGAACGGTTTCCCTTGTACTCGTGCGGTTGCGATTCCCGAATTGTTAGTTACGGCAGAATCAATCTTCTGGTTCTGGTAATTGAAGAAGAGTATCTTGCAACTTTCCACGGGAGCGGCCGTGAGCAGGTCGTTCACGGCTACCACGTATTTACCGTCACTTCCGGTTTTGGCGGTAAGGCCGAGAGAGGTGACGATCAAGTTTCTTCTGGGGAAACGATCAGACACGTAGTAATAAGAGTTGGAACAGGGATCGTCTCGTTCTTCCCATGAGTAGTCGGACGGGTAATTATAGTAGTAATCGTCGTCATCATAATCGTCATAATCAGACTGGGAATCCCAATGGTCTTCCGTGATTCCATCCAATCCCTCGTTAGCACAGGCTAGGGTCGTGTAGGATTTTTGGAATTTCAGTTGAACCCGGTAGATAACTCCTTTTTCCAATTGTATATGGTCTGCCAGATTTATCGTGTAGTCCTGCCATTTGTTGGCATTTATTGGGTGACCTTCTTTTTCAAGCGGGATTTTTTTATCCAAGATGATGCGTCCCACCCGGCGTAACTGGTAATCGCTACTATAATTGTAATTACCGTCTTGCAGGTAGAAGTTCATGTTTTGGTTGAATACCTTTACCACACGCAATTGCACGGCTTTCAGGGCTACCGCGGAGAAGGGGATCAGCACGTTTCCCTCGGCCGGGGTAAATGTTCCCTCACCAATAAAGGCAACAGCGGGTTTGGCGGAGGCGAAACTGACGTTGTAGGTGGCATCCGATTTCAATTTTTCACCGAATGAGTTTTTGATACCTTTATAGATATTTATTTGAACGACCCCTTGCATCTTGTCCCGTTCGTTGGAATATACTCGGATAATGTTACCCTGCACGTTGAAGTTTAGGCGATTCACTCCGTCTACGGTGATTAATCCTTGTAAATCCTGAGAGGCATCCACGTTGTCCGAGAGGATGATGTCTATGGTCTGGGAGTTTTCATCGCTTGCTTTGACTTCCAGTACGGAAAATATTTTTGAACCGGGGATCTCCACGATCAAATCGTTCCCGTTTTTCACCTTTTTGTTGAAACTTAACTCCAGTGATTGTGTTTCGTCTGTCCGGTTGATGTCCGGAACCGTGAAGTAGTGGGTGTAGGGTGTGTGTTCCCATTCTAATTTGTGGGACAAGCCATTTATCGTCGCTTTCACGAGTAGTTCTATTTCGGCGGGGGCCACGGCATCGGAATTCGTGATGGAGGCTCGGTAAGAAAATCTGTTGTTATCCGTGGGGTCGATATTCAAGCTGCCCTCTTGGAACGCAAACACGAGAGGGAGGACTTTCACGCTGAAACGGAAGGTTGACAAGTCGGAAGGGACTTTGCAGAGTTTGTCCAAGTAGAGACTGATGTCGTATGTTTGCCCGTTTTTTAGCGGCTTGGTGGGGGTAAACTCGATAATGTTACCGTCCCGTAGAGATACGGTTCCCTCTGCTTTCGGAGAGATCTTTAATAGTTTTTCGACCTGCGTGGGAAGACTGTCCCCTACTTGCAAAACATTATTTTCCAACCGAACATAGATCGGGTCGGAGGATTTTATCATTCCCTGTGTAAAGCCGGAAATGTATTTGCTATACTCTAGCTTGCTTTGTTCCTTGGTTTTATCTTTGCACGAAAAGATCGTGATCATCAAAAACAGTAAAGGAAAAAGAAGAATTCTTTTTTTCATGCTGGTAATGTTTGATTTATCATTAAGACAAAATTAAATAAAAAAACGGTATGGGAACTTATTGTTCGTTTTAAATTTATATTTTTGCGAAAATGAAAAATCAGACCCTAATTTGGGAGGTAAAATAGATAATATGAGAATAGCTGTTGTTGGAACCGGTTATGTCGGACTTGTGTCTGGAACATGTTTAGCCGAAACGGGAGTAACCGTAACGTGTGTCGATGTTAACAATGTCAAGATCGAGTTGTTGAATCATGGGGGTATGCCTATATATGAACCCGGACTGGCCGAGCTGGTGACCCGGAACCGGGAAGATGGACGCCTCTTTTTCACTACTTCGTTGAGAGAGGCATTGAAGGATGCTGATGCTGTTTTTATTGCCGTGGGAACCCCGCCTGATGAGGATGGGAGTGCCGACCTGCACTATGTGCTGGATGTGGCTCGTGAAATCGGGGAGATCATAAATAATTATATTGTCGTGGTGACGAAATCAACGGTGCCCGTGGGAACGAATTACAAGGTGAAAGGAGTAATTCAAGCAGCTTTGGAAAAACGAGGTGTCGAGGTGGCATTTGACGTGGCTTCTAATCCGGAATTCTTGAAGGAAGGGGATGCGGTGAACGATTTTATCTCTCCGGATCGCGTGGTGATCGGGGTGGAGAGTGATCGTGCCCGTCGGGTCATGGAACGTTTATACCATGCTTTTATATTGAATAATACACCGATCTATTTTATGGATATATTGTCGGCGGAAATGACTAAATACGCGGCAAACTCGATGCTGGCTACCCGTATTTCGTTTATGAATGACATCGCTAATTTGTGTGAGATTGTCGGGGCTGACGTGGAAGCCGTGAAGAAAGGTATCGGTAGTGATTCCCGTATCGGGAAGAAATTCTTGAATGCCGGGTGCGGTTATGGCGGTTCCTGTTTCCCGAAGGACGTGAAAGCGTTGATTCGCACGGGGGATGATCATGGACATAGCCTAGAGTTACTGAAAGCGGTGGAGCGGGTGAACGAGAACCAGAAGAGCGTGTTGTTCCGAAAGATCACGTCACACTTCGGGCCGAATTTGACGGGAAAACGTTTTGCCATGTGGGGATTGTCGTTTAAACCGGGTACGGATGATTTGCGAGAAGCTCCTTCATTAGTGTTAATTGATAAATTAGTGGGGGCCGGAGCTGTGGTACGAGGATTTGATCCGGTGGCTATGGAAGAGTGTAAGAGACGGATTGGTGATCGTATTGAATTCGCAGAGAATATGTACGATGCGTTGACCGATGCCGATGCCTTGATCGTGGTGACGGAATGGGCTGAATTCAAGATTCCCAAGTTTACTTTTATCGAAAAAGCATTAAAGCACAAGATTATATTTGACGGAAGAAATATATACAGCCCGGGACAAATGAAAGAATTCGGTTACGTGTATTACGGAATCGGACGGAAAGACAATTAGCAATTGAAAATGGGAGAGAGGTCATAAGGTCTGTGTGGCGCTATGTTAGTGGCAGCTTAGGCTGCCAGAATCTAAAATCTAAAATCATTAAATCTAAAATTAACACGTGGTTCATTATCGAATATTGTTTATCGTGAATCCTATATCGGGGTTCGGTTTGGGCTGGGAGATTCCTTACCGGATAAGGCATATTGCGGCGTACAAACACATCGAGTACAATATACGTTTCACGGAATATGCCGGGCACGCGAAAGAGATCGTGGAGCAGGCCAAGCATCAGAATTACACGCATATCATCGCGGCAGGTGGGGATGGTACGGTAAATGAAATCGGTACTGCCCTGATAAATACGGGCATCGCTTTTGGCGTGATCTCTTTAGGGAGTGGTAACGGTTTTGCCCGTCATTTAGGTTTTTCCCAGATGATGAATAAAGCGTTGAAACAGATTTTGAAAAGTGAGACCACGGATATTGATGTCGTGGAGATTAATGGCCATTACTCGTTGAACGTGAGTGGTTTCGGCTTTGATGCCGAGGTAGCACACTTTTTTAGTACCATGAAGATCCGGGGAATATTTTCTTATATCTACTCGATCGTGCATATGTGGTTTCGTTACCCCGGTAAGCGTTACGTGTTTCATATAGACGGGAAAACGTGGGAGGAAGATTGTTTCGTTTTGAGTGTTGCCAATAGTTCCCAGTATGGAAATAATGCCTCGATAGCCCCCAAAGCCTCGTTACGGGACGGGCTGGTTGATATTTGCATTTTGAAGAGGCCTAAATATTATCAAATACCTCGTTTCCTCTATTGCTTTATGAATTCCAAGATCGCCCGACTTCCTTATTTTAGCGAAATCCAATGCAGGGAGGCGATTTTGGAAGGAGACTTGAATAAAGCGCATATTGATGGGGACCCGTATACTTTGGAGTCTCCGGTAAAGGTAAAAGTACTTCCTGGAGTATTGAAAGTAATTGCCCCAAAACTATCCAGGAAGAAGAAAAATATGACGGTTTGATTTAACTTAAAACGACTATTTGTCCTGTGGAGATAGGGCTATCTGTTTCTCGATAAGCTGATCCAAGGAGATGAATGTTTCGGTTTTAGCGATACCGGGGATGTTCTGTAACGTGTTGATCAGAATATCCATCAAGTGCTGGTGATCGTTGCATCTTAATTTAATCAAAAAGGTAAAACCGCCCGTGATAAAGTGACATTCTGTAACTTCCGGGATGCTTTCAATCTCTTTCACGACCGTCTTGTAGGTGTGAGCGTGGTCAAGGATAACCCCGATAAAAGCGCATACTCCAAAACCAAGTGCATCGGGTTTCACGATAAAACGGGAACCTTCGATAATACCGGAGTCTTCCATCTTTTTCACGCGTTGGTGGATGGCGGCTCCGGATATGCCACATTCCCGGGCTATTTCCAAAAAGGGGATTCTTGCATTTTTTACAAGATGAGACAAGATCTTACGATCGATGTCATCGATTTGATATTTTGCACTCATTGTTTTCTTTTTTACCTGTTAAAACTTAATACGCTATACAGTTGTTTACGCTGTTTGTAATATTGCCATCCATCCTCGTTCGTGATGGTTTTGATTACCCCGTCGATCAAATTGTTGAAAATGGTAGCGAAATCAAAGACTTCGGGAGGGTAGATCTCTTGATTGTGAATATCATTCAGTTTGGCAATATACATGCGGGCAACCATTTCACTTGATACGTCGTTTTTATACATACCTTGTTGCATTCCCTTTTCGATGTTAATTTTAATCTTCTCGTAGATAAAATTGGAACGTTCCAGCTTGTGCTGTTTGAATAGTTCCGGGAATGCCTCGGCTAATTTGTAGCTGACGGAAGGTGACACGTTAAAAAAGCGCTGGTGGATCTCGTTTCCAACCAGTAGTAAAATGTCAATCGCGTTCCATCCATCGAAATCGTATTCTTTGAATATCTTTTCAAAAGCGATACGCTCTTGCTCGAAGATACTCTTCGCGATGTCTTCCATGTCTGAGAAATTCTCGTTAATCTCCTCAAGAGAAGTTCCCATTTTCTTCAATTTATCGTCCGATAATTCAGTTCCGTAGCGATAAACATAGTTCCTCAGTTTTTCTGTCAACTGGCACTTTTTCTCCGTCATAATGGATATGGTTATTTTAGATTCTTGCCGTAAAGATACGAAACAATTAAGAATTGAAAGAATTATAAGTTGTAAATTATCATATTCTGATTATTTTTGTGTCTATACTGAGGATTTGAAACTTGGGATCAGAAATACGAATTTATAAAATAGAAACGATCGTGAAAAAGTTATTGTTATTGGCGAGTGTATTGGCTTGGGTATCTGGTGTTTTCGCGGAAGAAAAACCGAAATTGATAGTGGGAGTGGTGATCAGCCATTTTTATCCGGAATGGATGGATATGTATGCTAACGAATTGTCGGATAACGGTTTGAAGCGGATCATGAAACAAGGAGCCCGGGTGAATATGAATTATAACTATTTTTACACGCAAACTGGGGTGGATCACGCGTCGATTTACACGGGTATGTTACCCACGGAACATGGGATCGTGTCGAGGGCGTGGTACGATCGTTTACGCCGGAAACGTCAGTATTCTACCCAATCCGATCGTTATACGGAAATCGGAGATCAACAGGCGGATAGTATAAAAAGTTTGTCCCCCGATTACTTGCAGACGATGAGCCTGGGGAGCGCCATGAAATGGAATAATCCCATGTCCCGGGTGTTCAGTATTGCCATGAATGGTGACGAAGCTGTTCTAAGTGGGGGAAGTAGTGCCGATATGGCCATCTGGTTCAGCGAGAAAACGGGTAAATGGGTGTCCTCTTCTTATTATCGTTCGGAATTGCCCGAATGGTTGAGAATGTATAATACATGGGTCGAGAGCGATCATTTCGTGAATAAAGGATGGATGATGTTGTCTGACGAGGATAAGTCGGCTGCCCGTATTCGCCTGACGAATCATTTCTATTATGATATAGCCCGGGCAAAGAAGGAATATAATACTTACCGGGTTTTAAAAGCCACCCCTTACGCGAATACATTGGTACGGGTGTTGGCCGAAAAATTGATTGACGAGGAAAGGTTGGGAGTGGATAATGATCCGGATTTGCTGGCCCTGAATTTTTCCTGTTTAGACTATATGTCCCGGGATTTCACGATAGATTCGAGCGAGGAGAAAGATATGTTGATCCGTTTGGATATGGATATTGCGGCATTGGTAAGTAAGTTGGATACCCGGGTCGGGAAAGGAAACTACACGCTGTTCGTGACCTTTTCCGAGATGCGGGAATTGATGCCGGAGGATTTGCGGAAGATTAAAGTGAACTCTGATTATTTTAGTATATTTAAATCTGTGGCCTTGTTGAAGTCTTACTTGGGTTTGGTTTACGGGCCGGGTGACTGGATTTCCGATTATGATCAGGGACAAATTTATTTGAACCGGGATCTGATCGAGCAGAAGAAGATAAATCTGAAAGAAATGCAGGATAAGGTGGCTGATTTTATGATCGAGTTCGAGGGGGTAGCCAAAGTCATGACAGCCTATTCATTAACGCACACATCCTTCCCGGAAGGGGTAAATCGGTTGGTTCAGAATTCGTTTTCTCACAAACGTAGTGGGGATGTCTTTTTCTGTATCCATCCGACTTGGGTTTCGGAACTGAAAGAGTTGGAGGATACTTATTTCCGGCATACCAAGCGTCCGATTGTTCCCCTGTATTTATACGGTGCGGGAGTGAAAGCCGATTTGAAAGGGAACTACACAATGTCGGATTTATTACCTACCTTGTGTAAGATCTTGGGAATAAATGTTCCTTATACGGCACATGGGAAGGCAATGTTTTAGTGGGAATTAAAAGTGTTCGATGAACGCCCCTTTGTCCGCCTTTGGGTATCCCTTCCCCCGCCGATAGTCTAGCTCATGGACATAGCATGAACATAGCATATACATACCATGAACATGAACCGGTGTTCGTGCTATGTAAGGGGTGTATATTTGTAGAGTACTTGTCCTAGCTTATCGGTGGGGCAGTTATAGGCGAAAGAGGGACTTGCCCGGTCTTTTTGTATTGAATTTTCTTGATTCGCCTGTTGTCAACTTCGAGTACTTTGAATTGATGTTCTTTGTATGTAATCACCTCGTCCTTGTGAGGAAGTTCCCCCTTGATTTCAAGGATCAGTCCGGCCAAGGTGTCAGCATCTCCCTCCACTTCTTGAAATGAATCCTCCTCTATGTCCGTGATCTTGTAGAAATCGTTCAACAGCGTGGAGGCCTCGAAAATATATGCCCCATTCTTGTCCCGCGTGTAAACAATTTCCTGTTCGTCGTATTCATCATTAATGTCGCCCACGATCTCTTCGATAATATCTTCCATCGTGACGATTCCGGTGGTTCCCCCGTATTCATCAACAACAATCGCCAAGTGTACCTTTTTCGTTTGGAACTCTTCCAGCAGGTCGTTGATCTTTTTGGTTTCCGGGACAAAATAGGCCGGACGGATTAAGGTTTGCCAGTGAAAGTCCTCTTTTTCATCCAGATGTTGTAATAAATCCTTCACGTAGAGGATTCCCGTGATGTTATCCAAGTTTTCCTCGTACACGGGCATACGTGAGTAGCCATGTTCAGTGATGATCTCTTTCACTTGTTGGTAGCTTGAACTCCCGTCAATGGCGATCACGTTGATGCGGGGACGGATGATGTCAACCGCGTCAATATTACCAAAACGGACAATGCCTTCCAAAATGTCTTTTTCCTCGTTGATTGCCGTGTCCTTGGTTAATTCCAAGGCTTTGGATAATTGGTCGATGGATAAATTGTCCTTTTTATCCATACGCTTGCTGATAATAGAAGTGGAACCGATCAACAGGGCGGATAGCGGACGGAACAGGCGTGATAAAAAGGTCAGTGGACCTGCCATGAAAATCACCATGTTCAACTGGGAACGGTTGGCGTATAATTTAGGAATGATTTCTCCGGCCAGTAAGATCACGAACGTTACCACGATCACTTGGATAATGAAACCTAACGTGGGATAAGCCGAGAAATCAAATAATGAATTTACCAGATAGGTGGACAACACGACAATGGCCACGTTCACGAAATTGTTGGATATTAAAATCGTGGCGAGTAGTCGGTTGGGTTTCTGTTGCAGGTTGCGGGCCTTCTCGAACCCGTTGTCTTCCAAGTATTTCAATTGCGAAGGAGAAAGTGAGAAATAGGCAACCTCCGAACCGGAAATTAATGCCGAGCATAATAATAAAAGCAATAGGATAATGACGAAAATTAAATCGATGAGGGTGAATGCACCTGTAAAAATCTGCCCGGCAAGGGGAATATAATCTGTGTCCAAAATTTATATAATTGGTTAAACTTAAATATCGCCGAAAGATACATAGAAAAACTAAAAGATAAAAGCTAAAAACTAAAAACTAATCGTTTAAAGCCTGATTTCCTTGTTCGAAATCGTTTACTTCAAACTTTTAGTTTTTAATTTTTAGCTTTTATCTTTCAGAACGGGAGATCGTCACTGTCGTCACCACCGCTTAAATCGGGTGCTTGTGGCATGTGCGTGTCTTGAGGTTTATCCCCGTTATCCTGTTTACGGGATAGCATCTGGAAATTATCCCCGTAAATCTCGGTCGTGTATCTTTTCACCCCGTTTTGGTCGTCCCATGAACGGGTTCTGATACGTCCTTCAATATAAAGCATCATTCCTTTGCGCACGTATTTTTCTGCAATTTGTGCTAAATTCCGCCAGAGAACGATATTGTGCCATTCGGTTTGAGTTACACGCTCGCCGTTTTTATTATTGTAGACTTCCGACGTGGCGAGGCTGAATCTTGCCACGGCAACACCTCCTTCGAGATATTTTACGTCAGGGTCTCCCCCGACATTACCGATAAGAATAACTTTGTTTACCATGTATAATATGTATGGATTAAAATTTGTCACAAATTACGGAATAATTTCGGAGAAAAAAAATAATCCCAATGCCATCTTGTTATGATTCGTGATTTATTCCCGATTGCTGGATGTGATAACTTTGTTGTAACCAGTTTAAATAAATAGCGGGCAAGACAAAGGGATGTTGTAAAAAGCGGTGCGAGGATATGTCCGATGTTGACAATTAAAGATATAGAACACAAAAAATATTGACAAAAATGCGATAGTTTGTTTCATTGTTTGTGGAAAAGATATATATTTGCAGTCTGAAATCTAGAAGAAACGAAATATAATATTGAATATTAAATACTTAAAGAAAATGACAAAGGCGGACATCGTGAATGAAATTTCAAGAACCACTGGTATCGAGAAAGCTGCGGTACAAACTACAGTTGAAGCTTTTATGGAAGCAATCAAAGGTTCTGTGATTGATGGAAAAAATGTATATTTAAGAGGTTTTGGAAGTTTTGTAGTGAAAAAGAGAGCTGAGAAAACCGCTCGTAATATTTCTAAAAATGTAACGATCAAGATTCCTGAACACTTTATTCCTTCGTTCAAGCCTTCGAAGAGTTTCGTCAATCAGGTGAAAGATCAAGTAAAATAAGAAAGGAGTGAAATTATGCCAAGCGGAAAGAAAAGAAAGAGACATAAGATGGCCACTCACAAACGGAAAAAGAGACTGAGAAAGAACAGACACAAAAAGAAGTAGTCATCGTTTGTGAGTTAGAGATTATAAACCTAAGGGCTATGCCTTTAGGTTTATTTTGATTAATACATTAATTGATCAGGTAGTGAATACTGAGTTAGTCATAGATGTAAAAGCGGAAGAAGTAGTAATCGCCTTGTTAAAGGACAAGCGGTTGGTAGAGTTGACAACGGAGAAGACTAGCGTTAAATTTGCGGTAGGTGACATCTATTACGGGAAAGTGAAGAAAATCATGCCCGGTTTGAATGCCGCTTTCGTTAATGTCGGCTATGAAAAGGATGCCTTCCTGCATTACCTTGATCTCAGTCCCCAGTTTTATTCTTTGGATAGCTATATAAAGCAATGTATAGCCCGGAAGGGGATGCCTGTAGCCAAATTAAAACTGGAGCCGGAAATCAGTAAAAACGGGAAGATCGGGGACGTGCTTTCTGTCGGCCAATATGTGGCCGTGCAGGTTGCGAAAGAACCTATTTCCACCAAGGGTCCGCGCTTGACCTCCGAGTTGAGTATTGCCGGCCGCCACCTAGTTCTGATGCCTTTCTCGGAAAAGGTATCCGTGTCACAAAAGATAAAATCGGTCGAAGAACGGAAGCGTTTGAAAAGACTGATTGAAAGTATACGCCCCAAGAATTTCGGGGTGATCGTGAGAACTGTCGCCGAAGGCAAGAATGCCGAGCTATTTGACAGTGAATTAACAGAACTTGTTGAACGTTTCGAGACCGCGTTCAAACATCTTCGGGATATAGAGCCTCCCAAGCTGATTTTGGGAGAGATTGACCGAACCAGCGTTATTCTCCGGGATATATTGAATCCCTCGTTCGAGAACATTTATGTGAATGATTTAGCATTGAGTAAAGAAATTAAGCGTTATATCAGCACGATAGCTCCGGAGAAAGAAGGTATCGTTAAATTTGTGTCAACCGAGGTACCGATCTTCGATCATTTTGGGGTGGACAAGCAAATCAAGTCTTCGCTGGGACGTACCGTTTCGTTTAAAAACGGGGCATACCTCATTATAGAACACACGGAAGCTTTTCACGTGATAGACGTGAATAGCGGGAATCGTGTGAAATTGGGTGACGATCAGGAATCGAATGCCTTGGAAGTAAACTTGGCTGCAGCCGACGAGGTGGCTCGTCAGTTGCAATTGCGAGACATGGGAGGTATTATCGTGATCGATTTTATTGACATGCAACAGGCGGAAAACCGCCAGAAGTTGTTCGATAAGATGCGTTCGGCAATGGAACTCGATCGTGCCAAGCATACCATACTTCCTCTGAGTAAATTCGGATTAATGCAAATCACGCGCCAGCGGGTACGTCCGGAAATGACCGTGACGACCACGGAGACTTGTCCCGTGTGTCATGGAACCGGTAAGGCCGATGCTGCCGTTCTAGTGATTGATAAGATTGAAGATCAGCTTGAGTTCTTGGTCGAAGAGAAGAAAATCAAGAATCTGGTATTGAAAGTACACCCCTTCGTGGAGGCGTATTTGAAAAAAGGTTTCTGGTCTTTGCGTAGGAAGTGGGCTTTCAAGCACCATATCCATTTAAAGGTGGTCGGAGTTCCCTCTTTTTATATTTACGAATATAAGTTTTTTAATCGTTTTAATAGAGAAATAGAACCTGAGTAGGTGTTTTTACTTACAGTTTCGTCATTCCATCTTAAAACGATGTTAAAATAGTACCATGAATTTGTGAGAGAACAAATTATATGGTACTTTTGCGTCCACTGTGTGATAATGCATACGATTTCGAGAAGCATGCAAATTGATGTTTTATTAAATAATTTTTTATGAAAAAGAGACTATTGACGTTGATCTTTACGTTGTTCGTGGGAACCTTTTCGGTTTTCGCTCAAATGTCTGACCCGACAAGTTGGACGTTTTCACAGAAGAAAACCGGGGATAACGAATACGCTTTAACCTTTAAAGCAACCATTCAACCCGGGTGGACGGTTTACTCCATGTCAACCCCGGCAGGTGGTCCCATGCCTACATCAATTACCATTGAGAAAGTGGGAGAGGGAATCGAATTAGTGGGTACGGCCGAGGAGAGTGAACCAAGTAAAAAGCATGATGATGTTTTCGGAGTCGATGTGTGGTATTATTCAAATAATTACACCATAACCCAAAAGATCAAAGTTACCGATCCTTCCATTACTACCGTGAAAGGAAGCGTTGAATTCCAGGCTTGTCAGGAAGGTGCTTGTGTGCCGGGAGAGAAGGACTTCGCGATTGAGTTGGGTAACAAAGGTGCAGATAAAGCTACTGTTGCTGCTGCCGATGAAACGAAGGATGCAACCGAGGATGATTCCTTGTGGTTGTTCTTCTGGGTGGCTTTTGGTAGTGGATTACTGGCAGTTGTGATGCCTTGCGTGTTCCCGATGATCCCGATGACGGTGTCATTCTTCATGCATGGGGATAGTAATAAAGCAAAAGCAAAGGCAAAAGCTATTTTCTTCGCCTTGTCTATCGTTGGTATCTATACCGCTTTAGGATTGATCATTTCGTTCTTGTTAGGACCGGGATTCATTAACTGGTTGAGTACGAACTGGCTGCCTAATATTTGTTTCTTCATTATATTTATGATCTTCGCTGCATCCTTCTTTGGTGCGTTCGAGATCGTGTTACCGTCTTGGTTGGTAAATAAATCGGATAAACAAGCTGATAAAGGTGGTTACATCGGAGCTTTCTTCATGGCATTCACGTTGGTATTGGTGTCATTCTCTTGTACCGCCCCGATCGTTGGAACCGTGTTGGTAGAGGCTGCACGCGGATCTGTATTACGTCCGATCATCGGTATGTTAGGATTCTCTATCGCTGTGGCATTGCCTTTCGGATTCTTCTCTTTCTTCCCTTCAAAATTAAGCAATCTACCGAAATCAGGAGGTTGGTTAAATGCGGTGAAAGTTGTATTAGGATTCGTGGAGGTTGCCCTTGGATTCAAGTTCTTGATGGTAGCAGACCAAACTTACCACTGGGGATTGTTAGACCGTGAGGTTTACATCGCTATCTGGGTAGCCGTGTTCACGTTACAAGCATTGTACTTGATGGGTAAAATCAAATTCGCTCACGATAGCGATTTACCATATATCGGAGTACCTCGTTTGGTGATGATTATTATTACCATGTCATTCGTGATCTATTTGATCCCGGGTATGTTCGGGGCACCGTTGAAAGCTTTGGCCGGATATTTCCCGCCACAAGAAACGATTGACTTCGATATTAACCGTATTGTGCGTGACAACGCGAAAGAGATCATGAAGAGTGGCGTGCAGGTAGGTGGAACACAAGGAGCTGCTAGTGCCGCATCCAACGAACCTGTAAAATACTCTGATTTCTTGCACTTGCCCCACGGGTTGGATGGTTATTTCGATTATGACCAGGCATTGAAAGCCGCACAAGCTCAAGATAAACCCTTGTTCATTGATTTCACCGGTCACGGTTGTGTGAACTGTCGTGAGATGGAACAAAGCGTTTGGTCTGATCCTCGTGTGCTTGAAATGTTGAAGAATGATTATATCATCGTGGCTCTTTACGTGGACGATAAGACCAAATTACCAGCAGAAGAGGTTTACGTGTCAGAGTATGACGGAAAGAAGAAAAACACGCTTGGAAAGAAGAATACAGACTTCCAGATCAAGCAATTCGAGTCGAACGCTCAACCGAACTATATTTTGTTAGATAGCCGTAAAGGTAACGAGAAAGTATTGAAACCGCATGTATTACAACCTGCTAGAGGTTATAATAAAGATCGGGATGCTTTCGTGAAATTCTTGCAAGACGGTTTGAAAGAGTATAAAGCTCGTGCCGGAAAGTAATCTATCGAATTGATCAGATATTTGAAAGCCACCTCGAAAAAGGTGGCTTTCAATTTATATACTTTAGATATTACGGGTTTTCCCGTTAACGGTCAATTTGCCCACTTGTAACAAGGACGGGAGGCAGAATGATATAACCCCGATAGCTAATATCACGAGCCCACCAATAACGAACGTGTTTGTAATCCCCACGTGATCGGCAATAAACCCGGTACTCATTAATCCGAGCATGGAGGGAAGCATACTAAGGCTCATGTATATGGAAAATACTCGTCCGAGTATTGCCGGGTTGATTTTCGTCTGGATAACGGCTGTGAACGAGGCAAAGTATAATGACCCGATCACGCCTTCAAATGCGGTAAACACGACGAACCAAACAAAGGCATTGGGAGATAGTAGGCCAGATGCCGTGAATCCGGCTCCCAAGAGGATATATGTCAGGTTGATCAGCGTGATTTTGTTGATCTTGTATTGTTTGATACTCAAGGCAACTCCCCCCAATAGGGCCCCGACTCCCCAGATGGCTTCAATCAGACTCATTTGGAAAGCATCTCCCGAAAAGTGATTTAGGGTCATTAATGGGAAAAGTACGCTGACTGGCATGATAAAAAATGTGGCTATGATCGAGAGGATTAACAATAATGGCATTCCCCGGTGGCTGACAACCTCCCGTTGAGCCTCTTTTAAGTCTTGAAGGACATTGTTTTCTCCCGCGTGTTCACCGGGTGGTGGGTTCGGTATTTTGACGAAAGCCAGCGAGGTACAGGCGAGTATGGCTCCGATCACGTCGAGCATAAGCACGACAGGCATGGCCAGCGTGGTAATGGCTAGGGCGCCTAAAGCTGGTCCGGCTATATTACAGGCAGAATTGATCATCTGGTTGATCCCGGCGATTCGTAATAATTGAGATTCTGGAGCGAGTAACGGGATAGATGCTTGCATCGAAGGAGCATGGAAAGCCGAACCTATCGATCGGAGTGCCAACAATAGATAGATTTGCCAAACTTCCGCTTGTTCGAAATAAAATAAAAAGGCTAGAATAAGTGTGCAGAAAGCAATGAAACTGTCAGACAGGATCATGATTTTCTTCCTGCTCCACCGATCAATAAATACTCCGGAGAACATACCTAAGATGCCTTGCGGTAACATGGTGGCAATCGTGGCGAAAGCCAAAGTTTCTGCCGATTTAGTTTCAAAGGTTAGCCATAAAATGATGGCAAAATTAACGAGAGAACTGGTCAGTATGGAGAAAAACTGTCCTGTCCATATAATTGCGAATACCTTTTTCCAGTTATTCATGGTAATTTTATATCAATGTTAAAAGTGAGAAAACAATACCTTGATACTTCCCGGTTAGGAGGAAAGCTTTAAAAAAGTCCGGAGGAATTTTTCCGGGATTAAATTAGGCACGAACCCGATGCGGAATGCCCATGATGAAGTTTTGAAATCTCATAAATGGTATTGTATGTAATTTCTACAAATATATGAATCTGTAAAGAATAATCCTAAAAAATAATCGAAAATATCAAGAGGTGTACGTGATTGTGTATAATTGCCGTGATACGAATAGATTATTTTTCTACCTTTGTACGAGTTGCGTGTCTGTGAAGGCCGAATAGAATGATAATTCGTGTAAAATCTTGATTCATGGAAAGTAATCCTCAACTGGAATTGGCATATGACTTTTTGGAATATACGGGAGTGAACGTGTTTCTTACAGGAAAAGCGGGAACGGGAAAAACTACGTTTCTGCGGGAATTGAAACGGAGATCACCCAAAAGGATGATTGTGGTTGCTCCCACGGGAGTGGCGGCAATTAACGCGGGTGGGGTGACGATCCACTCTTTCTTCCAGTTGCCGTTCGGGCCATACGTGCCGGGAAGTACGGATACGGTGGAGCGAGGGGAAAAATTGCAATACACCCATAAATTTAACCGGGAAAAGATCAATATTATCAAGATGATTGATTTGCTGGTGATTGACGAGATCAGTATGGTACGGGCAGATTTGCTGGATGCGGTGGATGATATGTTGCGTCGTTACCGCTCCAAGAACGAGCCTTTCGGTGGGGTGCAGTTGTTGTTGATCGGTGATTTGCAGCAGTTGGCTCCCGTGGTGAAAGAGGACGAGTGGGCGTTGTTGAAACAACATTACGCATCGGCGTTCTTTTTCCATAGTAAGGCTTTGGCAGCAACCCGTTACGTGGCAATCGAGTTGAAACACGTTTACAGGCAACAGGATCGGGAATTCGTGGACCTGTTGAACCGGGTACGGGAGAACCGGGTGGATGCCGCGGTGTTGGGGATGTTGAACCGGAGGTATGTACCGGGCTTCAAGCCTTCGGATGACGAGGGGTATATCACGTTGACAACACATAATCATCAAGCACAAAGGATTAACGACGTGAAAATGGCAGAATTATCCACTAGGGCTTATTCGTTCAAGGCAGAAGTGAAGGATAATTTCCCCACTTATTCTTATCCCACGGAGGAGACGTTGGTGCTGAAACAAGGGGCGCAGGTGATGTTCGTGAAAAATGATTCATCGCCGGAAAAGCGTTATTATAATGGGAAAATCGGTAAGATCACGGCTATTAATGACCGTTCCATCGAGGTGGTAGGAAAAGAGGATGGCCTGAAGATTCAGGTGACCCCGGAGGAATGGACGAACACGAGATACACGTTAGACGAGGAGACTCGGGAGATCACAGAGACGGTGGAGGGAACCTTTAAGCAATACCCGTTGAAAACGGCGTGGGCGATTACGATTCATAAAAGCCAAGGATTGACGTTTGAACGGGCGATCGTGGATGCCAATGCAGCATTTGCTCACGGGCAGGTGTACGTGGCATTGAGTCGTTGCAAGACGTTCGAGGGACTTGTGTTAAGTTCCCCGGTAACCGTGCGTTCGCTGGTGAGTGACGGGGCAATAGATGAATTCGTGCGGGAGGCGGAACAGAAGGAGCCGAATAAGGAGGAATTGCAACAGGCCCGGCAGTCTTATTTCAGGGAGTTGTTGCTGGAACAATTCGATTACGAGACGATCCGGTGGAGGTTACATTATTTGTACCGGGTGTTGGATGAGCAGTTGCGTCGGTTGTATCCCGATTGGGTGGAACGTTACCGGGTGGCGGGAGCCAAGTGTGCGGAGGAATTGTTGGCGGTGGCGGAACGGTTTCAGAACCAGTTGGAACGGTTGATGCCGGAAGAAGGGAATTACGAGGCGGACCCGGTGATCGCGGACCGGGTGAGGAAGGGGGCGGAATATTTCCGGGAACATACGATGTCTATTTTTGGAAAATTCTTGGAAGAGGCTATTCCGGAGATTGATAACAAGGAGGTGAGGAAGTTGGTGGAACAAAATATGGAACGTTTTCGGGGAGAGGTGAACTTGAAACTTGAAACGTTGAAAGTGATCGGGAACGGTTTTTCTGTAAAAGATTATTTACGGGCGAAGGCGAAGGCGTTAATTGATGCCCCGAAGGTGAAGATTAAGGCGAAACGTGCCGGAGCGGAAAAAGTGGAGATTTCTCCTGATATATTACACTCGAAGTTATATGAAACTCTTCGTGCTTGGAGGAACAAAGAGGCTGAACGATTGAAATTGCCCGTGTACACGGTATTGCAGCAGAAAGCTTTGTTGGGAATCAGTAACACGCTGCCCACGAATTCAAAGGAATTGCTGGCAGTTCCCGGAGTTGGGAAAAAGATCGTGGAACGTTATGGGGCTGTGTTACTGGATATGGTGGATGAGTTCCGCTTTCAACAGAAGTAAGGATATTTTTTGAGTGAATTTGTTTGTTTCTCGAATTTATATATATTTGTATCTAACTAGAATGTAGGGTGTTTGTTAATTAGATATAATGGATAGGGAGATTCAGAATTTTATTAATGGTGTAAACCGTAAGGATGCTAAGGCGTGGGAGAGAATTTATATGGATTATTATTCTCCTTTGTGCCATTATGCGATGAAAATTTTGAATAACCGAGAACAGGCCGAGGATTTGGTGCAAGGAGCAATTATTAAATTGTGGGAGTCTCCTTTATGTTTTGAGAATATTGCCGCTTTTAATGTTTATTTATACCGTACGGTGAACAATAATTGTTTGAAAGAAATACGGGATAAAGAGCGGGAAGACAAGCGCTTGAAAGAATGGGCTTTTTTTACGGATGAAATAGAATCCGAGTCATTGTCGGCTGTAATGTTTGAGGAGGTGATTAGGAAATTGCGGAAAGTGATTGAAGAAATGCCTCCTAAACGACGTGAAGTCATTCTATTGAGTATGAAAAGAATGACGAATGATGAGATCAGCTTGAAATTGAATATCTCCCAGAATACGGTGAAGAAGCACAAAAAGGAGGCTTATGCGGTTATTAAGGCTGCCGTGAAATCAGATTTGTTTATATTTTCAATCTTTTTTTGAAAAAAATGTATTTTTAGGGTACCCGTTTTTCTTTTTGGGGATTTATTAATAGAAATAAAGCCTCAATGAGATGATGGACGATTTAAAAATATACGAAAGGTTATCAGATTTACTCTATAAGGATTTACTTGGGATGACAAGTAAAGAGGAGAAACAGGAATTAGATTCTTTATGTGAGGAGTATGGAGTGAAAGAAATGGATCGTGATAAGATCGTGGCTCGTTTGCAAGGAACGGATGATTTTGATGGTAGAGAGGCATATCGGAAATTCAAAATATTAAAAAAGAACGCGAGAAAAACATTCCGGATCGGATGGTGGGTTTCTACGGCCGTTTCGATTGTCGTTTTGTGTATTATCGGATGGTGGATGAATAATAAACCAGAACAGATTAACAAGGTGGAACCAGTTGTTGCAGAAGTTATTTGTCCGGGGCAAAGTTGTGCGGTAATAACATTAGCAGACGGAAAACAGGTTTCTCTTGAAGAGAATATTCAAGAATTGGAGGAGAGTGATGGGACGATATTGCGTTCCGAATCCGGTACTTTGGTTTATAAGGCAAATCTGTATAATGAGACGGCAGAGGTCATGTATAACACCGTGACGATTCCTCGTGGTGGAGAGTATTGTTTGGAATTGGCAGATGGTACGAAAGTGTGGTTAAATGCAGAGACTGAATTGAGATTTCCTGTAAATTTTTCGGGTAAAACGAGGGATGTTTACTTGAAAGGAGAAGCTTATTTTCAGGTGAGTAAGGATGAGCTACATGCATTTCAAGTGCATACTTCAATGGGAACTGTGGCCGTTTTAGGTACAAGTTTTAATGTACGGGATTATGCCGATGAGCAAAAGGTTGTAACTACATTGGAGATGGGGAAAGTGATGTATGTCTCCGGAGAAAACAAAAAAGAGATTATCTTGACTCCGGGTTTTCAGGTGCAAGAGGAGAAAACCGGGGAAATTAAAATGAAGAAGGTGGATGTTATGCAGTATGTTGGTTGGCGGGAAGGAAAATACGTGTTTGAAAATACTGCGTTGGTGGATATTATGCGAACATTAGAAAGATGGTATGATATAGATGTCGTGTATGTTGATCCAGTGGTGAAAGATTATCATTTCACGGGTGATCTGGAACGTTACGAGAGTATAAATGTATTTTTGAATTTTATTGAAACGGGTGGAGATGTAAAATTTAAGACGGAAGGAAAAACGATTATAATCGGTAAAAAATAAATACGGGTGTTTGTTGGCACTAGACCCGTATTTATCAGGTGAACATTAATAAATTAATGAAACATTACAAAGGTATGAAAAAAAATTGTTTCTATGGGCGTGGTGTGCCCTTTCATTTGAAAAAATGCTTGTTAATCATGAGGCTATGTTTATTTTTTATGTTGGTGTTACAGATCGGGGTATCAGCTTCCGGTTATACTCAACAGCGGGTGTCTTTATCCATGCAGGATGTTACGCTTGAACACGTGCTGAAAGAGTTGAAGAAACAGACTGGCCTTCGCTTTTTTTACAGTGTAGAAAAAGTGAGGTCTGAGCAGAAAAAAGTGGTAAATATTGAGAATGATGTTCTTGAAAATGCATTGAGGTCGGTGTTGATGGGAACTGGTTTGACATTTACGATTATGAACGATGTAGTCGTGATTAAGGATGAGGTGGTTGCTACTGCAGATTCATTACAAAAAGGGCAACAATTACTGAAGGGAATTGTAAAGGATAAGGCAGGGGAACCTTTACCCGGAGTGACCATTTTGATAGAGGGGACTACAATCGGGTGTGCAACAGATATTGATGGTAAATATTCTCTTACATTGCCCGGTGAAGTGAAGGGCGTAGTCCTAGTATTTCGATTTGTAGGAATGGAAACGAAAAAAGTTTCTATGGATGAGGTGAAGGATAAAGAGATTTTGCAAAGGAAGAAAGAGTTAGTGGTCGTTTTAGAGGAACAGACGGAAAATTTAGATGATGTGGTGGTGACTGGTATTTTCCGTAGGAGCAAAGAGTTAGCGACAGGAGCTTCCGTAACAGTGACCGGTGAACAGCTGAAAATGGTAGGGAATCAGAATATTTTGCAAAGTCTTCGTACGCTAGATCCTTCGTTTAAAATCGTGGAGAATAATTTGAACGGTTCAGACCCGAATGCCTTACCGGAGATCGAGGTACGCGGTGCGAATGGAATACCGGATCTTGATGCAAATTATAAAGGAAATCCGAACCAGCCGTTATTTATTCTGGATGGTTTCGAAGTATCGTTACAGCGAGTTGTCGACTTGGATCCAAACCGGGTGGAAAGTATTTCAATATTGAAAGATGCTTCCGCAGCCGCACTTTATGGTTCTCGTTCTGCCAATGGTGTGATTGTTATCGAAACAAAAGCCCCTGAGATCGGAAGATTGAGATTGAGCTATAATGGAGATTACGCTGTGGTGATGCCTGACCTTACAGACTATGATTTGTTAAATGCGAGAGAGGCTCTTGAACTTCAAAAGGATGCGGGACATTTCGAGGGGCGTTCATTGAGTAATGATATTGAAATGAAAGAATATTACAACCGAATGCTGAAGAATGTAATGGAAGGAGTAGATACGTATTGGTTAAGTAAACCGTTGAGAACTGCTTTCGAACATCGTCATAATTTCGAGTTGAGTGGTGGGGATAAGGTGATACGTTATGGTATCAATTTTTCAGTACGGATGACACCGGGAGTGATGAAAGGATCAAGTCATAATAATTATATGGGAGGTGTTTTCTTGCAATATCGTAAAGGAGGTCTTCTTTTCAAGAATGATCTTCAAATTACAGCTAATGAATCGAAAAATTCTCCTTATGGGGAGTTTAGTCAATACGTGTCATTGAATCCTTATGTCCGTCCGTATGATGAACAAGGCCGTCCAGTGAAATTGTTTGATGATAAATATCCTGACTTTTTGGAAGGATCACAATTTAACAAGAATCCTCTTTATAATGCAACTCTTCATTCCGTGGATGAAGAAAAATATACTGATTTCACAAATAATTTTTCTATTGAATGGACGATTTCGGAGAATCTGACATTGATGGGACGTTTTAGTTTGACGAAACAATTTAATTCTTCAGATCTTTTTTATTCTGCATCACATACGATGTTTGAAGAATTGGGCGATCCGATAAATTCTCCAGATGAGTTTTTAAGAAGGGGAAAAGCTTCGTTTTCCAATGGAGAAAGTTTTAGTATCTTGGGAGACCTGAATTTGCGCTATGGACAATCTTTTGGCAAACATAATATTTATGCTGTAGTTGGTTTAAATGCTTCTCAAAGTAAAAATCATGATAAAACAGTAGATGTGGAAGGTTTTCCGAATGATAATATGAGTAGTATTGCTTTTGCGAAACAATATTATAAGGATTCAAGACCGGAAGCGACTTATGGTATTCAACGTCTGGCTGGAATTTTGGGGACATTCAACTACTCTTATGACCGACGTTATTTGTTTGATTTTTCGTTGAAAGTGGACGGATCATCTAATTTCGGTTCCAATAATCGGTTTGCTCCTATTTGGTCTTTGGGAGCGGGCTGGAATATCCATAATGAATCTTGGATGGAGAAAATGGCAGCAATAAGTATTTTGAAATTACGTTGTTCTTATGGTATTACCGCTTCCCAGAATTTTGCACCATTTCAAGCTACTTCAATGTATAGTTATGAGACCGGACGGCATTATGCAGGATTGATTCCTGCTTGGCTAAAAGGAATTGGAAATAAGGATCTAAAATGGCAGACAACTCATGTGTTGAATTTGGGGTTGGAATTAGGATTTGTGGATAGTCGTTACATGATAAACATCGATTATTATCAACGTCGCACGGATAATTTGTTGGCAGACGTTACTATTGCTACTTCAACGGGATTTTCAAGTTATAAGGAAAATATCGGGGAGACTGAAAATCGGGGATTTGAGGCAACCGTGAAGGCGATGTTTATTAAAAGACCTCAAGATCAGATTTACTGGAGTGTGAATGTTTCCGCTGCTCATAACCGGAATAAAATTACGAAAATCAGTAATTTCATGAAAAAGCGTAACGAGGAGGTGATTAAAAAAGCAGAGGAGGAAAACCAGTCTGCTCCTGTTATTCTTTATGAAGAAGGGCGTTCTTTAACAGATATTTATGCTGTTCGTTCTTTAGGTATTGATCCGGCTACGGGAAATGAACTTTACTTGACAAAACAGGGATTAACGACATTTACTTATAATTCGTTTGACCAGGTTGCTGTGGGAAATACCCGTCCGGATCTTGAGGGTATTATCGGAACTTCTCTAACCTATAAAAATTTAACGTTTAGTGCTAATTTCCGATATAAGATTGGTGGACAGATCTACAATTCTACCTTGGTGGATCGAGTAGAAAATGCTGATCTTTATGGGAATGTGGATCGTCGTATTTATGATGATCGTTGGCGGAAAGAAGGGGATCAATCGCTTTATAAAAGTATTTTTGATAAAACAACTACTCGCCCGACAAGCCGTTTCGTGCAAGATGAAAACGTGTTCACCTGTGAATCTGTGAGCCTGGGTTATGATATAAAGCATAAAGGTATTCTTCGTACGTTAGGAATGGAGCGATTGAGAGTAAATGCTTATATGAATGATATTATGCGACTTTCTACTGTTCGCCAAGAAAGGGGTATTAATTATCCGTTTGCCAATAGAATTGCGTTTTCTTTAAGCGCAACATTTTAGAGATGAGCAGTATAATATAAAAAGATATAGAGATGAAAAAAATAATGAAAACTGCCTACCTATTTGTATTGATCCTGGGTGCATTTATGTTCACCGGATGTGAGGATTGGTTTGATGTGTCATCTGATATAGATGCGAAAGAGGACGATTTGTATAAGACAGAGAACGGTTATTTTGACGCTTTAATTGGTGTTTATGCGAAGATGGCCGGAACGTCGTTGTATGGTGATCAAATGACTATCAGTACAATGGATTTATTAGCGTATAGTTATGTGTTGCGGGATGGTGCTCCTGAGATTTACACCTCTTTTGCAAATTTTGATTACAAGACAGCCGATACTGAAAAAGTAATTGCTTCTATTTGGGAAGGAATGTATAATGCGATAGCTAATGATAATAAATTGTTGGAACGTTTGGAAAATGCTGATCGAAAGATTTTTGACGATGACAATTATGATTTGATTAAAGGGGAAGCATTGGCGTTGAGAGCATATTTGCATTTTGATTTGTTGAGAATGTTTGGGCCATCGAAAGCGCTAGATAAGGGAGAGAAGTGTATACCTTACGTGACTACTTTTGGCCAGGGGAATACCGCATATAGTACATTTGATCAGGTTATTGAAAAGGTGCTGGCTGATATTGATGCTGCAATTCCATTGTTTGATAAAGACCCAATATGGACCCCCATGGAGACTCCTTCAAATGTTTATCTGGTAAATCGGAAAGTTCGTATGAATGCTTTTTCGGTGCGGGCGTTGAGGGCTAGAGTTATGTTGTATGCCGGAAAAACAGATTCAGAAGTATATGATTTTGTAAGTGAGCTTATGGATACACTCCAGACTAATATTAATTATCCTCGTTTAACAACTTCTCCTCAAGATATTGATAAGGATAAAATTATTTCAGGAGAGTTACTTTTTGGTCTTTACGTGGATAAGTTATCTAATGTGGCTTCGGGGTATTTCCCTTCTGTTACAACAAGTAAAGAGTTAGGAAGTACGAAAGAGAAATTAGATGTTATTTTTGAAGCGGATAAGTACAAAATGTCTGATGTTCGTTATGAGTTATTGTTCGTAACGGAAGAGGGGTTACCAAGAATGCGTAAATTTCGTCAAGAACAGACCGATAACCAGAGGTCTAGAAATCAAATGCCGATGTTACGCTTATCTGAGATGTATTATATTGCCGCAGAGACGGCTCCGGATGTGGAGACTGCCTTGGTTTATATCAATGCAATAAGAACGGCTCGTAGTTTACTGGGGGTGGAATTAAATACAAAAGAGGAGGTTATAAGTTATTTGGATACCGAGTATCGGCGGGAAATGCTTGCGGAGGGACAAATATTTTATCGGTATAAATATCGGAATTTAGAGAATATTCCGGATTGCGAAATAAAGATCGCCGATAAGTTATCAGAAGTTTATAGATTCCCGTTGCCACAACAAGAACAGGAGTGGGGACAGAAATAATAGTAACCTTGTAAATGACGAATATTATGAATAAGATATTAATACTTTTGTTCTGCTCGTTGATCTTTGCTTGTAGTCAAGGAGATGAGTTCGATTTTAAAGGAGGTAATAAGATTTATGTGGCTTCAGGAGATAGTACTACCTTTTCGTTTGCCGTAAAACCACAAGAATATATGGTTCACGAGATTAAGGTCCCCATTCGTGTAACGGGAGTTGCGACTTCGGCAGATCGTATTGTGACGGTAGAATTAGATAAAGAACGTACGTTATATGCAAAGGAGGGAACTCCTGAAAATGGAGGGCATTTTACGATAGAAGAATGTGTTCTTCAGAAGGATAGTGTGAATAGTGTGATTGTTATTAAACTTTATCGGGATCATATAAAGAGTACGTTAAAAGAGCTAGGAAAGGAAAATGAGGACATGACTGTTGGTATAAATATTGTTCCTACTGGTGATTTTTTAGGTGAAATGGGAGAAGATGAGTTGTGTTTTATCGTAACATTTAATGATCGTTTGACAATTCCTTCTAATTGGAATAGCTTGAAAACTTATTTCGGAGAACCTAGTTTGGTAAAATATCAATTTATTATTGATGTGCTTGGTATTTCGGAATTTCCGACCACGGGAGATAATAAGTATGAAGCAGGTGAGTTATATTATTTCCAAGATGAATTACGAGTAGCCCTCGTGAAATATAATAATGAGCATAAGGATAATCCATTAACAGATGAAAATGGAAATAGAGTTACGTTCTAACCAGATAATATACAGAAAATGAAAAAATATATGTTTTTGTTAGCTATCCTGTCGATATTGCAGGCTGGATGCTACGAGGATAAAGGAAATTACGATTACACAACGGTGGACGAAGTAACCATAGAAGGGGAGTACGAGCTTGTTTATCGTTTGAAGATGGGGGAACGGTTGTCGATCCCTATGACATTGGAACTAAATGGTTTTGACGAATCACAATTAGAGTTTAAGTGGGAGTTTGCGATCCAGAATAAATTGAATCCGGAGTATCATTTACTTTCAACAAGTAAGGATTTTGATGAAGAAATTACATTGGCTCCGGCAAATTATGATTTACGATATTCAATTATGAATACAGCGACTGGGCTTACAACTTATAAACGTTTTAATGTTGAGGTAACGGACGCAATCAGTAAGTACACTTATTTATTATTGTGTAAGGTTCCGGGTACGACGAATGAGTATGATCTTTCATCTGCGAATGAGTTTTCCCGAATAGGAGAACCCCTGTATAATCTTTATTCAAAGACGAATGGTAAGAATATTCAAAATGCTAAATCTTTATTTTATTTTGCCACCTCTTCCAGTCCTTATTATGATAATTGCTTGGTGTTGAAAAATGACGGAGCTGAAAAGTTGAGTCCTTTTGATTTGACATGGGTTGCCGATCAATCAGAGTTATTTTTTGAACCAAAGGCAAGTTGTGATATTGAGTTTTTACTCACGGATAAGAATTTTAGTCAGTATTTTATTGTAGCTGATGGAAAACTACACTTTTGTACAACTCGCTATACTCCGTATAAGTTTGGTGTGGAAAAGTCATTACCGGATAATTCTGATTATTATATTTCGAATTATGGTTATTTCTATGATTATTATGGTTCAAAATATGTATTTCTAGATCGTAAAGGTGGACGCTTCTTATTATGGGAGAATGGTGCGATGAATTTAAGTATCGTATCTAGTAACCAGTATTATACTATAGGAGAATTAAAAGATTTTTCCACGCTTTATATGGGACAAAGTTGTAAAAAGACTCTTTTTGCACTTATGAAAGATCAGGCGGGTAAAGTACATAAATATGACTTTGGGACTGATTATACAAGTGGTTATCCATATAAGTATGTTGTACTTGGACATTCGGTGATTCCGGATGAGGTTGAATTGGATAAAACTTCCGCTGTGTATCCGCATCCTAATAGCGAGAATATATTTTATGCCGTGAAAGATAAAATATGGTTGTTGAATACGGCTACGAATACCCGAATATTGTTCCATGATTTTAAAGATCCTGATGTTAATGTAGTAGAGATGCATATCAAGGATGCGTATGCTTACATGATGTTTATAGCATTGAATAAAGGGGATAAAGGGTATGTTTATCGTTTTTGGATCAGTTCTAATGGAATGCCTCAAGATCCAGCAGAGGGACTGTTCCCATTACCGAAGGAGGATGATATGATTGTACCTTATGAAGCTATGGGACCATACGATGAAATTGTTGATATGGAATATAAGAGTAAAACTTGGTAGTGGTTAATGATTATAAAAATCGGTATTTCTTAAAATATTTGTTTGGGGAAATACCGATTTTTCATATCAATTGCTTTCTTTTGTATATGCATTTTATGACTAAATACACGTGATGATGAATGATATTATCGTGGGAATCGGAGAGGTTCTTTGGGATGTGTTTCCGGAAGGAAAAAGGATTGGCGGTGCTCCTGCTAATTTTGCTTATCATATGTCGCAATTCGGTTTTGATAGCCGGGTGGTGAGTGCTGTGGGGGAAGATGTGTTGGGAGATGAGATTCTGGAAAATTTTAACGGGAAGGGGCTACGCTATTGGGTGGAACGAGTGCCTTTCCCGACGGGTATCGTTGAAGTTACGCTGGATGGAGAGGGGATTCCTTGTTACGAAATAAAACAGGGCGTGGCGTGGGATAACGTACCGTACACCCCAGAACTTGATCGATTGGCTTGTCAGGCTCGTTGTGTTTGTTTTGGGTCTCTGGCTCAGCGGAATGTGGTAACTCGTACAACGTTGAACCGATTTTTGGAGGCCATGTCCGGGGAGGCATATAAAGTTTTTGATATAAATCTTCGTCAGCATTTTTACACGGTAGAGGTTTTGAAAGATTCTTTGGCCCGGTGTAATATATTGAAGTTGAATGATGAAGAATTGGTTATTTTATCCGATTTATTAGAATTGTCGGAAGAATCGGTAGAAAAGAGGTGTAGGGAGATGATGGATCGGTTTGATCTGGAGGTGTTGATACTTACGTGTGGGGTGCAGGGAAGTTACGTGTTTGCGGGCGATATACGGTCATTTTTGGATACCCCTCATGTGAAGGTGGCAGACACGGTGGGAGCCGGGGATTCTTTCACGGCAGCATTTTGTGCTGCGGTTTTGAAAGGGAGATCAATGGTTGAGGCTCATCGTTTTGCCGTGGAGGTTTCCGCTTTTGTTTGTAGTCAGACGGGGGCAATGCCAATGTTGCCCGATGAGTTGAAAAGGTGGCTTTAATTCTGTCAGAATAACGAGGGATCACGTCTGAGGCTACACGTGGCTCGATCTTTTATGATGTCGTCATCGTTTACCTGTCCAATGAGTTTCGGGGAGGCGGGATCATGCTTTTGTAGGTTACGGAACGGTTTGTGTTTGGCTGTGTTAGCATAACAATAGAGGCAGCCATTGAAACAGGTGTCGTAGGTGCCGATGTCTATACTTTCAATACAGCGACAAACGTCTCGTTGGTTTTTATCTTTCTGTGCGGAAATCGGGTAGCCTGTGAGTCTTTCTATTAATTCCCGGTCAATACACATTCCGGCAGGAATTCCCATATCGGAAAGGTCTACTTTCCGGGTACAGGTGTTTAGTTGAATTGGGGTCGAGGAGATGGACTGCCGGAAAGAATATGCCATTTCCCGGATCTCTTCCAGTGTAAGCGGGTGTATATTCTGGGAAGAGAGGGACGGACGGATATGTTTGTAATAGTCAATAAAGCTAATCATACATTTTTCGGTGTGATCTTTGAGCTGTGTGGCAATTTTGAAGAAAGTAGTTTTGTGAAAATCCGTGTTATAGGTTTCGTTTGTCAAGATCGGGTCGTAACGCCAGATGACCTTTTCTTTCCCGATGAGGTCGGAGAGGCGTTTGAAGGTGTCTATTCTTTGTTCGAAAGAAGGTAGATTGGTTTCAATTTCTTTTCCGTAAGCGTTAAGTGTGAATTGAAAGTAATATTTGAACTCTTTTAGATGGTTAAGTTTATCAAGCATCGGAGTCGGATTTTTGGTCCAGAATACAATACAGTCCACCACGTCTGGCGTTAGTCTGACCCGGCTGATTTGTTTCGGGTTGAAGGGGTTCGGAACAAGAACGTGTTTCTCCCGAACACGGTTAAAAAACCATGTTGAGTAGAATGAGGGGATGTCTGTTCTTCTGCTTGCACTGATGATCATATGGTAAAATTACGTTATTCCGGGGTATAATACAAGGGAATGAGGATAAATAGTTGTAATCGTTCTTTCACAAGAATGTAATCGTTCGGTAATATTACAAGCTTTTCTTTGTGGCGTCAAATGAAAAGAAAAAAGATTATGAAAGAGTATTTATTAAAAATGAGTAAGTGGTGTTTTGTTTTTGCCATGTTGGTTGGAGTGTTGGCTTGTTCAGATGATGATTCAATTAATACGAATTTGTATTCGGGGACGGATATAAGCTCTTATGCAACAATAAAGGCCGATAAAGAGTCTAAGAAAACCAGTATTGAAATATTAAAAGAGGGAGAGTGGAAAGTGTATGGCGGGGAAAATAGTAATTCTATTCTTTTTGATGAACCTTTGTTACAAGGAAATACGAAGGGAACGACAGAATTGAACACGGGAAAATATCAGCTCTATTGCTTGGAATGGGCCGGTGGAGCTAGAACGGCCTTGGGATTAAGACAATTGCCGATGGTGGGACAGTCTAATTTCCGGGATCTGGGAGGTTATAAAACGAAGGATGGACGCCGGGTGAAGTGGGGATTGGTGTTCCGTTCAGGAAAATGTAACAGTCTCACGGAAGATGATTTAGCGTATTTGGCAACGATCCCCTTAAAGACTGTGATCGATTTCCGTTCAAGTAGCGAACAAGAGGCAGAACCGGATAAGGTTCCCACGACAACTGTGAATTGTATTAATTATCCGATCGAACCCGGAAATTTGTCTTCCATTGATGTTTCGGATGTTATCAGAAGAGGGGATGTGGAGGGGGCTAAACAATATCTGGTAGACGGGAACCGGGAGTTTGTAATCAGTTTTCAGGCAGAATACAAATCTTTCTTCAAGACGTTGATGGAGGCAGACAAGACTCCGTTAATGTTCCATTGCACGGCTGGAAAGGATCGGGCCGGATTTGCGGCAGCCTTGTTTTTGGCAGCTTTAGGTGTTGACCGAGAAACGATCATTGAAGACTATATGTTGACAAATGAGTTGACGGGTGTGACGATGGAGGCAATGAAAGCTCTATACGGGGATAATAAGATGGCAGAATGTATGTATTATATTAGTTCCGTGCAGAAAGAGTATATCGAAATGGCATTAACCACGATAGACGAGAATTATGGCGGAATGGATAAGTTTTTAGTGCAGCAGTTGGGGGTGGATGTGGAGAAACTTCGTAAGTTGTATCTGTATTAGAATTAGGTGTTTTTGTGTTGAGACAGGTTCAAATATGAACCTGTTTTTTATTCATTCTGTTTCATGCATCCCTCCTGATGTTTGTGATAAATTACGTTAGTAAAACACGAGATTCCGTTAAAAATTATATATTTGTAAATATTTACTTGGCGTTTAGTGAATAAATTGGGGATCATTATGAAATATTGTTTTTTATTACTCTGTATTTTTTTTTCATTAGTTGTGGATGCTCTAGATTACCGGGTGGTTTCACGTGGTTCTCTTCATGTTCGTTCCGGTGCGGGAAGCGAGTTTGATGTGATTGGAAAATTAGCTTCTAAAGATACGGTCCACGTGTTGAAAATGGAGGGAACATGGGCGCAAGTGGAGTTTGATGGAAAACAGGCTTATGTCAGTAAAAAGTATATTATGCCGCTTAGGGGAACGAAACAACAATCTGCTGACGACTTTTTTCGTGGATTATGGGGATTGTTTAAACAGGGACCGATTAGTTATTTGCCTTTACTGATTCTATTGACGTTATGCTTTACTTTGCTGGTTCGACGGATGTTTCGTGATTCTCTGGAAATAAAATGGATTGTGGGGGGCTTCGGACTTGTAGCTATCGGCGTCATGGAACTTATTTTTTTCTTCGGTTACAATGGTTTACCGTGGTTCTGCTTTCCTGATGAGGTCGGTTGGCTTTGGACGGTTGTCAACTTTTTTCTATATGGTTTTGTCTTGTTAAAGCAACTTCTATTAAATCTTCAAGTTATTCGTGAGATTTGCCATGAATCCGGGTATAATTTGAGCGTGGGTGTTTATTCCTATGTCGTTGTGGTCATTTTGGCGATTATTTTTTACTTGGCTGATGTGGATATGGGAGTGTATTTAATTTGTGGATTCTTGGTGGCTCAGGGCGTGCAAATTGTGATGAACTACTTTATAATCCGGAATTTCTGGAGAGCCTCGATTGTCTCTATTTTGTTTCTTTTGGGATCGGTTTCGCTCATCGCTTCTTCCATTTTTTTTATTGGCGTAGTTATTTTACTCGCTATCGGTTTGTTCATAGCGGGATCGGGAGATAGGCATTATTATGTTGTGTATCGTTATTAAGTTTATTATTTCTTGATTGAGGAGATGATTAACATCATGGGACGTCGTAACTCGTCACGCATACCCGGAATGGAATCCAAAAGAGTTTTATCTGGTTCAGGTTCCACGAGTCCGGTGATTTCGAAACCGTTTTGGATAAGCCCATTTACATAGGTGGTTAGTGTCTTGTGGAATTTGGTCACGTTTTCGCCCAAGAAAATGGCCTCTCGTTTTCCTTCCGAGAAATAGCGGTCTACCGGCCAGTGGAGGATGTTTCCTTGCTCGTCATAGTACCAGTCTTGACTGCCGTAAGCCGTGAACACGGGATGCTCGACGGAGAAAATAAAGGTGCCACCGGGAGTGAGGCATCGGCGTACCTTCTCGCAAATATCCGGAAATGATTCCAAATAATGAAAGGTTAGAGAACTGATGACGATGTCATAGCTCTCTAGCGTGTAATCGAAGTCTTCGATCGCCATACATTTGTATTCGATGCAAGGAGAGTTGTTTCGTTTGGTGGCCTCTTCCAACATTTTGTGTGAAAGATCAATTCCCAAGGCGTGGACTGCGCCATGTTCAATAGCATATTGACAATGCCACCCGAAACCACAGCCTAAATCCAGTACTCGTTTCCCTTGGAAGTCCGGGAGTATTTTTTGTAATGCGTGCCATTCTCCGGCTCCTTTTAGGCCATCCATGGAACGGGACATTTGACTATATTGATGGAAGAATTTCTCGTCATCGTATTTATTTTCTTTCATGATAAAGTATAATTTCTCTGCGAAAGAGATAGGTGTGTTTACATTTACCGGATAAAGTTTGTCATTATTTTGGTTTCAGTTTCCGGGGTTGCAAGTGTATCTTTTGTTTGCTCTCTCATTTTCAGTAGCCATGCCATGTTTTTCCCAAGTACTCGCATGATTTGGTTTCCTTCTGCATCTTGAATGGCCTCTCCGGCTTTCAACCCGTGGATGATGTTCCAATAATTAGATGAGGGAATAAGCATTTCAGAATACGTGAGATAATGATACAGCCCGTCAAGTGTGTGCGAACCTCCTGAACGACGAACAGCAACAATTGCTGCACCGACCTTGTGACGGAACCAGTTGCCATTAGCCCCGGAAACGTAGAATGCCCGGTCGAGAAAGCATTTCATGGTTCCGGCGATACCGGAAAAATGAACGGGTGAACCTAGGATAATGCCGTCAACGTCTTTGATCTTTTGTAGTAGTTCGTTGAATGAGTCGGTTGTGATTACGCATTTCTCGTTTTTGTTCCGGAAACACATATTGCATCCCATGCACCCGTGAATATTCTGGCTCCCGACTTGGAGTATTTCAAACTCTATGTTTTCTTTTTTTAATTCCTCACCAATGGTTTTTAAAGCATGGAAGGTGTTCCCCTGTGGGTGGGGACTTCCGTTGATTGCTATTACTTTCATGTGTTTTTTTGTTTTTGATTGCTGTTGTCTTGTACGTGTGTTTTTGATAAATGTTCGGATTATTCCCTTGCGCCTGCTGCGTATTGTCCGGGACAGATGTCCATGACTTCCCGGTCGGGTTGGATGAGGGATCGTTCGTATTGGCATTTCCATTGTATGCTGCGGTCAATACCTTGTTCCGAGATCCCGTCGATGGTTTCCCCGTCCTTGATAGAAGCGTCCGTGTCGAAAATGTATGCCGTGGCGTTGTAGGCATGGTTAACCACGGCGTTAGGATCCAAATCGTGGAAATGGTATTGGATGTCGGGTAAACCGATAGCGTATAGCCCGAGCGTGTCCACCATCATGTCGTTCGTGTTTTGTATGTTGAAAAAACGGATGTTCATCCCGAAATGAAGAAATCGTGTGGGAGCGGCCCACGGGTTGTTTAAAACCTGTTCACGGGTTAGCAGTTTGCCGCTTGAGGGAGTCCACACGGCAACACAGTCCGGAAATAGTTCGAGGGTAGTTTCCAGCCATTCCGTTAACATGGCACAACGTTCTTTATAAGGGAGACCGGAAGCCATGAAGTCGGAAAGCATGATTTTATATTTGCAATTGGCGAGAATCTCGTCTTTTTCCGGGCAATCCCATAGCTGGCTGCGTTGCATCAAGTCGATATTGTTTCCGTCGAAGTTTTCGAAGTCGGACATCAATACTTGTGCGGGCAGGCGTTGCTTATCCTTGTATTCCACGATGTATTTCCAGATAGCAAAAGTTGAGAGGGAATCCTTCACGTTGGCTACTATATCTACCTTTTCGAATTTGGATAATAATGCCTTTTGGATCTTCTTCCCGTCGGGGCGGGTACCTTTTTCGGTAAATAATAAATATATTTGGAATAGCGTCTGGAAACTTCCTTTTTCATCTAGGTTTTGGCGAAATACTTTCTGATCTTTTTGTTGATCGTCCATGTGCTTATATTGTTTAAATGGTTAGAAACTTTATTTACAAACATACGGATTTTTAGTGGAAGTTCTCGCTCCTTGTGTCTTGAAAATGTGATGAGGATAGAGCTTTTAATGGCGGATGGTGATCGCTTGAGGGTTTCGGGTCGAAAGTACTTATTCATCAAGCAGTTCCTCGTATAAATTGTAAAGTCTTTCCCGGAGATAGAGAATGGCGTATCGTTTCCGGGAAATAAGGGTGTTGACGGGAATGCCAGTACTTTCTGATATTTCCTTGAATGAAAAGTTCTGTAATTCATTCAATTCGAATACAACGCATTGTTCATCGGGAAGTTCTGCCAAAGCTTTGTCAAGTTCTTCCCAGACCAATGAGCGCATATATATTTTTCCGGAGAATAGTCCACATCAAAGAGACATTCGGATACTTCTATTGTAGACGCATGAGAAATAATAATATTTTAAATGTTCTCGTTTTTTTTGAATAGAAATCTGTAAAGTGCTATTTTTACGTATTAAAATTCGAAGAATATGAAATACGAGTTGAATGATAAGCCGGGGATTTTACCCATGTTGATGTACGGGTTGCAGTGGTGGATTGTCTCTCTCCCTTGTGTGGTGATCATGGGAATTATTGTGTCGCAACTTCATTACACGGATGTGGCAGAACAGACATTTTATTTGCAAAAATTGTTCGGGATCATGGGGATAGCGATGATTGTACAGGTGTTGTGGGGACATCGGTTACCGCTGATCATCGGGCCGGCATCGGTGTTGCTAATTGGGATTTTGTTTACAGTGTCGTCGGGGATTCCGGCTGTTTACACGGGGATTATGGTGGGCGGTTTGGTTTTGACCGTGCTGGCATATAGCGGGTTATTGGGGAAGTTGCAATTCGTGTTTACGCCTCGTATCGTTACGGTGATCTTGATTTTGATCGCTTTCACGCTGACACCGGTGATCTTGAAACTGGTGTTGGGAGATGCGGTACATACCTTGTTTAATTTGTTTTTCACGCTGGTGATGGTGCTGGCTTTGGTGATCGGGAATAAATTATTACGGGGAATATGGAAGTCAACCACGGTGTTATGGGGAATTGTGGGGGGAGTGTTGGTGTATTATGGGGTGTTTGGTTTTCCGATGTTGCCTTCAACGGGAGCCGGGATAATGCCGGAACAAGCGACTGTTTTTAATTTCCCATTGAACTTCGAGGCGGGGACGATTCTGGCCTTCTTATTTTGTTATATAGCTTTGATTGTGAACGAGCTTGGTTCGATACAAGCCGTAGGACATATGTTACAGGCTGATCAAATGGATCAGCGTACCACACGAGGTGTCGGGATCGTAGGAGTGACGAACGTCCTGTCCGGTTTGTTCGGCGTGATAGGCCCGGTGGATTATTCCATGAGCCCGGGGGTGATTTCTGCCACGGGATGCGCTTCTCGCTATACCTTGTTACCTGCCGGGGCCGGGTTGATTTTGTGTGCTTTTTTCCCTTCTGTTGTGGGAATGCTGGTGACGATACCGGGCGTGGTGATGGGTGCGATTTTGCTCTACTTGATGGCAACGCAATTGGCCGCCGGGTTACAGATGTTGGTGAGGGAGAAGGCGATCACGGATTTTGATAGCGGGGTAGTCGTGGGGCTGCCGTTGATGGTTGCTTTGTTGTTGTCGTTTGCCCCGGAGGGAGTGTTGAATCTGATACCTTCTTTGTTCAAGCCGATCGTGGGGAATGGTTTCGTGATGGGGGTGATTACCGTGTTGATCATGGAACACTTGATCTTTAAGAAAAAATAACTTGTGACGGAAGTGTTTCGTATATAATAGAAAAATAGAAAATAGGATGAAATTAATTTATATATACCATAGTGGTTTTGCCTTGGTGGGAGAGAATTTTACGGTAATCATTGATTATTATAAAGACTCGGCATCGCAACTGTTGACGGGAGTTGTACATGATGAGTTGCTCGAACGACCCGGAAAATTGTACGTGCTGTCCTCTCATTCTCATGCTGATCACTTTAACCCGGAGGTGTTGGAGTGGAAGGTGATGCATCCGGACGTTCAGTATGTTTTTTCAACGGATATTCTTGAAAATGGGTTGGCTCGATTGAATGATGCTTGTTATTTATCAAAAGGCGAGACTTGGTCGGATGGGGTGTTGGAGGTAGAGGCCTTCGGATCAACGGATTTAGGTATTTCTTTCCTTTTACGGCTGGATGGGAAATTGATTTTTCATGCCGGGGATTTGAATAACTGGCATTGGAAGGAGGAATCGACAGAAGAGGAAGTTTGTGAGGCGGAAAATACTTACTTGGCAGAATTGGAGATACTTGCCCGGAGAACAGACCGGATGGATCTTGTGATGTTTCCCGTTGATCCCCGGTTAGGACTGGAATATATGTTGGGAGCCAAGCAATTCGTGGATCGTTTTCGTGTGGGGATGTTTGTTCCGATGCATTTCGATGAAGAGTATGTCCGTGCCAATGCTTTTCGAGAATATGCGGAAAGCCGGGGCGTGCGTTTCGTGGAATTGACTTACAGGGGAGAAGAGGTTAAAATTTAGAGCTTAGAATGGGTAAATTTCTTCAATCTAAAATTATAAATTAAAAATTAATATATGGAAGTAAAGGGTAGATTTGATCATTTCAATTTTAATGTACTTGATTTGGATAAGAGTATTCGCTTTTACGAGGAAGCGTTGGGATTAAAGGAGGTACGCCGGATGGAGGCTTCGGATGGTTCGTTTATTTTGGTGTATATGGGGGAAGAGAAGACGGGTTTTCTATTGGAATTAACTTGGTTGAGGGATCGCAAGGAACCCTATGATCTAGGAGAAGGGGAGTTTCATCTCTGTATGCGTGTTCCCGGAGACTATGATGCTGTCCGAGCCTATCATAAGCAGATGGATTGTGTGTGCTACGAGAACACGGACATGGGACTCTATTTTATCAGTGATCCGGATGGTTATTGGATAGAGATTTTGCCGGAGCAAAAATAATATGTTCGAGTACGAGAATATATAGAAAGGCATTTATTTGGCGAAAATTAAGCTGTATGGCTATTTGTTTGCATGATGAATCAAATTAATTACTATCTTTAATGAAATTTTAAATGTGCAAACTTATGGATAATGAATGCGTGTATTTTTATTGTGTGACTGGAGATTCAGGGCAAGTAGCCATTGAATTAAATCGAATGCTTGATTGTTTTATACATTCACGAGAATTTGATGGGAATCGTTGGAAATACGTGTTGAATGATCGAAGCGAGGTGAAGTGTCAATTGCTTGACAAAGAGCGTGAACCCGAGGAGGTGAGCAAACATACGTCTGAATTGGTGTCTTATTTTGAGCGTGTCCCGACTCAAAAAGAGGAGGTGAAAAGTTCTTTGCTTTTTCAAATCAAGGTGTTTACCACGGTATTGAAAGTTGAATATAAGCGTGGCGACAGGAATCGGGAGAACATGATGTGTGATGTATTATTCCATATGGCAGATAAATTACAAGGACTTTTGCTTTTCCCGGACATGAGTTTTTACTCGGGAAAACGGGAATTAGTATTTAATGACGAGGGGAAGAGCGACCTTGTCACGTATGGTCCTATGATTAATACAGATTTCTTTATGAAGAAATTTTTCATGACGGATGATAGCGAGAACAAAGAACGTCGGGTTCGTACGATGAAACGCTTGAAGGATGAGAAGGTGGCTTTTGAAAATTTAGAACCGATGGAAGTAGATTACACGCGATACGGAATTAGAATAGAAGAGAGCGTGATCGGTCGAATTATGGCCATTGTTTCAACCGGTTCTCATGCGTTCTGTGCATTGAATTTCGGTGAGGAAGGTGTGGAAACGTGGTGGAAGCAGATTCACGATATGGAAGAGGATGGATTCGAACCTCTTAAAAATTGTGTACAGGAGGAAAAGGATTATTTATTTTCGAAGAATAATGAGGAGAATGATCATCTACGTTTTTTTTGGCAATTTGAGGAATGTAATGTTTTCATGTGGAGTTTGGGATTGATCAAGAATATGTCATTTCCTTCCGAGCATTGCGAGGTGGTAAAAATGCTGGAAGTAATGGATCTGTTTTATGCGACTTCGTCTAAAATTGATTGGGAAACGGGTTTTCCTAACCGGAAGGGGCGAAGGGAGATCATGGATGAAGCTGATGTGACATTGCATTATCTTTTGGCGTGTGTAGAAGCTATGGATAAGAACAAGAAAATGCCTCGAAATATTGATACCGATATTGCAATGCACCGAAATCATGCTTTTAATTGGTTGTTAGGAATTCAACCAGAGTGGGACGTGATTTGATGTATGGATAACAACGAAAAATAGAGGGAGGGTTTGTATTTTGTCTATCTTTGCTCTAAATTAAAAAGGAATATATGGAAAAAGCAAATTTAACTCTTTACACGGTAATCGGGGATTTCAGTCGTGTTGCCGAATCTATGCGTGTGCGTTTTCAGGAAGTGACGAAGATGTTTACTCCCGAAGATGATCGCTGGATGATCTTGTTGCAGGATGATACGATGATCCGTTGCTCTATGATGGAGTCGGGAAGTCAAGCTGATCAAGTAGCTGAACACACGGAAGGTATGGTAAATTATTTTGTGCGGGTAGACACTCCCTTGACTGCCATTAAAGAGGAGGTGATTCGTCAGATACAGTGTTTTAATTGTATCGTGGGGATCGAGTTCGAACTGGATGATAACCGAGACCGGACGAGTTACATCATTAACACGTTTTATGACGTGGCGGGAGATGTGAATGGCTTTTTGCTTTATCCGAGTATGAGTCTTTTTGATAGCAAAGGGAAGTTGCTTTTTTCCGTTAAGGGCGAGAGTGAATACGAGACTTTCCGGCCGGTGGCGAATTCCGACTTGTTAGAGGTGGGACGTCCGGAGGAGCGAGACGTGGATCAAGCCCGTCGGGAACGTTCTTTCGTACGTTTGAAAGAGGCGGGAGTGCCTTATATGGAACATTTACCTTGCGAGGTATTGGATTGTGAGGCGATGATAAGAAAGCCGGAAGAAATAGCCCGTCGTGCGGCAGCCTTGTTTGCCGTAGCCTTGTATTCAGAGGTGATGTTATCGGAAAACCCGGATCGGGAAGAGGCTTTAGGGTTTGTGGCCCGGGTTGACGAGGGGTATCATATCATGGATGAATTTACTCCGTTAGAGAGGGCGTATCTTGATACTCCTTCGCCGGAACAGTATGATTGCATCCAGTTCTTGTGGCGTTACGAGTGCTGTGCCGTGTTATTATGGACTCTGGGAATCATTGATTTACCTTATCCTTCGGCGATCTGTGACGTTCCGTATATCGCTCGCTTATTTTTTGATCACAAGGAGAACGGGACGGTGTTGGGGTTAGGTGAAATTCGGGATCGGCAGGAGATTTTGGACGAGGCTGATCTGACGTTACGTTATGATTGGGCTTGCGTGGATGCCCGTGTAAAAGGCGAGGAGACCCCGGCGTCATTGGATGGTGGTGTTGTGATGGAACGGCATTATGCTTTCAATTGGTTGATCGGGGCAAGTGATGGGGCAGGATGGGATGAGATTCAGCCGACAACATGATAAGAAGGGATATTATTATCCCTTTTTCTCCGGCAAGTATTTCCAAAAGCGGGCGGGAAGGTTTTGGCGATGTAGTTTGGGATTCAGTCGTTCTTTTATGGTGATGGCCTTGAAATAGGTCTGCCAGAGTTTTTGAAAAAGTTTTTCGTCTTGATCCATGATACCTTCGTCGAGGAATCCGCTTTGAAGATGTCCTTCTTTTTGTTCAAAGTGTACTTCGGTGATGGTTGACAGATCGTGATAATAACCGTATTCCCGCTTGAGGTCATAGAGCAGCCATTTTTGATCGGCAAAACGATCTTGAAGATAGGGAATCACGAGCGAGATTACGTTATATAACGGTTTCAAGGCGGCAAAATAGGTGCCGTCGGCAGCTTTCTGAAAGCGCAAGAATTGCATGACCCGCAACCGTTCGTTGTTTACCTTTTTCCAAACTTTGGAGAGTTCCAGCACATCGGGATCCCCGAAATTGAGTTCGATGGAACGGGGTGCGTCGATGGCTTTGTGAATGTAACGGAATAGTACGAGGTCAATCTCCGGGAGTTCGGATAGCCAGCAGGTTGTAAGACTGGTAAGGGCCGAGGCAGATAGTTTCTTTTGAAGTCCTTTCCATACCCGGTTACTTCTTCCCTCATCCGTAATGACCGTAATGATTTCATCATAGAATAGAGGTGGTGTTTCTTCTTCTGCTAGCAATACATCGGGAAATCTTTTGATGCTATAAGCGTCAAAAATCGCTGTTAACAGTCCTTCAAAGGTTTTGTCGTACCGGAATATGAGCATATTAATTTTAGATTTGCGATTTTAGATTTACGATTTCAAGTGCCATGAAGTCGGACTAATTCAATTAATAAACGAAGGGGATGATCAGTTGACCATCGTCGACACGGGTTGCTCTTCTTTGTGTCAGAATCCGCCTTACATTTTCGGGTTTTATTTCGTTAACGGTTCGGGTAGGCAGTTCATTGCACGTGATGAAATACTGGGCTTTTTTGAGAACGACACCGATCTGTTTCAGATGGGATGTCCCCAAACGGGAATAGCGGCGGGCCGTGAGAATCATCTTGGCAGACTTCACTCCAAGCCCGGGAACACGCAATAACATTTCGTAATCCGCCCGGTTGATGTCCACGGGAAATGCTTCCGGATGGCGAAGAGCCCAAGCTAGTTTCGGGTCAATTTCCAAGTCTAAATCTGGATAAGAATCATCCACGATTTCGTCAACCTTGAAATTGTAAAACCGGAGTAGCCAATCGGCTTGATACAATCGGTTTTCTCTCACGAGAGGTGGTTGTTTTAGAGCCGGTAGGCGGTTGTCGTACCCGTTGACGGGGACGAATCCCGAATAATATACCCTTTTCATACTTGGACGTTTGTAGAGTGCAGAGGTTAGGTGTAAGATGTCCTTATCCGAATCGGAAGTGGCTCCCACGATCATCTGTGTACTTTGTCCCGCGGGGACAAAGTGGGGGGCATGGCGGTATTTCTTTCGTTCCTCGGCACTTTGTAACATTCCTTGCTGGATGTAGCGCATGGGGGTGAACACGCTTTGAAAGTCTTTTTCCGGGGCAAGAAGTTGCAGGCTTTGCTCGTTGGGGATTTCGATGTTTACACTCATGCGATCTGCGTATAAGCCGGCCTCGTTGACCAGTTCCTGACTGGCGCCGGGAATACTTTTCAAATGGATGTATCCGTTAAAGCGGTACACTTGTCGCAAGTCCTTTACCACTTTTACCAAACGTTCCATCGTGTAGTCTGGATTGCGTACTACTCCCGAGCTGAGGAAGAGGCCCTCGATGTAATTCCTGCGATAGAATTCTATCGTCAGGTTCACGAGTTCCGTGACGGAGAACGTGGCTCTCGGCAGGTCGTTGCTCCTGCGATTGATGCAATAGGCACAATCGTAGATACAGTTGTTCGTGAGCATGATTTTCAGTAGAGAGATACAGCGTCCGTCTTCTGCGAAACTATGACATATACCCCACCCTTCTGCGCTCCCGATCTGTCCTTTTTTGTGAGAACGGGAGGTTCCGCTAGAAGCACAGGATACATCGTATTTCGCTGATTCAGCGAGTATTTTTAGCTTATCGAGTACTCTTTCATCCATGGTGAACCGGGGTTATGTCTTCTTCACAAAGATAAGAATAAAAAACAGACGGTCGTGTATTTTACTCCTATATTGAAAGGGATTTTCAAGGGATATTCCAGTGTGTCTCGTAGGTAGGTTAACGATAGGTTAACGATAGGTCAACGATAGGTTAACGGTGTGACTGGTTAATTTGCTTTTAATTTTTTCTTGAAATTTGGTTCATGTATTAGCGAGAGTACGAAGAGATACCGAAGAGAGTAGTAAGAGATATTATACAAAGAGGGTGTGCCATTTTTAAGTGTGCCCCAAAAGTTGGACACACCCTCCTAGACTGCTATTCCTGTTAAGCTAACGTGATATTTTTGTCTAGGTAAACGTCTTGGATAGCATTTAGTAATTCTACACCTTGATTCATCGGTTTCTGGAAGGCTTTTCGTCCGCTGATAAGTCCCATTCCACCGGCTCGTTTGTTGATCACGGCTGTTATGACAGCTTCTTTTAAATCGGATGATCCTTTAGATTCACCCCCGGAGTTGATCAGGCCAATGCGTCCCATGTAGCTGTTGGCCACTTGGTAACGGCAGAGGTCTATCGGGTGGGAGGACGTAAGTTCGGTATAAACTTTCTCATTCGTTTTTCCGAATTTAAGTGTGGTAAATCCCCCGTTAACCGTTGGGAGTTTTTGTTTTACGATGTCAGCTTGGATCGTTGCCCCTAGGTGATTGGCTTGGCCTGTCAAATCTGCTGCCGAGTGGTAATCTATCCCGTCTTTTTTGAAACTTTCATTACGAAGGTAACACCAGAGGATGGTCGCCATACCCAGTTCATGTGCATGGGCAAATGCCTCTGATACTTCTAGTATTTGTCTGCGACTTTCCGGAGAGCCGAAATAAATTGTGGCACCTACCGCGGCGGCTCCCATATTCCATGCCTCTTCTACCGTACCGTATAGTGTTTGGTCGTATCGATTTGGGTAGGTCAATAATTCATTGTGATTGATTTTCACGATAAACGGGATTTTGTGAGCGTATTTACGAGCCACGGCCCCGAGTACTCCGAATGTCGATGCCACGGCGTTACACCCGCCCTCGATAGCAAGTTTTATGATGTTTTCCGGATCAAAATAGAGAGGATTCGGGGCGAAAGACGCTCCTGCCGAGTGTTCAACTCCTTGATCCACGGGGAGAATGGACACGTAGCCGCTATTTGCCAGACGACCGTGACTCAGGATGCTTTGCAGACTGTTCAGTGTACGGGTATTTCTATCGGATGACATCCAAATTTCATCAATAGTATTGGGTGACGGGATGTGAAGTAACGATTTATCAATGGTTTTACAGGTGTGGTTCAATAGAAAATCACTTTGATCTCCTAGGATTTCGATTATTTTGTTTGTACTCATATTAATTGATATTATATTATTTAGTTTCATACGTGAATAATTAGATTTTTGTTGTTTAAATGAGAAAAATTATTTATTTTTACATTTATTATAACAATAATTGTGCCTGCTGTGAGAATATGCTATATAATTTGGTGTTTTTTATGTGTGATTTCTTTGTCGGCCGAAGCTCAGAAGGGGAAATATTTTGAAAAAAATGTTCGTTTCCCGGAGAAGGTTACACTGGAGGAGAAAGTGGAGATGGCAGCAAGACTAGTCCCGACAAAGCAACAATTAGCTTGGCAACAGTTGGAATTGACAGCTTTCATCCATTTTGGAATAAACACGTTTACCGGGAAAGAACGAGGTGACGGTAAGGAATTTCCAGTGATGTTCAATCCGATAGCGCTGGATGCGGAGCAGTGGGTGAAGGCGTTAAAGGCGGGAGGACTCAAGTCCGTCGTGCTGACCGCCAAACATTATGATGGTTTTTGTTTGTGGCCGACAAAAACGACTCGTCATGCCGTCACGGCCTCTCCGTGGAAAAACGGGAAAGGCGATGTGGTTCGGGAATTAAAAAAAGCTTGTGACCGGAACGGGATGAAATTCGGGATCTATTTATCCCTTTTGGATCGGAACATTTCTTATTGCGGGGACTCTCCCCGGTACAACGAGTTTTTCGTGAAACAACTGACGGAATTATTGACCGAGTACGGGAAAATAGATGAAATTTGGTTGGATGGGACTAATGAGATAGGCATTGACGGGAAAAAACAGGAATATGACTGGGAATTGATATTGAAAACGATTCATAAGTTACAGCCTAATGCGGTTACGGCTTTTTATGGTGATGATATTCGTTGGAGCGGAAATGAAAGTGCGGGAGGGCGTGAGGCCGAATGGAGTTCCGTCGCATTGGTTCCGGGGTGTTATCCGGATGCGATCAAGCGTAATGAAGAGATGCGTTTAAGCGTGTTTTCCCGGGATCTTGGGGGAAAAGAGATTATTGATCGTGCGACGGAATTGTTCTGGTATCCTTCGGAGGTGTCAGTCTCTATTCGTCCTAGTTGGTTTTATCACGAGAGGGAAGATTCGAAAGTAAAATCTTTGTCGGAATTGGTGAAGGTTTATTTCCAGTCCGTGGGATGTAATTCTTCCTTATTACTGAACGTGTCACCTGACAAGCGGGGTGTGCTTTGCGAGACCGATGTCACTCGGTTAAAAGAATTCGGAGAGTATCTGGAAAAGATGTACGCGAAAGATTTTGTTTCCCGGTGGGCCCGGGCGTGGACTGCCCGGAAGGGAGAAAGTAAAGAATATACCTTGGGGAAGGGATGTACGATAAACACGATTTTGTTGCAGGAAGATATTAGCCGGGGGCAGCGGGTGGAGTCGTTTACCGTGGAAGGGTTGGTGAACGGTGCTTGGCAGGTGTTGGGAAAAGGGGGGACGATTGGTTATAAACGTTTGTTGCGTATCCCGGATATAGCCGTGGAGACTATTCGTATCACGATTAATGACTGTCGTAAAGAGGCAAACATATCACGGGTGGGAGCGTTTCTGGCTCCTAAAATATAAACTTTTCTTTTTAGTTTTCGTTTTAGCCATAGAGAGTGTGTCCATCTGATTTTAGACATACGGAAGAAATTTTATAAATTGAGAAAGATTGTATCTTTGTGACGGAAATTAAAAGTAATGATATGATAGATTTTAAACCGATCAGAATAGAGGATAAAGAATTAATAACGACTTATTTTTTGGCATGTGGGAACCGGGATTGCAATCTTTCGTTTGTGAACTTGTACACGTGGCAGTTCTTGACCAATAGTCATTATGCTGTGGTTGATGATTGCCTCGTGGTGCGTTTTACATTGGATGAGGAGAGTGTCGTGTACACGATGCCCGTGGGAACCGGGGATGTGAAGAATGTGATCGAATTGTTGAAACAGCAAGCAAAGGCCGAAGGGCACGTTTTACGAGTACATGGAGTTTTTCCTGAGTTGGAGGAATGGTTCAACCGGGAGTTCCCGGGAAGTTTTGATTATCGGTTGGATCGGGATTATTTTGATTATATTTATTCCCGTCAGGAGCTGGCTGAATTGAAAGGTAAAAATTTTCAACCTAAACGGAATCACGTGAATAAGTTCAAACGCACCTATAATTACAAGTACACGCCATTAACCGTAGATTTGATCCCGCATTGTTTGGAACTAGAGGAAAAATGGTGTGAAGAGCATGATTGTGAGGAAGAGGAGAGTTTGATAAACGAGCGAAAAGCACTGAATATTGCGTTGCGAAATTTTGATGCTCTTGGTTTGGTTGGAGGAGCGCTCTGGGTGGATGATGAAATCGTCGGGTTCACGTATGGCGCTCCGGTGAATCATGATACCTTTGCCGTTCATATCGAGAAGGCCGATAGTCGTATTGACGGTTCGTATAATATTTTGAATCAGGAGTTCGCACGACATATCCCGGAACAATATGTTTACCTAAACCGGGAGGAAGATTTGGGAATACCGGGATTGAGGAAGGCGAAACTATCTTATCGTCCGGTGATATTATTGGAGAAAGGGTATGCCGAATTAATTGAAAGTTGAAAATGAGAAAATCTCTCATTTCAAAGGCTGTTTAATTTAAATACGAGTATGATGAAACGGGAAGTCATGGAGTTATGGAGGGTGTGTTTTGATGATACGGAAGAGTTCATTCAATTCTATTTTGACAAAAAATATAAGGATGAGAATGCTCTGGTGTATTGGGATGAACAAGGTGCGGCTATTGCTGCTTTACAAACTCCTCTTTACCCTATGACTTTTGGCGTGACACAAATTGTAACAGGGTATATTTCGGGGGCTTGTACTCATCCGTTGGCCCGGGCCCGGGGTGTGATGACGAAGTTACTGCGGGAGGCTTTCTACGTGATGAGAGGAAGAAAGATTCCCGTGAGTACCCTAATTCCGGCCAGTGAATGGTTGTACGATTATTACGGAAAGATGGGGTACGCGACTGTTTTTGATTATACCCCGGAACATTACACGATTTTGGATAAACCGGTTGCGGATCATTTTCGGGTGGAAGCTATTCGGGAGGTGGGGTTGTTAACGGATGACTTGTTTAATTATTTTCAGTCAATGATGCGTTTACGTCCTTGTTGCGTGCTGCACGAACGGGAAGATTTTGAGGTGATCGTGGAAAGTTTGCGAATGGATGGAGGGGCATTGATTGTCGTGTATAGCGATAAAAATATTGTTGGGATGGCTTTTGCCGAGCCGAGAGGAAATCATGTTTTGGTACTGGATGGGATATATGACTCCGAGGATGTCAAACGGGTGGCTTTGTGGGGAGTGATGAAATATCTGGATGCGGCGGAGATATATTGCCGTGTACTTCCTTCCGGAAAGGCGGATGAGCACCGGGGAATGGCACGTGTGTTGGACGTGGAACAAATGCTCCGTTTGTATGCCGTGAATAATCCGGAGCAGGATCTCGTGCTGAAAGTAACGGATGACTGGATTCCGGAAAACACGGGAATATATGTAATCGGGAAAGGGGATTGTGTCTGTGATAATGCAAAGCAGGTAGAGGTGGAGGTGTCCGTGCAGGAACTGACGCAATTGCTTTTAGGCTACCACCCGGAACGTTTTCCCGAGTTGGAGCCTTATTTCAAAAAATGTAGTCCTTTCATAAGCTTGATGCTGGACTAGAATGGTCTTGATTTGTGCTTTGGAGGGGATTTAGTTTCCAAGAAATCCTCAATCTCTTTGGTGGAAAGTTTTTTCACGTTCGTGATGATGATGTTTTCGCTTAAAAAGTTCCCGTAAGTGTTACACTCGTCTATAATCGAATTGAAAATCTCTTTCAGGTTAGCCTCGATTGGTAACAGAAGGGTAAACGTGATGTATTTCTCGAATTGTTCGATTTGTTCAATCTCTCCTTGGCTTTTGTTAATGACCAATTCTGTCTCTTTTTGGGCAATATCCCACTGGAAAGGTTGTAGCGTGACCCCCTTGTTGGCAACATAGACACAAAAATAACGTAACAACGTGTCGTGACCACCCAGACCGGTGGATACGAACACGGTCGATTCGTCCAGCAGGTTGGATTGAATCAGCATCCGGGATTGTTGCAATGCTATGGTTGCCCACGGTTTGATCGGGGTATCTTGTTTCTGGAACGATTCAATGCTCCGGTATATAGAAATGTCGTCGACCATGGACAATAGGATTAACAAAGTTTTTTTCTTTTCGTCATCAACGGCCTCGTCAAATAGATCTTGGACGTGTACTATCGCGTCTTCTCTCAACGCTTTAAAGTCTCCACCTTTGATGAGATGCTCCAAAAGATCCATGTATTGATGTTGTACTTCTACATCAATTTCTTCTTCTAGGATATTTAAGCGCGAACCCGCCCGTGATAGCAATTGATTCACGCTTTTCCATTTTTGCTCGCCCTGGTTTTCTATATCTTCTGTTTTCATATTACAAAAGTAAACTATTTGTTGGTTATACGGAGTAAAAAAGAAAAGATTCGTTGTTTTTCTCTATAAATTTCGGGAGACACTTAGGCTGGAAAGTCTTTTATTAATAAATTTTATAATTATTAATGATGAAATTCTCGTTATTATTCTGTGTTTATTTAGAAAAAATAAAAATAAAGTTTTTACATTCGCGATACTAATTACAAGATGTTTATATGTTACTGTCAGAACTGAAAACCGGAGAAAGTGCCGTTATTACCAAGGTGAAAGGATATGGGGCCTTTCGGAAACGATTAAACGAGATGGGATTCGTGAGGGGAAAAGTGGTGAAGGCCGTGAAGAATGCTCCTTTGAATGATCCGATTGAATATGCAATTATGGGTTATGAAATCTCTTTAAGGAGACAAGAAGCAGCGTTTATTGAAATCGTATCTCTTGAGGAGGCTACTAATATTGTCGGGGTGTCCGGTAGCGCCCGTGATGCGGAAGAAGCTTTCGCCAAGCATTGGGAAGGTCGAGATAAACATATACATGTTGCTTTTGTCGGTAACCCCAATGCGGGGAAAACAACACTGTTCAACTACATGAGTGGTTCTCAGGAACACGTGGGAAATTACGGAGGTGTAACGGTGGATGCGAAGAGTGCTACGTTTCGATTTGAAGGTTACGAGTTTAACGTGGTCGATTTACCGGGAACGTATTCTATTTCTGCTTACTCGAATGAAGAAAAGTATGTGCGGGAATATATTATGAATAACGCACCCGATGTGGTGATTAACGTGGTAGATGCGTCTAATTTGGAACGTAATCTCTATTTGTCCACGCAGTTGATTGATATGGATGTGAAGGGTGTGATCGCTTTGAACATGTATGATGAGCTGGAACGTTCCGGGGCAACTTTCAATTATCAGGAGATGGGACAGATGATCGGGATGCCGATGATGCCCACGATCGGGTCAAAGGGGAAAGGAATTAAGGAGTTGTTACGGGAAGTTATCGAGGTGTACGAGGGAAGAAGTGAAACGGTACGCCATATCCATATAAACTACGGGAAAGAGATTGAGGACAGCATCGTGGCTATTCGAGCCGAGTTGAAAGATGAAAAAGATTTGATCTGTAATATGTCTCCCCGTTTCCTGTCTCTGATGTTATTGGAAGGGGATAAGGACGTGTTGGAATTCGTGCAACGGGATCATTCACGGGAGAAATTATTGAAGGTCGTAAAAGAGGGAGTTGAACGGATTGAAACAACCTATGGAGAGAAAGTCGAGTCGGTTATTACCGATACGAAGTACGGTTTTATTTCCGGGGCGTTAAAAGAAACATACAAGGAAAGTCCCGTGAATCGAAGACGTAAAACGGAGTATATTGATGCTATTGTCACGCATAAATTGTTCGGATTCCCGATCTTCTTGTTATTCTTGTTCGTGACATTCTTTGCCACGTTTAGCTTGGGAAGTTATCCGATGGAATGGATTGAGACCGGGGTCGGTGCTTTAGGTGAATTTGTCGATAACCAGATGAGTGCGGGACCTTTAAAGGATTTATTAGTGGATGGTATCATCGGTGGTGTGGGGAGCGTGATCGTGTTTTTACCGAATATATTGATATTATTCCTGTTTATTTCTTTCATGGAAGACACGGGATATATGGCTCGTGCGGCTTTTATCATGGATAAATTGATGCATAAGCTCGGCTTGCACGGGAAAAGTTTTATTCCGATGATCATGGGATTCGGGTGTAATGTGCCGGCGATCATGTCAACGCGTATGCTGGAGAACCGGAGTGACCGGATATTAACCATACTGATCAATCCTTTCATGTCTTGCAGTGCTCGTCTTCCGGTATATATCCTGTTGGTCGGGGCATTTTTTAAAGATTACGCGGCGTTAGTTCTTTTTGGAATATACTTGTTTGGAATTCTTGCTGCTATCGTGATGGCTAAGTTGTTTAAACGGGTACTTTTCCATAAACAGGAAGTGCCGTTCGTGATGGAGTTGCCCCCGTATCGAATGCCAACCTTGAGAACGACCGTACGGCATATGTGGAGTAAAGGCGAGCAATACCTGAAAAAAATGGGAGGTATTATCATGTTTGCCTCCATACTGATTTGGGCTTTGGGCTATTTTCCCGTGGATAAAGAGTTGGAAGCGCTGTATGATGAAAAGAAGGCCGAGGTGACGAGGGCTTACGAGGCAACGATTGCTTCTGGGATCGGGAATGTAGATATGCTGAAGGAAGAACAAGAAGCGAAATTGGAGAGCTTGCATCGACAAGAGGTGAGTGAACGTCAGGAAAATTCTTATATCAGTCGATTAGGGCGAACGATGGAGCCTATTTGGACACCACTTGGCTTTGATTGGAAAGCAGGTGTGAGCTTGTTGACCGGGGTTGCGGCAAAAGAAGTCGTGGTTAGCACGATGGCCGTTCTGTACCAAGGGGAAGAGGTTATGGAGGAAGATGACGGGTCGTCAAACGCGACGTTGGAAATGCGTTTGCGGGAACACGGGTTTACTCCGGTTACTGCCATTATATTTGTGATTTTCGTGTTACTTTATTCCCCTTGTTTCGCGGCCTTGATTGCCATCGGTAAAGAGATTGGAATGAAATGGGCGTTTTTCGTGATGGGATACACGACGGTACTGGCTTGGGGCGTATGTTTCGTGATAAAACAGGTATTGGACTTGATTATTTAGAACGTGTTCCCTATCATGAATTATTAATCTAAAATTAGAGAATGGAAATGCAACTAATATTGACGTATATAATTGTGGCGATAGCACTTGTTTTTGCGGGAAGAGGTGCTTATCGTTTGTTCCGGAATGCAAAGAAGGGGAAAGGATGCAGTTGTAATTGTGGTTGCGGGGGAAAAGGAACAAATAAAAAAAGCTGCTTGTAAAAGCAGCTTTTTTTATATTAATGCTTGTGTCTGCGCTCGTCAGAAACAGTCAATTTTTTTCTTCCTTTAGCTCTTCTTCTAGCTAGAACTGCTCTACCGTTAGCGGTAGACATTCTTTCTCTGAAACCATGTTTGTTTCTTCTCTTTCTGTTGGATGGTTGAAATGTACGTTTCATTGCAATATTTCTTATGTTATTATTTTCTCACTTCGGACTGCAAAAGTAGGTATTTTTTTTATTGTGCCAAAGATTTTTGCAAAATTATCTCGATTCAAATGGTGTTTTATCCTAATTATTCAAATGGTTTCTAAATTAATGGCGTATGTTTTAATTAAATGGGGTTTTCAGACAACAAAGTTAATATATCCTCGTATATTTCTTTAAGCAGATACGAAAAAAAGAACTCTAATATTTGTTTTACTGAAATAGATGATTAACTTTAAGCCAATTATACGAAGAGACCTATGAGACAGTTAAAAATTAGCAAACAAATCACTGGCAGGGATTCGTTCTCGATAGAGAAGTACTTGCAGGAGATTGGGAAAATCGACGTGTTGACGCCGGATGAGGAGGTTGCTTTAGCCAAGAAAATCCGATCGGGTGACCGAGCGGCACGGGAGTTGTTGGTGAAGAGTAACCTGCGTTTCGTGGTTTCCGTGGCCAAGCAATACCAGAATAACGGTTTGAGTTTGGGGGATTTGATCAACGAGGGTAATCTGGGATTAATAAAAGCTGCCGAATGCTTTGACGAAACGAAAGGATTCAAGTTTATTTCTTATGCCGTATGGTGGATCCGGCAATCGATTTTACAGGCAATCGCCGAGAACTCGCGGTTAGTTCGATTACCATTGAACAAAATCAGCAGTATCAACAAAGTGAATAAATTCTTTTTCCGACTGGAACAAGAGTTCCAACGGGAACCCACGGCAGAGGAAATTGCCTTGAAAATGGATGTTCCCGCGAAGGAGGTTAAAGATAGCTTGCGGATCGCCAATCGTCCGTTATCCATGGATGCGCCCTTGTCGGCAGACGAGGATTCCTCTAACTTGTATGACGTGATGATTACCGGGGATAATGCCATATCAGATGCCGAACGGGAGATGAATGCCGATTCATTGCGGACGGAAATCGATCGTTATTTGACGATTCTGGATGAACGCGATGCTTTAATCTTGCGGATGTATTACGGTTTGGGTGGTTATACAGCCATGTCGTTGGAAGAAATTGGCGATCGGGTAGGTCTGACAAGCGAACGAGTACGCCAAATTAAATCCAAGGCTATCAAGAGACTGAAAAACTCGTGCCGTAGTAAACGGTTGAAGACGTATTTATAAGAGGTCGGTAAATTTTCCTTTTTGTAGAAAGTACTTTACTCCACAAATTTCATATTTAATTTATGGAGGGATAGGGGTTGTTTGATAAATTTAGACTTTCTATCTTTTCTTCTGATGATGCATTTCATGTGAAATTTTTTGTGTTAGAGGGAATTGTGAGATGGGTAGTATTCTTTTAGATTGTTAGTGTCTGTATTCTATGTACTTACAGTCTGCAACTAAAATATGTTTATAAAGTTAGTTTTTTCAACTAAATTGCTATATTTGTTCCCCGTTTTAGAGGGGGTGTTTTGAGTGATCGGAAACGTTTGATAAACGGGTCTTTTCAGTCATAAGTATTTAACTCCTAGGAGCGTTAGAAGGAGAGGGGAATTATTATTATGAACACATTAATAAACGAGAACCTTATGGGAAACTATGAATTAAACAAAAATCTGGCACAAATGCTAAAAGGTGGGGTTATCATGGATGTAACCAATGTTGAACAGGCAAAGATCGCTGAAGCTGCCGGAGCATGTGCTGTAATGGCATTGGAAAGAGTGCCGTCAGATATTCGTAAAGATGGTGGCGTGGCTAGAATGTCTGATCCTCAGATGATCAAGGCTATAAAGAATGCCGTGTCTATTCCTGTAATGGCAAAAGTGAGAATCGGTCACTTCGTGGAAGCACAAATTTTGGAGGCTATTGGCATTGATTATATTGACGAAAGTGAAGTTTTAACGCCAGCAGATGATTTGTATCATGTTGACAAGACTGCGTTTAAAGTACCGTTCGTTTGCGGATGCCGTAACTTGGGTGAGGCTTTAAGACGTATTGGTGAAGGAGCTTCTATGATTCGTACGAAGGGAGAAGCTGGAACCGGAAACGTGGTAGAGGCTGTAAGACATATGCGTCAGTTGAACAATGATATTCATCAGGTACAAGTGGCTCCGGTAGAGGCTTTGATGACGATTGCCAAAGAGATGGGAGCCCCTTATGATTTAGTAAAATTCGTGCATGAGAATGGTAAATTGCCGGTAGTAAACTTTGCAGCCGGTGGTATTGCTACTCCAGCTGATGCAGCTTTAATGATGCAGTTGGGTTGCGAGGGTGTATTTGTGGGTTCTGGAATCTTCAAATCAGGTGATCCTGCCAAGAGAGCGAGAGCTATCGTTTTAGCTACGACTTATTATAACGATCCGGTTAAATTGGCTGAATTGTCAGAGAACTTGGGAGAGGCTATGTCCGGATTGGAAATTAGCAAATTGGAAAACAAATACGCTGAAAGAGGCTGGTAAGAATAGTTTATAAAGTTCATAAGGTTTGTAAGGTTCATAAGGTAACTTGCTTTATAGATTTTATGAACTTTATGAACCTTATATTTTTTGTCATGAATAAGATTGGAATTTTAGGTTTTCAAGGGGCGATTATTGAACATGAACGCCAGATTAAGGCTATTGGTCATGAACCCGTGATCGTGAAATACCCGGAGCAGTTGGAAGAGATTGATGGAATCATTCTACCAGGAGGGGAGAGTACCACTATGGGAAAGATTCTTAATCGGACCGGACTTATGGAGCCTTTACGCGGGAAAATCCAGAGTGGGCTGCCGGTATGGGGAACTTGTGCGGGAATGATCTTGCTGGCCAAAGAACTCGTGAACGATTCTGTGACTCATTTGGGCGTGATGGATATTGCCGTTCGGCGTAATGCTTACGGGAGCCAGATCGACAGTTTTGCCACGAAAAAAGTGATCCCGGCGGTAGATTCGAAAGAAATTGAGTTGGTGTTTATTCGTGCCCCTTATATCACGAGCGTGAAGGATGGGGTAAAAATTCTGTGTGAGCTTGATGGGCATATTGTTGCAGCGGAAGAAAAGAATATGTTGGTAACATCTTTCCATCCGGAACTTACAGATAATACGGCATTCTTGAAATACTTTGTATCTAAGATTTAAAAAGGCTGTTTTTAAAACAGCCTTTTTTCTTATAGATTTGCGTTTAATTCTTCTACGCTGAGAGTTGCTGTCCCGATTTTCTGAACAACAATTCCGGCTGCCACGTTCGCGATGCGCATGGCTTCCGTGATTTCCTGACCTTGGGTTAAGGCTAGTGAAAGGGCCGCCACAACCGTGTCTCCGGCTCCACTTACATCAAATACTTCTTGAGAATGTGTGGGGAGATGCAAAATATTTTGATCGGAAATCAAGCTCATCCCTTGTTCGCTCCGGGTGACAAGTAATGCCGATAAACCGTAGTGATGAACGATTTCCAAGGCTGCCATGGCAATATCTTGGTCGTTATTTTTCACCGGGTGGCCAATAATGTCACCTAATTCTTTTACATTAGGAGTAATCAAGTCTGCCCCTGCATATTTCTTCCAGTTTTGCCCTTTCGGGTCCACGATAACACGGGTTCCATGTGATTTTGCCGTTTTTATCAAAAACGAACATAATTCTTCCGAGATCATGCCTTTTCCATAATCAGAAATAACAAGGGTAGGGAACTCTTGGAAGAGCGAGGCAAGATGGGTTTGAATATCTTCTCTTGCTTTTTCAGAAAGTTCCAAATGTTGCTCGTAATCTATACGGACAATCTGTTGCCTTCCACCGATGATGCGCGCTTTCGTGATCGTGGGTTGCTCGGTTTTGACAAAATCGGTTTTGATCCCTTTCCGGTGAGCCATACGTTCAATCTCTTTCCCGAAAAAGTCATAGCCGATAGCCCCGCATAACGTGGCCTGCCCACCAAGACTTGTGATGTTGTTGGCCACGTTCGAGGCCCCGCCTAAACGGGATTCTTCGGTCACGATGTTTACTATCGGAACTGGAGCTTCCGGGGAAATACGTTCCACCTTTCCGAAATAGTATTTGTCAAGCATCACGTCCCCGACGATCAATATCTTGCAACTATTAAAGTTTAAGTCCATCTATTCATTTTAGATTTTAGATTTATGATTTTAGATTCCCTCCCACAAAGCAACGCTTTTTCTTTTCGTAAATCGTAATTCATAAATCATAAATTGATTGCTTTTATTCTTCTCCGCCACCGAACATCATCAAGTAGGCTTTAATGAACTCGTTGATCTCTCCGTCCATAACTGCCTGTACGTTTGATGTCTGGTAGTTGGTACGATGATCTTTCACCCGGCGGTCGTCGAATACATAACTGCGGATTTGTGACCCCCACTCGATCTTTTTTTTCGTTCCTTCCACTTTATCCCGTTCTTCCTGACGCTTTTGTAATTCCAGTTCGTACAATTGGGCTTTCAATAAACGCATGGCATTTTCACGGTTTTGCAACTGTGAACGTGATTCCGTGTTCTCGATCATGATTCCGGTAGGAGCGTGGCGTAACCGGACTCCGGTTTCCACCTTGTTTACGTTCTGACCACCCGCACCACCACTTCGGAAGGTGTCCCAACTGATGTCTGCAGGATTGATCGTGATCTCGATCGTGTCATCCACGGCGGGATAAACGAACACGGATGCAAAAGATGTCATTCGTTTATTGGCCGCGTTATATGGCGATAAACGAACCAATCGGTGAACACCGTTTTCTGATTTCAGATACCCGTAAGCGTAGTCTCCCTCGAATTCGAGAGTAGCTGATTTGATACCGGCCTCTTCACCTTCCTGGTAATCCACGTGTTTTACCTTGTAACCGTTTAATTCTCCCCAGCGGATATACATCCGGTACAGCATACTGGCCCAGTCCATACTTTCCGTACCTCCGGCTCCGGAATTGATTTTCATGATGGCTCCGAAGTGATCTTCTTCCCGGCGCAGCATGTTACGCATCTCGATGTCTTCCAGTACTCGTATGGTCTCTTGGTATTGGGCGTCCACTTCTTCCTCGGTTGCTTCTCCCTCTTTGGCGAAATCGAAAAGTACCTGTAAATCCCCCACGGCTGAGGTCACCTGTTCGTAACCCTCGATCCAAGATTTCAATTCCCGGACTTTCTTCATCAAGGTCTCTGCCTCCTTGGGATTATCCCATAGGGACGGGTTTTGTGTTCTTAACTCTTCTTCAGCGAGTTGTATCTTCTTGCCATCGATGTCAAAGATACCTCCTCAATGCTTCACCTCGCTCTGCCAATTCTTTGATATGGTCTATTGTGATCATTGTGTATTAAGTTTATAAATAAAATTCGTCCCTCCATACGAAGGGACGAATGATTCGTATATGTTATCTCACTTATCTTGACTAACCATCGGGAAGTTTTTGTTTACCCGCTTGCTGGTTACAGGCCGTCCGCTTAACGTGCTTTCCACCATGTCCTGAATTTCTTGGGCAAAGGCATTTTCCCCGTTTCTTCTGGCCATGTCGACGAGCATTTGTAACGCCTGCATACTTCTTCTCTCGTCATTTTCTAATGCTTTTCTGCGATTCTGAGAAAGTGATCCGATATATCTCAACATTTGAGCGTTATCAAGAGCCAGTGCCCATGCCAGATCGTTCCCCTTCTCTTTCTCGCCGGCAGCATAGTAGATCGAGATGTAATTTAACAAGAAGAAGTCAGCCGGAACTTGATATAACGGAATTTCTTCCAGAGATTTATCCAGCACTCTGACAGCCTCTTGAATTTTGCTCGAATCTGTGATTTCATTGATAATCGTGTCCCCGATAACCCGTGTTTCCGTGGCGGCCTCTTGCATTAATTGTTCTGCTAAACGCAAGAAGGTGTTCCGGTATTTCATCACGGCAATGGTGTTATCATGGAAATGATCGATATTTACTTTCGGGTCCTTGATATTTCCCCAAACGAATTTATTCATCAGGTTATCATACAGGATTTCCGTGTTGATACGTCCGAAATCATAATAAGCCTCGTTGTTTTCTGACTTAATAGGTACAACCCGGTAAGCAGCTCCTTCCAGTTGGAAATACTTATCGAAACCCATGTAACTGTCTTGTCCCATACCTACTCCGAAGTATACAGGACGTTCCCAGTTGTTGGTAGCTAATATATCCAGCACCATTAATTGTGATTTGTTCAAAGAGCTACCTTTTAATTGAATTTCTACTCTGTCTACAATTAACGCGGAATCTTTGGGTTGTACGGTTCCGTTTGCCAGTACTTTTTTCTTATCCACGGGGATATACAGGCTGCGTGTCGGGATGAAGTCCACGGCACCTCCTTGGTAACGGTTGGATTTGGTTTCCGGTCTGTCGCTGGCAACAAATTCCATGACTTCTTTCATGCTGAAAGGTTGTTGCACTCGTTCTTCAATTGTGACAAAATCCCGTACTCCGGCATGGTATTGGTCTTTCGTGAAAGAAATGGGCACCCCGTCACTTTCGTAGGCTTTCCGTTTCATCTGATCAATGTACCAGTCTCCGGCAAGCAAACTTAGGTTCACGATACGTACATCCCGACGGAAACCTTCCACTTCTTGTGCGTACCATAGAGGGAACGTATCATTATCCCCGTAAGTGAACAGGATAGCGTTCGGGGCACACGTGCTTAGGTAGTTCTTGGCATGAGCAATGGTTGCATAACGTCCGCCACGATCATGATCATCCCAGTTTTGTGCAGCCATATTTACCGGAACGGCGAACAGGCAAACAGCGGTGACGATAATAGCAGCGTTGCGGGAATCCATCTTCTTCTGAAGTAAATCCCACAGGTAGAGAACCCCGAAACCGATCCAGATAGCAAAGGCATAGAACGATCCGGCATAGGCATAGTCACGTTCCCGCGGTTGATACGGATATTGGTTCAGGTAAAGCACGATGGCAATACCCGTGAAGAAGAAGAGTAGCATAACCACCCAGAAATCTTTTTTCCCTTGTTTTCCCCGTTGATATTGATAGAACATACCCAGCAACCCGAGGATAAAGGGAAGCATGTAATATTTATTGTTTGCCTTGTCATGTTTCAACGTGTCCGGCATCACGCTCTGATCACCGACCAGAATATTATCTATAAAAGGAATACCCGAGATCCAGTTACCATAACGGAAATCTCCATGTCCTTGAATATCATTCTGACGCCCGGAGAAGTTCCACATGAAGTACCTGAAATACATGTGTCCGAGTTGGTAACGGAACATGAAACTTAGGTTTTGTCCGAAACTTGGTTTCTGAACAGGTTGTCCGTCCACCATGTACACGGGGCCTTTGGGTTGTCCCACCCACTCATAATATACCTGTGGTTCACGAGCTTGGCTATACATACGCGGGAGGATCGTGCAGAAACGAGGATCATATTTTACTTCTTTTTTATGATCCACAATATCATATTTACCCGTTTTTTCGTTTTGGTAATAAATAGGTCCGGCATCCTCTACGCCAATAACCGGGGCATTGAAGTAAGGGCCGTAAACCAATGGTTCTTGGCCGTATTGATCACGACTGATATAAGAAAGCAGTGCGAACACGTTGTCCGGGCTATTTTCGTCAATCGGGGGATTACTTACGGAACGGATAACGACCATCGCGTAGCAGGAGTACCCGATAAGCATGACCACGAAACAGGTTAAGATCGTGTTCACAACCGTGTGGTTGTGTTTTAACGTGTACCGGATTCCGAAAGTCAGCCCGGCGATTAAGAGTAACGCGTAGATGACAACACCCGTGTTAAAAGGCATTCCAAAGCCATTCACGAACAGCAATTCAAACCAGCCTGCAACGATAATCACGCCCGGGATAATACCCCACATGATCACGCCCAGTATGACGATAGAAAGGGCCGCTGATTTGATAATACCCCACTTGGTGGTTTCGTATTTTTTGAAATAATATATGAATACAATGGCAGGGATTACCAGCAAGTTCAACAAGTGAACGCCGATGGACAATCCGACCATGTAGGCGATAAAGATTAACCAACGATTGGCATAAGGTTGAAAAGCAACATTTTCCCATTTCAAAATTGCCCAGAACACGACGGCCGTGATCAAGGACGACATGGCATAAACTTCACCCTCGACAGCTGAAAACCAAAACGTGTCTGTGAACGTGTAGGTTAATGCCCCAACAAGTCCGGCTCCCATGATCCCGCACAATTGTCCCATAGAACATTCTTCCCCTTCTTTTACCACGACTTTTTTAGCCAAATGCGTGATCGTCCAGAACAGGAACAAGATCGTGAACCCGGAACATAGAGCCGACATGATGTTGATCATGTAGGATTGGGTTTCGGGACTTGGTGCGAATATGGCGAATAGTCGTGAGATAATCATGAATAGAGGCGCTCCGGGAGGGTGTCCTACTTGCAGTCCGACTGAAGTTGTAATAAACTCACCACAGTCCCAAAGGCTGGCTGTTGGTTCGACCGTAAGAATGTAAGTAATACTGGCCACCACGAACGCCACCCATCCGGTGACATTATTGATCAACCTGTAGCTTAATGTTGGGTGATTTTTAATGTTGCACATGCTTCTCCTTAGTTTGAATTTATATTTCTTATTAATATTCAAGGCTATAACAAAAATGTCATTTTTCGACAGCACGAAAATAGCAATTTTCTTTTAATTTTTCTGCATTTTCTTTTGGTGAAATAAAAAAATGCTCTACATTTGCAGCGTCAAAATAACAACAGCGGTTGTTGAAGCGACATGAAGATTGTCCCATTGTGTAATGGTAGCACAGCAGATTTTGGTTCTGTCAGTCAAGGTTCGAATCCTTGTGGGACAACAAACATGAAGAGGGGCCTTGCAGCAGGGAAGTTGCAAGGTTTTTTCTTCTCGGTCTTTGAAATCATGCCCAAGTGGTGGAATCGGTAGACACGCTAGTTTCAGGGACTAGTGGCCGTACGGCTGTGCAAGTTCGAGTCTTGTCTTGGGTACAAATACCCCTCTTAATCGTATGATTTCGAGGGGTATTTTTTTTGTCTGGAGCTTTCTAGGAGAAAAAATGTTACATTTGCTCTTGTAATAAATAGCTATTTATGAAAAAGTCAATCGCTTTCCTGCCCAAGAAAAACCGGGAAGACTTGAAATATCTTGTTGAGTTGATTCTGGATAAAATCCCGGTGTGCGAGATGATTATCCTCTATGGAAGTTACGCCCGTGGTACTTACGTGAGTTATGACGAACGCGAGGAATTTGGTATACCTACTTCTTTCAAAAGTGATTATGATATATTGGTCATTAACAGTGCGTGGAGCTATGATAAAATTGAAAATAAGTTAGCAAGTGTCCGTAATATCTATGATAAACGGGGAGATCATCGTTACCGGGTTCCCGTGCAGTTTATCCATGACAGTATTAAGAAAGTAAACGAGGATTTGAAATACAGTCGTTATTTTTATACTGAATTGAAACGTGATGGGATAATGCTTTATAACCGTGGGAAAAATAAACTGGCGAGGCGAAAACCGTTGAAGTTTGGGGAAATAAAGAAACAAGGGGAAGAATATTTTGGAGAAAAATACGCTAAAGCCAGACTTTTTATGGAGCAAGCTGTTTTTATGTATGATAAGGAAGAATATGTCATGTCTTCTTTTAATTTACATCAAGCTTGTGAAAATTTGTTCAACGCGATTATGCTAACATTCACTCTCAAGAATGATAAGGAGCATAATTTGGAAGAGCTTTTCAAGGCTTCACGTGGATATGCTCCCGAACTGATTCGAGTTTTTCCTGTTGGGGATGAAGAAGAAGAACGATTATTTAAAATACTTGTGTGTTCTTACATCGAAGCTCGTTATAATCCGGAATTTAAAGTAAGCCGGGAAGATGTTGAAGACTTGATGGTGAAGGTTGAAAAGTTTGAAGAGGTTACCAAGCAAGTGTGTGAGCGGAGAATAAAAGAGTATGAAAAGTTGGCGAAGACGGAAAAGAAAAGGAAGTAAGAATTTATTGTAGAAGAGAAATATAGGTAATCCTGCCGAGAAGTGGGGGAGAAGTTACTTTTTTTTCATATTCTAACGTGAGTTCGATGTAATAAAGCATATTTGTCCCTTCCGTTAGGAAAAAGACCGGATAAAACTGGGAATATATCGGTGTTTTTTAATTTCTTGCACCAGATGATGTGTTTATTGTCAAGAAGTTGCGAAGAGATGGTTCCGGCGGGCTTGGAAGTACCGAAATAGGTGATGTATCCCTTATCCCAGCCGTTTACCGGGGATATAATGCCCCAAAATATTATTCTTGAACGTGAATAGCCTCGTTATTGGTTTGGTTGACGGGTTATTCGAGTATGTTATTTTTGTTTCCCATCTGTTAAAATGGCGGCGATGATCGGGCGACAATCGGGCGACAATCGGGCGATGGCGCCTAACAGTCGCCCAATAGTCGCCCTGCCGGTATGTGACGGACATGGATAACCCCGGGGAAAGAGATACTAAACCCCGTTAATTTTAAATTTCCAGTTAAGTATCTCTCAAGGGAAATAGGCTTAATTAGGTGTTTCGTTTCCTGTATTCTTTGGGTGTTATTCCTTGTGATTCTTTAAAAACTCTATTGAAATGTGGGACGTCATTAAACCCTACTGCAAAACAGATCTCCGATACCTGTTTCTGCGAGTGTTTTAGAAGTTCGCAAGCTGTATTCAAACGGTATTGGGTAACAAATTGTGAGAATGTCATTCCTTTGCATCGCTTGAAGTAAGAGCAAAATGCAGAACGGTTCATTCCTATTTCGGCGGCAATTTCATCCAAAGTGATCGTATGAACATAATGAGCCATCACGTAGGTACAAATTTGTTGCATTCGCCTCACGTCACGTTCAATTTGCATGGGTTTACCTGCAAAAATATGATCGGATGAATTGAAAATGACAGGTAATAAACGAAACATTCCACACAATCGTCCTAAATCATCCATGTCGTTCATTTGTGATAACATTTTGCGAATAACACGAGAGCTTTCCGGGCCAAATTTTAATGCATTAACTGGGAATGTAAGGTTTATCAAGCGGTTTCGCAATTCAGGAAATACCTCCATGCATCTCGCTACAAGAGAGTGGTTAAAAGCAACCATGAGGTAATGGATGCACCCGTCGCTGCCTGCCGATGCAGGATCGTATTTCCAATAGTGATGCATGGATGGTGGAATCAATGCCACATCGCCTGCCGAAAAAGCTTGTAACGTGTCACCAGCCATTCGGGTGCCATGCCCGTGTATGACATAATATAGTTCCCATGCGTCGTGTTGATGCAATTTAGCTTCTAAGTGAGGAGTTATCCGTTGGTCTATAAAAAAGAATGAATGATTCTTTACTTCAGGTAATTCGTAAGGGATGATCATTTCTTCCATAATGTATGTAAAATAGTGTAATGCAAATATACAACAAATATTCAAGATAATATGACAAATTTTCAACAATAAGGCGACGTAACTTTGTATCCGGAATCAGTAAGTTGAACTATTAAAATATATTGTTATGGATTTTTATCAAGTATTGGAGAAAAGAAGAACGATTCGTGACTTTTCCGATAAGGAAGTAACGGACGACGTGTTGGAAAAAGTGTTATCGGCAGCTTTTAAGGCCCCGACGAACGATCACCTGCGACAGTTTGAGTTCATAGTGGTGAGAGGGCAGGAAAACATTGCTCGACTTGTATCGCCGGTAGAAGAAAACACCAAAAACATTCAGCAAAGCGGGCTTGAAGCAGCCGCGAGCGTGATGGATAAGGATGAACATGCCATGTTTGTTGATGCGCTGCCCAAACAACAACGTATGCTTATGCAAAGCAATTGCCTTGTTTTGCCGTTTTTCCGGCAAAAGGATTATCCTCTGTGTCATCCGGCAGACCAAAGTTCTCTGAATTATTTTGCCTCGGCATGGGCAGCAGTGGAAAACATTCTACTGGCAGCAACTGCGGAGGGATTGGCGTGTGCGTTCCGTATTCCTATCGGCAACGAACCGGAATACGTGAAACACCTTGTCAATGCCCCCGAAGAATACGAGTTCACTTGTTTTCTTGCTATCGGTTATGCGGCGGAGAATGCACATATTTGTAAACAGAAAGAAATTCGGGTTGAGGATAGAATACATTATAACGTCTGGTAATCTCTAATTTTGTATGTGAGCCGAGGGATGGGATGATTCGAATACCTTAAAATGTAAAAAGAGAGTCAGCCTTTGTGTGCTAACTCTCTCATTATTTGATTGTTTTTTCGCGGAGAGAGAGGCTCTCGAACCTGTGCTATCTCAAAATATCACATAATCGCAAATGTCTATTAATAACCAGCTTATTACAATCATAATTAAATCTAAATATTATTGGATATCGCTTGCTATTTCAATTTTTGGGTGTATATTTGGGTGCAGAATTTCAAATACACCCAGTCATGAACATCAAACGAAACATCATTTTTGCACCTGAAAGCCGCAAAAAGAACGGCGTTCCAATCGTGGAGAACGTACCCATCCGTATGCGTGTCATATACGCAAGCCATCGCATCGAGTTTACAACCGGCTACCGCATTGATATAGCCAAGTGGGATGCAGACAAGCAGCGTGTAAAGAACGGATGTACCAATAAATTAAAGCAAAGCGCATCCGAAATCAATGCGGATTTGCTAAGATACTATGCCGAAATTCAAAACGTATTCAAAGAATTTGAGGTACAGGAAACCATGCCGACCACCCAACAGTTAAAAGATGCGTTCAATCTGAAAATGAAAAATAACAACGAGGAGCAGCAGGAAGATACTAAAATAAGTTTTTGGGAGATATTTGATGAGTTTGTCAAGGAATGTGGCAATCAGAACAACTGGACAGAATCCACATACGAAAAATTTGCAGCCGTAAAAAATCACCTGAAAGAGTTCAAAGAAGATGTGACTTTTGAGTATTTCGATGAGTTCGGACTAAACGAGTATGTAAACTTCCTGCGTGACAAAAAAGACATGAGAAACAGTACCATCGGCAAACAGATAGGATTTCTCAAATGGTTCCTGCGATGGAGCTTCAAAAAGGGATATAATCAAAACATTGCATACGATACATTTAAACCGAAATTGAAAACCACCTCAAAGAAGGTAATCTTTCTGACATGGGACGAATTGAATAGATTGAAAGATTATCAGATACCCAAAGACAAACAATATCTGGAACGTGTCAGGGATGTTTTCCTGTTCTGTTGTTTCACAAGTCTAAGGTATTCAGATGTCCGTAACTTGAAGCGAAGTGATGTCAAATCCGACCACATAGAAGTTACTACCGTCAAAACGGCAGACAGCCTAAACATTGAACTGAACAAATACAGCAAAGCCATACTTGAAAAATACAAGGACATTCACTTTGAGAACAACATGGCATTGCCAGTCATCAGCAATCAGAAAATGAATGATTATCTAAAAGAGTTGGGCGAGCTTGCCGAAATCAACGAGCCTGTAAGGGAAACATATTATAAAGGAAATGAGCGTATAGATGAAGTGGCACCCAAATACGCACTGTTAAGTACTCACGCCGGAAGAAGGACTTTCATCTGTAATGCCTTGGCTCTCGGAATTCCGGCTCAGGTAGTCATGAAATGGACGGGACATAGTGATTATAAAGCCATGAAACCTTACATTGACATAGCTGATGATATTAAAGCTAATGCGATGAACAAGTTTAACCAACTCTAAATATATTACTTATGTACGAAGATTATACAAGACAATCCCTGCCATCCAAAGAATATAGGGAGTTATTAGGCAGTGCATTATGTGTTTTTAATTCCAATAATGCATTTATCATAGAGAATATCCTAAGAGAGGATGACGGAGCTAATTATAATTGGTATGATTTAATGGACAGAACATCAGGAAATCTATCGAAGCCTATTTCAGATACAATAACAAATAAAGCCGGTTCTAAGATTGCGACTTTATTTAACCAACTGGTAACTCAAAGAAATAGGATAATACATAGTTTCCAAATAACAGATAAGGATGATGAACAAAAACTTGCAACTAAAGATAAGAAAAACAATCAATATGTAATAACTAAAGAAATTCTGTTAGAGTTCATTAAAAATAACGAAGAATTAAGTACTGAACTACATAAGTTCAGAGGGTATTAAATTAAATCATATGGCAGGAAAGATACAGACGATGATTCCCCTATATGGAGAGCTCAACAGAATATACAGAGATTACATAGACAATCATTCTTTCTCTTTTGTCAGGCAGAAATTCATTTCGGATTTCTGTCAGCAGTATAGTGACACAAAATCTTTTGAAGCCGCCATCCTTGAACTGGTGCTTGACAGGCAAAAAGAACAATACACCTTGATACTCAACAGCCTGAAAACCGAAATAGAAAAGAGCATACAGGCTTATGAAACACACCCAATAAGTGATAGTGCCGTAGAGCGTGCTTGCTATCAACACATGGAAAGGTATTCCCTTGAAATTGAAGCCCAACAGGATGTAACAAGGAGCCTAAGCAAGCCGCTGAATGAAGCCAACAACAGGTATGATTCCATTGGCTACAGGGAACATACTGCCGAAGAGGAAAAACAGGCTGAAAAAGAATATGAACGCTGCAAGGCTGAATATGACAAGGAAAGAGCCAAACTGAATGAACTCTATGACCAGCAAAAGGCAGCAAGGAAAGAGGCATTCCAATATATGAAGAACCGTTGTGAGGACATGTACCGTCAAAGTTGCCTTTTTCTGGATATATTGAAGAAATACATTCCTGACGGGAAACGACAGGACGAGCCGGGCAAACCGGTCAGCCAGCAGGAAACAACAACGGAACGACACGAATACTTCAGCATGAAATTACTTTCGCTCATTCATGAGGTATGTGTGGGAGAACAGTTCGAAGAAATTTCCGCACCGGATTTCTATGCCAACATGAACCTGCACCCCTGCAACTGCAAGCTGAAAACCAAACCGAGAGAGAAGATACGTGTATGTTATCTGATATTCCTCATGAGCGAAAAGCTCCCCAAACAGGACAGGGACAAATGGAAAGCCGGAATACTGAAACTGCTGGATATTGACGACAGCTACTACAAATCCAAGTACAAGGAGCCTGTTTCAGATTTCCCCAGTGACAGCAACCAGAATTTCGCCAAGGAAATGGAACATATATTCAGATAATCCGTGATATATCCTGATTCTTTACGAAAGTTCCACTTTTACCACTCAAATTAATTTTTGAGTGGTATTTTTATTTTCTGATATTCAATAAGATACAGCGATATTCGGATTATACCGTCCCCATCCTTACCACCCATAACCATACCTAATTTTGCATCGTTCGAGAACAGAAATAACAGCCAGTGCGCAGGGCTGATTGTTTAACGACTAATTAGATTGGACTATGACAAATATCCAAGAATTATTATCCAAACCCGTCTGGCAGATGACAGGCGAAGAGTTCATCATGTTAAGCAGGCACGCATCCGGTCAGCCGGAAGCGCAGCCGCAGCCCGTAACGGACACAGGCAGGAAGTATGTGTACGGAATACTCGGCATAGCCAAGCTGTTCGGGTGCAGCCTGCCTACCGCCAACCGCATAAAGAAAAGCGGAAAGATAGACAAGGCCATCACCCAGATAGGGCGCAAGATTATCGTGGACGCGGAACTTGCCCTTGAACTGGCAGGGAAGAAAACAGGCGGACGCAAGTAACGGGAGGAATCACTATGGACTATATGAAAGACATCCGGGAAATATCGGACGAACAGGCGGTAATCCTCTGGCAAGCCTCACGGCTGAGCCTGTCGGGAAAATACGAGAAAGCCCCTGAAATCCTCAGTGTGAAAGGTTCCGTTATCGGCACGTTGGGAAATTTCAGCGCATCCATCGGCAAAGCCAAAAGCAAGAAGACATTCAATGTGTCGGCTATCGTGGCTGCGGCATTGAAGAACGGAACGGTGCTCAGGTATGCGGCTGAACTTCCCGAAGCCAAGCGGAAAGTGCTTTACGTGGATACGGAGCAAAGCCCCCACCACTGCCTGAATGTGATGGAACGCATCATGCGCATGGCAGGACTGCCCGATGACAGGGACAACGAAAACCTTGAGTTCCTTGCCTTGCGGAAATACACGCCGGAGCAGCGCATAAGGATTGTCGAACAGGCAATCTACCATACGCCGAACCTTGGTCTGGTGATAATAGACGGAATCCGTGACATGGTATATGACATCAACAGCCCCAGTGAATCGACACGCATCATATCAAAGCTGATGCAGTGGACGGACGACAGGCAGATACATATCCACACGATACTCCATCAGAACAAGGGGGATGAGAACGCAAGGGGACATATCGGCACGGAGCTGAACAACAAGGCTGAAACCGTGCTGCTCGTTGAAAAGGACAAGAGCAACGGGGACATAAGCAAGGTTTCCGCCATGCACATCCGTGCGATGGACTTCGAGCCGTTTGCCTTCCGCATAAACGAAAGGGCATTGCCCGAACTGATGGAGGACTACCAGACAGAAGCCAAAACACCCGGCAGACCCCAAGGCGGGAAGTTTGATGCCTACAAGGACATTTCCGAGCAGCAGCACCGGATAGCACTGGAAGCCGCATTCTCGTTGCAGGACGAGTACGGGTATAAGGAACTGGGCAAAGCACTGAAAGAATCGTATGCCTTGGTAGGCGTTCCGTTGAGCGACAACAAGCTGGTCAAACTCATCACAGTGTTAAAGAGCAAGCGGATGATAGTACAGGAAAACGGCAGGAAGTACAGGTACGAACCGGATTTCCACTATTAGCCCAATCATCGCAATCACTTCACTTTATTCTTGGGGTCTATATATTAGGATAAAGCGAAGTGGTTGCAGGGTAGCATCAAACCGCTTCACTTTAAGCCGTATTCTATATATACGACAATAAAGTGAAGTGGTTATACAGCCAGTAACCTATATGAAAAGGTACTGGCGAAAAGAAAAACAAGCAATAAGCGATAAAGACAATCATTTATGGATATACAGACAGCAAAACAAATCAGGCTGGAAGAGTATCTTCACAGCTTGGGATATAGCCCGGTGAAGCGGCAGGGCATCAATCTTTGGTACAAATCGCCGTTCAGGGAAGAAACCGAAGCATCGTTCAAGGTGAACACCGAGCGGAACCAATGGTATGATTTTGCACTCGGCAAGGGCGGCAACATCATCGCACTGGCTTCGCGCCTCTATGCAACGGACAGTGTGCCGTACCTTCTGAAACGCATAGAGGAACAGGCACCGCACGTGCGCCCCGTCTCTTTCTCTTTTCGCAAGCAGTCCTTTACGGAGCCAAGTTTCCAGCAGTTGGAAATCGTGCCGCTTTCTTCCCCTGCCTTGCTCGCTTATTTGCAGGAAAGGGGTATCAATCCGGCACTGGCGAAAAGAGAATGCAGGGAGGCACGGTTTACGCACAACGGCAAGCGGTACTTCGCCGTTGCGTTTCCGAACATATTGGGCGGCTATGAGATACGCAACCGATATTTCAAGGGCTGTATCGCGCCGAAAGACATCACCCACATACGGCAGCAAGGAGAACCGAAGGACACCTGTTACGTTTTTGAGGGATTTATGGACTATCTCTCATTTCTGACCCTGCGGCTCGAAAGCTGTCCGCAATGCCCCGATTTCGACAGGCAGGATTACATGGTGCTGAACTCTGTCGCCAATGTTTCCAAGGCACTCTACCCGTTGGGGAGCTATGAGCGCATCCACTGCTTTTTTGACAATGACCGTGCAGGAATGGAAGCCTTGCGGCAAATCCGCAAGGAATACGACAGCACCCGGCATATACGGGACGCTTCACAAATCTACTGCGGATGCAAAGACCTGAACGAGTATTTGCAGAAGCGCATGGCTGATGAGCAAATGCAATCCGTCAGAAAGAAGAATGACACGCTATCCAAGAAACCGAAAGGCTTCCGGTTATAGCCCACTATAACTACACGC
>NZ_JAHZBP010000009.1:209378-211119 GCF_019423355.1 Butyricimonas sp.
TTAGGGCTTTGCCCTAATGACCCACTCAGGGCGTTTCACCCCTGAGAACCCCGACCAAAGAGTGACCCTCTCTTTGGAAACTCCGCTTATGGGTTGCACCCCTAAGAACCCCATGCGGTTATGAGCGGAAAGCAGCAAACAAAATTAGTAATTACCGAATCAAAAATTGAAAAGATGGCAACAAAATCAAGCATACATATCAAGCCTTGCAACGTGGCATCAAGCGAGGCTCATAACCGGAGGACTGCCGAGTATATGCGCAACATCGGCAAGTCCAGAATCTACATCGTGTCCGAACTTACGGCTGATAACGAACAATGGATAAATCCGGATTTCGGCAGTCCCGAATTGCAGACGCACTATGAGAACATCAAACGCATGGTCAAAGAAAAGACAGGCCGTGCCATGCAGGAAAAGGAGCGTGAGCGCAAAGGGAAGAATGGCAAGATTATCAAGGTGGCGGGATGTTCTCCCATCCGTGAGGGTGTATTGCTAATCAGACAGGACACCACGCTGGAGGATGTGCGTAGGTTTGGCGAAGAGTGCCAAAGGCGATGGGGCATTACACCGCTCCAAATCTTCCTCCACAAAGACGAGGGGCATTGGCTGAACGGTCAGCCCGCACCGGAGGACATGGAGAGTTTCCAAGTAGGCGAAAGGTGGTTCAAACCGAATTACCATGCCCATATCGTATTTGACTGGATGAACCACGATACAGGCAAGAGCCGCAAACTCAATGATGAGGATATGACCGAAATGCAAAACTTGGCATCTGATATCCTGCTGATGGAGCGTGGGCAGTCAAAGGCTGTAACAGGCAAAAAACATTTGGAACGGAACGACTTCATCATTGAGAAGCAGAAAGCCGAACTGCAACGCATGGATGCAGCAAAGCGGCACAAAGAAGAACAGATAAACCTTGCCGAACAGAAACTCCGTCAGGTGAAATCGGAGATACGCACGGACAAGCTCAAAGGCGCAGCCACCGATGCCGCTACGGTCATAGTGAGCGGAGTGGGTTCTCTTTTCGGCAGTGGAAAAATGAAGAAACTGGAACTATCCAATGAAGAATTGCATCAGGAAATAGCCAAACGGGATAAGGGAATTGATGACCTGAAAGCCCAAATGCGGCACATGCAGGAACAGCACGGCAAGCAGATACGTAATCTGCAAGGAATACACAATCTGGAGCTTGAAGCCAAAGACAAGGAAATATCACGACTGAATGCTATTCTTGAAAAGGCGTTCAAATGGTTCCCGATGCTCAAAGAAATGTTGAGAATGGAAAAGCTATGCACTGCCATCGGCTTCACCAAAGAAATGATAGAGAGCCTTCTGACGAAGAAAGAGGCTATCAGGTGCAATGGCAGGATTTATTCCGAAGAGCACAGACGGAAGTTTGACATCAGGAATGATATTTTCAAAGTGGAAAAGAATCCGACCAATGACAGTAAACTGGTACTGACCATAAACAGGCAACCGATTGGCGAATGGTTCAAAGAACAATGGGAGAAACTTCGGCAAGGTTTACGAAAAACAGAAGAGCCAAGAAAAAGTAGAGGATTCAAGTTATGATGTAACGAGGGCTGAAAAAGCTGGGGGAATTGATCCTCCAGCTTTTAATTATGATTTTGAAATAGCATCAAGAATAGATAAGTCATGAATATCCTTATCCCGCAATTCATATCCCGAATGGAATACTTGTTGCCCTTTTGCAGAAATGCAAGGGATGCTTCTGCCT